>NZ_VORR01000015.1 GCF_007997085.1 Polaribacter sp. IC066
GAATAGCTTTTAGTTTATCGGCATGTTTTCTTTGTTTACAATTACGGTGTAATTGTTTAATTGTAATTTTCTCTTCTTGTGATAATTTTATAGTCATACATCTGAATATCAACAATATAAAGATACTAAATATTACTCAAAATAACAAAAATATAGTGCTTAAATAACTGAAAAACAGTAATTTAATATCAATAATTAGACCATGAAATTTTATGTTCCCGAAAACCTAAATGTATTGAGTATATCTTGTAGAATTCAATAAAATTATCAGAAGTCTAGATTTTTGTTTCTTGGAATTTATCTTGAGCGAAGTCGAAAGGCAATGGAAAAGAAAAATGAATAAAATTGTAAGACAACTTTAAAGTATAATTACTTTGAGGTTAATAAAAAGTAGCCTAGGAGTCAAAACAAGAGTAAGCTGGTTTATGAATTAGAGTGGATAAAAAGTTTTTTTTAATACTAGTTAGTGTTAAGAGTTATTTTTATAATGTAAGTTTTAAACAAGTAAAACCCCAAAATAATTTGGGGTTTTACTTACGGTTTACTTGTTATGAATTAATTAAAAGAATCCCATTGGTTTTTTGTCGTAAGAGATCAACATGTTTTTTACAACACGATAATGATCTAAAGCCATTTTATGGTTTTCACGACCAAATCCTGATTCTTTAACGCCACCAAAAGGAGCGTGAGCAGGATATGTATTGTATTGGTTTACCCAAACTCTACCAGCTTTAATAGCACGAGGAACTTCAAATAATTCGTGAGCGTCACGAGACCAAACACCAGCACCTAAACCATAAGGTGTATCATTTGCAATTGCGATAGCTTCTTCCGTAGAGCTAAATGTAGTCAATGCTACAACTGGCCCAAAAATTTCTTCTTGAAATACACGCATGTCGTTTGTTCCTTTCAATACGGTTGGTTGCACATAATATCCTCCAGAAAGATCACCATCCTGTTTACCAGCTTCTCCACCAGCTAATACAACAGCACCTTCTTCTTTACCAATATTAATGTAGTCAAGAATCTTTTCACATTGTGCTTTCGATACTTGAGAACCAATCATTGTTTCAGGATCTAGTGGGTTACCAGCTTTAACAAGCTTTAAACGTTCTTGCATTCTTTCGATAAACAGATCAGCAATGTCTTCGTGCACTAAAATACGAGATGGTGTTGTACAAATTTCTCCTTGGTTAAGTGCAAACATCAGCGCACCTTCAACAGCTTTGCTAAAGAATTCGTCGTCTTGATCGGCTACTGATGGAAAGAAAACATTTGGAGATTTCCCACCTAACTCCATTGTTACTGGAATGATATTTTCTGCCGCATTGTGGTATACTTTACGACCTGTTTCTGTAGAACCTGTAAATGAAAGTTTTGCAATACGTTTAGAGGTTGCCAATGCTTGTCCGGCTTCTGAACCAAAACCAGTCACTATATTTAAGACACCATTAGGTAGTATATCTCCAATTAGTTCCATTAAAGCAATAACACTGGTAGGAGTTTGTTCTGCTGGTTTTACAACCGCTGTACAACCTGCCGCTAAAGCTGGCGCAATTTTCCAAGCTAACATTAACATAGGAAAGTTCCAAGGAATTATTTCACCAACAACACCAACAGGCTCGTTTAATACAATGCTTAAAGTGTCTTTGTCGTGTTCTGAAATACTTCCTTCATCGGCACGAATAACCCCTGCAAAATAACGGAAGTGATCGATACAGTAAGGGATATCTGCTGCACGAGATTCACGAATTGGTTTCCCGTTATCGATGGTCTCTAAAGTTGCTAAATGTTCAAGGTTGTCTTCCATTACCTGTGCAATCTTTAAGAGCATATTGCTACGTTCAGTTACTGAAGAGACACTCCAAGACGGAAAAGCTTCATGTGCTGCATCTAAAGCAAGATCTACATCTTCTTGGGTTGAGCGTGCAGCTTGGGTAAATACTTTACCATCTACTGGAGATACATTATCGAAATACTGACCTTTTACAGGTGCTACGAATTTACCTGCAATAAAGTTCTCATATCTTTCTTTGAATATTGGTTTTGTTACATTTGCCATATTTATGTTTTTTTTAAATTATGCTTGTACAAACAAGCTTTATTTAGTTACAGTGCAAATGTATAGAGAGCGCTTACTTTTAAAGTTATTCATAAGGGTCAATAACTTATGAAAAAAGTTCAGTATGAGGTTTTTTTAAAATAAGAAGATTTTATTAACAGTTTAATGTGTTGGTTTTTAATTAATTGATAACAAGTTCAGTAATTCTATATCTCTGTTGGACTAATTCCGAATTTATTTTTAAAGGCTATACTAAAGTTAGAAAGATTGTTGTAGCCAATATCTAAATAAATATCAGACGCTTTTAAATCGCCTGCTTGTAGTAGTTCTTTTGCTTTTTGTAAGCGCTTGTCTTTTAGCCATTTTCCGGGGGGTTCTTTGTATTCTAAAGTAAAATGACGTTTAAAAGTAGATAGACTCATGTTGCAGAGAAAAGCAATTTCTTCTAATTTTAAATTGGAATTCACATTACTTTCTACAACATTTTTAAACGGCGAAATCTCTTTAGAAATTAAGGAGTGCAAGTAGTATTCGAAAGCAGCACCATACTTATTTAGCAAATACAACATAATTTCTTCAAATTTCAAAACCAATAAAGCATCACTATAACTATGATCTGTAAAGGTGTTAGACGATAAAGAATTAATGAAAGCAGCAATATAATCATCATTTTCAATTACAAAATAGGGTACATCTTCTTTATAAGGTTTCACATCGTTGGTGTACTTACTTAAGAAATCAGTTAGTTTTTTTTCAGAAAAGAAAAAAAGCTTGCAGTAATAAACGGCTTCAGTATTTAAGAGCTCCGTCCAAAGCCAATTTCCTTTTTTAAGCAACAACGATTGCGCTTTATTTACGGCAACCGATGTGCCAGCAAAGTGTACCTGCTTTTTACCAACTTGTAAAAAGCTAAACATATTCATGCTTAAATTGACTTTACTTTTTACCACATCACTAGACATCTTAAAATCATATACAAATATGTCTTGAGTAGATTTTTTATTTTGAAGGTAAATTTCGGGGATGTTTTCTATTGGCATTTGTTTTTTCTTTTAGATAGGGGGTTCGTTTAAAAATATGTAGCCGATTGCTTGGTGTTTTTTTGAGTAAGCTACAAGATAGTTAAAAGGTGTTTAAGTGTTTGGTGAACCCATAATTATTTTGTTGTTTTTAGGTGTTTTAGTAGGCTTAATTTCTATGTTTTATAGGTGGATATAAGAATTTATAATTACTAACTTAGAATTTAAGTTTTACCTATAAATGTTTTGCTTTAATTATTTGATGCATCAAATCGGGTAAATTTGATGCATTAAAATCTGGTTGTAAATAATAGGGGTGATAAATTTCTTGCTTTCGTTTGATGTAAGCGGTAGTGAGTCCTGCTTTTTTTGCTCCAAACAAATCCCAATCATGCGTGGCAACCATTACAATATTTTTAATGTGTAACCCTTCTTGTTTCGCAGCTGAAAGATAAATGTCCTTAAAAGGTTTGTAATTATCAACGTTGTCTGCAGAGTAATAAGAATCAAACAGGTCTATAATTCCTGCATTGGTTAGCTGTTCTTTTATCATTTCTAAAGACGAATTAGAAACAGCAATAACACGAATATCATGGTTTCTTAAAATACGAAGAGCAGGTTGTACATCATCATAAGCAGGTAACTTTCTAAACTCTCCAAGTATTTTAGCTTTTACCTCGCTACTCAAAGTTTTATTATTCTCGAAAAATAGATTTTCTAAAGCAACGGTTGCTAATTCTCCGAAATTTCTATATTCACTCATAATCCCCATAATAGTTGAACTGTGTAATAATTTTGTGAACCAATATTTTAGAATATACGGATCATCAAAGTGCTTATCAAACTGTTTTTTAAGTAAACTTAAGTTTAGTAAGGTCTCGTTCATGTCGAAGAATACTGCTATTTTCATACTATTTTACGTGTTTATTTTTATTCAATAATGTTGTTAAAGGGCCGGTTCAAGCTAGTTTAGCCTGCTATTATAGTGTAACCTTTTTGAGGAACGTACAATGTTTTAATACAACAAAACGTTTTTCCGTTTGGTTTCGTTGCTTGTTTAGGTTCTTAATTCAGTAAAAGAAAACGGGCTAGAGAAAAATTTGTAAAATTTTTCAAGTAATTATGCCACTAGTAATAGGATATATAGATTGCTATCTGCTGGTTTTTCCGCTATTTAATTCGGTTTCATAGGCAATCAAAGAGTTCTAGATTAGTGCTACTTTTGGCCAAAAATTAGCGTCAAAATCCGAGTCTGTATTTACGAATAGTATCTTGCCAGTTTCAGTTTTTTGGTTAAAATACATCGCTTTCATTACACCAGGGTCTGACCTGTTATGACCAATTACATTGTTTTTAATTTTTATAAATTCATTGCTAAATTCTATAAAAATTCCAAATTTTTCTTCCGTTTCTATATTTGAAAATTGTTGTTTCTTAAATAATTTTTTATAACTCTCCTTGCTTAAAAGTTTACCTTCTCCTTTAAAGTCTTTCATGAATTCTGCTAAAAATAATCCTAAATTTTTATTTGAAGTAATAAAACCACCATCTGCAGAAGTAATTAAAGAATATTCAGCTATTAGCATTTTTTTGGTTGCGAATAATCTAGAGCGTTTCGTGGTGTTGATATCTTTTGATGACCAGCCAGAAGAGGCCCTTTTTAAAGGTTTTATGATATAGTCTTTTGTAAAAGATTGATAATCTTGTCTTGTTGCAAATTCAATAATTTGAGCACAAATAGCAGCACCTATATTTGAATATTCTCTTATTTCTCTTGGCGTTGTAATGGCAAAAATTTCTTTAGTGTACCATTTTCCTTTTACAGTGAGGTTATTTTTAATAAAATCGATAAGCAAAATTTTGGTTTTGGGCATATTAAACCAATCATAGAGACCTTTGTTTTCATTATGTTCAGCTTTTTTTAAGACATATGATTTTGAATATACTTCGTCAATATCAACTATTGAAGATGTATGATAGGCAAGGTGTTTAATTAAAATTGGTTTTTCAGGATAGTTGGGATTTATAACGTTAAAAGGTAGATATTTATTGATTGGTTCATTAAGATTTAATTTTCCTTGTTCTTTTGCTTTTAGAAGAGAAACTACTATTAAAGTTTTTGATATTGAAGCAATATTCTGTGTTGTATTTGAGGTATATTTTTTTGTTAATGCGATATCTGTGTATCCAAATCCATTTTCATAAATAAAACCTTGATCATCAACTATTGATACAGAAAATCTGACGATAGTCCCTTTCTTAAAAACTGATTGTAAATTTTTAGTCAAAGTATCATTTATTGCAGTATAGTCTTTTTTGTATGTTTTTTTAACTTTACTATTTTGTTTGCACGAAAATAGCATTGTTAAAAATAGTAAGATGGATACTTTGTATTTCACTGATGATTGTTCGTTAAATTTAATCGATGTTTTTTTTAAGTTAAGTGTATTGGTATACAGTGTGTTATTCTCTTTTATAATAGGCTATACGAAGTTAGCTTATTTTTTTTGAAAGACAATTCTGCAAAGCCAAAAATGCCAACGCTCTTAATTTGGTTTTTAGCTATTTATAAAACTAAAAATTATGCGGAACCTTGCGCTCACACATTAAAAAAATAGTTTGTTTTATTTAGAATAATAATTTTAGTTCCGCTATTTTTAGGTGAAGGAATTTTTAATACTTAAAGTATCTCAAATATAATTTTTAAATAATCTTATGATGCTGCTTTTGACGATTTTGGAGAAGCAGGTTGGTTTAATGTGGTTGTATATGACTAGTAGCGCAATAGACTAACTAGTTTAGGGAATAAATAAAAGATAGAAATTTCACAAGGAAAATAATGAGTAGGATGGAAGTACTAAATTATGTATTTTTTTATTGAGTTTTTTTTATTTATGATTAACGTAATTTTTTATAGCTTGTGATAATTTTTCTCCGGCTTTAATTTGGTTTTCGTATAGCGGCGTAAGAAAAGTGGTGTTCGTAGCTCCTCTAAATAATAGGGTTGCAATAATTAGATGACCAGGGTGTTCGCAAAGTTTATCATTATACAATGTAATTTGCTTGGTAAGATCTTGGTGTATTTTGGTATCCAACTCTAACCATTTATAACCAAAACCATTTTTATCTAATTCCAATTCTAACTCATTACACCATTTTAGTAAATCATTTTCTTGATTTTCGATATTATCTACTAAATTATAATAATCGTAGATTAAATTTTCAATATTAGAATTTTCAATCTTGCTTAAATTACCAGAACTTTTGAGCGATTCAAAAGCAGATCTATTAAAATTTAATGGAATTTCTATTAGTAAACCAAGAACTGCACTTTGTATGGTTGCTTGGTCGCTAAAATCTCTATTAATTAGCATTTTCGAAGCTTCTGCGCATTGAGAAGAATGATTTATTCTAAATTCTAAAAGATTTTGAGACATTTTTAGGTCTTGTTGTATGTTCGATTCAATTTTTTTTAAATAGTTATGTACTGTTTTTATTTCTATTTGGTTTTCGTTCCAATTATTAATGCTTAAGGCAATTAAAATTCCAATAACAACCAGAAGAATTTCGCCAAAGGCATAAATTAAATATTTGCTAAATTTATTTTCAGTTAGCATTTTTTGTCGAATTTTTCTAAAAAATTTTATCATTGGTTAGTTATTAGAAAGCTAAAGGTTTGTATGAGTTTTGTTGCGTGTTTGAGCAAATAAATTACCAATAGAAAGTTCTCAACACTCTTGTCAGGGTGCTATAATTGGCTATAAATTATATAGGTTATTGTGTGTCGTTAATTTTTTTAATTTTTTAAACCATAAATTTTGAACGCGCCCAGCAGAAAATCTAAAGCCAGTTATTTGCTGATTCGCATCTCTCTTAAACAAAAAACTACCGCTGTTTGAAAGAAATAGCTCATTTTTGGCTGCTGAAATCGCATAGTTACTGGCGCGAGCGTGGGTAAACGTTAATGTATCATTCTTTATAACAGTTTTGTAAGTTGTATTTAATTTTGGGCTAAAATAATCTCCTACAAATTCGTTAAGTTCAGAAGTCTTATAATTTGGAGGAGTAAACTCATGGGATATAATTGGTGCATCATCATTAATTAAAACCGTTATTACACGTTTTTTATTAGATTCAGAAAATAGTACTTTTATATCCATATCGACATTCATCATTTTAAATTCATTAGGTGCAATTGGTACCAAATAATTTTCATTACTGTCTTTTCTGAAATATCGAAGGGTATCATTTTTAACATAAATTTTTCTAGCATATTTTTGAGCATCATTTCAAAAATAACCACTAAATTCTTTCAACTTTTTACTGTAGCGGTGTATATATTTTACATCAGCTTTAATTACCACCTCTATTGGTTTTTCAAAAGCATCCTCTAAATAAAGATCAACAACTTTAAGTGCTAAATTTCTAGGGTTAGATTGCGCTAAATTACTAAAGACCATAACCGCAAAGTTTTGATCTGGAAATCTACCAAGATAACTGCGATAACCAGCATCAGCGCCGCCATGGTTAATTTGATTTAAACCTTTGTATGTGTTTTTAAATTGGCCATAAGCACCGCCAAATGTTTCACCGTTATGAAGCACGGCTAGTGTATTCATGGTGTCGATAATAGCTTTGTCTCTAACTGTAAGTGATGAAAAATTCATAGACCATAGTGCCAAATCTTCTTCGGTTGTAAATAAACTAGTGGCACCTACATTGGCAAAATTTAAGACGCTTTTTTTGTATTTATGATTAGGTACTGAATGATAAGAATAGGCTCTGTTTTTTACAATTTTTTCATGATCATCATAAAAAAGAGTGTGCGTCATGTTTAAGGGTTTAAAAATATGGTTTTCGGTAAAAGTAGCAAACGTTTTACCAGAAATTCTGGCAACTACTTCTGCTAATAGTGTAAACCCCGTATTACAATACATATAAGGTTCACCAGGATTAAAATTCAATTCTTTTTGTTGAGAGACTAATTTTAAAATGTGTTCTTTCGTAATAACGCCATCAGATCTCCAGCCTGCCAAACCTAATAAAGTCCACTGATCTCGCATTCCGCTTGTATGAGACGCCAAATGCCTTAAGGTAATTGTTTTACTAAAATCTGGAACTTCTAGAATATATGTACGAATATCATCATCAAAAGATAATTTCCCTTCTTTTTCTAATAATAAAATTGAGAAAACAGTAAATTGCTTTGAAATAGATGCGATATGAAAAACGGTAGAAGGAGAGTTCGGAATATCATACTCTAAATTGGCACTTCCGTAGCCCTTTTTAAAGATGATTTCTTGATTTTTAACAACAGCCACAGTTGCTCCGGGCTTATTGATGTCATTAAAATTTTTAAAAATACTATCTATTTTCATTTCCAACGCGATAGGTACATCGTTCTGGGCGTTTGTCTTTTGTGAGACTACTAGAGAAGAGATCATTAAAACGGAAAAAAAACCAAAAGTGTTCATGTATTTCATAATGATATTTGTTTTAAATAAATGTACACAACATATGGTGTATGCTTATTGTGTGTTTAAAGCACTAATTATTAAGTAAATAAATAACAGATAGAAAGTTTTCGAGGGCTCTTGAATTAGTGAATGAACTAAAACTAGCAATTAATCATAGACGCTATTGTACTTTTGTTGCTTTTAAGTTTTGTTAAGTCAAGTTCTGTGTGTTTTATCATTGCAGACTTCTTTATTGAAATCTTATTGCTGTTCTAGTTTTAATTCTGAAAGTACTTCTATCGCGTTCTGATTGTCTGTATTTAATTCTAATGATTTTTTATAAGCTTTAATGGCATTTTCTTTATCACCCATGCGTAATAAACATTCTCCATAACTGTCATGAGTGTTAAAGGCATCAGGATAAAATTCTGTATTAAATCTAAAAACTTTGAGGGCTTCTTTAGGCTGTTTGATGCTATTCATAATATGGTAACCCAAAAGATTTATTTCATTTTCAGAAATGTTATAGACTGTACTTTCTCTGTCTTGCTGTTTTATGAAGGCAATAATTTTATCAACGCTTTTACCCTCTGTATATAAAAACATTAAACTATTGTTGTCATAAGTTATACTTTCAATACTTTTATACAGGCCATCTAGTTCTTTATTAATGATATTGTATAAATTATGTATATACGCTTTTCCACCTTTTAGGGTGTTTAATTGCACTACCTCATTCACGTTTTTAAATTTAAAAGCTGCTTTTACAATTAATGCAATTTCCCTATAATTATCTTCTATTTTTAAAGCATTGAGAAGTGGATATGAATCATCGAAATTTTCTTTCTCTATAAAACGATTTGTTTGATTGTATCCTAATCTAGATGCATTCATCATTTCTTTCAAAAACATTTCATTGTTTATTTGCGCCGTATTACTAACATTATCTTGAATATAGATTAACGTAATAAGTTTATTTCTGATGTATTCGGGTATACGTTTAATATCTCCGGTGGTACTTAAAGTTTTAATAGTATTTGAGTTAAATTCTAAATACCCAAATGGTGCGTCAAGTTTAGTAGTTCTAATGACCGCTGCTTTTAAACTTGTTTGATTTTGAAAATCTTCTTTAAAATCCTCATAAATTTTAATATTTGTTTCTAGAGAAGAAATTCTTGAATTGATGAGGTTATAGTCTTGTTTTAAATCTTCTACTATTTGTGAATAATAATTCTTTAAGATTGCATTACTTTTTCGGTTCTCATTCCAGTTATTAATCTGAAGTGCAATTAAAATACCGATAACCACAAGAATAATTTCTCCTACGGCGTATTTAAAATACTTTTTAGTTTTATTCTCTTTAAGTAAATCTTGTCTAATTTTTCTAAAGAACTTTATCATTGGTTGTCGGTTCGTGTTAATGAAGTACAATTGCAGTGCGCTACACCAGTTTAATATGTTACAGTAGAGATTAAACGAAGTTAGCCTATTTTTGAGAAAGTAAGGGTACTAAAAACAAAAAACGATTACTTTTAAATTGGTTTTTAGGTATTTATAAGCTCATGAAAATCATCACAGCCAGTGCAGAGACTCTAAATCTAGGTGAAATAATAATTTTAGTGTTTTTATTTTTATTTAGAAGTATAGGAGTCTTTAACACTAAAAATTTTTGAGGTATATTTTTTTAAAAACCAACTTTATGATGTATTTTAGGTTTATTTTTCTGAAATATGTCGATAAAAATTAGCCAACATTCGACATTGTTGATTGTGTTTTTTTTGTAACAATATTTAAATAGTTATTAAAAAAATAAGTTGTGAACATAAATTAAAGTTCACAGCACAACTACTATTTCTTAAAATTATTTAACTGTTCTTTTAAATCATCAACCGATAAAATATCATTTAATTGATGGTTCTCAATTTCATACAAATCAGCAAAAGTTTTAAAGGTCGTTTGATTAAATCTTTTTCTGATGCTACCTTTTGGGTACAATTTTCTTTTACGGATAAATTCCTCTTTATCTATCCAGCCACAAATGGTGATTTCTTGTTTGTTTTTATGGTGGCTGCAAAAAATATAGATTTCCGTTTCAAAATAATCTTGAAGTTTTAAAAAGTTGTTGGTGTAATTGGCACGAACATCGGTAGTTCTTCCCATCGTTTTTATATCAATTTTTAAGTTGTTGTAAAGCATATCGATACCATTATCAAACCCCTCACTTCCGTTTATGAAGCTCTGGTTAAAGATTTGCATTACAGTACTTTGCCCTATAATACCCGTTAACTGTTGCTGTTTTGTACCGTTAGCAGTAAATCTTTGTCCAAAATTATAATTCTCTACTTGTTTTTTGCAGTGTTGCAAAATATCGTCGTGTATTTTTATTGTAACCATACCAGCGCATTTTTTTTACACTAAAGATATACAAATAAAATAGTGTATTCAAAAAGACTTTTTAACGGCAAATATTTCTAGTTGCTTGGGTGGTAGTTTTTTTTATTTTTCTAATTGTAAGATGTAATCTACGCACCTATAAAAATACATCGTCATATTTAAAGGAATTAAATAGCTGCAAATTAATTTTTTAATTTGTGAGGATGGCTAATTAAGAAAATCATCTATTGATTGCCTCTATATTATTAAATACATTTGTTATGTGGTATTTACTAGGTATTTTAAATAAGATAGTTTATGATTGATCTAAAATAAAACGAATACTACTATTAATTTATAATTCCCCTAATTATGATAAATACAACATTAAAACAATTAGCAGTTCTTGCCATTTCTATAATCGGTTTATACTTTTCAGGTTTGAATTTAGTAACAATAACGAGTGTAGAATCTTTATTAGATGCTCTAAATGTGATGATTTTTTTTACTTGTTTTTTCCCTTTTTTAATTCTGACAATAAATTTAGCAATCAAATTTTTTAAATCTTTTACCAAGTTAATTGTTCACTGAATTAAAAATATTTTAACGATAACAGTATAAATAACTGTTTGGGTTAGCAGTAAATAAGGTCTCTAAAAACAGTTGAAGTTGTATTCTTTTGCTCTGATACAAAACTAGCTGATTTTTGTTTTATACTTCTCTTTTTAAGGTGAGTTTAATTGAATCGTATAAATTAAGCAAACTACCTATTGAGTAGCTTGGCATTATACTACAAATTTACATTTAGATAATTAGCAAGTAATTGTGCAAATAAAAGTACATAAACTAGTTAACAAAGAAATTATAGTACGGTCAATCGTATATAAAGATATTCCTCCGAATATATTCCCCACAGAAATTAAACTATCCCCCATAGTTTAGCTTTTTTATAGAAAGCTAGTTGAAATAATTTTTATAATAAATTAAGAAAATTACCTATTGGGAGGTGCTTAAGTAATAAAGACACTTACTTTAGTATTTATTAAACATTTAAAAAGGGTTTAATTAATTATCGAAAACCAAGCAGATACTACTTATACTAGTATAAATCGTAATTGTCTCCCAACATATCAATCAGAAAAACTAAACTATTTATAGTTTAGTTTTTTGCTTTTATAAAACTTTTAAAAGATTAAAAAGGGTTGCTAGAATTGTGTTTACATAAAAATATTTTAAATGATGTGTTTTGAGCAACAACAAGCTAACAATAATTACATATCCAAAGAAGTTATTCCCTTTTGAATAGCGTATTTTGTTAATTCAGGAATGCTGTATAAATCTATTTTTTTCATAATATTATTTCTATGAACATCTACAGTCTTTGAACTTACAAATAAGATTTCTCCTATTTTTTTAGAAGTTTTACCTTCTGCAATTAACTGTAAAACTTCTTTTTCTCTAGAACTTAATGGTGTTTTTTCTAAAGACTCACCTTTCTTTAGTAAAATAAGATATTCTTGATTGATGTCTTTTGATAGATATTTTCTGTTTTCAATTACGGTAATAATTGCCGTAATCAATTCATCGGCATCTCCATCTTTTAACAAGTAACCAAAAGCACCTGCTTTAAACATGCCTTGAATAAACTGTTTGCCAGAATGCATAGAAAGACCTATTATTCTTATTTCTGGATTATTTTTATGAATTTGTTTGGCAGATTCTATACCGTTTAAACCCGGCATGGCAACATCCATAACAACAACATTAGGTAGTAATTTTGCACACATTTTTATAGCCTCTCTACCGTCTGAAGCTTCACCAACGATGCGCATATTAGACTTTTGTTCTATAATGTTTCTTAAACCCATCTCGAAGCAGTTTGTGATCGTCTACCAATACTATTTTAATTTCTTTTAGAGAGATCATTTCTTTAAAGGAATAAAAAATTTAACAATTGTTCCTTTGTTTGTCTTTGATATAATGGTACATTTTCCTTGTATATTTTTAAGGCGCTCTTGAACTGTGAAAAGTCCAAAACCAGTTCCTGAATGGTTGTGGTTCTGTAAGACAGAAGTATCAAATCCGTCGCCATTATCGCTAATTAAAATATCAACCCCAAGGTCTGTTTTATCTAAATCGAGAGTTATTAAAGATGCATTGGCATATTTTACAGCATTATTTATGATTTCTTGTATACTTCTATATAACAAAATCGATTTTACATTATCAAGTTTTAATGTGGTTATGCTGCTATTTAATCTGCAGGCAATCTTATGATTCTCTTCTATTTCTTCTAGTAGCCAACTTAATGCATCAATAATACCCAATTGATGTAATACTGGTGGTGAAAGGTCATAGGTAATCTTTCTACTATTTTTTAAGGCTGTAGAAATATGCTTTTCAATAAATTCTAAATCTTTAGCAATGATTTTTAACTGCGGATTTTTTTTCAATTCATTAATCCTCATTTTTGAAATAATTAAAGATTGGCTTAAATGATCGTGAATATTTATAGCAATTTCTTTTTTTTGTTTTTCTTCTATTAAGGTGATCTCTGTGGTTAATTCTTGGAGTGATGTTTGATATTTTTGTATTTCTTGTTTTGCCACTACCCATTGTGTTACATCTCTAGCGGATGTTACAAAATAGCTAATTTTTTTGTTTCGATAAACAGGAGACGATAAAAACTCTAACCAGATAAAATGACCTTTTTTATGACGAACTCTAAAAGTAAAAGCTTCGCTAGCTGTACCACTAAATAATTTTTGCTCTAGGGCATTTTTAAAAGATTGTAGGTCTTCTTTATGAACGATGCTAAAAACCAGTTTTCCTAAAAACTCTGATTGTTCATAACCCAACAGGTTTTTTATAGAAGGACTAATGTATTTAAAAGTGCCTTCTGGCTCATTTAAACAGATTAAATCATTAGAATGATCGGTTAATAATCGGCACATCTCTTCGGCTTCTTCAATTTTCTTTCGCGCTAGTTTTTGCTCGGTAATATCTTGCGAAACACCTCTTCTGCCAATAACTTCATTTTGATCATTGTACAAAGGCTCTCCGATATTACGCACCCAAATTTTTTCGTTTTTTGTATTGATCAGTTGTAAATCGGTATCATAAGAAGTACTATGAAGAACAAGGTTTAATGTAGCTTTGATGAGCTTTTGTTTTGATTCTTCTGTAAAAAAATTAAGAATTTCATCAATTTCTGGCACTCCCTTTTTAGGGTCAGTACCATAAATTTGAT
Organism: Polaribacter sp. IC066; assembly: GCF_007997085.1. Taxonomy (GTDB): domain Bacteria; phylum Bacteroidota; class Bacteroidia; order Flavobacteriales; family Flavobacteriaceae; genus Polaribacter. The sequence goes on from NZ_VORR01000015.1 coordinate 14,161, forward strand.
GTAAAGATTTAGACCAAATAATGGTGTCTGTTTGGTTATTGTACCTCCAATACCCTATTTTTGCCATTCTGCTAGCTTCTTTTAAGGAGTACTCGTTTTGTTCTACTAGTGCATCTAACTTATCGAAACTTTCTTTACTTAATTGCTGTTTTTTTAACTTACTCCTTACAACATTTAACAATTCATCAACGTTAAAAGGTTTTACCAAATAATCATCTGCGCCTATATTCATGCCTTTCCTTAAATCTGGTAACTTTTTTTTACCGGTAAGAAAAATAAAAGGAATTAATGCTGTAGTCGCTGATTTTTTAAGTTCAGATAATAGCTCATATCCATTTAATTTAGGCATGGAAATATCTGAAATAATTAAATTAGGGAGTTCTTTTGTTGCTAGCTTTAGTCCTTTTGCACCATTTTCAGCCCAAATTACGTCAAAACTTTCTGATTGTAGTATTTTGCAAATTTTTTCTAAAAGACTTTTTGAATCTTCAACCACTAAAATTTTAGGCATTGTGCGTTGTTTTAGGAAAGTTAAAATAAAATATTGTTTCTTTTTACGAGGACTTTTTCTTTTTGGTAACGCATTATTTTTAATAGTATTTAATCTTATTGGATACAATTTGTTAATTTATTTGACGCTATTTTTCTGCTACGATACGCTCCTCCTTTTTTTCTACTAATTGTTCTTTTTTAAGATACGCTATTGCTAATATGGCCTTAATTGTATATTGGCTTTTTCCTCATCAATTTCTAGATTGTATTCATACATTATTATGTAGAATAAAACTCATTTTCGACTAACTCTAAAAATTTATAAAATACAATTCCTTTGGTAACTTTTAAATCAAAAGTTAATGATGAACAGCTAGATTATTGAGGAATTATAGATGGTCAATTTAAAATTTATTTGAAAATTAAATTGGTATGGGTTAGCAGTAATACCCTAAAATGTACACTATTTATCGGATTGGCAATACTTCTTGTCGTAATATGTAGTGAAGTTAAAGAACTATTTATTTATTGTAAAATTTAGCTTAAATACGACAATAATTTATCTTTTTTTAAGAAAAAAACAATAGGCAAGATACCTACTTAACGAAAAAACCACTCAAAAAGAGTGGTTTTTTAATAGTTTGAAAAGGACTAAAATTATTTAGAATCTTGCTCTAATAAGTCGAAAAACTCATTTAATTTAGGCATGATAATAATTTTTGTTCTTCTATTTTTAGATTTATTTTCTGCAGTGTCATTTGGTACTAATGGAATATATTGACTTCTTCCTGCTGCAATTAATCTTTCTGGTTTTACACCGTACTTGTATTGTAAAATTCTAGTAATTGAAGTAGCTCTTAAAGCAGATAAATCCCAGTTATCTTGAATTAAATCTCTCTTAATAGGAGTTGTATCTGTATGGCCTTCGATCATTACATCCATTTTAGGTTGGTCGTTAACAACTTTGGCAATTTTCTCTAAAACCGTGTACGCTTGGTCAGTTACATTATAACTACCGCTTTTAAATAATAACTTATCTGAAATAGAGATAAAAACTACTGTTTTCTCAACATTAACTTCAATATCTTCATCTCTAATACCATCTGTTAAATTCTTTGTTAAGTGATATTTTAAAGCAAGATTAATAGAGTCTTTTTGAGTCATTGCTTTTCTAATACCATTAATGTATTTGTCTTTTTCACTCAATTGAGAAATTACAGTTTTAATGTTATCAGAAGAAGATTGTGTTAAAACAGTTAAGTTCTCCACTTGTTTTAGAGCTGTTTTTTTATCTTCTTTTAAATATTTAATTTGTTCATCAAGAGCAAATACTTTGGTATCTTGTTTCTCTTTTTCAATTAAACATTTTTGTAAAGTAGTTTCAACTTTTAATAACTCTTCTTTGGTTTCAGCGTTGGAAGCCTCTAAAGCAACGAATTGTTTTTTTGAAACACAAGAACTTATTAAAATTGTTACTAATAGAAATATGGTTGTTATTTTTTTCATATTTTAAAATTAAATTTGAGCAACAAAGCTAACAAAATCGTTAGACATTAAGCGGTCTAAATCATAATTTGTGAAAAATTTAAACACTATTTTTGTAGGAAATTAAAAGATTTATGAAAACAACTAAAATAGTACTGTTTTTGGCAGTTTTAACGATTTTTATAGGGTGTAATAAGGATACAAAACCGCAAAACTTTACTTTAGAGGGTGGTGTATTCGGTACAACTTATAAAATAACGTATTTAAATGCTGAAAATAATTATCAAAAGTCGCTAGACAGCTTATTCTTACTCATCAATAATTCGGTGTCTACCTACCAATCAACGTCTGATATTTCTAAAATAAACCGAGGAGAAACTTCGGTTATTATTGATCCTATTTTTACCGAAGTGTTTCAAAAATCAAAAAAAATTCATAAAGAAACAAACGGTTTTTTTGATCCTACGGTTGGTAATTTAGTAAATGCTTACGGGTTTGGTCCTGAAAATGAGAAAAGAGATCTTACGGATAATGAAATTGCAGCATACATGCAGTTTGTTGGTTTAGATAAAGTTAGTTTGATAGACGGTAAGATTGTAAAAGCAAATTCTAAAGTGTATTTAGATTTTAACTCGATTGCCAAAGGTTTTGCAATTGATATTGTTGCGCGTTTTTTTAACGATAAAAATATTGAAAATTATCTGATTGAAATTGGTGGGGAAATACGTGCAAAAGGAACTAAAGACAATAATAAACCATGGATTATTAAATTGATCGATCCTATAAACGCTGGCGAAAATGAAGGTTTTAAAGTGATTAATCTTTCAGATAAATCGATGGCAACTTCTGGTAATTATAGGAAATTTAGATTTCTTGAAGACGGAAAAAAGTACGTTCATACCATTAATCCGATAACGGGTTTCGCAACAGAAAGTAACTTATTAAGTGCGTCTGTAATTGCCAATTTAGATTGTGCTAATGTAGATGCGTATGCAACCGCTTTTATGGCAATGGGTTTAGAGAAAACAAAAGCGTTTGTAGAACAGAATCCTGAACTAGAAGTAATTTTATTATTTTCAGATGCTGATGGTACTATGAATGAGTTTACGAATTACGTTTATAAATAGATATTTAAAGTAAGATCTCACTAAAGGCATTTCTACTTTTTATAACAAACCGGAAGGATTTCTCCTTTCATTAAACAAAATCGTTCTAGTTTTTCTGGAGCGATTTTTTTTGTATAATCAATTTCATCAACCGTAAAACCTACAGAACGTAACTTCTCAAAATAATCTAAACCATAGACTCTTACATGGTCATATTGTCCGAATATTTTTGCGCGTTCTTTTTTGTCTATAATAGAATCGTCTTCAAAAGTTGTTTTTCTTGTGATGTCTTGCGGAATTTGAAAAACACCAAATCCGCCTTTTTTTAGCACTCTAAATAATTCTTGTATTGCCTTGGTGTCATCCGTAATATGCTCTAAAACATGGTTGCAAAAAATAACATCAAAAGAATTGTCATCAAAAGGTAAATCGCAAATATCTGCTTTTATATCTGCAATTGGCGATTCTAGGTCTGACGTTGTATAGTCAAGATTATCTTGGTTTCTAAAAATATCTAAAAAACATTGTTCTGGTGCAATGTGTAAAACTTTTAATTTTTTAGTTGATGTAAAGAAATCGGTGTCATCTCTTAAAAACAACCACATTAGTCGATGTCTTTCTAGGGATAAGGTTGATGGTGAAAGTGCGTTTTCACGTTGTTTTCCGTATCCATAAGGCAAAAACTTACGAAAGCTTTTTCCGTCTATAGGATCTGTGAATTTATTTCCTTTTAAAGATAGTGCGATTATTGGTCGCACCAGGTAACTTGCCTTAATTAATAAGGGCCTTGGTATGGTGTTTAGGATGGATTTGAATATAGACATTGTTGTTTCGCGGAGTTGCACAGAGAGGTATTGAGTTTATTAGGTGTTTATAAATCTTTTAATTCCATTTTTTAATAATTTTGTATTAAAATTAATCAGTAAGCCTAAAGGGTAGTTACCTAACTTCAAGTATGTTAAAATTTGGGCATAATGAACGTCTGTAAACTTATCAATCGTTTTTAGTTCCAAAACAATTTTATTTTCTACAAGCAAGTCAATTCTATATCCGTGCTCTAATATTATATCTTTATAAATGATTGGCAACATTAATTCTTTTTTCACTTTTAGTCCAATCGATTTCAATTCATAAATTGTACATTCTTGATAAGCAGATTCTAACAAACCAGGACCTAAAGCACGATGAACTTCGATAGCAGCACCAATTATTTTTTCTGTGATTTTGGTATCTTCCATAATTTACCATTCAGTTTCAATAGTGAATAATAAAATAAAATTATTTTGAGAAATAAAAAATCTCTCTGCGAAACTCTTAACACCTATTCTAAATAATAACCTCTGCGAATCTCTGTGAAGCTCTTTTAAAAGTCAGGCAAAAATAAACTCTGCGAATCTCCGTGTAACACCAACCTACTGTCTAAACTCTTTCTCCTCGTCAGTAACAATCCCCAAAGCCTCATTTACATATTTAAAAGTAGAAAGTAATTCTGGTTTTCCGTTTACAATAGCAACATCGTGCTCAAAATGTGCAGAAGGTTTATTGTCTAACGTTGTTATCGTCCAACCATCAGAATGTTGTCTTATTTTGTGAGTTCCCATATTGGTCATTGGTTCAATCGCAACTACCATTCCTTCTACAAATTTTTTACCTCTTCCTCTTTTACCATAATTTGGCATTTCTGGGTCTTCGTGCATTTTACGTCCTAATCCATGACCTACTAATTCTCTTACAACGCCATAGCCATGTTTTTCAGTAAAATTCTGAATGGCAAAACCAACATCACCAACTCTATTGCCGGCTTTAAATTCGCGAATACCAACATACAAACTTTCTTTGGTAACGTCTAATAATTTTTTAGTCTTGGCATCAATTTCGCCAACGGCAAAAGTATACGCATGATCGCCATAAAAACCATTCTTTAAAGCACCACAGTCTATAGAAATAATATCGCCTTCTTTTAAGGGTTCTTTAGTAGGGAATCCGTGAACAACTTGCGAATTCGGACTCATGCAAAGTGTGTTAGGGAAATCGTACAAGCCTAAAAACCCAGGGATTGCGCCTTCTGATCTAATAAAATCTTCGGCAAGTTTGTCTAAATACAAAGTAGTTACACCTGGTTTTACTTCTTTGGCAAGCATTCCTAATGTTTTAGAAACGATCAATGCGCTTTCGCGCATTATTTCTATTTCTTCTTTCGTTTTAATTTTAATCATTTTCAAAAATTGAGCTACAAAGTTACTATATTTATTAGGATTTATATCTTCGACGAAACACAAAGGTAGATAAAGCCTTGAAAGAAAGAAGACACAGATTATACCGATTTAATTGGTTTAATCTGTGAAATCTGTGTCAAAAAATAGTTTTTTTAAGGGAAAAACCTATTAGCTTTTATCGTAAGAATGTTTGTAAGGTTGTTCTGTAACAATTTTAAGAATATCTTTTTCGATTGTTTCTCTTGGGTATTCTACATAGCGCCCAACTTCTTTGCCGTTTTTGTAAAAGATAAAAGTAGGAACTCTAATTAAATTAAAGCCTTCTTGTAAATTATCTGGAGTTCTTTTACTTTTGTTAACGGTAATCAATTCAAAATTATTTTGATCAAAACCAGTTTCATCTAAAATTTTATAAAAACGAGGCGTTTCTCTTCTACTATCTCCGCACCAAGTTGCCATAAAGCCTTTTATAGTATAACCTTTAAGTGCCTCGGTAAGTTTACCAATAGTTTCTTTATCGGTGTTGTATTCTGAATACCTACTATTAAACCAAGTTTTAAAAGAGTCATCTGAAAAAGATTCTTTGTTAGCAATACCAATTAAATACCCATCAGTATTTTTTTTAGCCGTAATGATTCTGGGAGGCTGTTTAACTTCTTTTATGATTGCTTGTGTTGTTTCTGTCGTCTTGCTTTTTACTGCATTTTTGTTTGAATTACAGGCAGTAAAAAGTATTAATGAGAAAAAAAATAGGATGTTTTTCATAATTATAAAAGTGATTTTTGTGTCATTTCTATTGGTTGTTCAACGCCAATAAGTTCTAATATTGTTGGCGCGATATCGCCTAAAACGCCGCTTTTTATCGATTTTATAGTGTCATCAATTAAAATAAACGGAACAGGATTTGTTGTGTGTGCCGTGTGCGGAGATCCATCGGGATTCATCATTGTTTCACAATTTCCATGATCGGCAATTAGTAAAATAGAATATCCGTTTTCTAGACCCGTTTCTATGACTCTTTTTGCACAATTATCAACCGCTTCACAGGCTTTAATTGCTGCATCTAGCATTCCGGTATGCCCAACCATATCGCCATTTGCAAAATTTAAACAGACAAAATCTGCCTCGCCTTTCTCTAAATCATCACACAAAGCATCTGTTAATTCATACGCAGACATTTCTGGTTTTAAATCATAGGTAGCTACTTTTGGCGAGTTTCTTAAAATACGAGATTCACCTTCAAAAGGAGCTTCTTGTCCGCCAGAAAAGAAAAATGTTACGTGAGGATATTTTTCTGTTTCCGCAATTCTAATTTGTTTTTTACCAGCTTTAGATAAAACTTCGCCCAATGTGTTTTTTATATTATCGCTGTTATAAATAACATTGATTCCTTTAAAGGAAGCATCATACAACGTCATGGTTGTAAAATATAACTTTAATTTTTTCATGTTAAATTCAGGGAAATCATTCTGGCACAAAGCATTTGTTAATTCCCTTCCTCTATCGGTTCTATAGTTAAAGAAAAGCACCGCATCGCCCTCTTTTATCTGCGCTTTTGGTGATCCGTTCTCATTGGTAATAATGATTGGTTTATGAAACTCATCAGTTAAACCCTTCTCATAATTCTGGTTGATGCTCGCAATAATATCCGTAGTTTTAGTACCGACAGCATTTACAAGTCCGTCATAAGCTTTATGAACACGTTCCCATCTATTATCTCTATCCATCGCATAATAGCGCCCAGTAACAGTCGCTAATTCGCCAGTACTTTCTTTCATGTATTCTTGGATGTCATTGATAAAAAATGCGCCCGATTTAGGATCGCAATCTCTACCATCTGTAAAGGCATGTAAAAACAAATTATCAATTTCTTGCTCTTTGGCAACGTCTAACAATCCTTTGATGTGATCTATATGTGCATGGATACCGCCGTTAGAAACCAAACCCAATAAATGAACACTTTTGTTATTTTCTTTGGCATATTTAAAAGTATCTAACAATACTTTTTCTTGCCCTAAAGTTTTTTCTTTAACCGCTTTATTAATTCTCGCCAAATTTTGATACACAATTCTACCAGCGCCTAAATTCATGTGCCCAACTTCAGAATTGCCCATCTGCCCTTCGGGTAAACCAACATGTTCGCCGTCGGTTCTTAATTCTGCATTTGGGTATTTGTTATATAAAGAGTTGATAAAGGGTGTTTTAGCATTGTAAATGGCAGATACTTTTGGGTCTTGTGTAATGCCCCATCCATCTAGAATCATTAAGATAACTTTCTTGTTCATTTCTATGTTTTATAGTGTAAAAGTAGGGAATATTTTAACGACATTTTTAAAAGTTCACGAAACCGATACCGTAAATACTTTAGATAAAAGTAGTAGTAAACACACTATTATTTTTTCTGTTTTTTAAAGGAAACGATTTACTAATTTTTTAGGTTGCTAAGATGTTGCCTTTTTATCAACATATAACGCGACCCTTTTTTCTTGACTAATTTCTTTTAGCATTTTAAAAACTAAAAGGTCCGTAGGTATTGTCGAAGTATAATTTGATTTTTGAATTCGTTCTCATTATGAATTCAATCTTTAACAAGAAATAAGGAACGCATCTATTACAAAATCCGTAATTTTACCCAGTAAATTCTAGTATATCTACAATGAAAACCCATTTTGAATTAAATGCAGTAACTAAAAAGTTACCCCAACATTTGCACAAGTTTATTGTAAAACAGCCTTATGAAGAATATACTTCTCAAAACCAGGCAGTTTGGCGTTACGTAATGCGTATAAATGTTGATTACTTGAGTAAAGTTGCCCATAAATCATACATGCCAGGGTTAGAAAAAACTGGCATTTCTTTTGAAAACATTCCGCATATGGAGGGAATGAATAGAATTTTAAAAGAAATTGGTTGGGCTGCAGTTTCGGTAGATGGTTTTATTCCGCCAAATGCATTTATGGAGTTTCAAGCGTATAATGTTTTAGTGATTGCGTCAGACATGCGAACTATAAATCATATAGAATATACACCCGCGCCAGATATTATTCATGAAGCTGCTGGGCATGCACCTATTATTGCAAATCCAGAATATTCTGAATACTTAAGGCGTTTTGGTGAAATTGGTAGCAAAGCAATTTCATCTGCCAAAGATTATGAAATGTATGAGGCAATCCGACTTTTATCAATCTTAAAAGAAAACCCAAACGCAACTGCAGAGCAAATTGATGAAGCACAAGAAAAAGTAGAATGGTTGCAAGATAATATGGGCGAATTGTCTGAAATGGCACAAATTAGAAATTTGCACTGGTGGTCTGTAGAATATGGTTTAATTGGTCGTTTAGAAAACCCTAAAATATACGGAGCAGGTTTACTTTCTTCAATCGGAGAAAGTGCTTGGTGCATGCAAAATGATGTAAAAAAAGTAGCCTATTCTCTAGATGCTGCAACTGTTAATTTTGATATTACAAAGCCGCAACCTCAATTATTTGTAACCCCAGATTTTGCTTATTTAAGTTTGGTTTTAGACGAGTTTGCAAACACAATGGCTTTAAGAAACGGAGGTTTAAAAGGAATTGAAAAGCTTGTGAAATCTGAAAGTTTAGGAACCATAGAATTAACAACTGGCATTCAAATATCGGGTGTTTTTACCAATGTTATTCCGCATAAAAATAATAAGGTTGCTTATTTTCAAACAACAGGTAAAACAGCGTTATCGAACCGAGATAAAGAATTAATTGGGCATGGTATTACAAGTCATGCTGCTGGTTTTGGGAGTCCGGTTGGTAAATTAAAAGGAATTAATTTACCGATTGAAGACATGAGTCCTAGAGATTTAAAAGCATACGGAATTTACGAAGGCGAATTTATGACTTTAGAGTTTGAAAGCGGTATTATTGTAAAAGGAAAAGCAATTACGGGCACAAGAGATTTAAGAGGTAAAATACTAATTATTACTTTTGATGAATGCACGGTTACCTACAAAGAAGAGGTTTTATTTAAACCTGAGTGGGGTATTTTTGATATGGCAATTGGTAAAGCAGTAATTTCTGCTTATTCAGGTGCCGCAGATATTGCTTCTTTTGAGGATGCTAGTAAAGTTTCTGATATAAAAACTCATAAAATAACCTATTCTGAAACGGCCCAAGAACTCTATTCTTTATACAGTGACGTAAAAAAAATGCGGGAAGAAGATACCGTAACCGAAGAAAAGATACTAGCAATATTTAATCAATTAAAATTGAATTTTGCAAGTGATTGGTTATTGTTTTTAGAGTTGTATGAGTTAGCTTTGAAAAACGATTTTTCTATAAAATCTGCTATTTTAAGCATTTTAAAAGCGTTAAAAAGTAATAAAAGTTACACAAAGCTTATTGAAAATGGTTTAAGTTTGCATGAATTATAAAGAAATCACATGGGTTTATTTGACATGTTTAAAAAAAAAGATATGAGTGTTGAGATTAAAGAGTATTTAGAAAAAGATGCGGTTGTTTTAGATGTTAGAACATTAGTGGAGTGGAATGACGGTCATACAGACGGTGCAAAGCATATTGTCTTAAACTTAATTCCTGTTGAGATTGATAAAATAAAAGCTTGGAAAAAACCTGTAATTGCAGTCTGTAAAAGCGGAGGCAGAAGCGGGCAAGCAGCACAATTTTTAAAGCAACACGGTATTGACGTAATTAATGGAGGTCCTTGGCAAAATGTGGATCAGTTTATAGAAAAATAGATTTTTTTAAAAGTTGATAAAAGGAAATTGTTGTTGTATGTTTTTCTTTTTAACAGCTAACTTTTCTAAAAATTGTTGATGCTCGCTAGATTTTTCATTAAAAGATCTATGCAGTATTCCGCGCTGAATAACATCAATTTCTTTCATAGTTTTTGATGCTTCGTTAGAAAACCAAGTAGATACAAGTTTTTCCCAAATATAATTGATGGCAGTTGTATTTGGGTGTATCATATCTTCGGCATAAAAACGGTAGTCTCTTAATTCATCCATCATAATTTCATAGCTAGAGAAATAACTACTATTTCTTTGAGCGCGGTTTATATGTTGGTGTATTGCTGCAATTAAATGCGCTTTACTTTGTGCGTTTTCTGTAAAGCCATCTTTTAAATGTCTAACAGGAGAAACGGTAAACACCACCTGTACATTTTTATTTACAGATCTTATAAGGGTACTAATTGTTTTTAGACTTTCGGTAATTTCATCAACAGATAACAACTCTTTTGAGAATTTTTTCTGCGGAATTTTATGACAGTTTGCAACAATTTTATTGGTTTCTATCAAACGATATACCCAACCAGTTCCTAGCGTAATCAATAGATGGCTTGCTTTTTTTAGCTTTTTATTTGTTGTTAAAACGTGTGTATTTAAGGTGTTTAATACTTCATTTTTAGCAGTAGAACTTACACTAGAATGTGCATCAAAACAATGCCAGCGCTCGTTTTGAAAAATAATGTCTTTTTCTGTAAACATTTTTTTATCAATAACATTCTTTATAAAAGTTTCTATTGCTTTTGGATGAAAAAGAATGCCAAAAGGATTCTGACACGTTTGAAATTTAAAGTACTGAAGTTTATGGCCAATATTTTCAGAAAAACAAGAACCTAATAACAACAATTTCGAATTGTAATCAATAAGGTTTTCAGTTTTTTTGTTAAGTGGAATTTGAGTCTGAAGTTTCATTACACCTTAAATTTCTAATATAAAATCAATTTATTTTTTTGCAAGATTTATAATTGATGCTGGTAATGCATTTTTTTTCATACTTATCGATTATCAAACAGAAAAGAACTAGCACACCAAATGCCAAAACCAGAAAGAATTAAAACGATAACAATCATGAAAAGAACCATTACAAATACAAGTTTTTGTTTAATTTTTGTCAAATCAAATACATTTATCTAAACGATTATACCAAATAATCTTTAGCTTTTTCTAAAGCTTTTGCTATTCCGCCCGGATTTTTACCACCAGCCGTTGCAAAGAAATTCTGACCGCCACCGCCACCATGAATTAGTTTTCCTAATTCTCTTACAACTTTGCCTGCATCGTAACCACGTTCATTTGCTAATTCTTTAGAAATATAACAGGTTAACATTGCTTTATCTTTAGAAGGGGCAGTAGCAAATAACATAAATAAATTTTGATGTTCTTTACCGATTTCAAACGCTAAATTTTTAATTCCGTTAGGATCTAAATCTATTTTTGTTGCTAAAAATTGAACACCATTTATTTCTTGTAATTGGTTTTTTATTTCACCTGATACGTTTTGAGCTTTCTCTCTTAACAACTGCTCTATTTGTTTTTGTAAAGCAGTATTTTCATCTTGTAATTTCTGAACTGCTTTTGCAGGGTTTTTTGCGTTGTTTAAAAGTTCTTTTACTTGAAGTAAAGTTGTACTATTATCGGTGTAAAAATCTTTTACAGCGTCATTAGTAATCGCTTCAATTCTTCGGATACCTGACGCAACTGCGCCTTCAGATTTTAATTTAAAATGCCAAATATCACTCGTGTTTTTTACATGAGTTCCGCCACAAAGTTCTACTGATTTTCCAAATTTAATTGCTCTAACCGTATCTCCATATTTCTCACCAAACAAAGCCATTGCGCCGTCATCAATTGCCTGTTGCATGGGTATATTTCTCTTTTCTACCAAAGGTAATTTACCCGAAATACGAGCATTTACAAAGTTTTCAACATCTTGTAATTCATCCGAGGTCATTTTAGAGAAATGAGAAAAATCAAAACGTACATAGTTCGCATTTACGGCAGAACCTTTCTGCTCTACATGTGTTCCTAGAACTTCTCTTAAAGCCTGATGTAATAGATGCGTAGCGGTATGATTACATTCTGTTTTAAAGCGATGCGGTTGATCAACAATCGCTTTAAAACTTTCGGTTAAATGAGCCGGAAGATTTTTTGTGAAATGAATAATGACGTTGTTCTCTTTTTTAGTGTCTATAATATAAATGACATCACCATGCGAATCTTCTAAATATCCTTTATCACCAATTTGACCACCACCTTCGGGATAAAATGGCGTTAAATTAAAGACTAATTGATACATTTCGCCATCTTTTTTAGAGGTTACTTTTCTGTATCTAGTAATTTTTACGTTGGTTTCTAAAAAATCATAGCCTACAAACTCTTCAACAGCATCCTCCTTTAAAATAGTCCAATCTTCTGTACTCATTTTACTTGCCGCACGCGATCTGTTTTTTTGTTTCTGTAATTCTTCTTCAAAACCTTTTTCATCTAAAGTATAGCCTTTTTCAGATAAAATTAAGGCTGTTAAATCGATCGGAAACCCGAAAGTATCATACAGTTCAAATACTTTATCACCAGAAATTTGGTTTGTTTTGGATGCTGAAATAATACCATCAAGGAGTATTAAACCTTGGTCTAATGTTCTTAAAAAAGAGTTCTCTTCTTCTTTAATTACATTTTCTATTAGTTGTTTTTGCGCCTTTAGTTCAGGAAAAGCAGTTCCCATTTTATCACTTAAAACAGCAACCAATCTATAAATAAAAGGTTCTTTTTTATCTAAAAATGTAAATCCGTAACGAATGGCTCTTCGCAAAATTCTACGAATTACATAACCTGCCCCTGTATTACTTGGCAGTTGGCCATCGGCAATAGAAAAAGCAACGGCTCTAACATGATCAGAAACTACGCGGGTTGCAATATCTTGTTCTTTATTTGAACCGTATTTTGTGTTGGTAATGGTTTCAATTTCTCTGATAATTGGTGTAAAAACATCGGTATCATAGTTAGATTGCACGTTTTGTAAAACCATACACAAACGCTCAAACCCCATACCAGTATCAATATGTTTGTTTGGTAAGTCTTCTAAAGACCCGTTGGCTTTTCTATTATACTGCATAAAAACCAAGTTCCATATTTCTACAACATGAGGATGATCTTGGTTGATTAAAGTTCTACCATCTACTTTTGCTTTTTCTTCTGCAGAACGAATATCTACATGAATTTCAGAGCAAGGTCCGCAAGGTCCTTGTTCGCCCATTTCCCAGAAATTATCTTTTTTATTTCCTTTTAAAATTCTGTCTTCGGCAATAAATTGTTTCCATAGATCAAAAGCTTCTGTGTCTATTGCCAATTTATCAGCATCATCACTTCCTTCAAAAACAGTTACATATAATAGGTCTTTATCAATCTTATAAACTTCTGTAAGTAATTCCCAAGCCCAAGCAATTGCTTCTTTTTTAAAATAATCACCAAAAGACCAATTACCCAACATTTCAAACAATGTATGATGATAGGTATCATACCCAACTTCTTCTAAATCGTTGTGTTTACCAGAAACCCGTAAACATTTTTGAGAATCTGTAAGTCTGTTGCTTTTAGGAATTCCGTTTCCTAAAAAATATTCTTTAAAAGGGGCCATTCCAGAATTCACGAAGAGTAACGTAGGATCATCTTTGGTTACCATTGGAGCAGAAGGAACTATGACATGTGATTTTTTTTGAAAAAAGTCTAAAAAAGTAGCACGTATATCTTGAGATTTCATAGAAGTGAAGTTTCCAACAAGTTGGATTATGTTAATTTATTTTTAAAAAAAACTACTTTAAAAAAGCAGTTGCAAAACATTTTGTAAATTTACCTGTTATTATAAAAAAATTACTGTCAAATAAAATCATTTACTAAACAAAAATAGTACAATAAACATTATGGCAAAAGTAAAATATTATTATGATGAGGATACCCTTTCTTACAGAAAAATTGCTGTAAAGAAGAGCGATCGGTATCGAAAAGTACTTTTTAGTTTTTTAGGCGTTATATTAATCGCTTTTTTTGGGTTTATTGGTTTTAGTCAGTTTTTAAAAACACCAAATGAATTGGCTACAGAGCGCGAATTAAAATACACAGAATTTAATCTTGAGTTAACAAACAAACAAGTAGACGAAATGTCTCAAGTTTTATTGCAAATGCAAGACAGAGATAATAATATATACAGAGCGTATTTTGAAGCAAATCCTATACCAGAAGAGCAACGTAAAGCTGGTTTTGGTGGGGTGAATAGGTATAAGTATTTAGAAGGATATGACAATTCTGATTTGGTTAAAAGTGTTTCTAAAAAATTAGATATTCTATCTAAACAAATGTCTGTACAGTCTAAATCTTTAGATGAAATTGTTGCTCTAGCCAAAGAAAAAGAAGGGATGTTAGCTTCAATTCCGGCAATTTTACCAATTACAAAGGGAGATTTCTATGTTGCTTCTGGTTATAAAATGAGAATGCACCCTATTTTAAAAATTAATAAATTTCATAAAGGAATGGATTTTACGGCTCCGAAAGGAACGCCCGTGTATGCATCAGGAAACGGTAAAATATATAGAGCGCAAAGAAGTAGCACGTACGGTAATGTAATTTATATAGATCATGGTTATGGCTATAAAACTATTTATGCGCATTTGAGTAAAATGGTTGTAAAGAGATATCAAGATGTGAAAAGAGGAGATTTAATTGGTTTTGTTGGCAATACAGGTTTGTCTGTTGCCCCACATTTACATTATGAAGTTCATAAAAATGACATTGCTTTAAATCCTATTAATTTTTATTACGGAGATTTGTCTTTAGAAGAGTTTGCAACCTTACAACAAGCATCAGAAGAAAGTCAGTCTTACGATTAATATGTTTTTTTAGTTAGATTGATGGAGATTAGGGTATAGATATACAGTTTTAGGTTAAATGAGTTGAGAAACAAAAGAGGCAAGAACCAAGAGAATATATTTTAGCTATGAAGTTTTAGATTTAAAAGAAGTAAGAATCAAAAGCCAAGAAACAAGAAATTGGAGAAATAATTTTAGTTTAAATAGGAATTACCATAAGGATTTTTTATTTTTCGAATACCGAATACCGAATACCGAATACCGAATACCGAATACCGAATACCGAATACCGAATACCGAATACCGAATACCGAATACCGAATACCGAATACCGAATACCGAATACCGAATACCGAATACCGAATATTCAACACTAAAAAATGCATATAGATTTACCCGAAAAGAGATATTATAAAATAGGTGAAGTGGCAACAGCCTTTAATGTAAATACTTCGTTAGTACGTTTTTGGGAGAAAGAATTTGCAATTATCAAACCTAAAAAGAATGCAAAAGGCAACCGACTTTTTACTCCAGAAGATATTAAAAACTTTAAATTAATATTCAATTTAGTAAAAGAACGTGGTTTTACTTTAGAAGGAGCGAAACAAAAGCTTAAGAAAAATCCTGAAGCAATCTTTAATACTCACGAAATTATTAGTAGATTAGAAGCTGTAAAAGCAGAACTTCAAAATATTAAGAATCAACTTTAAAGTTTCTATTTTACACTATTATTCGTAATAAATAAATTTTAATTTATTAAGAATACATAGTTTTTTTATTTTACTATGCATGCATAGTAATTTTCATTATATTTGAAGATGTAGAAGCTGTTTAATCTGCAGATACAAGTAGTAAAAATTCACAAAAAAAATTCAAGAAAATGCAAAAAAAGTATGTAGACCTCGAAACACTTAAATACATACTTTATGATATTCATCAATTAGAAGATTTACTTACAAGAGAAAGATTCAAAGAACACGATATAGAGTCTTTAGATTTGTTTATCGATTCAGTAAAAGAATTTTCTGATAGAGAGTTGTATCCATATTTTAAAGAAATGGACGAAACGCCCGCATATCATAAAGACGGAACTGTAATTGTGCACAAACAAGTTCAAAAAGTGATGCACCAATCTGGTGAAATGGGCATCATCTCCGCCTGTTTTGATTATGAGGATGGTGGATTACAAATTCCGTTTTCTGCACTACAAGCCGCGGTTTATATTATGGATGCTGCTAATAATCATTTGCCAGGATACCCCAGTTTAACGCAAGGAGCTGCAGAATTAATTGTAGAATTTGGAACCGATGCTTTGAAAGAAACCTATATACCAAATATGTTATCGGGAGTTTGGGGAGGCACCATGTGTTTAACAGAGCCACAAGCAGGAAGTTCACTTTCTGATATTACCACAAAAGCAACACCAACCAAAGACGAATTTTATAAAATTTCTGGACAGAAAATATTTATTTCTGGTGGCGATCATCAATTTGCAGAAAATATTGTGCATTTAGTGTTGGCAAGAATTGAAGGAGCTCCAAAAGGAACCAAGGGAATTTCTCTATTTGTAGTTCCTAAAAATAGATTACAAGAAGACGGAACTTTAACCTATAATGATGTAATGACGGTTGCTGATTTTCAGAAAATGGGTCAAAAAGGCTATTGCACAACACATTTAGGTTTTGGTGATACAAATGATTGTAGAGGTTGGTTAGTTGGTGAAGAGCACAAGGGTTTAAAACAAATGTTTTTGATGATGAATGGCGCAAGAATAGCTGTTGGTAGAGGCGCTGCAGCAATTGCAATGGCAGCCTACAGAACTTCTTTGCACTATGCAAACGAAAGACCACAAGGAAGAAAATTATCTGCGGACGGAAAGAAGAATCCAACAGAAAAGCAGAGTTTAATTATAGAACATCCAGATGTTAGAAGGATGTTATTATTGCAAAAATCTATTGTAGAAGGTTCTTTAAGTTTGGTCATGTTAGCTTCAAAATATCAAGATATTTTAACTACGGCGACATCCGAAGAAGAGAAAGAAAAATATCATTTATTATTAGAAGTGATTATTCCTATTGTAAAAACATATCCATCAGAAGCGGGCGCAGAATCGGTTAATAATGGTCTGCAAGTTTTAGGAGGTTATGGTTTCTGTACCGATTTTTCTTTGCAACAATATTATAGAGATATTAGAATTTATGCCTTGTATGAGGGTACAACAGGTATTCAATCTCAAGATTTGTTGGGTAGAAAAGTTACCATGCAAAACGGAAAAGGATTAGAGTTGTTATCTGCAGAAATTTTAAAAACAATTATTGCGGCTTCTAATGATGAAGATTTAAAAGGATATGCTACTATTTTAGGAGATAAATTAACGCTTTCTCAAAAAGTATTAGGTCATTTAATGCCTTTTGCTATGAAAGGGAATCACGAGCGCTATTTAGCAGATGCCAATTTATTCATGGAATATATGAGTATTGTTGTTTTAGGATGGTTGTGGTTAGAAATGGCTGTGGATGGTAAAACCGAGTTAAAAAATGGGGACAGAAAATATTCAGAAACTTTTTATGAAAGTAAAATTCATACAATGAAATTCTATTTTAAATATGAGGTTCCAAAAACAATTTCACTCGCAGAATCTTTAATGAATGATGAGGTAATTACCATTAAAAAAGACAAAGAATATATTTTATAATGAATATAAAAAAACAATTTAATTTAGAGGGTAAAGTTGCAATCATCACAGGTTCAAGCAAAGGAATCGGAAAAGCAATTGCAAAAGGATTGGCACAAAATGGCGCACAGGTTGTAATTTCTAGCAGAAGTCAAGAAGCTTGTAACGAGGTTGCAAAAGAATTTACAGCCGAAGGTTTAAAAGCAATAGGAATAGCCTGTCATATTGGGAAAGAAGATCAACGTAAAAACTTGGTCGAGAAAACAATGGAAGCTTTTGGACGCATAGATATTTTAGTAAATAACGCGGCTATTAATCCGGTTTACAGTCCGATTGAAGAGGTAGATCCTACAATTTTTGATAAAATTATGGATGTGAATGTAAAAGCGCCTTGGTCTTTATCAAACTTGGTTTTACCACATTTAAAAGCCAATAAAAATGGAAGTATTATTAACATAGCATCTGTTGAAGCATTAACTCCTGGTTTTGGATTAGGAATTTATAGCACAAGTAAAGCAGCTATTTTAATGTTGACAAAGAATCAAGCAAAAGAATGGGGACCATATGGTGTTAAAGCCAACGCAATTTGCCCAGGATTAATCAAAACAAAATTCAGTGCAGCGTTGTGGCAAAATGAAAAAATGCTACATAAGTTAGAAAGATCAATACCAAGCGGAAGAATGGGAATGCCAGAAGAAATAGTTGGTTTGGCTTGTTTATTAGCTTCGGATGCGGGTAATTATATGACGGGTGGCGTGTATACTGCAGATGGTGGTTATATGATTGCGGGGTAAAAGTAATAGTTTCTTTGAAGTTAAAAATAAGATGAAGTATTTTTAAAACTTTAGGTGTTTTTGAAATATGAAAATAGATGATAAAAATATCAATTTGATAAAAAAAGCTTTGTAAAGAGTATAAAGTCCGAAGTTTCTCGGCCTTTGGCTCCGTTTTACGTGATGATTTTAATGAGAATTCAGATATAGATTTTGCAGTTGATTTTAATGAAAATGATCCTTTTAAATACACGGATTTGTATTTTCAATTCAAAGAAAAGTTAGAGGAATTATTAAAACGTCAAATAGATTTAATTGAAGAGAGAGGGATTAAAAATCAATATTTTAGAAAGGAGTTAGATAAAACAAAAGTCCTCATTTATGGACTATAGAATTAACGCTTGGTTAGAGGATATCATAAGGTCTATTGATGAAATTTATGACTTCTTACCAGAGAAAAGAGATTTTTTTGAATATCAAAATGATTTAAAAAACAAAAAAAAGCGGTAGAAAGAAATATTGAGATTATAGGAGAAGCTATAAATAGAATTGCACATGAATACGACAATATTTCTGATGAAGTTATTTGGACGATTATCATAAAGGAATTACCAAAGTTGAGGACAGAAATTATTCTTTTACTGCAATAAATTATGTAAGTATGTATTTTAAACCTCTTTATTTTTGTCATTAAATTTCACATAAAATCATCCTAATTTAAGGGTGATTTATAAGTATTAAAAAGTTTCATCAACTAAAAAAAAGCTAAATAACTAATAAATCGCTATGAAAATACTTCACACCGCAGATTGGCATTTAGGGCACAGACTCCACGAAAATTCGCAATTAGAAGAACAAACCTTGTTTTTAAAGTGGATTGAAAATTATATCAATGACACAAAAATTGATGTGCTTTTAATTTCTGGAGATATTTTTGATTCTGCTTCGCCATCTAATCAGAGCATGAAAATGTACTATAACTTTTTGATGAGGTTGAAAGCTACAAGCTGTAAATCTGTGATTATTACTGGAGGAAATCATGATTCTGCAGGGATTTTAAACGCACCAAAAGATGTGTTAGAAGCACTTTCTATAAAGGTGGTTGGCAAAGCAACGGAAGCGATAGAAGATGAGGTTTTTGAAATTGATATAGATAACGAAAAAGTAATTATTGCAGCCGTTCCGTATTTGCGCGATGGCGATATTAGACGCGCCGTTGCAGGTGAATCTTTTGAAGATTTAACAGATAAATATAAAACAGCCTTAATTAATCATTATCAGGCGGCGGCAGATCAATGCAAATTGATAAATACAAACAACGCCCCAGTAATTGCGATGGGACATTTATTTGCGGTTGGAGGTACAATTTCTGACAGTGAGCAAAATATTTATGTGGGAACTTTGGGGCATATTGGCGCTGCAGATTTCCCAACGTATTTTGATTATATTGCTTTAGGACATCTACACAGACCTCAAATTATTGGCGGTAACGAGAAAGTACGGTATTCAGGTTCGCCAAATATTTTGAGTTTTAGTGAAGTTAATTATGATAAAAAAGTACTTGTTTTAACGGTTGAAGAAAACAAAATAACTACTATAACAGATGCTGTAATTCCGTGTTTTAGGAACTTTTACAGGGTAACAGGTACTCTACAAGAATGCATGGAACAGTTTCCGAATTTGATTTCTAATGCTTACGATTTAACGCCTTGGGTTGAAATTATCTTGAAGGAAAATCATACCATAAATACAGATGCATTAAAAAAAGAAGCTGAAAAATATTCATTTGAAATTTTAAAAATAGCGTTAAAAAAGCAGCAAACTAATATCGGAATTGAGGAACTTTTAAAAAACACAAAATCGATTAAAGAATTAATGCCAAGGGATGTTTTTAAATTAAAATGTAAAGAAATGGGTGTTAATCTAGACGAAAAACCGCAGGTTTTAGATGCTTTTAACGAAATTTTACAAGCCGTTAAAAATCAGTAAAAGGAGTTCCTATGAAAATTTTAAAGATAGAATTACAAAATATAAATTCCTTAAAATCTGAGAAACCGATTCTTATTGATTTTGAAAACGAGCAATTTAAAGATGTTGGGTTGTTCGCAATTACAGGTTCAACAGGTGCAGGGAAAACCACTGTTTTAGATGCAATAACGATTGCCTTGTATCATAATGTGCCTCGTTTTAATAACTCAAAAGGCACCTTAATTGATGTGGTAAGCCATGGGGCAAATGATGCTTTTAGTCGAGTAACTTTTGAGAATGACAAGGTAAGGTATGAAGCTTATTGGGGAATGCGTTTGGCTTCTAAAGCAGGGAAAAAATTAAAAAACCCTACGGAAGAGGTGCGGTTAATTAATTTAAACACAGGGATTACGTTAGCCGAAGCAAAGAGAGAATTAATTGAAGCAGTTTATAGCGCCACACAATTAGATTACAATCAGTTTTTAAGATCCGTGATGTTAGCTCAAGGAGAATTTGCTGCCTTTTTAACAGCAAAAGGTCCTGAAAAAGGAAAGTTGCTAGAACAAATTACTGGCGAAGAAATTTATAAAAAAATTGGTCAAGGTATTTCAGAGAGAAAATCGAAAGAAGAAAATACATTAAAAGAAATTCAGGCTAAAATTAATGCGGATGATATTTTATCCGAAGAAATAAAAATTGAACTATTAGAAAAAGACAAAGTTCTTGATGCTGAAATTATAAAATCAGAAACAGCGATTGTGGCGATGCAGTTTGTTGAGAGTTGGTATGTGAATTTCAAAAAATTAGCAACCGACTCTGAAAAATTAGAAGAAGCATCTTTAAAATTATATGCTGATGTAAAAAATCATAAAGAAGATTTTGAATTATTAGAGGAACATGAAAAAGCAGCACCTTTTAAAGAACTCATTCAAAATATAAATAGGAATGAGAAAAGTATTCTTGAAAAATTATACCAATCAAAAGTATTAGAAAATCAACTAGCGAACTTAAAACCGCAAATTGAAAATAGTACAGTAATTACTGAAAAGCAATCTAATGAACTTGAGAATTCTGAAAAGGAGTTCAATAATTGGTTGCCGAAATTTGAACTGATTACCACCTTAGATCACAAAATCGAAAATGAAGTTGAAAATAGGAAAAATTCAATAAAAAAGTTAGACGATTTAAAGAAACAAATAGGAGTTTTTCAAGTTGATAAAAATAAATTATCAGAAGAATTAAAAGAGAAAAAATCGACTATAGAACGAACAGAAGTATTTATAACCAAACACACATTTTTAGAAGAAGTTGATGCAGCAATATCAAATTGGACAACCGATTTAATCACTTTAAAAGGTCATAAAGAAATTGTAAATGAAAATGCAGTATTTGTGATCAAAAAGAAAAAAGAGTTAGAAGTTACCAAAACTGAATTTTCTAAAAACAAGGGGTTTTTCGATAAAAAAATAGTTGAGATTAACAAGTTTGATAAAGAACTTACGTGTATTAATGAAGAATTAAAGAAACAGAATTTAAGTGCTATTCTAGTTGAAAAAAATAAACTTTCAGTACATGAAGTCAACTGGAAAGAGTTTAAAAGTTTGGGAGAGCAATATATCAAAATTGAAAAAGAGCATGTTGTTTTAGTGGAAAAGAAAACTTCGTTTTCAAAAGAACTAGTAGCAAACCAAAAAGAAACTATTGCGCTTCAAAAACAGCTTGAAGTACAAGAAAAATCAGTTTTGGATGCAGAAAAAATTCTGGATTTAGAAAAAAGTATTGCTAAATATGAAAAGGATCGTCTACATTTAATTAAAGGAGAACGGTGTAGTTTGTGTGGTTCAAAAAATCATCCGTTTGCTGAGCATTTAGAGGCGATCGGAGTTTCAGAATCTGAATTAGAGCTTAGTATTCGTAGAAGTAAATTACAGAATCTTATCAATTCTAAAAACGAATCTGACAAGAAGGAAGTGAAATTAATTACTTCAATTGAAGGATTTACAAACCAAATTAAAGTTATTTTAGAAGATATCGTTAGCGTTAAATCAAAAGCATCAAAATTAAATATTGATTGTGAATTAACGGATGTCGATACAATTGATAAAGAAATGAATGCACTTTCTGAAAATATAAAGTTGATCGATGTTCAAATAAAAACAATTCAAAAATTACAAACACAAAGGGATGAAATTGACGCAGTTTTAAAAGCTCAAAATCAATCGATAGAAAGTTTAAAAACAAAAGATGCCACTCTAAACGAGAAAATAAAAAATACGAATTCAGAAATTGCTGAAAAACAAAAATTGATTGATGAAGGCGTAAAAACCTGCAAAAATTTAGAAAATACATTACAAACAAAATTCTCTAAATTTGATTATAAAGTCCCTTCAATTAATGAAACAAAAGAATTTATTGAGCAGATTAAAGCACAAATTACAAATTATAATATTGCTCAAAAAAATTTAAATTTACTGAAAGCCAATGTTGCCGTCATCAATAATAACTTGGTAAATGTCAAAGAAAAGTTAGAAACTAATTCTAAAAGTGAGACAGAATTTCAAGAGGCAATCCAAAAATCGGATGCTGCTTTTACTATTTTAAAAATTGAAAGAAATGTTATTTTACCGATTGAGGTAACTGTTGAGGAAAAACGTAAAAGTTTGCAATCTGTTAAAAAACAGTTGTATGAAATAGTTGATGCTAGTAAAATAGCTTGGCAAAAACTAATAGACGCTAAAAATAAAAATGAAGCATTAAAAGTCGAAAATATTAAAGATCAAAAGGTTTTAAATGATGAACTAATTGCTTTCGAAACATCATTAGAAAATCAACTTAAAAACAGCGATTTTAAATCAAAACTAGCTGTTGAAAATGCTTTGTTAAGCAAAGAAGATTCTTTAAAATATGCACAAGTAAAAGAGCAAATAAAAGAGCAACAACTTCGATTACAAACCTTAAAAGAAACCAATTTAAAAGCAATTGAAGATGCGAACACATCTAAAAGTTTTGAAATATCCGAAGAAGAAAGTAAGTTGGTATTAGAAAAATTAAAGATTGATAATAAAAATTTATCAACAGAAAAAGGGAAGATACTTGAAGCGTTTAGAAAAGACCAAGAAATTAAAAATAGAAATCAAGAACTCTATAAAAAAATAGCAGATCAGGAAATAATTTGTGGTGTTTGGAAAGAATTATTTCAAATTATAGGGAACTCAAAAGATGCGTTTAACGTCTATGTGCAAAGACTGACTTTAAAGCATTTGTTAGATTTGGCAAACTTACATTTGTTCAAGTTAAACAAACGTTATTCCTTAAAAATGGAGGAATTTTACAAACCAAAAGAAGAATTAAACTTTAACTTAATTGATCATTATCAAACCGATCAAGCAAGATTGGTAGATACTTCAAGTGGCGGAGAAAAGTTTATTATTAGCTTGGCTTTAGCGCTGGGATTGTCTGATTTAGCAAGTAAAAACGTAAAAATTGATTCTTTATTTATCGATGAAGGTTTCGGAACTTTAGATAATAATACACTAGAAACCGTTATTGCTACTCTAGAAACCTTACAATCTCAGGGTAAACTAATCGGGATTATTTCACATGTAGAAAATTTAAAAGAACGAATTCCGACTCAAATAAAAATCACTAAAAAAAGTAACGGAGTTAGCGTTGTGAACATGCTGTAAAAAGTGAAATTCTCAATAGATTCTGGTTTAAGATATTGAAATCACAATTTTTTGAATTATACTTTTATTGTTTAAAAGTAAACAAGAGTAGAGCATGTTTATAATATGAGGTGGGAAACACTTTGCTAAAGAATGAAACTTTGTAGTATGTTTTTTACAAATAATGGTAAGTCAAAAAATGGAAAATAGTTTTGGAAAAAAACAATCAAGTTACGAGGAGAGCAAAAGTTACTTTCGAGATAGTTTTCTGTTAAATTGAAAATTTATGTTTCTTTATTGAGCAAAATCGAAACAAATAACAGATCTGCGAAAAAAGAACTTTAAAAAAATAGCTGAAGTATTTAATTTAGAATAGAAGGAATGCTGATAATTTGGTTTTCAGACAAAATAGTGATTGGATTAAGAAGTGACTATCATATTAATGAAATATTAAAAATAGCGAAACAGAAGATATAATA
Organism: Polaribacter sp. IC066; assembly: GCF_007997085.1. Lineage (GTDB taxonomy): Bacteria > Bacteroidota > Bacteroidia > Flavobacteriales > Flavobacteriaceae > Polaribacter. Next base: position 38,652 of record NZ_VORR01000015.1, read on the forward strand.
AAAAATAAAAAATGGAAAAAAATAAATTAATGGATTTTCATCGATTTTTAGATGAAGCCGGAGATACCACTTTTTATGGTAAAGGAAAGAAAAACATTATTGGAACAAATGGTGTTTCAAATGTTTTTATTCTTGGTATGATAAAAGTAAAAGATCCATTAGATGAAGTTAGAGATAAAATAAGGGCTCTTCAAGAAAAAATTGTCAATGATCAGTTTTATCACGTTCCGAGTGTTTTGAAAAAAATTAATAAAACTGGCTATTATTTGCACGCTACTGATGATTTACCAGAGGTGAGGAAAGAAATGTTTGATCTAATGAAAACCATTAACTGCAGCTTTGAAGCTGTTGTAGGGCGAAAAAGTATTGAAAGATATGAAACAAAACATAAAGGAAAAGAAGAATATTTTTATGCTGATTTGTTATCACATTTACTCAAAAATAAATTATCTAAACATGAAAAACTGGTGATGCATATTTCGGAAAGAGGTAAAAGTACTAAAAACCATAATTTAGAATTAGCTTTTTTAAAAGCAAAACAAAGGTTTGCAAATGTTAAGGGAAATAAGGAAATGAAAACTAATGTTGTTTTTAATGTGAACTACCCAACAAAAGACCCATTATTGAATCTAGCTGATTATTTCTGTTGGACGATTCAAAGGGTATTTGAAAGAGGAGAAATTAGATATTACAATTTTGTTAAAGAGCAAGTAAAATTAGTTATCGACCTCTATGATACTGGAAAATATGGAACTTGGAAAAATTATTATGATCATAGAAAAAATCCATTAACGTCTGAAAATAAAATAAGCCCACTAAAACACTAATTTTAAACTAAATTTAAAATAACGACTTGGAGTCGACTTTCGTGTTTTGCAGACTTAACTAATACAAACATACAAAATATTTATGAATTTATAAAAAACCTTTGCTTGTATGATTTATAATCAATCGACAGTTTCAGGAGATTTATCAGTCCGAAAATTTAAAGGAAACTAGATTTTCTATTCAGTTTTTATTTATTAACTTTAGACACGTAAACCACGAAACGAAAACTCAAATAACAAAGTTCAAGCCCTGCTTTTTTGTTAGAATAAAAGAAAAACACATAAAACCTATGAACTTCGAATATTCAGAAAAATCAATCCGATTACAACATAAGTTAACAGCTTTTATAGAAGCCCATATTGTTCCTGTAGAAAAAGAATATATTGCTTTTCAGAGTGATTCAAGGAATCTGTGGAAACGCTTTCCGAAGACAGAAATGCTAAAACAGAAAGCAAAAGATGCCGGTTTATGGAATCTGTTTCTGCCAAAAGAATATGGAGATTTAAGTCCGGGTTTAACCAATTTAGAATATGCTCCTTTAGCAGAAATTATGGGGAAGAAAATCTGGGTTTCAGAAATTTTTAACTGTTCTGCGCCTGATACAGGGAATATGGAGGTACTAGCAAAATTTGGTAATGATGCCCAAAAGAAACAGTGGTTAACACCTTTGATGAATGGCGAAATTCGTTCTGCTTTTTTAATGACAGAACCTCAAGTTGCTTCTTCAGATGCTACAAATATCGAAACTTCTATTGTTTTGGAAGGCGATGAGTATGTGATTAATGGTCATAAATGGTGGTCTTCTGGTGCAATGGATCCGCATTGCAAAGTAGCAATTATCATGGGAAAAACAGCTCCAAAGGCGCATCGGCATCAACAACAAAGCATGGTTTTAGTGCCGATGGATGCAAAAGGATTAAAAATTGTAAGATCACTTTCGGTTTTAGGCTATTTTGATTCGCCAGAAGGACACGCAGAAATTATTTTAGAAAATGTAAGAGTTCCAAAAGAGAATTTAATTCTAGGAGAGGGCAGAGGTTTTGAAATTGCACAAGGGCGTTTAGGACCTGGCAGAATTCATCATTGTATGCGTTTGGTGGGCATGGCGCAATATGCATTAGAATTGATGTCTCAAAGAACTTTAGAAAGAGAAACGTTCGGAAAAAAGTTTTATGAGTACAGTAGCATTCGGCAAGAAATTGCGAAATCTGCCTGTGAAATTGAACAAGCAAGGTTGTTAACACTCTCTGCTGCTGATAAAATGGATAAAGTGGGTAATAAAGAAGCAAAAGATATTATTGCGATGATTAAAATTGTGGCTCCAAATATGGCTCAAAAAGTGATCGATAGAGCGATGCAAATTTTAGGCGGAAGAGGCGTTAGTCAAGATACTTATTTGCCACATTATTTTGCCATTGCAAGAATCCTACGTTTGGCAGACGGACCCGACGAGGTGCACATGTATCAATTGGGTAAAAGTTGTATTCAAAAATATGGAAACAATTTATGAGCAGTCAAAACGTAAGAAAAGGAGAGGAATTGAATGAAGTTTTCTTGAAGAAATATCTTCAAGAAACTGGATTAATCAACTCTGTAGAAAGCGATTTATCTGTGCATCAATTTACACACGGATTTTCTAATTTAACATATTTGTTGCAAATTGAAGAAAAAGAATATGTTGTAAGAAAACCACCAAAAGGCGCTATTAAAAGAGGTCATGACATGCATCGGGAATTTAAAGTACAAAGTGGCATTAGCAAGTCGTTTTCTAAAGTTCCGAAAATGTTTGCTTTTTCTGATGATGAAACGATTCTAGGAAGTGATTTTTATATCATGGAAAAAGTAGCAGGAATTATTTTAAATTATAAGGAAGCACACAAAAGAAATATTCCAGCATCAGAATATAAAACCATTGCAAATTATTGGTTAGATACTTTAGTAGAATTGCACAAAGTAGATTACCATGCAATTGGTTTAGGCGATTTAGGCAAACCTGAAGGCTATGTAGCAAGACAAGTTTCTAATTGGGGAAAGCAATATTTAAAAGCAAAAACGGAAGAAGTTTCAGAAGCAGCAACGGTTATGAAATGGATGGAGGAGCAGCAACCAACAGCATATGAACATTGTTTAATTCACAATGATTTTAAATATGATAATGTTGTTTTTAAAGACGATTCTTGGCAAGAAGTTGCTGCCGTTTTAGATTGGGAAATGGCAACTTTAGGAGATCCGTTGATGGATTTAGGAACTTCTTTAGGATATTGGACTGTTGCCACAGATCACGATTTTGTAAAACAAGGAATTCCTTCACCCACTATTTTTGAAGGAAATCCGATTCGAAGCGAAATTGCAGAAATGTATTCGCAAAAATCTGGCAGAAATATAGATAATTTAGTTTTTTATTATGTTTTTGGCTTGTTTAAAATAGCGGTAATTGCACAACAAATTTATTTTAGATATTCTAAAGGATGGACTTCAGATTCGCGTTTTTCGAACTTAAATAAAGCTTCAGAATTGTGCTGTAAATTGGCTCTAAAGGCGATCAAGACAAAATCAATAGATTAATATCCTGCAAGGTTTTCAAAACCTTGCAGGTTAAATTAAATAAGAAATATGGAAGTAAAAGATAAAATAGTCATCATAACAGGTGCAGGTTCTGGAATCGGAAAAGCATCTGCGATGCATTTTGCAAAAAACGGAGCTACTGTGGTAGTTTCTGACATCAATTTAGAAAAAGCACAAGAAGTTTCTGAAGAAATTGTAACAAATGGAGGGACATCCCTACCTATAAAGGCAAATGTTGCAAAGTTTGAAGAAGTAGAAAATTTAATCAACACAACGGTAGCAAAGTTTGGCAGGTTAGATATTATTGTAAATAATGCAGGGATTGGACCTCATTTGTTAAAGACACACGAATCGCTTTTAAAAGATTGGGATCGTGTAATTTCGGTAAATCAAACAGGCGTTTTTTACTGTATGAAAGTTGCTTTGGTACAATTTTTAAAACAAGGGCATGGAAATATCGTGAATGTTGCCTCTTTAGCAGGTTTAAAAGCATCGCCGAGTAATATAAGTTATAGCGCAAGTAAATTTGCCGTTGTGGGTATGACGAAGTCTGCGGCGATGGAGTATGCCACTAAAAATATACGGGTAAATGCAGTATGTCCGGGGTATACTGAATCTGCGCTGTTAGATCAACTAATCAATGCAAAACCAGAAATGGACGCTATTTTAAAAAGTGTCATTCCGATGAAACGTTATGGGAAAGCTCAAGAAATTGCAGAAGCAGTAGTTTGGTTGGCATCAGACAGTACTAAATTTATTACAGGGCAAACCATAACATTAGATGGTGGAACTTCTCTTTAATTTGTCAATAATAGTGCGTAAATTTGTGAAAACAAAAAATCAACACAAAAAATAAAATTTAGAAATTATGAAAAAATGGTTAATACCTGTAATTGTCATTGTTGTAGTTTTTTACATATTTTACAGTTTCGGAAAAGGATTTAATAATACAGCGGTAGTTTTACAAGAAGATGCAAAAACAACGTGGTCTAATGTCGAAAGCTCTTATCAAAGAAGAAATGACTTGATCGGTAATTTAGTAAAAACGGTGCAAGGAGCTGCAGATTTTGAGAGAAATACTTTAACAGAAGTAATTGAAGCAAGATCGAAAGCGACTTCTGTAAATATTAACGCAGGAGATTTAACGCCAGAAAACATGGCGCAATTTCAAAAAGCACAAGCAGGAATGACAGGTGCTTTATCTAAATTATTAGTTTCTGTAGAAAGGTATCCTGATTTAAAAGCGAATGCGAACTTTTTAGAGTTACAAAGTCAAATAGAAGGTACAGAAAATAGAATTAACGTCGCTAGAGACCGGTTTAATGAAGGTGTAAATAATTATAATAAACATATTAAAGTTTTCCCGAATTCTTTGCTAGCAGGTGTATTTAATTTTGATGCAATGAACCGTTTTCAAGCAAATGCAGGATCGGAAAATGCACCAGATATCAATTTTGATTTTAATAAGAAAAAATAACAAATGTCTAAAGTAGAAGCATTTCTTACAAAGAAAGAAGAAGAAGAAATTATTTCTGCGATTCAAATTGCAGAGAAAAATACTTCTGGCGAAATCCGTGTACATATTGAAGTTTCTTCCGAGAAAGATCATTATGAGCGCGCGTTAGAAGTATTTTATCTCTTAAAAATGGAGACTACAAAAGATGCAAATGGTGTTTTAATTTATGTAGCTGTTGATGATAAAAAATTTGTGATTTGTGGAGACGAAGGTATCAATAAAGTGATACCAAAAGATTTTTGGAATTCAACCAAAGACAGTATTCAGAGTCATTTTAAAAAAGGAGATTTTAAGCAAGGTATTGTTGATGGTATTTTAACAGCAGGTAAAGAGTTAAAAATACATTTTCCGTATCAATCAGATGATATAAACGAACTTTCTAATGAGGTTTCTAAAGGATGAGTTTAAAAAAAGAAATAAATTATAAGTTTTTAGTTGTTAGTAAAATTGCTTTTATAGCACTGTTTTTAATAGCACAAAATATTTTTTCTCAAGGATATAAAATTCCGGAAAAGCCAGAGTTTCAAACAAGTGTTTACGATTTCACAAACCCTAAACTTCTTTCTGAAGCACAAAAAACGAGTTTAGAAAATAAGTTAGTTCGCTATTCAGATACAACTTCTACGCAAATTGTGCTTGCTATTATTCCTTCTACAGAAGGTGAAAACATCAATTATTTAGCGGCAAATTGGGGTGAGAAATGGGGCATTGGTGATGCCAAAAAAGACAATGGAGTTTTAATTTTATTAGCGAAAGATGATAGAAAAATAGCCATTCAAGTAGGTAAAGGTGTCGAATATTTGTTGACCGATTTTCAATCGAAAAGAATTATTGAAAGAGTGATTATTCCCGAATTTAAAAAGGGAGATTTCTACCGCGGTTTGGACAGAGGTGTTGTATATATTTTTAAAACATTAAATGGCGAGTTTAAAGGAACTCGTAAAAAAAATGAGAAAGGTTTCGACCCTGGAGTTCTAATTTTTGTTTTCATCATCATCATTATTATCTTTTTAATTTCTAGAGGAAATAAAAATAATAAAGGTGGCGGAAGAGGTTTTAGAACAGGTTCAATTGCAGACACTCTTTTTACTGCCATAATTTTAAGCAACGCTGGTAGAAGCGGTGGCTTTGGTGGTGGTGGTTTTGGAGGTGGATCATCAGGCGGCGGTGGTGGCTTCGGTGGTGGTTTTGGCGGCGGAAGTTTTGGCGGCGGTGGCGCTTCTGGAGGCTGGTAATCATGAATATTCGATTGCTATTTATACTTTCTACACTTCTCTTTTTTGGTTGTAATACCAATTTAGTTTTGTGGTGACGTGCAAAGAAATTGAATTATTTTTTGATTAATTGAAGTGAAAAATAATTAGCATAGCATCGTTACGGTAATTATTTTTGACAAAAAGTAAGCGAAAAAGAAACGATTTATTACGGCATTATAAAGCTAATTTAGTAAAAAATAAATTTTGGCAACTTACAGTTGGTAGCCGAATTACCGAATACGATAAAGGAGGTTTCTGGAATTGCTTTTGACAATGAAGAGAACGTGTTTTGGATGATTAACGATAGTGGCAACGCCTCTAAAATTTATAAAGTTTCTGTTCAAGGCAATGTATTAAGTACTTAAAATTTAAAAGGAAAAAATAAAGATTGGGAAGACTTAAGGTTTGATGAAGATACAAATTTATATATAGGAGATTTCGGAAACAATGAAAATAGTAGAGTAGGATTAAGGATTTTAAAAATAGCGCGTCAAGATTTAAATCCAGAAACGAAAATTAAACCAGAAAAAATTAGTTTTTATTATCCAGAGCAAAAAGAATTCTCACCAAAGAACAAGTATAAACTCTATGATGCCAAAGCCTTTTTTTTACTTTAATAGGCCTTTTTATATCTTTACTAAAAGTCAGGTAAAAAAGAAATACTGGAGTACAAAACTATATAAAATACCAGCCATTATAGGAAACCACGAAGCAAAATTAATTGTTACTTATAAAGGTTGCAAACAAGAGGATTGTGCCATTACGGCCACATCTATTTCTAAAGATTTTAAAAAAGTAGCACTCTTATCTTCGGGTAGTATTCTAATGTTCTCAAATTTTAAAGGCGATAATTTTTTTAGTGGAGATCTTTCTAATCAATAATTAAAATACGATTCTCAAAAAGAAGCCCTTTGTTTTAAAGATAAAGGCACGCTTTTTATTGCAGATGAAATAGCTTTCGGAAAAGGTGGTAATTTGTATCAAACTTCAATAAACGAGTAAAGTATGCTAGAAGTTAAATAAAAATTTCCAGATCAACATTCCCCAACCAAATACTAAAAATAAGCCGCCTAACGGTGTAATAGGTCCTAAAAATTTTAATGTTTTATTGTTTGCAGATGAAATGACCAAACCATAAATAGAGAATGAAAATAAGATGGTTCCTATGATAATTGCATAAATAATATACACATCAATCGTTTCTATTGCATTAAACTGAAAGCCTAAAACCAGCAAAAGAATGGCGTGATACATTTGATATTTTACGCCTGTTTCAAAACCTTGCAATTGTTCTGATGATAATTTTTTCTTTAGTAAATGCGCTCCGAATGCACCAAAAATAATGGCTAAAAAACCAAAAATTGCTCCAAATACCAATGCTGCTTGATTCATGTTGTTAAATTATTTTTTGAAATTGATTTTATATAACTATTCAGATCTTCTTTTGTGTCAATATCAGTTAAGTTTGTAAACACCGTGGGGCAAACTACATCTTTTCTTTTTAGATTGATAAATTCTTTGGCACCTTTATCTCCTTTTATCAACAATAATTCACTGTGATAAATAGCTGGAAATAGTGCAGGTACTCCTAACTTATTCCCATAATTAGACGCTATTATTTTACCTTGATGCATGCTAGATAAATCTACCATATGTGCTAGATAAGAAACTTCAATGGCGGGTTGATCTGCTAATAAAATAAAAATACTATCGAAATTTAATTGATGTTCTCTAAAATAGTCAATTCCCGCAACAATACTTGAACTTAAACCATTTTCAAAGTTCTTATTATTGATAAACTGGATGTTTTTTGTGGTAATCCCTTGTTTTACGATCGCAGCATTTGCGCCTAAAACACAAAAAATATGATCGGTAAAAATAGCCTGTATTTTCTCTAAAGTAATCTCTATAAGTGGTGTATTGTTTATTTTTTCTAACTGTTTTATACTTTTCATTCTAGATGATTTTCCGGCAGCTAAAACTAATATGGCAATATTTTTCATTGATTAATTATGAATTTTTCCTGTGATATTTCTCAAAGAAAAAGGTTCCTTTTTTCTGATGACCGATAAAATTTCTGCCACAATAGAAAGTGCAATTTCTTCTGGTGTACTTGCACCAATATGCAAACCTGCGGGTGTATAAATACACTCTAAAAATTCTTCTGAAGTTTCAGGAGCAAACTCAAAAAGTTCATTAAATAGGCGCTCTCTTTTCTTTGGCGATCCTAAAATACCAATATATTTTGGTTGATATTTAGATAGTTTTATCACATATTTTAAATCTTGAACGTAACTATGATTCATAATTACAATAGCCGTATTTTCTTGAATATCTGTAAACTGAATATTTTCTGGACTTTGACCAATAACTGTATGCGATCCTGGGAAATCTGTTTTTTCTTTCGGATCTTTTATGGAGGTAATCACATCAATCTCCCAACCTAGAGTAGCCGCTATTTTGCACAATTTAACAGCATCGTGTTCGCCACCAATAATGAGGAGTTTAAAAGCTGGCTGCATAATTTGCGTAAAAACTTCAACGTCTTTGTTCGGTTTTGTATTGAAATTTTGAGAAAACCGAAACTGTTTTTGATTTTCAAAAGTTAGTACAGAACCAAAATCGCCAAAAACTTCATTTTCTTTTATAAAATAACTGTCAATTTTGAAAGATTCTCTTTTAGAGTTTGCCTCGTAAAAAGCTCTGACAAAATCATCAGGAATAAAAAAGGGTTCAATTAAAATATATAAAATTCCTTCGCAACCCAATTTGTATCTTCCATCGTAGGTAATAACTTTTGTTTGGTGATCAGAAAAAATGGGTTTTGCTCTATAGATAATTTCTTTTTCAACACAACCGCCACTTACCGCGCCAACAGAATTTAAATCTTCAAAAATAAGCATTCTAACGCCAGGTTTTCTGTAAGAAGAGCCTTCTAAATGGACCACAGTTGCTAACACATTTTTCAATCCTTTTTTTTGATTGATGATGGCTTGATGAATGATTTCTTTGAGTTCGTATAACATTTCTTTAAGAAAGTTTAAAAGGCATTTCTGTTAATCTTTGTCCGGTAATTCTTCTTACAGCATTGCCAATAGCAGCTGCAATTGGTCCTAGAGGAGGTTCGCCAACGGGTAAAGGTTTGTCTACACCTTGCAATAAATGGATATTAATTTCTTTAGGCGTGTGTTTTAATAAAGCCATATCATAAGGCCCAAAAATAGTGGGTTGTAACTGCCCGTCTTCGATATACATTTTTTCATACATAGATGCGCTCATTGCCATGATCATTGCGCCTTCACATTGTGCTTTTACTTGATCGGGGTTTACGGCAATTCCGCAATCCATGACGCAGGTAATTTTGTGAACTGTAATCTCACTATTAACAATAGATACTTCTGCAACTTGCGCACAAGGGGTTCCTGTGTCTGTAGAACACGCAAAACCCATTGCTCTGCCATTTACAACTTCATCAGAATATTTAGATTCTTTAGCTGCCTTTTCAATGACATTTTTTAATCTAACGCCTTCTTCATTGTCTTTAATTTGTGCCAAACGAAGGGTAACAGGATTTTTATTTGATTGTAAAGCCAATTCATCTACAAAACTTTCGATAGCAAAAGTATTGGCTAGCAACCCCAAACTTCGCCACCAACTTGTTGCAAACGGTAAGGTTTTATGCCACTGAATTGAGCGGATATTCTTGATAGCGCTATAATGAATACTTCCGCCGCGAATGGCACCAAAATCTGCACCTAAAATTGTATGCGCAATTCCGGGCATTAAGGTAGAGTCAATAGCTACATTTCCACTTGCAAAATGATGTTCTAAATTTTCAATAAGCCCATCACTGTTTAACTTTCCTTTCATAATATGATGTGTTGGCGGACGAAACATATCGTTCTGAAATTCTTCTTTTCTTGTGAAAAAATATTTTACAGGTCGGCCTATTTCTTTAGATAGTTGCACTGCTTGAATTGCGTGGCTTGTATTTAATCTTCTGCCAAAACCACCGCCGAGATACGTGGGTATAATATTTACATTGTCTTTGTCAATAGCGAACGCTTTTGCCACTTGGTTTTGAGTAATACCAATAACTTGCGTAGATAAAATAACGGTTATTTTACCATCTTTAAAAGAGGCAACAGCGCCATTGGGTTCCATTTGGGCATGGGCACCTAAAGGACTTTTAAATTCTATTTCTAAAATATTTTTATCGTCTTTTTCTAATAGGTTTCCTTCTTTTTGAACAACCATTTCACTGCCGTTTCCTACAGAAATTAAAGTTCTAATATCTTCTTCTGTCCATATTTTGGGGATATTCCATTCAACATCAACCTCCATTTTTGCAGCCAAAGCTTGGGCGTAAGTTTCTGCAATAATACCAACCCAATCATCAATCTGAACAACTTTAACAATACCAGGCATTTTTTCTGCTTTCTGATAGTTGGCACTTTTAAAAGTAGCACCAATATGTTCTGGTCTAATAATTGCCGCGTGCAACATGTTTTCCATTTCGGCATCCATTCCGAAAATAGAGTTTCCAAAAACTTTTGTTTTTAAATCGATTCGTGCAATTGGCTTTCCTACTAATTTATAGTCTTTAAGATCTTTTAATTTCGGGGTATCCGGAATTTTCCATTCGGTAACTTCTTTTATAGCATCTACATAACTAATTTGTTGATTATTACTAGAAACGATTCCGTTTTTTGTTGATAAATTGGCAAGCGGAATTTGTAATTTTTTAGCGGCTTCAATTTTAATCATTTCGCGCATTGTTGCCGCCATTTCGCGAAGGGGCTGCCATAAAGAAGCAACAGAAAGACTTCCTCCGGTTCCTAAAGAATCTACAACGCCACTGGCGGTAGATGCTGCAATTACTTCAATTTGATCAATATTGATATCCAATTCATCTGCTGCAATTTGAGCCAAACCTGTAAAAGTTCCTTGGCCCATTTCTACTTTAGGAGAATGCAGCACTATGGTATTATTTTTTGTGATTTCGAACCATAAATTAGGTTCAGTTCCTGTTCCTGAATACGGTGCAATAAACGAATCCGCGAAATCGATTATTTGTCTACGAATAGGATTCCTCAAAACATAGGTTCCTATTGCCAAAACACCTAAAGTTCCTAAACCGCCTCTTACTAAAAATTTTCTACGTGATATGTTTTTACTCATCCCCTTAAATTTTAGTTTCTCTAGTTAGTTCTGCAGCTCTGTGAATGGCTTTTCTCATTCTATAATACGTTGCACATCGGCAGATATTGATAATATTTTTATCAATATCTTCATCTGTTGGCTTATTGTTTTCTTTTAATAAAGCAGCGGTTGCCATAATAAATCCTGGTTGGCAATAACCACATTGGGGCACCACTTCTTCTATCCAAGCTTGTTGCACAGGATGCGGATTTTCTGCATTTCCTAAACCTTCAATGGTGGTAATGTTTTTTCCTTCTGCAAATTTTACTGCGTAAGAGCAAGAGCGAACGGCAACGTCATTTACATGCAAAGTGCAAGCGCCACAAGCTGCTTTACCGCAACCAAACTTTGTTCCTTTTAAATCTAAAATATCTCTTATAACCCATAAAAGAGGTGTGTTTCCGTCTAAAATATCTACGGAAACATCTTTATTATTGATGCTAAATGCTATTTTCATTTTTCTTTTTTAAGCGATTATTTTTCTGGTATTATAGCACCATCGGCAAACCATGCTTCCACAACTTCTTTAAACTCTTCTTGAGAAACGGGTGGTTTTTCTCTTTTAATTCCTGCAGCATTTACACCCGGATTCCAAGCCCATAAAACCAAATCATCTTCTGTTAAATGCTTTATTATTTCTTCATGATTTTTACCGCCATTAGTTTCTTTATTTAGCATTACAGCAGCAATTTCTTGTCTTGTTAAACCTTTCCAAGCCATAGATTGTGGTGCTAAACCCCAGTGTGGTGCACCCGGAACGCCAGAATAATTATTGTTTTCTGTTTGATGACAGGTCATGCATTTTGTAGCTTCAAACCCTTGATCATTTTTACCCCCTTCCATGCCAAAATAATGAGGGTGGCTCTCAATTCCTTGTTTAGGAATGTTATCACTTGGATGACAATTCATACATCTTGGATGCGTTAAAACATCCATCATTTTATCAAAATTGTCTTTATTTTTTGGCGGATGAATCGTTTTTTCTTTTAAAGAAATATAGTCAGATTTTTTATTTGAATAGTTGGAAGCCAAAAGAATTCCGCCTAATAAGAGCAACGGAATTAAATATAAAATTTTAAGTTTTTTCATACAGTTTTATTTAAAGAAAAACTTGCTGTTGACTTTTTCTAGTTTTAGCTAATTTAATAATAATTTATTTAGTGAAACTTAATTTTGAAAAATAGTGAAGCTATGAATTCAAAATTGTAAGTTGAATCTTCCTATTTGGCAAGCAGTCTAACCCAGCTCCATGAGCTGAACCTGCTTGGCCGCTAGGCAGGCTTGTTTCAGTATTTAGCGGAAATCTTGGGTTTAATACCCCAGCACTTCGCGTTGAAATATTAAAAGGTTCTTTTTTTTGATACCGCGATGGCTCTACCCCGAGCTTGTTTATTTTGATGAAATTAATTTGAAAAACCCAATGCATTCTAAAAGGAAATTTACTGCATACTATTTGAGAATTTTTTGGATAGGAATTCTAATTTGGGATGGATGTATTTTTCGCAAAAAGGTTTCTGCGGATTGTTTTTGTAATAATTTTGAAATTCTTTATGAGATGGTTTAAAATCTTTGAATTCTAAAACTTGAGTAATAATTTTATCAATAAAATCTGTTTGAAGCATTTTAATTATATATGAAATTTCTGCTTTTTGAGATTCTGAAAAATAATATATCGCAGAACGATATTTAGTCCTCATAGAATGATTACTTGTACTTTTATGGGTACGTAAGTGAATCGCAATGAGTGTTTTTAAGTCGATTTCTGTTGCATTAAAATGTACAATTACGGCTTCTGAAAAAGTAGTGTTTTCTTCTGTAGATGAAACCCAGCCTTGTTCTACTTTATAAACTCCGTTTAAAGACTGAAAAACAGCTTCTGTGCACCAATGACAACCGCCACCAAAGGCAATTTTTATCAGTTCCATTTGAGTTTTTTTCTTTCTGACCAATACAACTCTGGACTAATTTTACAAGAGTTTAGCCTTTTAATATCATGCGTAGAAAGAGAAAAATCATTCAACTTTACATTTTCTTTTAGCTGTTTAGTGCTACTCGCGCCACTTAAAACAACACTATTTGGAATGGTTTGTTCACAATATTTCAAAGAAATTGCATCGACACCAACGCTGTGTTTTTTTGATAAGCTTTCTAGAACAGTATACAAATCGTTATAATGAGGATAGGTTTTGTTTCTAAAAACGCGTCCGTTTGCCAAAGCTTCTTTGATGACAATTGATTTATTTTTTTTGATGAGTTCATCAGAAATTTGTAGTAAACTTTGATCTAAAAAATTATAGGTTACTTGAAACAAATCAAAAACGGGTTTTCCATCCACCAAAACTTCTAATGCTTTTTTAATCACTTCCACCTGATTGGTGCCAGATGTCGTTAATCCGATTTTTAGATGGTGTTCTTTTTTTAAAGACGTCAGTTGCGCTAAAACTTCGGTATTTTCTAAAACACCTGTTTCTAAAGTTGCAGAATGAATTTGATACACTTTTAAGTAGGGTAGGAGCTGTTTAGAGAAATTCCACTGCTCGTTTAATTTTGCTAAACTGTGTTCTTTTACTTCATGCACAGTTGCGTTTGCATCAAAATTTGCAGTATAGGTATATCCCCATTTTGTGGCAATTTCAATGGTTTTATCATTTTTCGTTCGCAGCCATTCTAACACTAATTCTTCGGCCAAACCATATCCAGGAGCGGTATCAAAATATCTGATGCCTGCATCATAGGCTTCTTCTAAAACTTGAAAACTATGGTTTCTAAACCTTTCTAAATCAGAATTGTTGGTACTATTTTGACGAACATTAATGTATTGAGGTCTTCCTAAAGCTGCAGTTCCTAATCCTAAATTCATATTATAAAAGTTGTATATTTTTTAAAAAGTGAATCACTTTTTCTTCTGGCATTTCGCAAGGTTTTATAAATTCATTTTTTGATGTGATGTAATAATTCAAACTAATAAAATTATTTCCTTGTAATTCTCTACCAAAAATTTTAAAAGATTTTCCATCATTAAAAGTATTCTTTGTAATGCTGTATTTTATGGCATCTAAAAATCCTTCAGAATAACCTTCAGGAATTTTTTTAATAATGGCTAAAACAGTCATTAAGAGCTACAAGACAACATTGAGCAACCCACTTTGTTTCGTGCCCATTCTGGTCTTTTTGCAAACCATTTTTCGTATTCTGGTTGTTCGGCGTATGGTTTTTTTAAGAGTTGATATAATTCATCAATTAAAGAATAATCTCCTTTATCTGCTGCGTCAATTGCTAATTGAGACATATAATTACGCAACACATATTTAGGGTTTACTGCATCCATCTTTTCTTTTCTTTCTTCGGATGAAGTTGTTTCTTTTTGAAGTCTTTCTGAATATTTTTCAAACCAGTGAAGCCATTTCATTTTTATTACATCCGAAGGATCTTCTAATTCATAAAAAGCTTTTTCTATCAAATAAAAACCTGATTTTTTATCAGAAAAACTGCTTAACTTTCTAAAGAAAATAGTCATATCTGTTTCTGTTAATTGCAAAGTATCTTCTAAATTCTGAATTAATTCTAAATCATTTTCATCCGAAGTATATAAACCTAATTTCGATTTCATCATTGCAAAAGATTGTTGTTCAAAATCAACTTTATATTGATCTAAAATTTCTTCTAAAGGTTTAACTTCTTCAATAATAGGATATAAAGCGTTTGCTAGTTGATATAAGTTCCATAAACCAATATTTGGTTGATTTCCGAATCTATAGCGCTTATTTTGTATGTCTGTTGTGTTTGGAGTCCAGCCAAAATCAAAACCTTCTAGCCAACCATAAGGGCCGAAATCAATGGTTAAGCCGAGTATCGACATATTGTCGGTGTTCATAACTCCGTGCACAAAACCAACACGTTGCCAATGAATAATCATGGCTAAAGTGCGCTCTGAAACTTCTTTAAAAAAGTTGATGTACGTTTCTTTTGAGGGTTCTCCTAAATGCGGAAAATGATGTTTGATGGTATAATCAGTTAGTACTTTTAAATTTTTTATATCTTTTCTTGCTGCAAAAATCTCATAATTACCAAAACGTAAAAAAGAAGGAGAAACTCTAGAAACAATAGCGCCTTTTTCATAAGCTGGGTTTCCATCATATAAAACATCACGTAAAACAGTATCACCAGATAAACTTAAAGATAAAGACCTTGTAGTTGGCACGCCTAAATGAAACATTGCTTCTGCGCATAAATATTCTCTAACGGATGAACGCAAAACAGCCAAGCCATCTGCCGTTCTAGAATACGGAGTTTCGCCAGCGCCTTTTAATTGTACTTTCCAGTTTTTCTTATTATGTTCAACTTCAAATAAATTTATTGCTCTACCGTCTCCTAATTGCCCTGCCCAATTGCCAAATTGATGACCGCCATAACACATTGCAAAAGGTGTTGTGTCCGGGTATATTTCATTACCGGTCACTATATTTTTAAAAAATTCTGAATTGGTTTCTTCTTCAGGAATATCTAATTCAGAAGCCATTTCTTTAGATATATGGAGTACTTTTGGAGCTGTCGTTTTTTTTGGAGTCACAAAAGAAAATACGGCTTCTGTTACTTGTCTTCTTGAGTTTTCAAGGGTTTTATCATCAGGTAAATTTTTAGTGAAGGTTTCTCTTATCGTTAATTTCATTTATTTTAGTTTTTGCAGAAATCAGTTATTCATAAATTCAAAAAAGTTGTTTTGTTCCTTATAATAGACGCTTAAGGCCGGTTATGGCATTCATCACAGTGCATCCATCTATTTTTGTATATTTTTATCCGAAGGATTTCTTTACTTTTTATTTTTAAAAGTAAGCGTAGTAAAATTCAATTTCTTATTTTGATACAAGTTACGCAATTCTTCTGCATTTACCTCATTTTTTGCAATATCTAAAAACGCGTACTGTATGTTACGCGTTTTTAGAAATGCTTTGTAATAATTTGTTTTAGAACACTTTTCAGTGCCATAAAGTTCAAGTAAGGTCTTCATTCTTTTTTTCCTCTACGTTAGAAGATTACAGGAATCAAAATAAATTTGGATTAACAGCATCAACCCGGTTTTCGAGAGGTTTTATAAGTTCTCGATTGGCGCTAGAACTAAAATTTGTTATTTTAATTTAGCAGCATGTAATTTTCTTAATTGAGCTAATTTCGGTTCAATTACATAACTACAATAGCCTTGTTGGGTGTTTTCTTTGTAATAATTTTGATGTTCTTGTTCAGCCTCGTAAAAAGTAGGTGAAGCACTTAATTCTGTTACAATTTTATTGCTGTAATAATCTTGAACTTGTTTTAAAACTTCTTTGCCAACTTTTTGTTGATGTTCATCGTGGTAATAAATTACAGATCTATATTGTGTTCCTCTATCTGCGCCTTGTTTATTTAAAGTTGTAGGATCGTGTGTTGTCATAAAAATCACTAAAATATCTTGATAAGAAATAATATTGGCATCAAAAGTAATGCGAATTACTTCTGCAAAGCCAGACAAACCAGAGCAAATTTCTCGGTAGGTTGGTCTGCCGGGAGCATTGCCACCAGCATAACCAGAAACTACTTTATCTACGCCTTTTACTTTTTGAAAAACTGCTTCGGTACACCAAAAACAGCCGCCACCTAAAGTGGCAATTTGTATGTTTTTACTCATTTTATCTTTTTTTAATCAATAGGTTTTAACCTCTTACTACTTATTTTTTATCTAAAACCATCGATTCAGAATTAACACAATAACGCAATCCGCTTGGTGCTGGTCCGTCAGGGAAAATGTGTCCTAAATGCGCATCGCAGGTATTGCACATTACTTCAACCCGAACCATACCAAAAGTAACATCTCTGTCGTATTTTATGGCATTTTCTTTAATAGGTTGGGTAAAACTTGGCCACCCAGAACTAGATTCAAACTTAATAGTAGAGTCGAATAATGGCGTGTGACAACAAACACAGTTGTATTGGCCTTTATCATAAATACTGCATAAAGCGCCCGTGTGAGGTCTTTCTGTGCCTTTTTGTCTTGCAATTTTAAATTGCTCTGGCTTTAATATAATTTCCCATTCTTTTGCTGTTTTTTCAACTCTTTTATCTGGAGTTGGGTTTCCTTTTGTTGCGAAGCTAATAACTTCTTTCCATGTTAGCATATCGTAGTTTTTTTCTTTTTTTGTGAATATAATATCTTCCTTAATATGGTCGAAAAATTAAAGCTTAATTTACAAAAAAAAAACAGCTATTTTTCTTTAAAAGAAAAGTAAAGCGTATTTTTTTTTTTACTATATTTACACAACAGAAGCATAGAACTTTTTGAAGATTGCTATGGTTTTCAAATTATTGTTATCTCCCCTTACTTTTTGTTTAAATCGATAGTACATAGCAGAGTAGATGAAAAATTCTCAACATCTTTTCTGTTTATTAGATATTTACGCATAAAAAATAATATTAAAATTAAATCTTAACTCCCGTATTATGAATAAACGCATTATTGAAGTAAAACATATAGTGGTAACTTTTATTTTATTCTTTACCATTCTTTAGTTCCTTTGCTCAAGAAAACGATGTTTCTATTAACGAAATTATGGCATCTAACGGTGTTACAATAGCAGATGAAGACGGAGATTTTGACGATTGGATAGAGATTTACAATTTCGGTAGTGTGGCAATAAACTTGTCGGGATATGGTTTATCAGACGATAAAAACCAACCTTTTAAATGGATTTTTCCTGCAATAACAATTCAGCCTAAAGCTTTTATGCTTATTTGGGCTTCTGGTAAAAACAGAAGAAACCCAAGTGAACCTTTACATACTAGTTTTAAAATAAGTGCTGGTGGTGAAGAACTTTTGCTAACAAAAACAAGTGGAAGAACATTAAGTGAGGTACCCGCAATTGCGCTAGAAAGAGATACTTCTTATGGGCGTACTACAGATGGTAATGGCTCTATGAAGGTTTTTGGTACAGCCACGCCCAATAAAAGCAATTCAGGTACAGCGATTCCTATTGCAACAGAAAAGATTTCTATAAATGAATTCATGACTGGCAACGTTGCTACGATAGCAGATGAAAACGGAACATTTTCTGATTGGATAGAAATTTATAATCATGGAACTACAACCGTAAATTTATCTGGTTTTGGTTTGTCTAATGACAGAGATAATTTGTTTAAATGGAGGTTTCCTGGAACTCTTTTAGCACCTAATCGATATATTTTGGTTTGGGCTTCTGGTAAAAACAGAGCAACTGCTGGTCAGCCTTTGCACACAAATTTTAACATTAGCAATGCGAATGATATTCTTTTTTTAACAAATACAAATGGTGCGTTGGTTAGTGATAAATCTGTTGTGTATTTAGAACCAGATGTTTCTTACGGAAAACAGCCAGACGGCACCGGCTCTTGGGTTTATTTTAAAGAGGCTACACCGCAAGCAGCAAACATGACTGTTGGTTCTAATACTTTAATAAAGCCACCTTCCTTTTCTCATAAATCGGGTTTACATACGAGTCCGTTTAATTTAACATTGACTAGTGAAAACTTAAATTCGGTAATTGTTTACACTTTAGACGGTTCTGAACCAGATATTAATAATTTATCGGGTACAAGTTTTAATTACAAGAATCAATATCCTTACGATGTTGGAGAAAGTGTTGGGCCAATCTTAACAGATACATACACTTCTAAAACTTACAGTGCTCCAATTGCAATTACAGACCGTTCTAATGATGCTGATCGAGTATCAATTAAAAATACCGTTCAGGCGCCTTTGCATACACCACCAAATCGTGTTAGAAAAGCAACGGTTATTAAAGCACGTACGTTTGTAAATGGAATGGGTTCAAATACTTCTTCAAAAACATTTTTTGTTTGGAGTGGAGGAAATCCTTATAACCTGCCAATTCTTTCTTTGCAAATGAATGAAAAAGATCTATTTGATTACAATAATGGTATTTATACCGCAGGTATTGATTTTGATAACTGGAGAGTAGAAAACCCTACTAATAACCAATCTTATAGACCTAATTTCAGTAATTATTGGAGAAGCGGAGCTGAATGGGAATATCCAGTAAACGCGCAATTTTTTGATACAAGTTTAAATTCAGTGATGAATACCGATGCAGGTTTTAGGATTCATGGAAATAACTCTAGAGGAGATATTATTAAAAACTTGCGTTTGTATGCAAGAGAAAGTTTTGGAGAAAATCAGTTTGACCATACTTTAATTAAACAGCTAATACCAGGTTCTCCATTACCTTATAACGAAGATTTTAAACGTTTGCTTTTAAGAGGTAATGTTAGTGGAGGTTTTATTGCAAATGATGTAGTTTTTACACGTTTAATGCAACCTATTTTTAATGGAGTTACTAGAATTCAAACCGCTATTCATTTCTTTAATGGAGAATATTGGGGTATTACTGCTTTAAGAGATTGTTTTGATCGTTTTCATTTTGCAAATAATTTTGGTATCGATCCAGAAAATATTGTGGTGGTAGATTGTAAAGCAGGTAGATGTGAGTTAGATGAGGGAGATAACGAAGATTACAGCAGTTATGAAGATTTAAGAGACTTTATTATCGACAATAATATGAATGTGGCTGTCAATTATACACAAGTAGAAAGCCTTTTAGATATCGATTCTTTTATCAATCATATTTTATTATCAATCTATTCAGAAGATGATAGTTATGAAATTAAATATTGGAAAGCAAGAGACATTGTAAACGACGGTTTTGGAGATGGTAAATGGCGTTTAACAACTCAAGATTTTGAAGCAACTTTAAATAGTGATGTAAATTGGTTAGAAGATCATACAGATGAATCTGGTCAAGATAACAACTTATTGTTGCATAATTTACTTGATAATGCTGCGTTTAAAATAAAATTTATCAATCGCTTTGCGGATGTTTTAAATACGGGATTTAAAAAAGAAAGATTTGAAGCTATTGTTAATCAAACTTTTGATGAAATTAATCCGCTGTTAGACGAGGATGAAAATCGTGCGCCTAGAAGTAGATTTTATAGCAATTCAGACAAAACAAGACTTTTAACTTGGATTGCTGATAGACCTGCTATTTTAACAGGTCAGATGAATACCTTATTTGGTATCACTAATACTGTAAATTTAGAGTTAAACGTTTCTGATGTAGCAGCGGGTCATATTAAAATTAATACCATAGATGTTAATGGTCGTACAGCAGGTGTTGATGAAAATCCGTATCCTTGGTCTGGTGCCTATTTTAAAGGAATTCCTATAGTTTTAGAGGCAAAAGAAAAACCAGGATATACTTTTTCAAATTGGTCTGGCGGTGTTAACTCAACTAGTAAAATAATTACTGTTACGCCAAATAGTAACATGCAGTTTCAGGCAAATTATACGGTTATTGATGATTTTTCTCATTTAGCTTATTTTTGGCTATTTGATGCAATGATACCTAATGATACACCATTGCAAAAAGTGAATTCTACCTATACTAGAAATGGTTTGGTGGCAGAAATAGCGTATACGTCTTCTTTAATGGGTTATCCTTTTACGAGCACAAGCCCTAATTGGAGAAAAGCTTCTTTAGAAAGAAAAAATGCGCCTACGCTTATAAATTATAGTCCTTTAGCAAATAAAGATACTCCTTATTCGTCTCAAATTATGAGAGGATTGCAGGTAAAACAACCTTTTAAATCGGGTAGTTTAGAAAATACCTTGCAGTTAAATGTATCAACCAAAAATTTTAAGGAAATTAAAGTGTCATTTGCTATAAATTCTGATGGTGCAGCACAAACACTTATTGTTGATTATTGGAACGGAACAGCTTGGGTAACCAATGGCATCTCTTATGCACCCGCAATAACAAGTGAATATCAAAAGAAAGAAATAGATTTTTCTACGATACCTTTAGCAGATAATAATGCAGATTTTAAAGTAAGACTTCGTTTTGGGGGGTCTGACATGTTTGCCAATGAAGGCAAAGCTGTCTTGATAAATAATATTGCTATTGAGGGTATTGAATTCGGATTGTCGGCAGAGACTTTTACACAGATTCAAGACTTAAAAGTTTTTCCTAACCCTACAAATGATGAAATTAAAATTCAATCAGATCAAATAATTTAGGAGGTAGCTTTGTACAATGTTTTTGGTAAATTGGTGTATCAGAACAAAACGAATTCATCTAGTGTATTGGTTGATATGAGAAGCCTTTCAACGGGGGTTTATCTATTGAAAATATCTATGAATAATACCTCTATTAATAAGAAAATAATAAAAAAATAATTCATAAAATTATTAGATTCTAAACATACAGAAACAATAATTTTGAGGTATAATTAATGGGTATAGAAAAAGAATATTCGGTACTAGAAAAAATTTCTTCTACAGTTAATAGCTTTAAAGGTATTTCTTTAGAAGAGATGAACACTGTTTCTTTAATGAAGAGAACAGACACCAAATACATCATTAATATAAATTATTTAGTTGAGATCTTAGACGATTTAAAAGAAGATTACCAAGTTTTAGAAATTGAAGACAGAAGAATTATGAACTATTCTTCTGTCTATTTTGATACGTCTGAATTTAAGTTCTATTTTGACCATCATAATGGGCGGGTAAAAAGAACAAAAATAAGACAGCGTAAATATGTAGATTCTGGTTTGACTTTTTTAGAAATAAAACAAAAAAACGGAAAGGGAGAAACGCATAAATCTAGAATTAAGATACCTGATTTCGATTTAGAGTTATCTGAAAATTTAAATGATTTTATTTTTAAAACTACCAACACAAAATTTTATTTACAGCCTAGTTTATGGAATAGCTTTAATAGAATAACGCTTGTTAATTTAAAAGACAACGAGCGGGCTACTATCGATTTAAAGTTGTCTTATTACATGAATGATATAGAAAAGAGTTACAATAATTTAGTTGTGATAGAAGTTAAACAGGGTAAGTTTGATAGGAAATCTGTTATTGTAAAAACATTAAAAAAATATAGATATAACCCTTACAGCATTAGTAAATATTGCATCGGTATGGTTAATCTGTATAAAGAGTTAAAATATAATTTGTTCAAACAAAAATTAATTAAAATAAATAAAATTTCTGCGTAGCTATGGATTTTCTTAACATTCCTTTATTCGATGACGATTTCTTTTAAATTGGCAATGCTATTTACCGTTAATATTACTTTTCTAACACTCATTATTAGATGGTTATATTACACTACAACAGGTAATAAAGATTATGTATTTACGTACTATTTAATCGGAATTATTGTCTTCTTTTTATGTTTTACACTAAAAAAATATAAACTAGATATTGGTTTAGCATTAGGGCTTTTTGCAATTTTTGGTATTATTCGTTACAGAACAGATTCTATTGCCATCAAAGAGATGACGTACTTATTCGTTGTAATCGGAGTTTCAATCATGAATGCTTTTGTAAATAAAAAAATGAGCTATTTCGAGGTTTTATTTGCAAATGTGGTTGTGGTTGCTGCAATCGCAATTATTGAAAAGGTTTGGCATTTAAAACATCAGATATTTAAGGATGTTGTTTATGAAAATATAGACAATATAAAGCCAGAAAATTATGATTTGCTGGTTGCAGATTTAGAAGCTAGAACAGGTTTGGTTATTAATAAAATTACGATTGAAAAAATTGATTTTTTAAAAGATAGCGCGTTAATAAGAGTGTATCATTATAACAAAGAGTAGAATATGAAAATTTTAAAACGCTTTAAACTTGCCTATGCAGCGGTATTTGTGAGTTTGCTGTTATGTACAGATAACACTTTTTCACAAGTAGAAGATAACGATGATTTTGCCTTTTGGAGTTCGGTAGGTATAGATTATAAAATTGGTAAAAAACTGAAAATTGGTTTTGAACAAAACATTAGATTAAAAGATAATGCGACGACTACGGAAGAGTACTTTTCTGAATTTAATATCGAGTATGAATTGTTTAAAAATTTTGAGATAGGAGTTGGATTAAGGCATATTAGTGAAAATGATGATCAAGGTAAAAGACAAGGTATTGAAAATCATTTTAGATATAATGTGGATGTATCTTACAAATATGATATTAGTAGATTTGAATTATCGCATAGATTTCGGTATCAAAATAAAAACCAATTGGGAATTACTGAATTAGATGGCGACATTCCCAGTGAAAATTTACGATTTAAAACAGATTTAGAATATAATATTAGAAAATGGCCTTTAGATCCAGAGCTTTCAGGAGAAGTTTTTCACAGCTTTAGTAAGGGTGAAATAATTAGGTATAGTAAATATAGGTTAACGCTGGGCACAAGTTATGATTTAGATAAGTTTGGTAAATTTGGTATTTACTATCGTTACGAGGGCAGTGTTATACCAAGAAGGATTTCTAGATTAACAATATTTGGGCTAGATTATACCTATTCGATAAACTAAAATATATTTTTATAATTTCTGATTATAAAAAAGATAAAAGCTAGCTGTTCTAGAACATCTAGCTTTTATCTTTTTTACCTTTTTATAAAGTTGTGATTAAAGAATTTTAAACATTAAAACGGATTCTCGTAATTTAAAATCTTATTTTAGCGATGTTTCATTAATAAGGGTACTGTGCTTTAAAAAGAACAACCTTACTAAAAATTTTATTTCTGTCTAAAGTATATGGTAATCGGTACACCAGAAAAATCGTAAAGCTCTCTTAATTTGTTCTCTAAAAAGCGTTTGTAAGAATCTCTAACATATTGAGGTAAATTACAAAAAAATGCAAATTGAGGCGTTTTTGTTGGTAATTGCATGCAGTATTTAATCTTTACATACTTCCCTTTTGTTGCGGGTGGCGGATAGTTTTTAATGATTTCTAACATGACATCGTTTAACTTGCTAGTAGGTATTTTCTTTTTTCTTTTTTCAAAAACTTCTACAGCTGTTTCCATAGCTTTAAACAAACGTTGTTTTGTTAACGCAGATATAAATACAATTGGCACATCTGTAAAAGGCTCAATTTGTTTTCTAACCATCGCTTCAAAATCACGTAATGTGTTTGTTTCCTTGTCAATCAAATCCCATTTATTAATAAGGATTACAACGCCTTTTCGGTTTTTTTCTGCCAACCAAAAAATACTTTGATCTTGTCCTTCAAATCCGCGAGTAGCATCAACCACTAAAACAATTACGTCAGAATATTCTATAGAACGTACGGCACGCATTACAGAATAAAACTCTAAATCTTCTTTTACTTTCGATTTTTTTCTGATTCCTGCCGTATCAACTAAATTAAAATCAAAACCAAATCTGTTGTATTTGGTATCAATAGAATCTCTTGTGGTACCTGCAATATTGGTTACAATATTTCTATCTTGACCAATCAAGGCGTTTATAAAAGAAGATTTTCCTGCATTTGGTCTACCAACAACGGCAAATCTTGGCAGTTCTTCTTCCTCTTCTAAATTGGTATCTTCAATAGCAGGCATCTTTTCTGCTAAAGCATCTAATAGATCTCCTGTGCCGCTTCCGTTAATAGAGGCAATTGTAAAGTATTCTCCTAAACCTAAATTGTAAAATTCTACAGCATCTGGCTCTCTCATTGCATTATCAACCTTGTTAACAACGGTAAAAATCGGCTTTTTTACTTTACGTAAAACCTTGGCAACTTCAGCATCCATTGGGGTAATACCATCTTCTACGTTTACAACAAAAACAATTAAATCTGCTTCTTCAATGGCAAGCTTTACCTGTTTTCTTATTTCTTCTTCAAAAATATCATCCGAGCCAATAATGTATCCACCAGTATCTATCACAGAAAATTCTTTTCCATTCCAGTCAGATTTTCCGTAATGTCTATCTCTTGTAACTCCGCTAACAGAATCTACAATAGCCTCTCTTCTTTGAACCAGTCTATTAAAAAGGGTGGACTTCCCTACGTTTGGTCTTCCTACAATGGCAACAATGCTATTCATTTGAATTCAAATTTTTTGCAAAGATACAATTTACTCTATGATAAATAATTGTAAATTTAAACTGTTATAAAATAGGTTTTTATGAGCGATAAATTAAAGGTTTTAATTGAGAAACAAAATAGTGCAGTATTTTTTCGCCCTAGGTTTACAATTGATTTAGAGGATAATTTTACGCAGATTATAAAAAAATTTGAAAAAGAGTTTGAAAAGGAGCATTGCTTGTATTTTGGAAATATTGTTGATGGGCATATTTTTATATCGGTTGCTAAAAGAGATGAACACTTTTGGTCGCCGCAATTGCATTTAGAAATTGTAGAAGAAACCATAAAAACATCAACTTTAAAAGGATTATTTGGACCTAAACCCCAAGTATGGATGCTCTTTATATTTATTCATTTCGTGATTGGTGTTTCCTTTTTAGGCTTTGGAGCCCTCTAATACACAAAGTTTTCTTTAAACGTATCATTTTTTTACCCTTACTTTGGATACTACTTTATTTTTTAGCCCAGATAGCAAAAGACACCGGCACAAAACAAATGAAAGAGTTACACGATTTTATGATAAAAGTGATTGGAGTGTAAAGCCGATATTATTATTCATAGTGGTTGGATTAGAATGTAATTTTAGATGCCTTCAATTCAGCAAGAGACAAGACAAAATACAGGTTGATAGTCCGTGAAACCTCTTAAATTGTAAAAGTTGTTAGGCTGTGGCTTAAAATGAATTTTAATCAAGGATGCATTTTATTAGTTTTCTCTTTTGGATTAAAAGGAGAAATCACATAGAGTTATAAATTGTTGTAGTTTTTACTAATAAGATTTTTTTTGATACTTATTTTGAGAATTTCGATTTACTTCAATATGAAATACATCTAAAGGTTCAAATTACTAAACAGAACGTGTTTATAATTTTGAATAGATATGAAATACAAGTCAGCAAGTCAAAAGATTATTTTGGTATTAACCTTGATTATAACCAAAACGTTTTAGTTGATTTTTATCACTTCGCCAGTTTTTATTTACTTTTACATAAAGTTCTATAAAAACTTTTTTCTCGAAGAATTTTTCTAAATCTTTTCTGGCTTCTGCACCAACTCTTTTTAAGGCACTTCCTTTATGGCCAATAATAATTCCTTTTTGTGTTTCTCTTTCTACCATGATGATAGACCTTATTCTAACAATATTTTCCTCTTCCGTAAACTCTTCTGTTTCAACTTCTACAGCATACGGAATTTCCTTCTTATAATGAATTAGAATTTTTTCTCTAATTTTTTCATTTACAAAAAAACGTTCTGGTTTGTCTGTTAATTGATCTTTTGGGTAATATGGGGGGGCTTCTGGTAATAGTTCTTTAATTTTTTCGTAAACAGCAGTAACACCAAATCCTTCTAAAGCAGAAATTACAAACACTTCGGCATTTGGGACCTTATTTCTCCAATATTCAATTTTCTCTTCAACTTCTTCTTGAGAAGATTTGTCTATTTTATTTAGCAATAAAATTACAGGAATTTTACTATTGATAATTTTATTAAAAAACGCTTCATTTTTTAGTTCTTTTTCACCAACTTCTACCATGTAAATAAGTACATCAGCGTCATCAAGAGCAGATTTTACAAAATCCATCATAGAAGATTGTAACTCGTAGGCTGGTTTTATGATTCCGGGAGTGTCAGAAAAAACAATTTGATAATCATCTTCATTTACAATTCCTAAAATACGATGTCTTGTTGTTTGTGCTTTGGCGGTAATAATTGAGAGTTTTTCGCCCACTAGCGCATTCATTAAGGTAGATTTACCAACGTTTGGGTTTCCGATAATATTTACAAATCCGGCTTTATGTGTCATGATGCAAAGATAGTTTGTTTTGTTAATGGACTACGAATTAAGATACTAAAAAATAAATGAAATAAAGTTTGGTTAGTACTTTAATAGTGTTGTATATTTGCACTCGAAATCGCGGGATAGAGCAGTAGGTAGCTCGTTGGGCTCATAACCCAAAGGTCACTGGTTCGAGTCCAGTTCCCGCTACTATTTAAATTACACAAAAACAGCAGTTTAGTTCTTTAAACTGCTTTTTTATGCGCTCTATTGAACAATTGGTTACCTTTACCGCCGAAATTGAACACGATTTAGAACACGATTTGACTCAAAAAAAACTTTATGGATCAAACAATATTTTAGGGGGATTAAGTTAGTTAAGCAAATAATTTAGTGATTCGATATAGGAAGAATTTTATGTCCCTAACGCCTCTAAATTGCGCTCTAAACTCTTTAATTTTAGCATTAAAAGATTCTGCAGAAGCATTTGTACTTCTATTATTGAAGTAGTTTAATATTTGTATATGATGCATTTGTGGATCAAACAATATTTTAGGGGGATTAAGTTAGTTAAGCAAATAATTTAGTGATTCGATATAGGAAGAATTTTATGTCCCTAACGCCTCTAAATTGCGCTCTAAACTCTTTAATTTTAGCATTAAAAGATTCTGCAGAAGCATTTGTACTTCTATTATTGAAGTAGTTTAATATTTGTATATGATGCATTTGTATAGACCTAGCAATGGTAGCAAATGATTTGAATTGAGATTTTTCAACTTTATCATACCAGTGTGCCAGTTTTAATCTGGCAACATCTTTATTTGTGTTATTTTCATATATATACCTTAATCCTTGCGCTAAATTATATGCTTTTTCAATAGTTGGGTATAAATTGAATAGAATTTCAGCTCTTTCTACTTGCCTTACTGTCCAATTTGTTTTTGATTTGAATAGTAAGTATCGACTTCTAGCTAGTAACTGCTTGTGAGTATCACCATTCGCTAAAAGTTCAGGTGTGTATATGGTTTCATTTTTACGAGCCTCTAAAATAGCACAATTTTCAAGGTCTATAATTTCCCAACGTAAACGTATACGTTCTTCTTGTACCGCTTCTGATGCTAGCTTTTGAACATGAAACCTATCGGTAACGATGGCTGTTTTAGGGAAACATTTTTTAGCAATTAAATTCATACTTCCTGCCATATCAAGGGTAACCTCTTCTACCAAGTTTCGTTTCTCTAGCGGAATTTTATTTAGTATAGCAATGACATCAGCAGCTTTTGTGCCTTTTACAATAGCAATGATGCTCCCTTTTTTACCATGTCCATCTTTGTTTGTAAAAATGGTGTATAATTCACCATTAGATAAAGAAGTTTCATCTAAACTTAAATGTTTTCCAATATTTTCTGCATAAAGTAACCAATCTTCTGCATGCTCTTTTTGTGTCCAATCTTTAAAATCACTCAAATGGTTTTTGTAGTAATATTGGAGCGTACGACCATTACTCGTATAATAATCTCCAAAACGTTTTGCACTCACTGCATGGGTATCAAGTGATACCTTTTAAAAAAGAGGCAAACTCGTTAGTGATCCGAGTGCCTTTGGCTATTAAAGTCCAATCTCTTTTTACAATCTTGCCAGATTCAATAAGTGTCCAGCGCCTGCGTCTTATATGAAGAAATACAGATTTACCCCTTAAAGGAAAGTCCTCTATAGTGATCTCTGGAGAAAAACCTTTCGAATGGGCTAAAGTAGATTGGTATTCTTCGGGTAGTATATTCTTCTCTTTTAAATAGAAATGAATAGTATCATCCTTTGTTTTATGGTTCGTAATCTCGAAGTATTCTAAAATACCTTCTGGAAGTAAATAACTCGCTAATTCTATGTCCAATTTAATTTAGTTTTTAAAACAAAGATAATCCAATCCCCCTAAAATAATACTTGACCCAACTTTATTCCATACCAAAGGTCAACAATGCAAAAGGCGATTTGTCGAAACGTTGGTGCGTTTATTTTTCCTTTAGGAATGCTGCAACAGGAAAAATGAAACGTTCGAGTAATATTTACGGAATAACGAAGAATCAAGATAAATAGTGGGTTAATTGGCTTGTTTAATTTGTCAATCAACAGCTTATCAACAGTTAAATATAAAAACTGAAAATGTGACACAGCAATTAAATTTGGTGATAGATAAGGTTACAGCGTTTTGTGATACAATAAAATTCACAAAATCAACAGCCGAGCAACACGTAGCAACAGCAATCAACAGCCTTAATGAGCAATGAAAAGACTATAGGGTCATTTTTAAAACTCATATTTAAAATTGCAATCTACTTGTTACTTAAAAATTATTTTAGGGATTATAATATTAAATAAGAGACAATATATTATCTATTATGCCTAAAAAATAGTATATTTAGATCATATATGAGCTATTATGAATGTATTTTCAATTGAAAAAAATCCGAGGGAAGTAGCAAAAGAACTTGCTATCAAATTTAAGAAACTTCGCAATGAAGCCAAATTAACACGCAAAGAATTGGCAGAACGTTCTGGGGTTTCAGAAAGTAGTATCAAACGTTTTGAAACTACTGGTTTAATTTCGTTAATCTCATTACTTAAAATTAGTCAAATCCTTAAAAAGTTAGAAGACTTTCAAACGTTGTTTAAAAATGATGATGCAAATAAGATCAAAGAATTGTTTAGCGATAAAATGAATTTATAATGGCGTTAAAAAGAGTAACCGTTGAATTAAATTTTGGAGATTCCGTTTTGGAAGTTGGAGAAATTGTGATGCATAAAAAGCAATTTTTCTTTAAATATTATTCTGATTTTTTAAAAAGAAATTTAGAAATATCACCTTTTAAGTTGCCCTTGAATTCAGAAATTCAAAAGCCAAAAGAATTATTTTTTGACGGACTTTTTGGAGTTTTTAACGATAGCCTGCCTGATGGTTGGGGACGCTTATTAGTGGATCGGTATTTTCTAAAAAAAGGGATTGCTTTGCCTCAAATATCGCCTTTAGAAAGAGTAACATTTATAGGAACGAATGGTTTGGGTGCATTACAATATAAACCCCAAGACCTTATTGCAAATGAAAGGTATCAAAACATTGATTTAGATCTTATTGCAAAAGATATGAATGTGGTATTGCAAGGAGAAAGTAGCCAAGTAATTGAAGAATTATTGAGTTTGGGCGGTTCTTCTGGTGGCGCAAGACCGAAAATTATGGTGGGTTATAATAAAACAAAGAATACGCTATTGCAAGGAGATGCTTTACTGCCAAATAATTTTGAACATTGGATTATCAAATTTCCTTCAAGCACCGATTTACAAGACATTGCACATATAGAATATGCCTATTACCTAATGGCGTTGGATGCAGGTGTTATAATGAGCGAATCACAGCTTTTTAAAAGCGAAAAGCAATCTGTTTTTTTGGTGTAAAAAGATTTGGTGGAATGCAAAATAATCGAGTGCATTTGCATTCAGCAAGTGGTTTATTGCATGATAATTTTAGATTAAGCAATTTAGATTATGGTCATTTGATGGACTTGGCATTTCGATTAGAAAATCATCTAAAAGGCTATAAAAAAGTATTACGTTTGGCATGTTTTAATGTGTTGACGCATAATAGGGATGATCATAGTAAAAACTTCGCTTTTTTGATGAATAAAAAAGGAGATTGGCAATTTGCACCAGCTTATGATCTTACATTTTCATTTTCTTCTCATGGGCAACATAGCGCAACTGTAAACGGAGAAGGTGAAAATCCAACACAAAAACATTTATTAGAGCTTGCTGCTTTGTTCGATTTAAAAAATGCGAAACTTATTTTAGAGGAAGTAAAAAATGCTGTAAATAATTGGCAACATTTTGCTAAACAAGCAGGTGTTTCTAAAACATCTTTGGATTTGATACAGAAAGTGATTCAGAAACAATGTAAAGACCGTTAGTAATTTTAATAGTGCATCAAAGGCAACATAATATTAGTAATTTAAGATCATAATTTTCTAGTCTATTATTTGTCCTCTACTAAATTATAATTATTGAAAGACCTCAAAAGCTCGAAATAATTTATTAATCAGTGTTTGTTTTCTTGAATTTTTTAGAAATAATAGTTTGGTTTTAATAAGGTTTTTCTTGTTTCTCAAGCTAATCTGATTTCACCAATCAGATTTACATACCTTCCAAAATGAAACTCATTAAAAAACCAGTGAAACTGAATTCACTGGTTTAAACTACTTTTTATTTTAGATTTAAATATTTAAAACCCTTCTCCTGGAGCTTCGGGGCTTGAAGCCTGAGCCTTTTGCGGGTTCAAAATTAGATAGGTACCTAATGCTGTTAATGCCGCATATTTACCATAGTTCCCTATTTTTTTAATAGCGTCTTTTCTTGAAATATCTTCTGTTTTTTTTGTGTCTTTTAATTGGTGAGTCATGATGTTTAGTTTTAAAGATTTGGTTATTCTATAATGATTTTTTTATTCAACTTTCCTTCTTCTGATTGAATTTGAACAATATAGACCCCAGTTGATAATTTAGGAATTGTAATGTCACTTGTACCTTTAGATATAAAAGAAGTACTTAACTCCTGCTTGCCTAAAATATTGAAAACTTTAAGAGAAGTCTTTGCATTTGGCAAATCACTTACCCTTAATGTTGTTTTATCAGAAATATAAACAGAAATTTTTTCAAGATTAGAATCAGTGGTATTTAGAGCTTTACTTGAAACGTTGATATAGAACCTGCCAATACCATTTATATTTTCGTTAAATGTCATTTTTATAGCACCATCAGAGAATGATTTGAAAGTATTGGTTTCTCTATCTTCTAGATAAATGCTCATCCCATTTGGTAAGTTTAACGCATCTAATGAAAAGGTAATTTCTTTGTTAGCTTCTGTTTTTAATCCAATAGGAATTGTCATTGTTTCCATTTCTGAAGCAGGTAAAGCTTGTCTTTTAAAAGCAATACCTTGGTTGTTTTCTACTAAATGAGTGTACAATTTTAATTCAGAGTTTACACCATCAAACATTCCAACATCAAATCCTGGGTCTAATCCTTTTGTTTTATCATTAAAATAGTTTATTTGAGTTGTTTTTGTACTTACTCCGTTAGAAACGGAAAGATTAATATTTTGAATATTTTTTTTGTAAAAAGTAACACCCGTTTGATGACTCTGCATAGCTTTTGTCATTGAAACTGTTGTTGAAGTCAGTTTAGAATTTACAAAAAATGCTTGCCCGGGTTGAATAAAATTACCCGCTCCAAGGTCTTCATAAAGACCTGTTGATGCATTAAAAACAAAAACTGCTTGAAAAGCATTTGATAGTAAAGATCCATTTGCAGTAAGAAATGCTTCAACACTCATATAAGAAGGATACGAATTACCGATTAAATTCCAATTATTATTATCTTGTGAAATTGTAGGAGTTACAGAGGAAGCAATGGTACCTGTAAAAGAATACGTTGCTGCAGATGCACCACCAATAGTTCCTTTCTTTAAACCATAACCAACTCCTGTTCCAAAAGTTTCAGTAGTACCACCTTGATAGTAATTCCATTGTCCTGTAATGGCATCTGGCGTTGCATTGTCATAGGTAGAAATTCCTTTATTAGAAGCAGATGCAGAGCCTGTAGCAATAGAATAAGCTGTTACCCAATCATTATCATATTGTGCACCTATTACTGGACTTGCAACTAAATGCCAATTAGTATCGGTAACGTTCACATTATAAGTAATGTTACCAGTTGATGTGCCAACAGGAATTAAAGAACCTCCGGCAGTAATGTTTAATGAAGCGCCAGAATCAATTGTTAGATTATTACAAACAGCACCGGTAGTAGCCGATATTATTGGACTATTTGCTGTGCCTGCTGGAATCGTAACATTCGTTAATGCTGAAGGCACAGTTCCTGCACTCCAGTTGCTCCCTGTAGTCCATTCTGAAGTAGTTCCTAACCAAGTTGATGCACTTAAAGTTCCATATACTTCAAATTCAAATAAACTGTAACCGTAAATAGACCCCCTTTTTGTTCCATACATTCTTACATATCTAGCAGAGGTAGCTGTAAAAGAAATATCATCAATACCCCCGTTTCCTCCAACTTGTGTGTAAACAGTAGTCCAAGAAGAAGCGTCACTAGATACTTGAATTACATAGTCTTCACCAAATGCACCCTCCCAGTTTAAATTAACACCATCAACATCAAACGTATTTCCTAAATCTATATAAATCCATTCTATATCTGTAGTAGCAGATTCCCATCTTGTTCCAGAATTTTGATCAAAAGCTAAACTAGCTGCCTGGGCTTCTGAAGAAGCCGTAGCTGTTTTAAGATACGCTATGTTTTCTTTTTTTACTGTAAAGTTTAGCGTGTATGTTTCTGTTGTAGTACCATCTTTAGCAGTTACTAGTACTGTTGATGCACCAGGTAATGAGGCCGCATTGGTTGTAACAGCAGTTGCTGGTGTGCTTTGTTTAGTCGTTCCTACAACAGTTGGAACCGTTACGGTACCTGCTGGCAACTCTACGTTATACGTCTTTGTATTAGATAAAAAACTACTAACAGTTGTTCCGTTTACAGTTAAGTCACTTAATGTTGCATCAACATTTGTCGCAATCGCTTCGTAAACCTGAAATTCCCAAAAACTATGACCATATATAGTTCCTCTTTTGGTTCCATAATATCTTATATAACGTCCTGTTCCGGATACTGAAAGATCATCGGTTCCTCCATTTCCAGCAGTCTCCGTGTAAATAGCGGTCCAATTAGTATTATCAGAAGAGATTTCAATTAAATAGTCAGTTGCGTACGCACCTTCCCAGTTAATAATAACTTGACCTATGCTATAAGAGGCTCCAAGATCTACAGATAGCGATTGTGGGTCTGTAGAAGCTGATTCCCACCTAGTTCCTAGATCTCCATCAACTGCGGCGGCACTAGATCCACTTGTAGAGGCTGTTGTTTTACCCAAAGCTAAATTTTGGGCGCTTCCGACTGTAATTGCAAAAAGCGCAATAATTAAAGTAATTTTGTTAATCATAAGTTTTTTGTTTTGAAGTTGAATTGTAGTTGTAATTCAAAGTGGTTAAATTTATTCATAGTTTATTAAGTATTTAAGAATTGACTGATTTTGGTGCAAAAATTAATACGGATATACTGGAGGAAGCCTAAGATTAATTTAAAAATTTTGTTTGTCAAAAAAAAAGCGTTGACTAAATTACAGCAACCCTTATTTTGTTGTGTATAAAAGCACAACTACTAATGTTAATTAATTAAAATAAAGGGAGTTACAGTTGCATAAAAAATTAAAAAATTAGAAGTGTATTGATTTAAATTTACACCATGTTGAAGGATTTATTTTCTTCCAAATTTTTGCTTATTGACCTCTAAGCTCTTTAGAAAAATATTCTTAAGCTTAAAAACCTTGGTGTCATGTAACAGTTATTCTAAAAAAGGAAAAGTCACAGAAGTAGCAGAAAAACAGTCTTCATAAGTTTTAGAAAACATTTTACCAACAAAAAAGTTTGTATGTAAGGATATTTTTGTCCGATAAAAGACTCAATACCGCTTCGCTTTTAGAACCAAGAGCCAAGACTTGATTCTAACTAATTAACAAACAGCTCTAACTTAAAATAAAATCATCTACTTTATTTTGATAAAATTATTTCTAAAAAAGCAAGGTGTTATTTAAAAAATTCCCGGAACCTTTTATTTTAAGAGGTTTTATCAAACTAAAAATAATTTTAATCGGACATTAATGATTTAAGGACTTTAAATAGATTATTTCCCCGAGATAAGGTGAATTAAAACATCAGTTAACAAATATTTAAAATTCTCTGATAAATTGATTCAAATCTACTTCTGATTGAAGGTTTAATTTCTTTCTAAGGCGATACCGATTAGTATCCAAGCTCCTTGAAGTAATGTTCATAAGGTTACAAATTTCAGTTTTATCTAAATTTATTCTAATAAAAGAAAGTACACGAATATCATTAGCCGTAAGTAGCGGGTAATGCTCATTTAAATCTTTAATAAAATTTTGATGAACTTCAGAAAATAATTTATGAAAAAGAAAGTCCTTTTTTTCGTTATTTACTTCATTTGAAATTAATCTTGCCCAACGTTTGGATTCACTATTTCGCATTTGTTCTAAACCACTCTTTATTTTATTTAAAAACTCATTCTTACCACTAATAATTTCAGCAAACTGAAGCAGTTGATCGTTCTTTAGTTTTAAAGTTTTATGAGTCTCTTTTTCCACGTAAATTTTCTTTAGACGAATTAATTTGCGTCGATTGATACGATCCATTATTATGATTACTCCAAAAATCCACAAAAAGATTATGAAAAATACAGGAAGAATAACCCAATAGGTCTGATACCAATACTTATCAATTGAAAATTTTAATGAAACCTCCTCTTCATCACCTCCATTTACCCTACTTTGAAGATAAAAAATATGGTCACCACCTTTTACTTGGGTCACTAGAATTTCTTTTTTTATTCCATTCCATTCAGACCAACTACTTTGATTAGGAGGCAATTTGTATCTGTACTCTACAACATCAAAATCTGATTTATTAATACCAAACCTGAACTTCATGTCTTTATTTCCTGAACCTAAGTGAATGCCTTCTTTTGGATATGGAAGATGAAAACTTTTGTTCTTATCACTAAGAACCGTAAAAGATGAAATAGCAGGAGGGCTATATTTTTTTGCATCTGATTGATAATGTATATCAAATGTAGTGACTCCTCTATCAGTTGCAAGCCTTAATGTATGATTATCAAAGTCAACATACTCATAATCCAAAATCGCATTATTACCTAAAGAGGTTAGTAAAGTATTGTATGAATGTATAGTGGCATCAGGAAGCAATACATTAAGTTTTACTTCTCTATTTTGAATATAACACAAATAACCCTTGTTATTGAAAGCCATAGCTTGTATTGGGCCTTCAATTGTTTTTATCAAATCTTGCTCTGCTAGTATTTCTTTTCCGTCTTTGTATTGCAGTATATTTTTGTTATCACTACAAAAAAATGCCGTTTTCAGTGTTAAAGAACTTTAAGAAAGTCGTGTTTTTTTTAACTTCTACTTCGAAATTCGAATTTAGGACTAATTGATAAATATTTTCGTTTCCAAATTCTCCCCAAATACATTTATTTGCCCTATCGTAACTCAATTTTCTATAACCCCATAGTTCTAAATTTTTAATAAAATTGAACTCCTCTCCGACTTTTTTAGCCAATATTAATCCGTTATAAGCTAAAAGCAGATAATAATCAGTCCCCTCAAAATGAGCCAAATCATAAACACCTATCTGATAAATTGAACGTGTTTCGACTTTGTTCTTTACTATTTTTGACAAACCTCTGATGCCACAGACATACAATTCGTCATCTACTACTCTTAACGACCATATTTGACCTCCAAAGCCTTCGATAAGCTGAAAATCAGAATTATCAGAACTACAATACAAACCTTTATTTGTAGCGATATACGTCTTCCCTTTAAAATTTATAATATCATAGGTTGCCGCTCCTTTAAATATTTGGTTGATTGGTCCAGGCGACTCAATCTTTGCAATACCATAATCTAATCCTAGCCACATATTACCTAATTGATCTTTTGCCATCGACAAAACAGTATTATCTAACAGACCATTTTTTGAATTTACTAAATTTAAAACCTCTCCTTTATTATTTATTCTGATAAACCCTTCAGAAATAGTTGCCAAACAAAATGAACTATCGTCATAGGACATTCCTGAAAATAATGCCTTTCCTTTTAAAACTTGGGGAAGAACAATCTGTTTTATTTTTTTTCCATCAAAACTGTAAAGTTTTCCTGCAAGTGTGACCACAAAAAGCTGGTCATTGTGAACAAATATTTTTCTAATTTCTACTGCTAGTAATTCTTTAAGAAAAGCCTTTTTTTTGAAAACTCCCTTTTCTAAAGAACCTATTTGTCCGTTTTTACGAACGCCCCAAATTTCACCTCTCCATTTGGTTATAGACCAAAAACGAGGTTTAAACTTATGTTTTATTGTTGTTTTTTTTAATTTATCATAATAAATTACCTGATTTTCTGCAAGAAAGACAATTGAATTTTCAAAAGAAATAATCTCCCATACTTGATCCTCTTTTAGAGCCTCAATTTTATGAAAAATCAAATCACCAGATTTTTTAGCAAAATATCCAATTTCTGTTCCTCCACAATAGATCGTATCATTATTTACTAATACAGAACGGATAAGTTCTTTTTTGGGCATTTTTTTAAGTTTCCATTCTCCAAAAATATTATATAATAAGCCATCTGAATTTGCGAAATAAACAATACCGTCCTTGTCGATATCAATATCCCAATTTTGTCGCCCTGCTTGGTAAGCATTTTTATCATAGCATTCTAATTTGGGTAAATTATTAATTGAAAAAACACTTCTTGAGAATAACAAAAGAAAAAAACAGCATAAACTTTTGAAAAAGAAACTCATATTAGTTGGGATTTAAAAGATCTAAACATAGAAAACAGCATACACGAATATACGGTTTGAATGAGAAAAAATCATAATAATTTAAAAAAAAACATGAATGAGTTGTGACCTTATTGTTAGACAACATTTAAAAAGGTAGTATATTATTTAACAATATTACTGGTCTGTTATGTTCTTCTATATTTTTACTTTCTATAAATTTGAAAGGAATTGAACTTGTTATTGTTAATGTAGCTGCTGCTTCATCTTCATTTTTTGCAATTATAAAAGCAAAATTACCATCAATTTCATCTTTGAATTTATAAATTTTCATAATAAAAAGTTGCCTAACAAAACATAAAAACAAAAGCTATTATTAGACTATATATAAGGCTTTTGCTTGTTTATTAATATTTACTTACTTTAAGTTTTTGATTGCTGACACGCTTCTATTTTTTATCCATAAAAGTTATAAGTGCCTTTTTATCTAAACAATCATTATAATACAAGAAAACTAGTTTATGAGAAATTGAATACTTATATCTATTATTAACACAAAAACTTGTAAACTGAAGATGGTAACTAATAATTACAATCTTCTGTTTACAAGTTTTCTATAACTCTTTAAAGATGGAGTTAAATTTTAACTATCTGTTTAGGGGAATTCTGACCTTCTATTTTTAGAAAATAGATACCATTTGGCAACTTACTGATATTTATTTTTGTTTCATTCATTTTGACTACAGTTGTCAATACTAATTTTCCTGTAACGTTATAAATATAAATATTAGTACCCGCTGTTACATCTTTGATAAATATATCAGATGTAGTTGGATTAGGATAAATAGTAGAAGTTATTAAGTTCGTGTTATTTTTAACGCTTAAGCTTTGGCGTTCACTGGCCTTTCCACAAATATCAATTTCGTAAATTGAGAATGGATACTGTGTTGTCGGCGTTATAATATCTAATTTCAAATATTGATAAGATCCAGTAATATTTGAAATAGTGTCCGTTCTGTTCCCTGAACCTAAATTTTCTAAACTTCTTATTTCAATCCATGTTATCGTATCGTTTGATCCCAAAAGAGAATAATTACTTGCATTTGCTACTTCCCAAGCAACCGTAACTTCATTAATTTCAAATGATTGACCTAAATCAAGATTAAAAGAACAAGGATCTGTAGATTCAGCTATCCAACGAGTACCCATATTTCCATCTAACGCAGCTGCAGCAGAGTTATTTCCTGAAGATGCACTTCCTTGAGCAACTAAATCATAGCAATTTTCTGGTTCTTGGCCAACTTCAGGTAATTCAGGGTACGTTACTAAAGTTTTAGCTGGCACCATAAATGAAGTAATTGTTGCCCCTGAGTAATCGTATACGAAACATTCTTTTTCATTGTCCGAAGGATTAAAAGCAACAGCATAAGAAAATTCACCATTTTCTTCAAACACACTACTTGCAGGGAGGTTTGTATAATGGTTAAACGAGAAATCTCCCAAATTTTGAATTGCATGTGTATAGTTATACGTCATTCCAGCTACCTCATAATCCATAATATAGTCGGTATCTGTCTCTTCTAAAGCTATATTTGTTTTTATAAAATCAGAAACGTACTCAGGATCAAATAACAATCTGAAACCAAGAGCAACTTGTGCCCAATCGTCACCAAAATCTATTTCTCTTGTATGCCCATCTATCGCTAATGTCTCACTCATCATGTCAGAATACTCTTTAGCAGCCCATATTTTATTTTCAGCTAAATACTTAAAGCCAGGATTTACAGGTAAATACTGAATTCCATGAATATGAACAGGACTTGCGCTAAAGTAAGTTCCGTAACTATAACCTCCATTCCATAAAATTCCAACCATTGTATGATTATAGGCTTCTGGTAAATTTTCTTGATCCCAATCAAACCAGTATTCCATGGTTGCTGCTGCTTCACTTCTATAACCAAAAGCGCCGGCATCTCTCATTTCAGGATTATTCATAACTTCTCCTAATAAAAACATACCAATCCAAGATTGCATTGCTTCAGAGGTAGATTCCTGATTGTTTCCCCCTCCAGAACTAGTTCCTCCGGCATAAGAATGACCTATCCACGGGTCAAAAGTTCTAAAATAGGGTAAAAAAGTATCGTCTCTTTCCCAATTGGCATATTGCTTACATACCAATTCTAACATACCCCTATAGTCATCTAAAAAATCACTATCTATCATCCCATATAGCGCGGCTGCATGAATTAAGTAACCATAATGAAAATGATTATCTGTGAATTGGGCAGAGCCATAAGATTGATTAAATCCAACAAGTGCTTTCCAGCGGTCATAACGCGCATAATAATGTTCGTTTTCTCCTTCGGTATATGTTAACCAATCTACTAAAGAAGCTTTAGCCAATGTTTTAAGATCTTCGTAAGATTGATGGTTCAGCTCTTTTGCCATCAATGCATATTTAGCAATATTTACAAGGTCTTTTCCTCCCCAATAAGTATCACCTCCATACGTTTTTCTCTTGGAGGCGAATTCAGAAACTAGTTTGTATTGTATATCAGCATTATAAGGATTTAGATCGTTTGCATTATGGTAAGGAGCGTTAAAACTTGGAAGAATTCCTCCGAATTTATATGAAAACGAAAAAGATTTACCAATAGCAGATTTCATAGTTCCTCTAGCCGTAACGTAATTACGATTTATAAAATTAACATCATTAAAAGTCGTGTTTTTATAATGGTGAGGAATAAATCCTTGTATTGTATTACCATTTATATCACCATTTAAGTTTTCAGTAGTGATATTCCAAGTGGTGTTCACTTTACCCGCTTCTATATCATATGAATAGTCAATAATTGTTTCTACAGGCTTGTTGTGAGCATAATTTTCATATTCGGTAAGGTCACTATATTCGGTAAGTGCTGACACAACAAAATGGTTCTCTATATTATTCATGTTGATTAATAACCTTTCTTCTGGCCCTGTTTTCTCTGTTGCTGATCCCCACCTTGTATTTGTATCCCCATCTACAGCTAAATTAGGTGATAAACTTCCATTCTGTTGAGACGAAGCTACAACCGTTTTGTTAAGTGCAACATTTGTTTCCGCACTAAATATTTCTATTTCATATAAGGAGTATTCATACTGGGTTCCTTGCTTGGTTAGAACAATTTTAACATACCTACTATTGCTTGAAACATCAAAATTTACTGTACCTCCGGTACCGTTTGTTATCGTTTCGAGTGTTGACCAATTTAAATTGTCGTTAGATACTTGTATGCTATATTCAGAAGCATATGCCGCTTCCCAAACTAAATTAATAGCCGATATATTATACGCAACACCTAGATCTATTGTTATAAAAGTTTCAGTACTACCTATATTTAATTCTGCTGTGGCCCCATCTCCTAAATGTATACCAAACAATCTTCCTTCTGATTCTAACACAAACTCTCCTCCCGATGCAATAGGGAACTCAATTGGCTCTCCTAAAGAGTTGTAGTAAGAAGCTCCACCTTCTGCAAATATT
Source organism: Polaribacter sp. IC066 (assembly GCF_007997085.1). GTDB lineage: Bacteria > Bacteroidota > Bacteroidia > Flavobacteriales > Flavobacteriaceae > Polaribacter. The sequence continues at coordinate 79,782 of NZ_VORR01000015.1, forward strand.
ATAGGATTGATTCCTTTAGTTTCAATTTGTGTAAATGGAATACCGTGGGCCATTGTCACATTCATATTGCTACCCGTTTCTTCATCGGGCATTCCCATTACAACAGACCAGTCAGTCCAATCTGCAGCGATTGCTTTGTCAGGAGTGTAATCATCTGCTTTTATCATTAAACCATTCCCACGTTCAAGATTGGATCCATCGGCTACAAAACCTATCGGATATTGGATTTTTACACCCTCTGCAGTTGGTTCTAAAACTAGTGGGTATGCAAATAACAATCCTCCATACTTTTCTACTAAAATTCGTGTCCACCAATCATTTGTAGGGATAGGTCTAGTTTCGTTATCTGAAACATAAATAGGGTCGTTGTAAACAAAATCAAAATCATTATAATAGGTTACTCCGTCCCATTCAAACTCAAGCTTTTCACTTGGAGGGTAAGAAGCATAGCTTCCCGAACCAACTGTTACGGGAGTTTGAGAGAATAAAACATTTATACTAAATATAAATATAAATAAAATATTAAGTTTGTACATTTTTAAAAACATAATTGTTAAGTTTTTATTAGCGTGAATTAATTTTGAATTTTGCTACTTTAAAAATATGAAATAATAAATATTTTTAATCAGAATCAATTTTACAAGAATTGTGTAGCATAAAATAACTACGATTGTAGATTTAATCTCTACAAGAACTGTTGCAAAGTAAATTCTTACACTACAAGGTAATATAAATAGCTATATTCAAACGTTTTATAAATACAAATTAGACTTATTATTGTTCAGTGTTTAATTGCTATTCAAGTGCTTTTAGTACAAAAAACAAACATTTTCTGTGCTTAATAACTCCCGAAAAAATTTACTAAAAAAAGTCTAGTACGAAAGTACTAGACCGTTTATATCTTAAAAATTACTTACTAGAAACAAAACAGTTCTTATCAACCTCTTAATACTATTTCATATTTACTTAATGCATACGAATTCTTTTATTCAAGGCATCTAGAACATGTTTTATATTTCGGCTCTATGTCGAATAGAGAGGGTAAAGTTGATATTCAGTGCTAAAATTATAACTTCCGTAGTCTTGTAAATACAGTTGCCTAGCTTTAAGCACTTTATATTGTTGTGCTTTTTAAAAAACATATAACCCACTACAAACAACATAGAGCCTATATTTCAGTTCTAATTTACTTATTCGTAAACCTATAACGCAGAATGAGATTCAATATTTATAATCTGAATCTATTTTCTTCTCACTTTTTTCGTTCTAACCGCCTTTGTTACATAAAGCAACCCTTTTATGAATATATCAATTTTAAATTCTTAACCATTTGTAGCTACTTTGTGAATTGGTTATAACCCATTTGCATTTTCCAGATTATGTATGAATATTTCAGGCGTTTAAAACTCTTCTGCAAACAATCTACAACGGTAAACAAAGAATTCTTATCAATCACACCGAAGTTTAAGATATAAACGTTTGTAACTTTTTTTGTAAAGCAAAAAGTCTATCCAATCTTCTTACAAAAAAACAAGATTGATAATATTCTTCACAAAGTTTCTTTAGTTGCTTGTATAATTTTTGGTATCACTTCTGCAATAAAAGCTGTTTTCTTCACTTAAAAATATTTAAGAAAAAGATAAAAAAACCATCTACAAGCAGTCTGTGCAATTATATGTTGTTTACGCAATGTCTTTTGCATCACGACTCCAGAGGTTACTGTTTCTAGCAAGATTAAATGTTTATGATATTGAGACAAAAGCGATTATAAATAGGCCGCTTTAGTTAGTATTAGCAGTAGTAGAAGCAAAACTCAACCCAAGATAAGACTTCCTAAAAGGATTTTAGAAGATTAACACATGGCGGGCTTAGGTATAAAGGTAGTAATGGTATAGTTGAGTAGTATTATAATCCATTATATCACATTTATTTAGCGCTCACTTTTTATTAAATTATATTTTCCGTGAGGTTTTTTAGTTTACTAGATGAATATTCAATGAACCCTAAATGGTCTGTTTTTAGGGTTCATTGAATGGATTCATCTTATTAAAAAGCATATTTAGCCTACTGGCAATAATACTATTGTCTGTATTGAGTAGGGTAAAGCAGTTGTTTTTGCCATTTTTGAATTTATTTCGATACTAAATTCTTTTTTTGAATCTCCTTGATTTAACACAACTACAGCAATACTTCCGTCAGGATTTATAAAAGCTGTTGATATAATCTGATTACTATTAGAGGAATTCGCTATTCTTTTTGCTCCTGGACGTATAAATTTTGAAAAGTGTCCTATATAATAAAATGATCTTGTAAAGGTTACCTCACCAGTTCTCGTGTCTGCATGCACTGGAGAAAAACAAAGGTTCCCTACATGATTTGGTCCTCCATTGTGATCTAGTAAGATATTCCAATCTGTCCAGCCTACGGTTCCATTATTAAAATCATTGATCATAGATTTCCCATAACGTTCAGCTAACTTATGATCGTCGTTAATAAGTCTTTCCAAATCGTAACTTTCATTACATCCTTCTGTAAACAATAATTTTTTATCCGGATACGCTTCATTTACTTTTTTGATCTCATTATACATTGGAACTCCGTCTTTCCAATCTTCATACCAATGAAAACCAGCACCCCAAGCATATTTAGAAGCTTCTGGGTCGTTAAAAATAACTGAAGCTCTTCGGTAAAGAATGTCTCTGTTATGATCCCACACAATAATTTTTTTTTCACCTAAGCCTTCCTTTTCTAATGTTGGCCCTAAATAATTTTTTAAAAAATCTCGTTCTTCTTCTGCTGTATAAATACAAGATTCCCATACTTGCACCGCCATCGGTTCATTTTGAATGGTCAGTCCCCAAATAGGAATTCCTTCTTTCTCATAAGCTTTTATAAATTTGGCATAATAATTTGCCCAAGGTTGATAATATTCAGGCTTTAACTTTCCGCCATTTAGCATGCTATTATTCGTTTTCATAAAAGCTGGGGGACTCCAAGGACTTGCATAAAAGGTTAGTTTACCTCCCGCTTTAGAAATTGCCTTTTTTATAAATGGTAAGCGGTATTTTTGATCGTGTTCTATGGAAAATGATGTTAATTCTTTGTCTCCTTCCTTAACATAGGAAAAACTCTCACTTCCAAAATCACTGCTATGTATGGAAGTTCTTCCTAAGGAATATCCAATTCCCTTCTCTGCATCGAAATAAGATTCTAATATTTTATTTTGGCTTTTTTCTGGAAGTTTAAAAAAAGTTTCGGCGGAAGCGTCTGTTAATGCCCCACCGATGCCGAGTAGAGATTGAAATTGTTTTGTTGGATCAATAAAAATAGCTGTTTCACAGTATTGTTTAGATTCACCAAATTTTATATCAATAGACTTTGTTAGGTTAAGATTTGTCTTGTGTGCGGTTGTATAAATAGTTGCTTCATAACCTACTTTTTTTACTTGTTCTGATGTTTCTTTATTAGATGAACATGACATTACCATTGAGCAAACAATAGAGACGTATGTCATAATTTTTAATTGATTAACATTCATAATATTAAGTTTTTGTAATTTATTTATTTGAGTTAATATTTAATCGTATTGCTAAACTATTTTATGTACAAGGAATCTCTTCATAAAATGAACAAAATCGATCAACCTTGAATATACTCAGTTAGAAAATTGCTACTAATCTAAGCTTATAAACCTATGCTATTAGGTGATTTTTAACCAGTTTAAATTAAACGTTCCTTTATTAAGGTAAATACGTATCGTATGTTTTCCTGAACTCAATTTTATAGGAATATCAGCATTACTCCACACAAAATTATATCCTGTATTTTGTAAAACACTATTTGTCTCTAATTTACCGTCAACTTCAATATTTATATCAGCATCTACAAAGCAAGCATAACGAAGCTCTAGTACAAAATCTTTACTTTGATCTATTTCAAATTGATATTCTACCCATTGCTTTGGTAAAAAATTATAGAGTTCTAACGTCTTGTTTGTATCTTCTAAATTATCTGTAGTGGATTTTACACGTGGTCCTGTAACCCATCCACCATTTAGTCCATCAGCAATACTAATAGAACTATAATGCTCTGCTTCAATTAATTGATTTTCAACATAATATATTGTTTTGTCTTGAGATGACATTTGTACAAATATATTTCCCAACTCTGTTAATACAACATTAGAAGACCTAGTTAAAAGCGACATATAAGGAAATGCAGTTACATTTCCCGTTCTTGGAATAAACCAAGCGTATCTGTATACATCAGGATCGCTTTCTAAATAATTAAATACATCACATAGATATTTTTGTTGACCTTCAGGATTAAATGTATTTTGATTTAAACCATCCCAAGCACAAAACTCAGTTAACCAAATAGGTTTTCCATATTTTTTAAATCGTTCTATATACGATTTCAATGCAGCGGCACTAGGCATATAACAATGAATAGAAATACCTTCAATATCCTTTAAAGGAACAAGACTAAAAAACTCATCTAACCATACAATGGGATCACTATAATTGGCTAGGGTGCCATAATTCATAGCAGGTGAAATTATTTTTAAATCTAACTCATCAGCAATTGACTTTACATTATCCCATTTCAATGCGGCTTGTCGAGGTGTCATATTTGCTTGATCCGTTAAATTTGGTTCATTAAAAGCAAGTAAGTATTCACAATTTGGATGGCTATCTACATAAGAACGCAAGGCGTTTTTATCAATACTATTCCAAGCCATCGGACAATAATCTATTTTATTTTCTTCAATAGCAGTATTAAAACTATTATTGTATGAAACACCCCAGTTATAAGACCAAGAGATCCCTTTGCCTAAAACATTTATATCATCATCATACTGATAATCATAAGAAACACCTCTTTTTGAACTACGATTTTGTTTTACAGGCTCTTTTATTATATATTCGAATTTACCACTATCGCTAGCGTCTTTATCAGTACAACAGAAAAAAAATAAATTAATACAAATTAGACTAATTTTTAATCTTTTTTTTTAGACATAATTGTATTTTTTCTTTAATTTAATTGATATACTCGAATATAATCGACCTCAAACAAAACTTTGTTGTCAAACATTGTATCATCAATGCCTTCTGCTCCTCCCCATTGTCCTCCTATAGCTAAATTTAAAATAAAGAAAAAGTCTTTGTTAAAAGGCCAATCACCAGATTCTTGCAGTTGCGAAGTTTCGCCAAAAGTTTTGGTTTTTACCCCATCTACATAAATATGAATCCTATCGAATCCAAATATTTCCTTTTCAACCCACTCCATAGTAATAGTATAAAATTCATTTGATACATTTTCAGTAAAATCCTGACTTCCATGGAAATTTTGACCGTTTAAACCATTTCTATTTCTTGTATGCAAAGCACAGTGAAATTTTGTAGGCTCATACCCGACATGCTCCATAATATCTATTTCACCAGCACGAGGCCAAGAACCATATCCAAGCATCCAAAAGGCAGGCCATGTGCCTCTTCCACTTGGTACTTTTAAACGCGCCTCAATTTTACCATAAGTAAAATCTTGTTTGTCTTTTGTTATTATACGTGCAGAAGTATATTCGCGGTTTTCATAATTTTCTTTTCTTGCTTCAATAGTTAAGACACCGTTTTCGACACGAATATTTTCTGCTCTATCAGTGTAGTATTGTTTTTCATTATTTCCACCTCCGTTGCCATCAACCTCATAAGTCCAATTGTCTGTATTCAATTCTGTCCCGTCAAATTCATCAGACCAAACTAATTGATAAGTTCTTTCAGGTACTGTAACCTTACAATCTACTTTTAAATTACCTAAACCTGCTGTAATTGTAGCAGCACCACTTTGATGTGCTGTAACAATACCATTAAAAACAGTTGCTACTAGCTCGTTGTCAGAAGACCAAACCAATGTTTCATTAGTAGATGGAGCTTTTACAACGACTAAAGTTTCTTTATCTCCAACGTTAATTGTTAAATCACTGTGATTTAATTCTATATACTCGACTTTATCTACTGAATCTACTGAATCTGCTGAATTCTCTGAACAGGAGTAAAAAATACATTGTATTATGATTATAAATAATAAAGCTTTGACCTTCATTTTATCGTGTTTTCTAAAATTAAATAATAAAATACTGCATTGTTTTTTAGGAGGAGCTATATGCCCCTCCCAAAATAAGTTATATACTTTTGCTTCTACTTTTTATAAAAGAAAACAGCATCCATATCTAAAGTAGTTCCTTGATTACCACCTGCTAACATAGTAAATATATTAACATCTTGGAAAGTTTGATTATAAAACAGACCTAACTGATTTAAGTGAGTTACCGGAATATCAATACTATTCCAGGTATTATCTCTTGTAAGTTGTTTATAGGAAGTATATGTTGTTCCATCATCATTAAAATCATTACCAATGGCAATTTTTGCTTCTGCTTGGCCATCTGTTAAAATAAATAAATATGAAGAGGCTGATTGTCCTGTTTTAAAACCTATATGTAAATAATAATCTTCAGGATTATCAAACATAGGAGTCATATCTATGTCTCCATAAGCACTACCAACACTAAATCCAGCACCAGACCATCCAACATTTCCAACTTTCAAACTTATCCAATCTTGATCTAATCCATAAAAATTATTTCCTACAGAGTTTCCTCCTTCAAAAGTTCCATCCCAAACATATAAAAATTTCGTAGTGTCATCCGGACGAAAATCCTGAATCACTTTAGACTCGATAGCACTGTATGAATCTTCATCTAATTGAATAATATAATAGTCACTCCCTTTTAAAGTTATATCATCTACAATTACTGCTTCTTTTGTAACTGTTACATCACATACAGAAGAAAAAGTGCCAATAGCTGCTGCTATAGAAGCTGTTCCTTCACTTATTGAAGATACAAGACCATCACTATCTACAGTTGCAACTGCTGGATTAGATGAACTCCAAGTTACAGTGCCTGTTGCATTACTCGGTTCCAATGAAACTACTAAATTAGAGGTTACTCCTTCTTCTAGACTTAAGGATGTTGGATTTATCGAAATTCCAGTAATCTGAACATCGTTCCCTACTTCTTCACCACCTGGGCCGTCATCATTTGTGCTACAGCTCGTTGTTTGTAATACTAAAGCTGCACAAAACAGGGCAACAAATAAAAATTTGAGTTTAGTCATAATTTAAAGTTTAAATTTATAGTTAAATATTTTGAGTATTTTGTAACTCGGTTTTTAAAAGTTGTTTTTGTCTAAGAATATTCTTACACAAGAACATGTTAATAATAATTAGTTCTTAATTATTTGTGTTGTTTTAACAATTCCATTTAATGTGATTTTAAATATATATATACCATTGTTAAGTCCTAAAAGACTAACATCTTTTGAATTTGTTATGAATACCTTTCTACCACTAATGTCGAAAACCTCTACACTATCTATCGTTGAACTAGTATTGATGTGAACAATATTTGCAGTAGGATTAGGGAAGACAGAGAAACTTATATCTTCAAGCTTATCAATACCTAAAGCGGGGTTTGAAGTCCCATATACTTCAAACTCATATAAACTGTAACCGTATGCAGTTCCCCTTTTAGTTCCATACATTCTTATATATCTAGCAGAAGTAGCTGTAAAAGAAATGTCATCAGTACCCCCGTTACCTCCAACTTGGGTATAAACAGTGGTCCAAGAAGAAGCATCACTAGATACTTGAATTACATAGTCTTCACCAAATGCACCCTCCCAGTTTAAATGAACACCATCAACATCAGCCGTATATTCTAAATCTATATAAATCCATTCTATGTCTGTAGCAGCAGATTCCCATCTAGTTCCAAAATCTTGATCAAAAGCGAGACTAGCTGCCGTGACTTCTGAAGAAGCCGTAGCTGTTTTAAGATACGCTATGTTTTCTTTTTCCACTGTAAAGTTTATCGTATACGTTTCTGTTGTAGTGCCATCTTTGGCTGTTACCAGGACTGTTGATGCACCAGGTAATGAGACCGCATTTGTTGTAACCGCATTTGCTGGTTCGCTTTGTTTAGTAGTTCCTACAACTGCAGGGACTGTTAAGGTTCCTAATGGCAATTCTACATCATAAGTTTTTGTATCAGATAAAAAACCACTAACAGTTGTTCCGTTTACAGTTAAGTCGCTTAATGTTGCATCAACATCTGTCGCAATTGCTTCGTAAACCTGAAACTCCCAAAAACTATGACCATATGTGGTTCCTCTTTTGGTTCCATAATATCTTATATAACGTCCTGTTCCAGTTACTGAAAGATTATCTGTTTCTCCATTTCCAGCAGTCTCTGTGTAAATAGTGGTCCAAGTACTATTATCAGAAGATATTTCAATTAAATATTCAGTTGCATAAGCACCTTCCCAGTTAATAATAATTTGACCTATGCTATAAGAGGCTTCAAGATCTACAGATAGCCATTGAGGATCTGTAGAGTCTGACTCCCACCTAGTTCCTAGATCTCCATCAACTGCAGCGGCACTAGATCCACTAGTAGAAGCTGTTGTTTTACCCAAAGCTAAATTTTGGGCACTTCCGACTGTAATTGCAAAAAGCGCAATAATTAAAGTAATTTTGTTAATCATAAGTTTTTTGTTTTAAAGTTGAATTATAGTTGTAATTCAAAGCGGTTAAGTTTATTTATTGTTTTTTAAGTATTTATTTTTAGTAACCAGGGTTTTGCCCCCATCTTTGTGTTGCTTTTGCTAATTCTAGCTCAACAAGAGGAATTGGAAATATTTCGTTTTTGTTTGGTGTGAAATTTTCTATTTCATCTTTAGCTCTATTGGTTCTTACTAAATCAAAGAAGTGATGCCCTTCTCCCATAAGCTCCATACGGCTTTCATGATAAATAGCAGATGTTAATTCTAAACCCGTTTTTAAAACATCTATACTAGCGTTATCAAGACCAAATGCTCTTCTGCGAACCTGATTGAGATACTGTTGAGCTTTACCATCATTTGAAATAGGCATTCGATTATTAGCTTCAGATGCCATAAGTAACACATCTGCATAGCGTATAACCCTATAATTGTTTGGGTTGTTTAAAGCGAAATTTCCAAATGTTTTATACCCCTCTTTTCTAGGAATATATTTTCTATTATAATACCCTGTTTCTCCTCTACTCAAAGTATACGTAACACCTGTGTTTTTAGAAGCCCAATCTATAATATCTAAAATAGCAACATCCTTTCTTAAATCGCCACTTTCAAATTCATCTACAACTTCTTGTGTTGGAGTATTATATCCATAACCTGCAAAGAAAAATGGTCCTCCTTGAGGATAGTCTCTAATCCCGTTATAGCCAACGGCTACATTGCCATTACCACACTGTAAACATCCCCATTCTACGCCACCTTGATTTGTATATTGAATTTCGAAAAGAGATTCGATATTATTTTCATTTTCATTCTCGAAAATCTGGTTATAATCAGCAACCAATTGATATACATTGCTATTAATAACATCATCAAGAACATCTGCGGCTAACTTAAACATGCCTTGATCATATTTTCCGTGGAATAAATACACTTTTCCTAATAAAGCTTGAGCAGCACAGGGCAAACTCACACTTTTTTTCCTTAAAAAAGCATTATAAATAGCTATTTTATAGTTGTTTAAGTTGTGTAACTATTCAGCCATTTCCGGTAGGAACGGATTTTTGCTAAAAGCAAGCTGAATATTTTCTAGTACTTTTTGTTTATTTTTTTTGAGCGTTGTAATATATCCTCTAATTCTAGCAAAATATTGTGC
>NZ_VORR01000160.1 GCF_007997085.1 Polaribacter sp. IC066
AAAACTGAAAATGGTGCACAGATATATGCGGTTATTAGATCAGTAACAGATACCTGTATTAAGAATGGTCAAAATATTTTCGCTGCTTTTAAAACTATTGCTGTTTTAAAGGCTGAATAGTTACGAAAAATGAAAGTGTTTTAAATGAACTTGATTTTATATTGGCAACTTGTACCAAACAAAATATCGAAAAATATCCTAATATTACTGAACTTAAAAATTATGTTTTAAAAGACACAAGACAATATTTTTTTAACAACATTATGAATGGTATTACAACATATCAAGATAGAGAAATAATCAAATTATGAAATAAAAACTGTTTACAACACCGTATATAATTTATTGCTTTTTTAGGCTTACTTACGAAAGTCCAAACGGACTTTCTTGGTTAGTGTTTTATTTACTAAATTAGTTGCTTAAACACGCAACAAACCATATACAACAACGTTAGGCTCAATTGCTCAAGAATTTAAAAACTCTATTCAATAATTGAAAAATAATTTCAATTTTAAATTTTTAAGGTCTTTTAAATTCGAATTTTCGGAACACTTTCTCGCTCGTCAAAATTTTCAAAATTGCGGAATTTAGCAAGTTTGTGAAAATTATAAATTTTGCCAAGT
>NZ_VORR01000161.1 GCF_007997085.1 Polaribacter sp. IC066
GCAAGAATCCAAAGAGCTTGCGGTCTGGATTCGATAGTGAAATATCTTGTAGAATTTAAGAAAAATAAAATAAGTCTAGATTTTTGTTTCTTGGAATTTATCTTGAGCGAAGTCGAAAGGTCAATGGAAAAGAAAAAAGAAAAATAAAAGAGCAAGTACCTTATTTAAGTGAACACACTTCCATATCATCGTTCATTATTTCTTGAGATCACAAGGCTGATTTTAGAAATGCTTTATTATTTAGAATTTTATTCGTGGTTCGTGGTTCGTTGGTCGTGGTTGGTGGTTGGTGGTTGGTTTCACCATAGATGATAATCAAAAAACGATGTTCGAAAAACGGTAAACGATGGACGAAGGACGAAAAACGTTGTTCGTTATTCGATGTTCGATCTTCGATTTTAGCTCAAAGCCAATAGTTTATGGCACATAGCCAATACTTGTTCGTTTCACGATGGACGAAAAACGAAAAACGGTAAACGAAAAACGGTAAACGATAATCGATTAACGAAAGACGATTAACGATTTATAAAATCAGCATCTAAAACCGACATACTTTTATTTTTTGTATAAATTCAAAAGATATGAAAC
>NZ_VORR01000162.1 GCF_007997085.1 Polaribacter sp. IC066
GATTTTTTTAAGTTGATTTCTATATGCCGTTTTTTAATTACCGTTAAATTATATCCATTCAGCGCAGCATATAAACAACTAAACGAAAAGTCTCTATTTATTCTAACAAGTGTTGTTTTTTTGCAGTGTATTTAATAATACAAAACGAATTTTATAAGTTGGGGAATTTATAAATTGTACTAAATTTCGTCTAAAATTATATTTTAGGCGATTTTTTTTTGTTTCAAAAATATTGAAGTCTGCTGTTTATAGTTGATTTATAAATTATGCGAGAACTGCGTTTTGAGTAAGAAGAGAACAGATTATAAAATTTAGTTTGCCAATATTTTGATTTTTTTAAGTTGATTTCTATATGCTGTTTTTTAATTACCGTTAATTTTTAACCATTGAGCGCAGCTAGTTACAACTAAACGAAAAGTATCTAATTATTCTAACAAGTGTTGTTTATTTGCAGTGTATTTAATAATACAATACAAATTTTGTAAGTTGGGGAATTTATAAATTGTACTAAATTTCGTCTAAAATTATATTTTAGGCGATTTTTTTTTGTTTCAGAAATATTGAAGTCTGCTGT
>NZ_VORR01000163.1 GCF_007997085.1 Polaribacter sp. IC066
CAACACCGTGTATAAAAAATTGCTAATTTAGTGCTTAACCAAAGGTAGTTGCTTTTTTATGTACTTCAATTTTCCTTCGGAAAATCCTCGCACACAAAAAAGCAACTTTTCATACACAAAAACGTTAGCAACTATAAATTTCTTTTTAGAAATAAGTCAACCCTAACACCTATGTTTTCTTTTTTAGTATTTGCTATATCTCTAATCCTTAGATACTTTAAAAAAGAAATTAACAGTTCCCTTCGGTTGCTAACAATATTTAAAGATAATTGCTTTTTTAGTGCTTCATTATCAAGTTTTAGTTTTTTGTTTTCTTCTATTAATTGGGCAATAGTTTTACCTAGATTGTTTATTATTTCTTTATTTATTTTGTTCATTTTTTTTCTGTATTATTTATTAATTTTTGGTTTTAATTTATCGCAACAATCCTTAAACGTGTACGTTATGTTTCATTGCTCGGGAAAATCTAAAGGCTAACTAAAGTTGAATGAAAAACAAGAATTTAAACTATATAACATCTGAATTCTTGCCAGCATGTTGAATAGAAAATCTCTGCGGAATTTGAA
>NZ_VORR01000164.1 GCF_007997085.1 Polaribacter sp. IC066
AAAAAAGAGGGTGCTATTGCCGCCGTAGAGATTCACAAAGAGCTTTTAATAGAAAAGTTTTCTGATGAATTTAATTATCATTTTGTAGCGAAAGACAGTCAAGTTCTAAATGGCGTAAGCGTGTTGAGTTATGCGAACAAATTAAATTTATCCATCATTGCAAATCAAATAAACGATAGTGGCTTTTATTATAAGACGATTGCTTTAAGGAATGGGTATGATGTTTTTCTTCTTTCAAAAAAGACGAACTCAAAAAAGGCTGTGCAAATGCTACACAAACTAACCCATCCTTTAAATTGTTTTTTGGCCGCCTGTAGCGAGGTCTTTCATGAGGTTGATAGTTTAGCATATAAACAAACAGCACAAACAGCGGCGTACTTGAAGGTTTTTCAACGTCAGTTTACAGATTATAGAAAAACCCAAAAACAGCATCATAGAATTAAAAACTACCTATTTATAAAATCTAGAGCAGCCATTGTCTATAAAGCGATACTTTACAAAGACTATAGAGTTTGGTTTTTTAGAAGAGTAACGGATAGAAATTGGTAT
>NZ_VORR01000165.1 GCF_007997085.1 Polaribacter sp. IC066
CTACCTCGCTCTTTACGCTAACAATTCCATTCATTTTAGTTACTAATTCATGTACTAAAGATAGCCCAATACCAAAACCACCACTTTCAGAATTTTTTTCTGTTTGCTGAAAACGAGAAAAAATAGTTTCTAATTCGTTGTTTGCAATACCAACGCCCTCGTCGCTAACCGTAAAAATAAAATCTTTCTCTTCAATATCAGAGGTTACATAAATAGCTTTTTCCGTTTGGGTATATTTAATAGCATTTTCTAATAAGTTGAATATTATTTTTTTAAGACATTCATAATCAGACCGAATAGAAACGTCTAATTTTATATTCGATTTATAATAAAAACCCTGATTTTTTATGGCTGCTCTAGCTTCAAAAGAAAAAATAAGGGCTTCTAAAGCGCTTCTAAATGGCTTTAGTGTATTCATCGTTTTTAATTCTACACCATCTAATTTAGAGAGCGTTAAAAAATTATTCAACGAATCAATCATATGTTCACTAGTGGCAATTGTTTTTTCTGAATACGAAACAATTTTAGTGGTATTTATAATATTA
>NZ_VORR01000166.1 GCF_007997085.1 Polaribacter sp. IC066
TAACAAAGTATAAAAAAAATTGCTAAATTAGTGCTTTATCAAAGTTCGTTGCATTTTTGCGTACTACTGAATTTCCGTTGGAAATTCCTCGCACACAAAATCGCAACTTTCCTTATACACAAACGTTAGGCTCAATTGCTCAAGAATTTAAAAACTCTATTCAATAATTGGAAAATAATTTCAATTTTAAATTTTTAAGGTCTTTTAAATTCGAATTTTCGGAACACTTTCTCGCTCGTCAAAATTTTCAAAATTGCGGAATTTAGCAAGTTTGTGAAAATTATAAATTTTGCCAAGTTTGCGGAATTTTGAATCGCACAAAAATTAAAACGGAATTCCAAAATTGCGGAATGGAAATGTTGGAATTCACTCAAAATCAAAATTGCGGAATTTCGGAAGCAGAATTTGTAGTCGATTTTTTTTTTGCAAAAAGTGTTTTAAAGTTAAAATGCAGGAATTTACTCAAATGCTGAAAAGTTGAAAACGGAATCTAAATGTGTTTACTCTTATGTTTCGCAAAAGAGCCTAACAAAGTATAAAAAA
>NZ_VORR01000016.1 GCF_007997085.1 Polaribacter sp. IC066
TTAGAGAAAAGGTAATCGAATTCTTAGAAAGTCACTCTTGGAAAAATGAGGAATTCAAAAATATCCTAACAGATAATTTTCAAATTATTAAACCTAATTTTTCGGGATCCTATTTGTAATGAGTATATTAACAAATTAAAACAAGTGGCAGAAATCTCAAGCTCTGCAAATGATATGAGAGAAAATGTATTGATTGATTATTCTAAAACATTGCCACCAACAGAAACTGCTATTGCTTTTATCAAAAATGAAGTAAAAAAGTTATTGTAAAAAAAAGACTCCTAATAAGGAGTCTTTTCTTCTTTTTCAATGTGACTTTCCCAATTAAAAATTGAGTAACAACTCAATTTTATACTTTATAAACTTAATTAAAATATATTTTAGAAGCGCCTAAACCTACTGGTGAAGTATAAATTTCTTGCTTTGAAGACAAATCTGTAACAATTAATTTACTTAAAGAAGTAAAATTATAGCTTACTGTGTATAAGTTATTATCTTTTACTGCCATACCATAAATACTTCCTGTAGAAATACCATCCGTTGCAAGCATAGTGTCAGATTCATTGATCGAAAAAACAGTTTTTTCTGATCCCATATAATAATAAACGTTTCCATTATTATAAGAAAGCTGGGTGGCTCTCTCATTATCATTAAAAGTAATTTCTTTAGTTACCGTATTATCATTTACATTGATAAATGAAATTGAAGAAGTAGTACTTGTTAAGACAGCATAATCTGGAGCACCTCCATAGGATAAAGGTCTTCCTTCAGAAAGTACAATTAAGTTTCCTGCAACATCAAATAACAACTCATCTGGATTGTCTTTTACTATAATTTTTGCTACTGCATTATTTGCTGATACATCTACTACAGAAATAATGTTATTAGAAGTAAAAGCACCTTTATGAGAAACATATAACTTGCTATTTTTAGCAACAATTCGTTCTACTCCGTTATCTAAAGAAATCTTTGTACTTTCTATTGTGTTGGTTGATACATCAATCACAGCCAAATAATCATCTGTTGTATCTGAACCACTTCCCCAATTTGTTACATATCCTTTGCCATTCGCAAATGCCATATACCTAGGGTTGCTTAATCCAGTTCTAATCTCCGTTACCTTCTTAAAAGTAAATCTATCTACCACTACAATTGTGTTTACATCGTTTAAAACAACATACGCTTCTGTATCTGTAAAAGCGATAGATTGCACTAAACCACCCAATTGTGCATTGTTAACACCTGTATACATAAAATTTGTTGCCAGCCTGTTTAAATCATTATTTACATAAGAAATAGAGCCATCTTTATTACCAAAAGCACCTTCTGCGCTTACAATAAGACCGTTATCGTATCTACCAGATACTTCAGGTATTTCTGCTGTTTCATCATTACATGCAGTAAAAACTAAACTCAATAAGAATAGTTTAAAAATTGATTTTGTAATCTTCATTCGTTTTAAAATTTATAGTTTATGTTCATATTAAAATTGCTACCTGGCATAGGTCGTAAATTCGAAAAATAATACACTTCGTTAAAAATGTTATTTACTTTTATGCCGATTAGTAGTTTTTTGTGATTGTGCTGATAGACTTCAAAATCTGCACCTATATTGGTTACGCTTAAAGCGTTTAATGAATAAAAGTCAATATTAATTTCGTTTGTGTATACTTTACTTTGATATAAGTTTTGCACAAAAAAAGTTGCTTTCTTATAGGTATAATCTAAATTAAAGTTCATCAGCTGTTTAGGCGCAAAAGGTAAAAAGGTATCCGTTTCTTTGTTTTTTGCGAGTGTAAATGTGTAGTTCATTGTAAAATTAAAAAAATGCGCCCCAATTTCTTTTGATAAATTCATGAAAGTTTCAATTCCTTGATGCACAACATCACCAACATTTCTAGGTCTCCATAAATTTGATGCTGCAGTTGGTAACCATAAAATTTTATCGTTCAAATGAATATAAAAAAGAGAGGTTGTTATTTCTATATTTTTTTTCTTGTAGCTTGCTCCTATTTCCCCTTGAATAGAACTTTCTGGTTTTAAGTCTAAATTACCCACTATTGGCCAGTACAATTCATTAAAAGTAGGCACCCTATAATTGGTAGATATATTTGTTTTTAAAATAAGATTATCTGTAATTTCTTGCTCCGCAGCTGCAGATACTACTAAAGGTACTTTAAAATCTGAATTTAATTCTTTTCTAACACTCGTTGCAATTGTTAATCTCTCTGATGGCTTGTAGGTAACTTTTGCTAAAGCAGCAAAAAAGGTTCTTTCTCTGGCTATAATTTCATTGGTTGTTCCGTTATTACTGTCATAAATAAAGGATGAAGAAATTTTTAAGTAATTAGAAAAACGATATTTTAAATTATAATTTATGTTATAATTTTTAGATTTTCCGAATGTAAATTCTTCTGCATTTTTATCATCATAATACCGATACTCTTGCATTAAATAAGCTACATTTAATGTTTGTGTAAAATTGGAGAAAGAATATTTCCATTTTAATAAGTTTCTTTGATTAAAATCTTCATTTCTTTCGCTACCAGCCGCAGGGTTTGGTAATCCGTCAGAGAACAAACGATCTCCGTAATATCCTGTTGAATAAAAATAAAGCTTGTTTTTGTGAGAAAATTGGTACCCTAGGCTAAAGTTTAATCCGTAATTTTTATAAACACCATTATCGTTTTTTAATAAACTACCATCATTATTCTTATATCTCTGGTCTATAAACGTGTAATCATTATCAGAATAATTTACAGTAGAAGCAAATTTTAGAGCCCATTTACCTGTACCAATATTCGTTTTAAAAAAATTAGAGGTTGTATTAAAACTTCCATAAGATGAAAAAAGATGAAAATCTTTGTGTTCATTAAAAGTCAGATTATCTTTTAATTCTACAGTTCCGCCAATTGCTCCAGAACCAGATTCAACACTATCACCCCCACTGTTTACAATGATTTCATCAGAAATACTTGCAGACAAAGAATTAAAGTCCGTTTGCCCGCTACCGATAGCGTTTATAGAAATTCCGTTCCATAGAACAGCAGTATTAGATGCAGATGTTCCTCTAAAACGTGCAGTGCTTATGCCGCCGTTTCCATAATCTCTTAAAGCAATGGGACTGTTATATCTTAATAAATCTGTAAGGTTTGTAGGATTTTTAATAATTTGACTAGTGCCAATTTTTACCTGTTTTTTTCCAATAAAATTATGTTGTTGCTTTTTAGCACCAATAATGACTACTTCTTTTAATTGATTTGAAAGCGAATCTTTTTGAATCATTTTCTTCTGCGCAAAAACATTGTTTGCACAGAAAATAATAGACAAAATAAAGATGATAATATACCTCATAATCATATAAACTTTTTTCCCGAAAGTTTTATTAGATTTATAATTGAGGCAGGTCTCCTGGCTTGTTTTCTGTTATTAGACCTTCCCATTCTTACTAAACTTACTGTAGTAATTGAACAGTGGTAAAAGAATTAATAACAGCTCTTAAAAGAGGTTTCGAAAACATATCGAAACAAACTTACAGTTGCGGGAACAGCTTTGGTTTTTAACCAAATTCCCTTTTAATCTGTTCTAAAATAAAACAGAACCTTAATTATCGGCAAATGTAATTTTAAAAATTACTTTACGACTACTAATTCATTATAATTTGTGAATTTCTTATTTAAATCTTCAGAAACTTCAAAATAATCAGGATGAATCATTTTAGCCAAACATTCTATTCCGTTTACCAAAGTATCTGCAGAAGACTGTGTAAACATGTCAAAATCGGCAAGATACACTTGGCCGTTTTGAACTGCTTTTAAAGCGCTCCATTCTGGTTTTTCTTCTAGAAACTTCATATCTTCTAAAGTTCTAGAGATTTCATAACCACAGGGTGCAATAATCAATATTTCTGGATTGTATTTAACAATTTTATCCCAAGGAATTACAATACTATTGCCAGAAGGATGCGATAATAAATCAATACCACCCGCATATCCTATTTGATGAGGAATCCAATGACCACAGTTAAATAACGGATCAATCCACTCTAACATCAACACACTTTTAGGCTGAATTCTTTTGGCTCTCTGAATATCTATTATTGAATAAATTCGTGCTTTTAGGCTTTCTACGTAAGCAATCCCTACTTCTTTTTTTCCGAGTGCATCGGCTATCGTAATTGCATTCTCAAAAACATCTTCTAAAGAACTGGGTGTAATAGAAATTAACTTGGGTACTTTTGGCAATTTATACGCCGAAGTTGCTACACAAGCTGTATCAATTTGGCAAACATCACAAACATCTTGTGTAAAAATAACATCCGGAGCAATACTTTCTAAAACTGGCTCATCAATATAATAGAGAGTACCACCTTCTGCTTTTGTTTTAGAAAAAATAGTATTGATCTCTTCGCTTGTTAAAACTTGTCCTTCTAGTTTATAACGAACGGCAACCTGTTTTTCTGCCAAAGCAATTTTTGGGCATTCAAAAGTAATTCCGTGTAAATATTCTTGTAAACCCATATCATAAATCATTTGGGTTACTGCAGGCATAAAAGAAGAAACAATCATTTTAATTTATTTTGAATTGCAAATTTACATCCTTTTAAGATATTCTTTCCTTTTTAAAAAAATGTTTCTAATCTTTGTTCCTTATTTAAAAAGTTATGATTCATTATATTTCTGGAGGAGAAAGATCTGGTAAAAGTAGTTATGCGCAGAAAATAGCAGAAGCTATTTCTGAAAACCCTATTTATTTAGCAACTTCTAGAATTTGGGATGCTGATTTTCAGAAAAGAGTTGACAGACATATTTCTGATAGAGATGAGCGTTGGACGACGATTGAAGAGGAAAAAAATATCAGTGGTGTTATTTCTGATAAATCTACGGTAGTGATTGATTGCGTAACATTATGGATTACAAATTTCTTTGTAGATACAAAATATGACACAAAAATAGCTTTAGAATTAGCCAAAAAAGAGATAGAAAAGCTAATAAAGATTGACGCAAATATAATCATTATTTCAAACGAAATAGGAATGGGATTGCACGCAACAACAGAATCTGGAAGAAAGTTCACAGAACTACAAGGTTGGATCAATCAATTTATTGCAAAAAAAGCAGATAAAGCCACGTTTATGGTTTCTGGATTACCTCTAAAATTAAAATAAATATATGATTTCGAAAATCACTCCGTTAAATAAAAAATTAGAAGCAGCCCTTCAAAAAAAAATAGATTTTAAAACAAAACCTTTGGGTTCTTTAGGAATGCTAGAAACTATTGCAATACAAATTGGAAGGATTCAAAATACGTTATCACCAAAAATTATAGCACCAACAATTGTTGTTTTTGCAGGCGATCATGGTATTGTAAATTCTAAAGCTGTTAGTCCGTATCCGCAAAAAGTTACACAGCAAATGGTATTTAATTTTTTAAATGGCGGCGCTGCAATTAATGTTTTTTGTAAACAAAACAACATCAATTTAAAAATTGTAGATGCTGGCGTAAATGGCGATTTTGAAAAAAAAGAAAAATTAATTCAGGCTAAAATAGCAAAAGGAACAAAAGATTTTTATGTAAAAAAAGCAATGACACTTTTAGAGTGTACTTCTGCTCTAGAGAAAGGAAAAGAAATTGTGAAAACCCTGTTTGATAAAAAATGTAATACCATTGGTTTTGGCGAAATGGGGATTGGAAATACTTCTTCCGCAGCACTTTTAATGAGTTATTTTACCAATATTACGATTGAAGATTGTGTAGGGAAAGGAACTGGTTTAGATAATAAGGGACTAGAACAAAAAAAGTTAATTTTAAAAGAAGTGTATGAAAAACATATCATATCTATAAATTCTCCAAAAGATGCTTTAACTGCTTTTGGTGGTTTCGAAATTGTGATGATTACAGGTGCTATTTTAGAGGCTGCTGCTTTAAAAATGACGATTTTAATAGATGGTTTTATTGTAACTGCGGCATTGTTGGCTGCGAATGCTATGGATAAAAATGTATTAGATTATTGTATTTTTACACATACTTCTGGAGAACAAGGGCATCAAAAAATAATAAATTTTTTAAACGTACAACCCGTTTTAAATTTAGGTTTACGTTTAGGTGAAGGAACTGGTGCAGCAGTTGCATTACCTATTATACAATCTGCAACTCAATTTTTAAATGAAATGGCTACTTTTGAAAGTGCTAATGTAAGCGAGGCTTAACTCTATGAAAAAAGAAATTCATTATTTTTTAACAGCACTGTTATTCTTTACAAGAATACCATGCCCAAAATGGATAAATCATTCCGCTGAAATTTTAAATAAAAGCAATCGATATTTTTCTTTAATAGGTATTTTAGTAGGGGCTATTTCTGCGCTTGTTTACTATCTATCTGCGTTTATTTTTACGCTAGAAATTTCTATTATTTTAAGTATGATTGCTTCTGTTTTAACAACTGGTGCTTTTCATGAAGATGGTTTAGCAGATAGTTGTGATGGTTTTGGTGGCGGTTGGACTAAAGAAAAAATTCTATTTATCATGAAGGATTCTCGATTGGGAACTTTTGGTGTTATAGGATTATTTTCAATTCTTATTTTAAAATTTTCAGCTTTACAAACCCTCGCAATTTCAGATATAAATTTTCCGTTACTTCTAATTTCTGGTCACGCTATTAGTCGTTTTATTGCCACGATTCTGCTCTATACGCAACCTTATGTTAGAGACCTAGAGAGTTCTAAAATAAAACCAACAACAACTCAAATGAGTACAAAATCTTTGATCATTTCATTCATTTTTGGAGTTTTACCTCTTTTCTTTTTCCAAAATTATTGGGTATTTCTTTCTCTCATTCCTTTATTATTTACCTATTGGTATTTGGCTCGTTTTTTCAAAAAATGGATTGGCGGTCAAACAGGCGATTGTGCCGGCGCTTTGCAACAAGTTGCAGAAGTTATTTTTTATCTCTCTTTACTTATTTTATGGAAATTACATTAATTAGACACACCACACCCAAAATAGCAAAAGGAATTTGCTACGGGCAATCTGATATTGATATTATTGACACTTTTTTAGAAGAAATTAAACCTATTTTAAAAGAGGTTCCTATAAATAATTTAGAAACTACGTATTATAGTAGTCCGCTTTTGAGATGCAAAAAACTAGCAGAAAAACTTTCTGACACGGTTATTTATGATAATCGATTAAAAGAGTTAGATTTTGGTGATTGGGAATTAAAAAACTGGGATGCTATCAACAAAGTAGAATTAGATATTTGGATGACTGATTTTGTAAATGTTTCTGCCACAAATGGCGAATCTTATATAGGTTTACATGCAAGAACAACAGACTTTTTATCAGAAATAGTGGTACAAAACCATCAAAAAATAGTTATTGTAGCGCATGCAGGAGTTATTAGAAGTTTGAACGCTTTTATCAAAAAAATTCCGTTAGAAAAATCCTTTGATTTAAAACTACAATACGGTGAGATTTTAAAACTAAATTATTAAAATGAGATACTTTTTATCAACCTTAATTATTAGTGTTTTTTTTATTTCTTGTAAAGAAAAACCAACATCTAAAGAGCCTTTAATAGGAGGTAAAAGTTCGGTAAAATACGCCACTGGTTTTGATATCATTACCGAAGGAAATCAAAAGAAATTAATTATTAAAAAACCGTATCAAAACTCAGACAAATCTTTTGTGTATGTACTTGCGAATGCAACAGATGTACTTAATAATATAATTAAAGTTCCTGTAAAAAATATTGTAGTAACAAGTACCACGCACATTGCGATGCTTGAGCTTCTTGGGGCAGAAAATCTTTTAACGGGTTTTCCTCAAACTAGATTTATTTCTTCAGAAAAAACTAGAAAACGGGTTGATAATGGCGATATCATAGAACTAGGAAGCGAGCAAACAATGAACACCGAAAAACTGATAGAACTAGCCCCAGAACTTGTTATTGGCTTTAGTTTAAACGGAAATAATAAAGTGTATAATACGGTTGAAAGAACTGGAATTCCCGTTTTATATAACGGAGATTGGTTAGAAGAAACACCTTTAGGACGCGCTGAATGGATTAAGTTTTTCGGTGTTTTATTTAACAAAGAAAAAGAAGCAGACAGTATTTTCAAATCCATTGAAACTAGTTATTTGAAAGTAAAAGAATTGGCTTTGAAAGCAAAAAAAGTTCCGACAATTATTTCTGGCAATTTGTTTAAAGACGTTTGGTATATGCCGGCCGGAGAAAGTTTTATTGCCAATTATTTTAAAGACGCAAATACCAACTATATATGGAAAAACACCAAAGGAAATGGTAGTTTGCCTTTAAGTATAGAAAGTGTTTTAGATAAGGCACAAGATGCTACTTATTGGATTGGTTGCGGATTATTTGAGAACAAAGAAGACATGTTAAAATCGAATCAATATTATAATTCTTTTACAGCTTTTAATCAAAGTAACATTTATACCTACGCTACAAACAAGGGCAAAACTGGTGGACTTGTTTATTTTGAAAAATCACCAACAAGACCCGATTTAGTTTTAAAAGACATTATAAAAATTACAAATCCTGATTTGCTGCCTGATTATGAACTAGTGTTTTTTGAAAAAATGGAATAAAAAAACCTTCAGCTTAGAGCTGAAGGTTTCATATACTAAATTGGGGGAACTTATTTTATAATACAAAATTAAGTTTTATTTCACTTAAATGAAGGGTTGTAACGGGTAGTTTAAGGGTAGTTTTAAGCTTTTAGCTCCCTAATGAATAGATTCCTCTAGCTTTATAGCCTCTTTTCTACTTTTGATATCTAATTTTTCGTAAATATTTTTTACATGAAATTTAACGGTATTTACAGATATATTTAAAGTGTTGGCTATCTCTTTGTTTGATTCTTGTGAAGTGATAAAGTCGAAAACTTCTCTTTCCCTTATACTTAAATTTTTTAAGATATCTTTTTTTATTTCATCTTTGGTAACAATAGAAATTTGTGCTTGTTCGGTAGCGTATTTTATAATTTCATTTTTCATGAAATAATTAGCGTATCGCAATTCTTTTTCTCTACATAAAACAGCTATCGATATGACGATAATTTGAATCAATCCTCCTATTTTCATATTTGCCGGATTTGTTTCGAATAAGCTATATCCAAAATTTTTCAATACAAAAAAGTCAATTCCAGAAAATAATAACGTCACATAAGCAAATACAAATATTTTGGTATAAATATTATTTTTAAAAAGTAGAATTCCTGTAAACCAATAAATAAAAAGTATTAGAAACACTAAAACATTAATAAATATAAAAATAGTATGAATCCTTAAAAAGAAAAATAATATTGCAAGCAAAGCAAGTAGCAATACTAAAAGATACATGTACCGCTTTAGCTTTGGGTAATAATAATCTAATCTTAAAAAACTGCTTACAAATTTTGATGAAAAAAAAGCTAAAAAAATAATATTCAAAAGAATTATAAAATCAATTATTTGATCATTAATATTAAAAAAATGCCACATACCATCCATTACCGAAAAGCCTGACGATAAAACTGACAATAACAAAGCATAATACAGGTATGCATCGTCTTTAAAAAAATAAGAATAAAAAAAGCAATATATAATTACTAAAAAAGCAAAACCGTAATAAAAACTATTTATTATAAGCTGTATTTTTTCTGAATAATTAGCAACAGACTCTTTTTCTAAACTAAAAGGGTAATAAGCAGCAAATTCAGAATTTACACGAACATAAACTGGTGCGGTTCTATCTAATTTAAAAGCAACATATCTTTCGTTTGGCATTTCTTTGATCTCTTTTGAGTTTTGAAACGCTCTAGATTTATTAATTCTAATATTATTAATCCTAAAAATATACTTTAATTCTGTTTGATATGCAGGTATTTTAAACCAAAAAGTAGCATCAGTCTGTTTTTCTAGAATTACTTTTTCTACAAGTTTAAAATTAACACTTGCTATTGTACTTTCTGAATATTCGTTTTTTATGTCTTTAAAAAAATAGACTTCATTTTGAGCGTGTATAAATGTTGTAAGAAATAAAAAAAATAAGAGTAGTTTATAGCTCATCTAGTCTTTTTTCTAGAGCAACTTCTCTCATATATAAAAACAACGGAAATGTAAAAGCAATGGCAATTAAAAACGTAAACGGAATTAAAACCCACCAATATTTTATTTTTAAGCGTAAAGATTCAGGAATCATAAACGCAAAAAAAGTAAACACAACAACTGTTAAATCTGCTCCAAAAGATTTGCCTGCAAAATTAGATTGTGCATCATTCATAAAATTTAAAAATGAAGGATTCTCTGTAGTTTGAAACCATTGAATATTGTAATACCAAGTATAACAAATTCCTAAAATTGATAATGCTATGTATAGATATTTTAATTTCATAATTCTTTATATAGGTGCCTGCAAGGATAGCAATGCTGTGTTTACTTCAGTATTACTAACCTTGAGGAAGTTTATTTAAAATAGTTTCGTCTGGTTTTCATCATCTATTTTCTTCTGTTCTGCTTTCTTTTTCAAGATGGATTTATACAAAGCAATTTTAGCTTTTTCTTCGGCAGAAAGTTCTTCGTAAACTGGTTTCTTTATTTCTGAAGTTATTATTTCAGTGGGTAATTTATCTTCAATGACTTCTTCTTCTACCACTTCGATTTCTTCTACCGTTTCTTCTTTGGGGGGCAAAAACGGTAAAGACTCTAATAGGTTTACTTGTTTAATTTTTTCAGAAGTAAATTGATTTCCCAGCGCTTTTATTCCTTTAACCGCAATAAACTCCTCTAAATTAACTACTTCATTTTCTAAACTTCTTTTTGAAAATAGCACCTCTGCTATAGGTCTGTAATCGGTTGCTAGAATTACCAATCTACTTTTTGGATGTTCTGATATAAAAATCTCTTCTTTTTCTGTCGTTTCAATTAAAAAACGTTTTATATAATAGCGCTCTTTTTCACCCTCAAAATAAATCGCAGAAATCGGCTTATTTGGTTGCCATTTTTCTAAAACAATCATATCATCTTCAAAATGCATTGTTAAATTTGGTTTTACTGCTTTTACTTTTCCACTTTGTGCAATAATTAATAATTTATCTTCCGCTTTAAATTCTCCTAATAACGCACCTCTGCCATCAACATTTAGACGCTGCACAGCTTCATCAAACCAAATTTTACGTGGTTTTAAAGTTGAGACTCCTTCAGATTTAAAATCGACACTTCTAACTACATATTTCGTAATTATATTACCACGCACGGCTCTACCTTTTACGCCTAAATCTGCAAAATCAATATCCCATTTCAACTTTTTTATACTTCCTACAGAACGTAAATTAATCGTCACAACTTCTGCCTCTCCATTTAAATTTGCAGAAAAATAATGCACCAAAGAACCTTTATTTCCGTTTGTTAAATCGTATTCTTTATCTCTTGTAACAGAGGTAACGTTAAAACGCTTCATATAACTTGGTCCTTTTACACCATCTCGATAGATATAATTGTAAACCGTACGCCTATCTTTCTTTTTAAACACGGCAACATATAAAATATCTTTACCTACAAAAGTTTTAGAATCAATTTTTGAAACCATCATCACTCCATCTTTTCTAAAAATAATAATATCATCTATATCAGAACAATCGGTCACAAACTCATCTCTTTTTAAAGAAGTTCCAATAAAACCTTCTGCCCTATTTACATATAACTTTGCATTATTCATAGCCACTTTTGATGCCTCAATGTCATCAAAAATTCTAATTTCCGTTTTACGCTCTTTTCCTTTTCCGTAGGTTTCTTTTAGACGCTTAAAATAATCAATTGCATATTCAATTAATTTTGACAAATGCTCTTTAACAATCGCTATTTTGGCTTCTAAACCTTCAATAAATTGTTTGGCTTTATCAATATCAAATTTTGATATTTTTTTAATTCTAATTTCTGTTAATCGTGCAATATCTTCATCTGTCACTGCACGTTTTAAATGTTTTATGTGTGGTTGCAAACCTAAATCAATGGCTCTAATTACGCCTTCCCAAGTTTCTTGTTCTTCAATATCTCGATAGATTCTGTTTTCAATAAAAATTCTTTCTAAAGATGAAAAATGCCATTGTTCTTCTAATTCGTTTAACTGAATTTCTAATTCCTTTTTCAGCAAATCGACCGTTAAATCAGTAGAGTGTTTCAACATTTCTGAAACGCCAACAAAAACTGGTTTGTTATTTTCAATGGTACACGCTAAGGGAGAAATTGAATTTTCACAATTTGTAAACGCATATAAAGCATCAATACTTTTATCTGGCGAGACATTTGGTGGCAAATGCACTAAAATTTCTACCTCGGCAGCAGTATTGTCTTCAATCTTTTTAATCTTTATTTTTCCTTTTTCATTCGCTTTTATAATGCTATCAATTAACGATGTTGTGGTTGTTCCAAAAGGAATTTCATTAATAACTAATGTTTTTTTATCAAGTTGTGCAATTTTTGCTCTCACACGCACTTTTCCTCCACGCTTTCCATCTTTATAACCTGTGAAATCTGCAATTCCGCCTGTTAAAAAATCTGGAAAAATAGTAAAACTTCTTCCTTTTAAATACTTGATAGAAGCATCAATCAGTTCAATAAAATTATGCGGTACTATTTTTGTTGATAAACCAACGGCAATTCCCTCTGCACCTTGAGCCAGCAACAATGGGAATTTTACGGGTAAATCTATGGGTTCTTTTCTTCTGCCATCATAAGACATTTTCCAATCTGTTGTTTTCGGATTAAAAACAACATCCAACGCAAATTTAGATAAGCGAGCTTCAATATAACGAGAAGCCGCAGCACGATCTCCTGTTAGGATATTTCCCCAGTTTCCTTGCATATCAATCAGCAATTCTTTCTGACCAATTTGCACCATCGCATCGGCAATAGAGGCATCTCCATGCGGATGGTATTGCATGGTATGCCCAACAATATTCGCTACTTTATTGTAACGACCATCATCTAAATCTTTCATAGAATGCATAATTCTACGTTGTACAGGTTTTAATCCGTCTTCTAAAGAGGGCACTGCTCTTTCTAAAATTACATAAGAAGCATAATCTAAAAACCACTCCTTATACATTCCTGTAACTTTGGTAATGGTTTCTACAGAATCTATCTCATGATTTAACTCATCTGATTGTTCCTCTTGATTATTTAATTCCTCTTCGTGCTCGTTATCGTTTATTTCTTCACTCATTATTGTTAAACGTTTATTCGTTTAAGAGTTTATTGGTTCATTCTAATAAAATCAATTCTAATCGTTCTTTTTTTTGGGCGTTACTTTATCCTGAAGGCATTCAGGGCCAAGTCGGGCTTTCCGTGATATCTTTTTTTCTACCGATAAAAAATCGGAAGAAAAAAAGGATGCCACTCCAATCCCTAACGCAGACATACTTATTAACTATTTTCGTTAATTATGATCATTTTAATATCCTATTTTATTTCTGTCTGTTAAGTTTTCTTTCTTCTCAACCAATTCATCTAAATAAGAAAACACCAGCTCTATATTTTTATCGTGATTATTTAGCTTCTTTTTAATCTCTTCTACCTCCAATCGTAAGCTCAAATTATCACTTAATAAATCTCGCATTTTAGTAAATATTCTAATAATTTTAATATTTACTGCAATTGCGCTGTCACTGTTTAATACACTTGATAACATAGCAACTCCTTGTTCGGTAAAGACCATTGGTGCATAACGTAAACCCATAGTTTCAGAATTGGAGGTGCCAAATTGGCTCCTCCAATTTTGTAATTCGTTTTCAGTCATTTCAAACATAAAATCAGTTGGAAATCTTTCTATATTTCTGCGAACTTGACGTTTTAATTGTTTTGTTTCAACTTTATACAAATCCGCTAAATCCCTATCTAATAGTACCTTTTGATTTCGAATCAAATAAATTTTGTTTGATATAGTTTCATCTGGAATTATACTTTTCTCTTCTTCTTTCATTTTTTATACTCTTGAGAAGATAAATTAAAACCTCAAGATTTTCTTTTTTCAGATCTCATAGGTTTTTAAAACCTGTGAGATCTATATTCAAATCCAATTTTTTTTCATAAACTTTCTAAAAGTCATTTCGAAAACTTGTATTAAGCCTTACCAAATCAAAAGATTTAGGATACGCTTTCTTCCTCTTCTAAAGTATCCAACTCAACCTTTAAATTCTCAATAATAAACTTCTGTCTATCGGGTGTGTTTTTCCCCATATAAAACTGCAACATATTTTCTATAGACATTTCTTTGTCTAACATTATAGGATCTAAACGAATATCATCGCCAATAAAATGCACAAATTCATTTGGCGAAATCTCACCCAAACCTTTAAATCGAGTTATTTCTGGTTTCCCTCTTAATTTACCAATCGCGTCTTGTTTTTCTTCTTGAGAGTAACAATAATAGGTTTCTTTTTTATTACGAACTCTAAATAGCGGCGTTTCTAAAATATATAAATGTCCTTCTTTGATCAACTCTGGAAAAAATTGCAGGAAAAATGTGATTAGTAAAAGTCTAATATGCATCCCGTCTACATCGGCATCTGTTGCAATTACGATGTTGTTATACCGCAAATCTTCTAAACCATCTTCTATATTTAAAGCAGCTTGTAATAAATTAAATTCCTCATTTTCGTACACAATTTTTTTACTCAACCCAAAAGAGTTTAAAGGCTTTCCTTTTAAGCTAAAAACAGCTTGAGTATTTACATTTCGAGATTTTGTAATAGAACCAGAAGCGGAGTCTCCCTCTGTAATAAATAACGTAGACTCTAAATAATTATCTTTTTTAACATCTCCTAGATGAACTCTACAATCCCGTAATTTTTTGTTATGTAAACTAGATTTCTTTGCTCTATCTCTCGCTAATTTTCTAATGCCAGAAAGCTCTTTTCGTTCTTTTTCTGCCTGAACAATTTTTTTCTGAAGCTTGTCTGCAACGTCTGTATTTCTATGTAAAAAATTATCTAATTTTGTTTTTACAAAATCATTAATGTAGGTTCTAACGGTAGATAATTCGCCACCCATTTCTGTAGATCCTAATTTTGTCTTTGTCTGACTCTCAAAAATAGGTTCCATTACTTTAATAGCAATTGCAGAAATAATTGATTTCCGAACATCAGAAGCTTCAAAGTTTTTTCCGTAAAAATCACGAATTGTTTTTACAATAGCTTCTCTAAATGCCGATTGATGCGTTCCTCCTTGCGTTGTGTATTGTCCGTTAACAAAAGAATGATATTCTTCTGAATATTGCGTTTTACTATGTGTAATAGCAATTTCAATATCGTTGCCTTTTAAGTGAATAATAGGATATAACATATCTTCTATATTGTTATTATCTTCTAACAGATCTTTCAATCCATTTTCTGAAAAAAACTTTTCACCGTTAAAAATAATCGTTAAACCGGGGTTTAAATACACGTAATATTTGAGCATTTTTGCTACATACTCATTTCTATATTTGTATTTCTTAAAGATTTCCTCATCCGGTATAAAAGAAACTTTAGTTCCTTTTCTACGAGAAGTTTCTTCTAAAAAATCTTGATTTTCTAAATTTCCTTGGCTAAATTCTGCGGATGCTGATTTACCATCTCTAGAAGATTCAACTCTAAAAAAAGAAGAAAGTGCATTGACTGCTTTGGTACCAACGCCGTTTAAACCAACAGATTTCTTAAACGCTTTAGAGTCATATTTACCACCAGTATTCATTTTAGAAACTACATCCACCACTTTTCCTAAAGGAATTCCACGTCCATAATCTCGAACGGTAACTTTACTTCCTTGAATAGAAATTTCGATGGTTTTTCCGGCACCCATCACATACTCATCGATAGAATTGTCAAGAACTTCTTTTACCAAAATATAAATTCCGTCATCAGCTGAAGAGCCATCACCCAATTTACCGATATACATTCCTGGCCGCATTCTAATATGCTCTTTCCAGTCTAATGACCTGATATTATCCTCTGTATATTTAGTTTCTTGCGTCATGTAATATCTTACTGTAAGTAGGTTAGAATACCTCACAAGATAGTATTATCATCAGAAAAAAGAAATGACTATTGCAATTAGTTATTAACAGGATTTCAACGATTTTTTTTGGCGTTTAGCTTTTCGCTGTTTACTTTTAACTAGTGGCTACTAGCAAAAAGCAACTAACAAAAACACAAAAATCACAATAAAAATCAATTTGTTATATTTTACAACAAATCCATTTTTATTAAACAAATTAACTACTTTTGGTATCTAAATAACAAACAAATCGTGGAAAGAGCACAACTTACAGCATTAGCACATAAATACGGAAGTCCTTTGTATGTATACGATACAGCTAAAATTGAATCGCAATACAACAGATTAACAGATGCGTTTAGCAGCGTCAAAAATTTAAAGTTGAATTATGCTGTAAAAGCACTTTCGAACATTAATATTTTAAAATTTTTTAAAAATTTAGGAGCAGGTTTAGACACGGTTTCTATTCAAGAAGTTCATTTAGGATTGACCACAGGAATTGATCCGAAGAAAATAATTTTTACACCCAACGGTGTTTCTTTAACGGAAATTGAAGAAGTCGCAAAATTAGGCGTTCAGATAAATATCGATAATCTTTCTATTTTAGAATTATTCGGACAAAAACATCCAGAGATTCCTGTTTGTATCCGTATCAATCCACATATTATGGCGGGCGGGAATTCTAAAATTTCGGTAGGTCATATTGATTCTAAATTCGGAATTTCAATTCACCAAGTTCCACATATTAAACGTGTTGTAGAAAATACCGGCATGAATGTTAACGGAATTCATATGCACACAGGTTCTGACATTTTAGATATTGACACTTTTTTACGAGCTACAGAAATTTTGTTTGATGTTGCAAAACAATTTGAAAATATTGATTTTATTGATTTCGGTAGTGGCTTTAAAGTACCTTATAAAGAAGGCGATATTTCTACGGATATTGAGCAATTAGGGTTACAATTATCAGAAAGATTCAATGAATTTTGTGTTGAATACGGAAAAGAAATTACCTTAATGTTTGAGCCAGGAAAATTTTTAGTTTCTGAAGCTGGCGTTTTTTTAGCAAAAGTAAATGTAGTAAAACAAACAACTTCTACTGTTTTTGCACATGTAGATTCTGGTTTTAACCATTTGGTAAGACCTATGATGTATGATTCCTATCATCATATTACCAACATTTCAAACACCACAGGAAGAGATCGTTATTACTCTGTTGTAGGTTATATCTGCGAAACAGATACGTTTGGTTCTAACAGAAGAATTTCAGAAATCTCTGAAGAAGATGTGCTTTGTTTCCATAATGCGGGCGCGTATTGTTTTTCTATGGCTTCAAATTATAACTCGCGTTACCAACCAGCAGAAGTAATGATTCATGAAGGAAAAGATTACTTAATTAGAAAAAGACAAACCATTAAAGATATTTTACATAATCAAGAAGTGGTAGAGTTTTCAACAAATAAGAAAATAAAAAAAGAAGCAATTACCGCTTAAAAGCTTCTAAAAATAAATTATTTTAGCCACGAGTTCACAACTATTTTTTGTGAGTTCGTGGCTAAACTTTTTAAAATACTTTTTGATGAAAATTAGACTTTCTACTTCGGATGATATTCCGAATATTATATCCATTATTGATGATGCAAAAGAATATTTGGCATCTCAAAAAATTAATCAATGGCAAAACGGATATCCAAATAAGGAACAAATTGAGAATGATATCAAAAACGGAGAAAGTTATGTGGTTTTAAATTATGAACACCAAGTGATGGCAACTTCGATGTTTACCACAAACCCAGAACCAACCTATAAAATTATTGATGGCAATTGGATCATCGATGAAACCATAAAATACGGGGTAATTCATAGAATGGCAATTAAAAAAGAATTTCGAAAATTAGGCTTGGCAACGATTTTGTTTGATGAGTTTCATCAACAGTTAAAAAACCAAAACATACAAAGTTTAAAGATTGATACGCATGAAGAAAATATAGGCATGCAGTCTTTAATTAAAAAATTGGGTTATAGCTACTGTGGAATAATTTACACGAGTTATGGAGATAAAAGATTCGCTTTTGAAAAAGTAATTTTGTGAAAAATTGAAACAAATTAATAAATAACTTATTGAAGCTTCTCGATACAATCCCGCCCAAAAGCGGAATCACTCGAAGTGACAGCGTGTTCTTACTTATGCTCGAATTTTACACATGTTGTCACATCGAGTGAAATTCTTTTTTCAAGAATTTTGTATCGAGATGTTTTACATACCTATTTTGTTTAATTCGTTAATTCGTGGCTACCATTTTATAAATATTCCACCGTTAAACAGAACATAAAATGCAACAACGTCAATATATAATTCAACAAACACAACTTTCTTCAAAATTTGTAGAAAAGACAATTAGCTAATAAAATAAAAAGTGATAATACATGCTAAAATATAGATTAAAATATGAGTAACATATCAGTAAGAACAGCATGTCACTTCGAGTGATCTCGCTTTTGGGCGAGATTGTATCGAGAAGTTTTTAGTTAAAAATTCCTAGTTCCTATTTTAAAATATTTCATCCAATTCAAAACATAAAAATGCAACAACTCCAATATATAATTTAACAAACATAATTTTCTTCAAAATCTGTAGAAAAGACAATTAGCTTATTAAATAAAAAGTGACAATACATGCTAAAATATAGATTAAAATATGCGCAACATA
The DNA here is from genome assembly GCF_007997085.1 of Polaribacter sp. IC066. Classification (GTDB taxonomy): domain Bacteria; phylum Bacteroidota; class Bacteroidia; order Flavobacteriales; family Flavobacteriaceae; genus Polaribacter. Next base: position 18,746 of record NZ_VORR01000016.1, read on the forward strand.
TCAGTAAGAACAACATGTCACTTCGAGTGATCTCGCTTTTGGGCGAGATTGTATCGAGAAGTTTTTAGCGAAGAGCCAAAATTTCTAGTTTCTATTTTAAAATATTTCATCTAATTCAGAACAAAAAATGTAACTACTCCAATGTATAATTCAACAAACACAACTTTCTTCAAAATCTATAGAAAAGACAATTAGCTTATTAAATAAAAAGTGATAATACATGCTAAAATATAAATTAAAATATGCACAACATATAAGTAAGACCACAATGTCACTTCGAGTGATCTCGCTTTTAGGCGAGATTGTATCGAGAAGTTTTTAGTTAAAAATTCCTAGTTCCTGTTTTAAAATACTCCATCTAAATCCAAAACCAAAAATGCAAATACTCCAATATATAATTCAACAAACACAACTTTCTTTAAAATCTGCAGAAAAGACAATTAGTTTATTAAATGAAAAGTGACAACGCGTGCTAAAATATAAATTAAAATATGCACAACATATGAGTAAGAACATCGTGTCCCTTCGAGTGATCTCGCTTTTGGGCGAGATTGTATCGAGAAGTTTTAACTCAAAATTCCTAGTTCCTGTTTTAAAATACTCCATCTAAATCCAAAACCAAAAATGCAAATACTCCAATATATAATTCAACCAACACAACTTTCTTTAAAATCTGCAGAAAAGACAATTAGTTTATTGAATGAAAAGTGACAACGCGTGCTAAAATATAGATTAAAATATGAGTAACATATCAGTAAGAACAGCATGTCCCTTCGAGTGATCTCGCTTTTGGGTAAGATTGTATCGAGAAGTTTTTAGTTAAAAATTCCTAGTTCCTATTTTAAAATATTTCATCCAATTCAAAACATAAAAATGCAACAACTCCAATATATAATTTAACAAACATAATTTTCTTCAAAATCTGTAGAAAAGACAATTAGCTTATTAAATAAAAAGTGACAATACATGCTAAAATATAGATTAAAATATGCGCAACATATCAGTAAGAACAACATGTCACTTCGAGTGATCTCGCTTTTGGGCGAGATTGTATCGAGAAGTTTTTAGCGAAGAGCCAAAATTTCTAGTTCCTATTTTAAAATACTCCATCTAAATCCAAAACCAAAAATGCAAATACTCCAATATATAATTCAACAAACACAACTTTCTTTAAAATCTGCAGAAAAGACAATTAGTTTATTGAATGAAAAGTGACAGCGCGTGCTAAAATATAAATTAAAATATGCACAACATATGAGTAAGAACAACATGTCACTTCGAGTGATCTCGCTTTTGGGCGAGATTGTATCGAGAAGTTTTTAGCGAAGAGCCAAAATTTCTAGTTCCTATTTTAAAATATTTCATCTAATTCAGAACAAAAAATGTAACTACTCCAATATATAATTCAACAAACACAACTTTCTTCAAAATCTATAGAAAAGACAATTAGCTTATTAAATAAAAAGTGACAATACATGCTAAAATATAGATTAAAATATGCGCAACATATCAGTAAGAACAACATGTCACTTCGAGTGATCTCGCTTTTGGGCGAGATTGTATCGAGAAGTTTTTAGCGAAGAGCCAAAATTTCTAGTTCCTATTTTAAAATACTCCATCTAAATCCAAAACCAAAAATGCAAATACTCCAATATATAATTCAACAAACACAACTTTCTTCAAAATCTATAGAAAAGACAATTAGCTTATTAAATAAAAAGTGATAATACATGCTAAAATATAAATTAAAATATGCACAACATATGAGTAAGAACATCGTGTCCCTTCGAGTGATCTCGCTTTTGGGCGAGATTGTATCGAGAAGTTTTAATTAAAAATTCCTAGTTCCTATTTTAAAAATACTCCATCTAAATCAAAACAAAAAATGCAACTACTCCAATATATAATTCAACCAACACAACTTTTTTCAAAATCTGTAGAAAACACGATTACTTAATTGAATGAAAAGTGACAACGCGTGCTAAAATATAAATTAAAATATGTGCTACATATGATTAAGAACATCGTGTCTCTTCGAGTGATCTCGCTTTTGGGCGAGATTGTATCGAGAAGTTTTAATTAAAAATTCCTAGTTCCTATTTTAAAAATACTCCATCTAATTCAAAACAAAAAATGCAACTACTCCAATATATAATTCAACAAACACAACTTTCTTCAAAATCTATAGAAAACACGATTACTTTATTAAATGAAGACGCTACAATCCCCTTTATATCAAGATATAGAAAGGAAATAACAGGCAATTTAGATGAAGTTCAAATTGGTGATATTGTAAAGTTTAAAGAACTTTTTGAAGCGTTAGAAAAGCGTAAAGCGAGGATTTTAAAAGCCTTGGAAGAACAAAATGTTTTAACGCCGGCTTTAGAAGAACAGGTAAAAATTACCAAAGATTTAATTTCTTTAGAAGATTTATATCTACCCTTTAAGAAAAAACGAAAAACGAAAGCAGAAACTGCGCGTTTACAAGGTCTAGAACCGTTGGCAAAACTGATGATGAGTCAGCGTGTAAATGATTTAGAACATACAGCCTCAACATACACAACCAACGAAGTTGAAACTATTGAAGACGCTTTAGAGGGAGCACGTTTTATTATTGCAGAATGGATCAATGAACGCACAGATATTAGAAATAATATCCGACGTGAATTAGAACGACATACTACAATTGCATCCAAAGTCATAAAAACTAAAATTGAAGACGAAAAAGCACAAAAATTTAAAGATTATTTTGACTGGCAAGAGTCTTTAAATAGAATTCCATCTCATAGATTATTAGCAATTTTAAGAGCAGAAAATGAAGGTTTTATCCGCGTTAAAATTGCCATTGATTCAGAGAGAATTTTAGAGAGAATAAAAAATAGAATTATCAAAACTCAAAATGAATGTTCGCCTCAAATTGAATTGGCTATTCAAGATGCTTTTAAACGCTTATTATTCCCTTCTTTGTCAAACGAAGCACTGTCAATTGCCAAAGAAAAAGCAGATGAAAATGCCATTACCGTTTTTGCGAAAAACCTACAGCAACTATTACTAGGCGCGCCTTTAGGAGGAAAAAGAGTTTTAGCAATCGACCCTGGTTTTAGATCGGGTTGTAAAGTTGTTTGTTTAAATGAGCAAGGAGATTTAGTGCACAACGACAATATCTATCCGCATGCCCCACAAAATAAAGCTGCAGAGGCTATAGACAAGATTAGTTCTTTAGTTGATCAATATAAAATTGATGCAATTGCCATTGGAAACGGAACCGCTTCAAGAGAAACAGAACAACTAATTAAAAAGATTCAGTTCAAAAATAACGTAGAAATTTTTGTCGTTAGTGAAGCTGGCGCGTCTATTTATTCAGCGTCAAAAATTGCAAGAGATGAATTCCCTGATTATGATGTTACGGTTCGTGGATCGGTTTCTATCGGAAGACGACTGCAAGATCCTTTGGCAGAATTAGTGAAAATTGATGCAAAATCGATTGGCGTTGGGCAATATCAGCATGATGTAGATCAATCAAAATTAAAGAAATCTTTAGACATCACTGTAGAAAGTTGTGTAAATACTGTGGGTGTAAATATCAATACCGCCAGTGAATCTTTGTTGAGTTATGTATCCGGAATCGGACCAAAATTAGCGGAGAATATTGTAAATTATAGAAATGAAAACGGTTCTTTTGCTTCAAGAACTGCCATTAAAAAAGTGCCTCGTTTAGGTGGAAAAGCATTTGAACAAGCTGGTGGTTTTTTAAGAATTAAAAACGGAAAAAATCCTTTAGATGATTCTGGCGTGCATCCAGAAAGTTATGGGTTGGTTGATGCAATGGCCAAGAACTTGCAAAAAAAGGTTTCCGACTTAATCGGAAATAAAGAGTTGCTTCAAAAAATAAATTTAAAAAATTATATTTCATCCACCATCGGATTGCCAACTTTAGAAGATATTATTAAAGAATTAGAAAAACCCGGTGTAGACCCAAGAGCAAAAGCGAAAGCATTTTCTTTTGATCAAAATTTGAATTCAATTTCGGATGTAAGCGCAGGGCAAATTTTACCAGGAATTGTAAATAATATTACCAATTTTGGATGTTTTGTAGATCTTGGAATTAAAGAAAGTGGCTTAATTCACGTTTCTAATTTGTCTGATACTTTTGTAAAAGATGTCAATGCCATTGTTACTTTGCAACAACAAATTACTGTAAAAGTTTTAGAAGTTGATGCGGTAAGGAAGAGAATTCAACTGGCTTTGGTGAAGTAGAACATTAATTTTATTATCTTTAAGAAAGAAAAAGAAAATGATTATTGTGATGACTTAAGTGTTTCTGAACAAGATTAAATTCAACTAGAAATTAAAGAATTAAATGCGGGTAAAATAGTTTCTTGGGAGCAGTTTTAAAAGAACTTTCACAATTAAAATGAAGTTCGATCAATTTTGATGAAACAATGATCAGAAAAAAATAGTATATTTATAAAAAAGAAAAAATGGATATTCAAACTGCAAAAATAGAATTAGTAAAAGAAATTTTAAATATTGATGCTCCTGAATTGATAGAAAAAGTAGCAAATCTTCTAAAAAAAGAGAAAAAAGATTTTTGGGATGATCTAATTCCTTACCAACAAGAAGAAATTACAAAAGCGGATTTGGAAATTCTTAATGAAGAAACTTTCGACTACGAAACTTTAATGGCTTCTCATAGAAATAGGAAATTAAACTTCATAAAAGATTTTATAAATTTAGAGAACGAAGAAACAATTTCTAAACTTGAAAATATACTTTGGAAAAATAAAGATTTTTGGAATGAATTAAGTCTTTCTGAAAAAGAAGAAATTCAACAAGGAATTAAAGAATTAGATGAAGGTAAAAAAGTTTCTTTTGAAGATTTTTTAAGTAAAGTTTCCTAATGAAAGTTAGTCTTTCTAATCGTGCCGAATATAAATTACTACAAATCTCTAATTACCTTTTAGAGAATTGGAGTTTGCAGTCTAAAAATGATTTCATAAAAAATCTTTACGAAAAAGTAGAGCAAATAAAAAAGTATCCTTATAGCTGTATTGAATCTTTTGAATATAAAGGTTTGTATAAATGTGTTGTTTCAAAACAAACTACTTTTTATTATAGAGTTTTAAAAGATAAAGATGAAATAGAAATAATTTCCGTTTTTGATACAAGACAAAATCCTGATAAGTTAAATAGAGATTTATAAAACTTCTCGAATATTTCCTTACTTTCGACTTCGCAAAATTAACCAATGAAAGTCTGTATTGCAGAAAAACCAAGTGTAGCAAGAGAAATCGCTAATATTCTAGGAGCCAACACAAAACGTGATGGTTTCTATGAAGGAAACGGCTACGCGGTAACCTATACTTTCGGACATTTATGTACACTTCTAGAACCTAAAGATTACAAACCTCATTGGAAAAGTTGGGATTTGAACAATCTGCCAATGTTGCCAGAACGTTTTGATACAAAAGTTACTGGCGATGCAGGGATCAGAAAACAATTTAATATTGTAAAATCTTTGTTCGACAAAGCAAGTGTTGTCATCAATTGTGGGGATGCAGGAACCGAAGGAGAACTCATTCAGCGTTGGGTAATTAATCAATGTGGTTATAAAGGCGAAGTGCAACGTCTATGGATTTCATCGTTAACGGAAGAAGCCATTAAAGAAGGGTTTAATAATTTAGAATCTTCTGAAAAATATGATAACTTGTATTATGCAGGCTATTCTAGAGCTATTGGAGATTGGCTTTTGGGGCTAAATGCTACACGTTTATACACCATAAAATTCGGAGGATACAAGCAAGTTTTGTCGGTTGGTAGAGTGCAAACTCCTACCCTAGCGATGCTTGTAAATCGGTATTTAGAAATTCAGAATTTTAAACCAGAACCTTATTGGGAATTACAAACTACCTATAGAAATACACTTTTTAATTACGAAGATGGTCGTTTTTTAAAAGAAGAAGACGGACAAGTTTTAGCAAACAAAGTAAAGGAATCTGACTTTGAAATTGTTTCTGTAACCAAAAAGAAAGGAAAAGAATATGCTCCCAAATTATTCGATTTAACAGGTTTGCAAGTGTATTGCAATAATAAATTTGGATTTTCTGCGGACGAAACCCTGAAAATGGTTCAGAAATTATATGAAATGAAAGTAGTGACCTACCCAAGAGTTGATACTACTTTTTTACCAAATGATGTATATCCGAAAATTCCGGGCATTTTATCTAAATTAACAAATTATAGCGCGCTAACGCAACCTCTTCTAGAAAAGAAAATAAAGAAAACGAAACGTATTTTTGATGATACTAAAGTAACAGATCACCATGCCATAATTCCGACAGGAATTCAAGGAAATTTGCAATACAATCAACAAAGAGTGTACGATATCATTACCCGCAGATTTATTGGAGCTTTTTATCCAGATTCGGATGTTTCGAACACTTCGGTAATTGGCAAAGCTGCAGAGGTTCCTTTTAAAACAACTGGCAAAGAAATTTTAACCAAAGGTTGGCGAGTTGCATTTGAAACTGAAGAGAGCAAGGCTAAAAAGGAATTAAATGAACAAGCAACCTTACCATCCTTTGTAAAAGGAGAAAAAGGAGCGCATGAACCTTCATTTTTACAAAAAGAGACAAAACCGCCAAGAAATTTCACAGAAGCAAGTTTGCTGCGTGCCATGGAAACTGCAGGAAAGCAAGTAGATGACGACAATTTGCGCGAACTCATGAAAGAAAACGGAATTGGAAGACCCTCTACCAGAGCAAGTATTATTGAAACCTTATTCCGAAGAAAATATATAGAACGGAAGAAAAAGCTTGTTTTACCAACTCAAACAGGTATCGATTTAATAAATATAATTGACAACGAACTTTTAAAATCGGCTGAACTAACGGGTCGTTGGGAAAAACGTTTAAAAGAAATTGAACGTGGAGAGTTCAATGCAGGAACTTTTATCAACAACATGAAAAAAATGGTGGATGAATTGGTATATGAAGTTCGTTCAAATACCTCTAAAAAAAGAATTTCTTCAAATTCAGATGTCATTGCGAATGACGCAGGAATGAAGCAATCTGTAAATTCAAACGCTAATAATTCAGCTAAAAAAGTTCCAACAAAATCAAAACAAGTAGCAGGAAAAATTTGTCCGAAATGTGATAAAGGGCAACTTTTAAAAGGCTCTTCGGCTTATGGATGCTCTGAATATAAAAACAACTGCAATTTTAAAATTCCGTTTGAAATCTATGGAAAAAAGGTTTCAGAAAATCAGTTGATAAGATTGATTGGTAAAAATTGTACCACCAATTTAAAAGGCTTTAAAGAAAACGGAAATTCTGTTGAAGGTTTGATTCGTTTTGACGAAGATTTTAATTTAAAATTAGAACCTAAAAAAGCAGTTATTGCGAAAGAAGAAGGATTAAAGCAATCTTTAAATTCAAATAAAATTGCTTCGCCAAAAACCAGTAATGACAAAGATAAGATTCCGTGTCCTAAATGTAAAAAAGGGAACATTTTAAAAGGAAAAACTGCTTATGGTTGTTCGGATTACAAAAATGGTTGTGATTTTGTTTTTAAGTTCGATGAAATTAAAAAACGAGCTAATGGTAAATCATTAACAAAAGAATTAGTTATCGAAATTATATCAAACTAATTTTTCACCAGCTAAAGACCTCACAGGTTTTAAAAACCTGTGAGGTCTGAAATTAATGCGTAAACCGATTCTAGCCTTGATGGAAGCATTTTTTTGAGCTCTTTTTTATTTTTCAAAAAAAAGCGAGCGCCTTTTGACTTTGCTCAAGATAAACTACAAGCAGGAAATAGCTTCAAAAAAAAATCTAATCAATCATGTTTTTTAAATAAAACTGTTCTACTTTTTCTCTTGCCCAAGGCGTAGTTCTTAAAAATTTTAAACTCGATTTATAGGTAGGGTTATTTTTAAAAGCATTGATATTTAAAGTATCTCCTAAATCTTCCCAACCATATTCTAGAAACAATTGTTCTAACATGGTTGCTAATTTTATTCCGTGTAAAGGATTATTGGGTTGTTCTGTGCTCATTTATTTTTTTGAATTCGCTATTTTTTCTATTTCATCTGAACTGAAAACAGACTGATTTTTGTGATTATTAGCTAGTTTTTGCATGCAACTCGCTATTTTTTCTGGATGAATCATTTTATACTTTTCTAAACCACCTTTCATAAATGGGTTCATGAGACTCATAAAACCTTTTCCTATATTTTCACCCAATCTAAATTCATTGCGATTGCCCCCAATTAAAGAGGGTCTTAAAATATAGGTGTTTTTGATTTTCTGATTTAAAACATCACGTTCCATTTCACCTTTTGTTTTGCTATAAAAAACCGAGCTAGCAGCATCTGCTCCCATGGAAGACATTACTACAAAGGTATCCATATTGTTTTCTTTTGCAAGTTTTGCTGCAGCAACAGGAATTCCGTAATCAATTTGTTTGTATTTAGAACTGTCTTTTGTTTTGGCAGCGGTTGTGCCGATGCAACAAAAAACTTCATCTGCTGTAAAATCTTCTTTATAATTTTCTAATTGCAATACATCGATTATATGCTCCTGAATTTTATCTGATTTAATTTTCGTTGCACTTCTAGAAAATAATTTAATTTTTGTGTAAGTTGTATCTTCAATTAGTTTTTGTAACAAAAGACTTCCTGTTAACCCGGTTGCGCCTAAAAGAATCGCTGTTTTACTCATTATTCATCTAAATTTGGTAAGTTAAAATCATTTAAAACAGATTTTTTTGCCATCATTTTTTCAATAGCTTCTGTTGTTCTTGGTGCTTCTCCTGATAAATTTATCGGCCCGTTTTTAGTCACTAAAATATCATCTTCTATTCTAATTCCGATTCCCCAATACTTTTCATCACAAGGACTTCCATCAGGAATATAAATTCCGGGTTCCATGGTAACTACCATATTCTCTTCGAAATTTTTATAATTACCCGGATCGTGCACATCTAAACCAATATGATGTGAAGTTCCGTGTGGAAAATAATTATGTTTTTCATCCACAGTTTTTATAATCCCTAGTTTAAACAATCCTTCATTTATAATTTTGATAGCAATTTGCCTTGGCGCTGCAAAACTTGCACCAATTGTATATAAAGCGATTCCTGCTTCTTGCGCCTCATAGACCAAATCGTAAATTTCTTTTTGTGTTTTGGTGAATTTTCCGTTTGCCGGAATTGTTCTCGTTACATCGGCAGTATAGCCTCTATATTCCGCCCCTAAATCCATTAAAACCAATTCATTTCCTACTTTGGTTTTATTGTTTTCTATATAATGTAAAATACAACCATTATTACCCGCTCCGACTATTGATGGATATCCTTCATACTCTGCTCCATACTTTTTATACACAAACTCGTGAATTCCTTGTAATTCTGTTTCCGACATGTGAGGCTTCATGGCTTTCATCACTTCTATTTGCCCTACAGCTGAAATACGCACCGCTTTGGTTAATAATTTTAATTCTTCAGCTGTTTTCACCTCACGCATTGTTGCCAATTTAGCTGCTAAAAAAGTTAAATCGATATTCGTTTTTGGTTTTAAAACCAGAGTTATTTTCTGCTGAAATTCCTTTTTTAAAGCATCCGTTTTTGCAGCTTTATATCCTTTAATTAAATCATCCTCCTTTATTTCAGCAGAGCTTGTTGCCAACCTATCAATAATATTAATAACGTTTGCATTACTTTCTACCGGAGTTTCTGAAATACTTGTATACACATCTTTTTTGTTTTTAGATAAATTTACAAGCGGATCATACCCTATTTTTATTTTAAAACTCTTTACAAGGTTAAAAATATCGGCGCCTCCTAAATCTCTATAGTCGTCGTTAAACTTTTTAATAAAAACTTTATCAAACTTTTTAAAATCGATGGTTGATTTTAAAAATTCATCTGCGTTCATTGCCATTTTAAAGCCTAATTCTTTTTTTGCTCCTTCCGTTCCTAAACGTATTCCGTTCCATTGCTCTGCTCTTTTATCCCGTTTTTGAACATATAAAATTTCATCAAACGTATTGTCTTCATCATCTGTTTGCTCATCAGAAAACAAAACTAAAACTCCGTTTGGTTCTCTATACCCTGTTAAATAATAGAAATTAGGATCTTGATGAAAGATATAATCTACATCATTTGCTCTGTTTCTTAAGGGGTTTGCAAAAACAACAGTTACCGAATTTTTAGGCATTTTAGCGCGTAGAATGGCGCGTCTTTCTTTATGAAATTCTTTCGATAAATAATCTTTAGGTGTCTGCGAAACAAGATTTGTTGTTATCAACAAAAAGGTAATTACTACTAATTTAAAAAACTTCATGCTACTATTTTTTGAATGTATCTTCAAATGTAATATTATTTCTTTTTTCATGAATACATATTAACAGAATTTTAGTAATTGTTTATTATGAATTTTTCAATAATTTAGCACAAATTTAAAGAATCTATACATGAAAAACATCGCTTTACATCAAGTTCACGAAAATTTAGGAGCAAAAATGGTGCCTTTTGCAGGGTATAATATGCCAGTATCGTATGAAGGTGTTACCGCCGAACATCTTACTGTTAGAAAATCAATAGGTGTTTTTGATGTAAGCCACATGGGTGAGTTTTTAGTTTCTGGAGAAAATGCATTAGCTTTAATTCAGAAAGTATGTTCTAACGATGCCTCTAAATTAGAAATTGGTGATGCACAGTATAGTTGTTTCCCGAATGAAGATAACGGAATTGTAGATGATTTACTTTGTTATCGAATGAAGGAGCAGCAATATTTATTAGTTGTAAATGCGTCTAATATTGAAAAAGATTGGAATTGGATTTCTAAATACAATGAAAATTTTAATGCAGATTTAAAAGATCTATCCGAAGAATATTCTTTGCTAGCAATACAAGGACCTAAAGCAGTTGTAGCAATGCAATCTTTAACCCCTTTAAATTTAGCCGCGATTTCTTTCTATAAATTTAACGTAGGAGAATTCGCAGGAGTTGAAAATGTAATTATTTCTGCAACGGGTTATACCGGCTCTGGCGGATTTGAAATTTACTGTAAAAACGCTGACGCTGAAAAAATTTGGAACAAAGTTTTTGACGCCGGTGCGGCATACGATATTAAACCAATTGGTTTAGCGGCAAGAGATACGTTGCGTTTAGAGATGGGCTATTGTTTGTATGGAAATGATCTTAATGATACAACTTCACCTATTGAAGCAGGTTTAGGTTGGATTACGAAGTTTACCAAAGACTTTGTAAATCATGAAGCTTTAGCAAAACAAAAAGAAGAAAAACCAGAAAGAAAACTAATAGCCTTTGAGATGAATGAAAGAGGCATTCCAAGACAAGGTTATGATATTGTTGATAATATTGGAAATGTATTGGGCACTGTTACTTCTGGCACAATGAGTCCGAGTTTATCTAAAGGAATTGGAATGGGATATGTAACAAGATTATTCTCTAAATTTGGAACTCAAATTTATATTCAAGTTCGTAAAAAAGCAATTCCTGCCACGATTATTAAGTTGCCATTTTATAAAGGCTAAAAATTTAGTTTTAAAAATAAAATCAAAAAAAACGGCATTACCAGAGACTCGGTAGTGAGGTTTCTGTGTTTAAAAGACGTATTTTTACTAACGGAAATTATAACAAAATAATACCTCACTAAAAACAAAAACAATGAGCTTTTTAAAGGCAGAATGGCGAAAGTTAGCATTTGCTAACTATGAAGTTGATCCGAAGATTCTAGCAGCCTATGTTCCGCCAGGAACTGAACTCGATTTATGGGAAGGTAAATGCTTTGTAAGCTTAATTGGTTTTATATTTTTAGACACTAAAATACTAGGAATAAAAATACCTTTTCATGCTACTGTAGAAGAAGTTAACCTGCGCTTTTACGTAAGAAGGTTAGAAAACAATACATGGAAACGTGGTGCTGTTTTTATAAAAGAAATTGTGTCTAAACCGATGCTAACTTTTGTAGCAAATACTGTTTATAAAGAGCACTATGAAACAATGCCCATGAAATACGAATGGGAAGAAAATGATGCCAATAGAAGTGTAGCTTATCATTGGAGAAAAAAGAAGATTTGGCAATCTTTTAAAGTTACGGCAGCGCTTAAAACATCAGAAATTGAACAAAATAGTGAAACCGAATTTATTACAGAACATTATTGGGGTTATGCTAAAGTAACAAATACCGTTACCAATGAATACCAAGTGACACACCCAAGATGGCAACAATACAAAGTAGAAAGTTTTGACATAAAAGTAGATTATGAACTTGTATATGGTAAAGAATTTGAGTTTTTAAACCACATAAAACCCACTTCGGTAATGCTTATTGAAGGTTCTAAAATTACTATTGAAGGTAAAAAAACCTTAAAAACAAAAGCGTTATAAAGTTATAGGTGCCTAAATTGAATACAATAGAACTTTAGAGAACATTTCTTTTTAACGCAAAAATCCCTTATAAAAAATAGCACTTATAGAGGCTTCGAGAGTGCTATTTTTAATTTTAAAAGGGGTATGTTTACGTGCTGAATCAAACGTAAATTATAAGTATGAATTGTCTATTAACTGGTGGTGGAGGAATTGTTGGAAGTCATATTATTTTTGAATGGATACACAAAGCCATTGTTGAAAAAACAGTAGATCATCTTTTTGTAATTATAAGAGATAACGAAAAATCTGCCGAACAACGTTTGCTTGATATTCTGCAAGATGCTTCTCGTCCTGAATTTTTAAATAAATTTACGCTAAAAGACTGTTTAAAAAAAGTAACGTTAATTTCTGGTAATTTGGCTGAAATTAATAAAGATACATTAGAAGCGTATGATTTTGACACGATTATACATTGTGCCGGATCTACTAGTTTACTGCATACTACCGACTCTAAAGAAATGGTACACACGCAAAACTATCTAATTACAAAGCACCTTTTAAATGAGTTACCAGAAACTGTTACTCGTTTTATTTATATTAGTACGGCATATTCTTTTGGTATTCAACATGAAAAAGTAAATGATACAATTAAAAATTATGATGTTACTGATTTTAGAAATCCATACGAGAAATCTAAATATGAAAGTGAATTGTATGTGAGAGAAATGTGTGAGCTAAAGAAAATAAATTCACAGATTTTAAGACCTAGTATTATTTGCGGTAGACTTATCGATCGGCCTTTTTATGAAACGCCGAAATTTGATGTTTTTTACTCTTGGGCCATGTTTTTAGATAAATACGCCAATAAAGCAAAAGAAAACTTTAGAATTTGGATCGATAAGAAAAGTGGTTTAAATATAGTACCCGTAGATTTTGTTTCTAAAGCTATTTTATACGCCTTTTTAAATCCTGATATCAAAGAACTGAACATTGTAAACCCTGAACAAATATTGCATACAGAATACGTTAGCGATGTATTAGATGCTTTTAAGGTAAATGATTATGAATATGTAGAAGAAAGACCAGAGAACCTAAATGCTTTTGAGCAATTGTACTATAAAACGATTGGAGTAATTTTTGAGAAATATATTTCAGTGCCTGATTTACAGTTTAAACCCGAGCTAATTTTAAAACTAATAGCAGATTTAAAACTAGAAAATACTTTAGGTGTTCATAAAAATTTTATGAACCTCATTAATTTTTCAGTAGATAAAAAATTTAGAAAGAGTTATTAATAATTTGCTCATTTAAATGGAATTATTCTTATGATTTTTTAAATTTTTAATAAAATATAGCATAATTAAAATCAACACTTTATTAATTGCCTCCCTCTTTTGTAAAACTTGAACCACACGATTTTTTTGGTTGATTTTCTCCGCAAAATTTTTAGCTTTGTGAGGTGTTAATTTAAACCGTTTAAATTATATTTTAAGCTTCATAAATTACATTTAACTAAAAAAGAAAAAGATGGACGAAATTAAATGTTTAAAATGTGGCTCTGAAAAAATTATTAAAAACACGACGATTACAGATTTTAGTCACGGAAATATCGAAAAAAACTTATCAGTCTATATTCAAAAAACAGATAGAGCATTCTTTAACAAATCAGTACAAGGAGAAATTAACGCTCAAATATGCGGGGATTGTGGAAACATGGATTTAAAAGTTAAAAATCCAAAGGAATTATGGAAAGCCTATTTAAAATCTCAAGAATAAGAGGTATTTATTTCTTTTATACTTGCAATATTCATAATCCGATTGCACAAAACTAATTCTTACCACTATTTAAAATTATCTTTGCATCAAACATAATTTCATTCATTGGATTCATTAACACAAATTATTTTAGGGGCTGCCGTTGGCGAAGCTGTTTTAGGAAAAAAAATTGGTAATAAAGCCATGTTATATGGCGCTATAGCCGGTACAATTCCTGATTTAGATGTCATTGCCTCCTTTTTTACGGATACGGTTAGTGCGCTAGAAATTCATAGAGGTTTTACTCATTCTATTTTTTTCTCTGTGCTATTTGCACCAATTTTTGCGTTTATTGTTACCAGATTTGAACATTACAAAAATCTAAAAGATTGGTCTTGGCTTTTCTTTTGGACTTTTATTACACATCCTATTTTAGATGCACAAACAACTTGGGGAACACAGCTTTTTTGGCCTTTAGACATTAGATTGGCATTTAAAAACGTCTTTGTCATAGATCCTTTATATACACTTCCGTTTTTGGTGTTTTTAATTTTAGCGATGCGTCAAAAAAAAGATACTAAAAAAAGAAGATTTTATAACAATTTAGGCTTAATCGTAAGCTGCAGCTATTTAGTATTTACGCTTGTTTTAAAAGGTTTCGCTTATCAAAAATTCAGCAAAGAACTTACCACACAAAATATTCATTATAAAACATTTGACACAAAACCAACTCCGCTAAACACTATTTTATGGAGTGCAAATATAGAAACAGAAAATTCTTTTTTAATTGGTTACTCTTCTTTTTTAGATACAAATCCCATTCAATTTTCTAGGTATCCAAAAAATCATCATTTATTAGGCGATTTAGCAAATCATCCGAAGATAAAAAGAATGATTGCAATTTCTAAAGGCTGGTACACCATCAACAAAAAAAATAACACCTTATATTTTAATGATTTACGATTTGGTTTATTAAGTATTCAACCGAATGCAGAAAATTTTGTTTTTAAATATAAAATTGAAGTTGATAAAAACGGAACACCTTTTTTAACGGAAGAACCCAAAGAAAAAAAAGATGGTAAGAAATTACTATCTGATTTATGGCTCAGGATTAAAGGAAATTAACAAGCGTAAAATCTAGTTGAATTTTTAGCTATGTTAACTATAAAAAGTAAACTTTATAATTTGAGTACCCAGTTATTCTAGTTCTTTCTGTACAAGTGAAAAATAGCAGAATTCGAATATCAAATCGAAATATAAGTCTAAAGTGTAGCTTTAAAACATTCAAAAATAAAAATAAAATTTTAGACGAACCTAAAAGCTGCAATTATCATTTAATGAATATATTTAAATAAGAACTACTGCTATTCTTTAGAACTGAAGCTCTTTCTTAAAAAAGCTAAAAACCGTTTTAAAAAAATAATTGCTTAATGAGATATCGATTTTATAGTACTCGCTTTTACTCCGATATTTTTTAACTTTTTTGCTCTATCTAGCACATGGTTTACAGCTACAAAAATAAAAAAGAAAACTAATATTAAAACTGTGTACTCAAAAAATTGTAGTGCAAAAGTTTTTAAAAGAACAAGATTAAAAGATTGAATCAACATGGCTATTTGTTTTAGATATTCAAAAATACTCTTTAAACTTTATGCCTTTATTATTATTTTATGAACGACACATACCTATAGTTGAAATGAATATTTAAGGAGTTAAGCTCATTTAAAAGAATTTATAAAGTTACTTTAATGGCTTTTTTGCTTGAAGTTAGCAAACGAGCAAAAAAAATCGCCTAAAAATTAATTTTAGACGATTTAAATGTTAAAAATTAAGACTTTTAATTTCTAAACCTATTTCTAGTAATAATAGATTTTAATTTTTGTTTTAAATCGTTGCCAGTATCGTAAATCATTTCTTCGTTGGTAGGAAAAGCAATCGCTTTTAAAATCAATAAATCTAATAGAGATTCTTCTAAAGCTCTTTTATCGCCATCAAATCTTGCATACAAATGTTCAAATACAAATTCACTTTGTATAGGATATACCTGTACCGTTTGTTTTGAAACCAAGTCTACATATTTTACTTGACCAGAAACTTTGGCTGCTTTAAATTGTGTAAACTGATAAAATTCGCAACGAACATTTAATAATTTATCAACTTTAATCTTTTTACCTAAACTATCTTTTACTTGATTGCCATTATCATCTAACAAATATTTAAATCCGTTTACGATCTGTTTTTCTTTGATAATTTGTTTTTCTCTAACTTGCTCTGGAGAAACTTCTATGCTTCTTAAATTTAATTCCAAACCAAAATCATAGGTAATTTTAGCATCTTTTTTACTGTGATAAATGGTCCATAAATCATTTAAACCATACGTATCAAAATTTAATAAATCTTCTTCTAATCTTGTCGGAATCACTTTTTCAGTTTCATTTTTCATAGAAACAAAAACAAAATCTACGCCTCTTTGTTGGGCGAGAACCATTAGATTTCGCACATCTTTAAAATTAGCATTTATTTTTTCTAAATACGCTAATTCATCATATGCTTTTCGGTACTCAAACTTATCATTAAAACTAAATAATTTCTTTGCTTTTACATATAAAAAATCTGACAACTTATTTTTAGTGCTAATAATTTCTTCGTCGTAATTGCTAAATTGAAACTTTGCGTTTTTATTCTTCTTTAAAATGGGCAAAGGCAACAAAGGTTTTATAATTTCTTGTCTATTTTTTAAAGTTTCATACAAACCAAAAATTTCTTCTAAATTTTCTGGATTCTTATCCTTTTTCAAAAAATTAATACGACTTAAATCTTTAACGGTTACTTTGGCAAAAGCATCTTGCAACATGAAAACATAGGGCTGATTTCCTTTTTTAGCTTTGTTCTTTTTTAAATTATCAAGTGCAATATTTATTGCGCGCTCATAATTTCCGTTATTAATGGCTTCTTGTGTTTTTTTAACACTACTGCAAGCACTCATTAAAAAAATTGAGACAATAAAAAGTAACGTTTTTTTCATGATTTGGTTGGTTTCTTTTGATAAAGCAATGTATGTGCCAAAAATAATTAAAAAAAATACTTGCTCAAGTTAAATTTCTGAAATTGATTCAACGTGAGCAAGTTTTAGTATTACTGTAATTTTTATAATAATAAGAATCTAAATAAATAAAATCAATGCAACCTTTGACTAAACATTAAATCTAAAGTGCATTACATCGCCATCTTTTACAATGTACTCCTTACCTTCTACTCTCATTTTACCAGCTTCTTTTACTTTTGCTTCAGAACCATAAGTCACATAGTCTTCATAAGCAATAGTTTCGGCTCTAATAAATCCTTTTTCAAAATCGGTATGAATTACACCTGCCGCTTGTGGTGCAGTCGATCCAACCGGAATTGTCCAAGCTCTTACTTCTTTAACACCTGCTGTAAAATAGGTTTGTAAATTTAATAGTTTGTACGCAGAACGAACCAATCTAGCTACACCCGCTTCTTCTAAACCAATATCGGCTAAAAACATCTGGCGTTCTTCATAATCATCTAACTCAGTAATATCTGCTTCTGTGCCAACTGCTAAAACAATTACTTCTGCATTTTCATCTTTTACGGCTGCTCTTACTTTTTCTACGTACGCATTTCCTGAAACAGCAGAATCTTCATCAACATTACAAACATATAACACTGGTTTTGCTGTAATAAATTGCAAAGGTTGCACAAATTCCATTTCTTTTTCAGAAAAATCTAACGCCCTTATAGAAATCCCTTTTAGTAAAGTTTCTTCAATTTTTAATAAAACAACCAATTCTGCTTGCGCTTCTTTATTGCCAGTTTTTGCGGTCCTTTTAACTCTTTCAAGTCTTTTTTCAACAGTTTCTAAATCCTTTAATTGCAACTCAATATCAATTGTTTCTTTATCTCTAACAGGATCTACAGATTCATCTACATGAATTATATTATCGTTATCAAAACAACGAATTACATGTAAAATAGCATCTGTTTCTCTAATATTTGCTAAAAACTGATTTCCTAAACCTTCGCCTTTACTTGCTCCTTTTACCAAGCCAGCAATATCTACAATCTCTACAGTAGCAGGCATTACACGCTCTGGATTTACTAATTCTTCTAATTTTTCAATTCTTTTGTCTGGTACATTTACAACGCCTAAATTCGGTTCTATGGTACAAAAAGGGAAGTTGGCACTTTGCGCTTTTGCGTTCGATAAACAGTTAAATAAAGTCGATTTTCCTACGTTTGGTAATCCTACAATTCCAGCTTTCATTTTGTATGTGTATTAAGATTATGACATTTATTAACTTATTTTAAGAGAATTATCATAATTTTTTCAGAATGCAAATATAATACTTTGTTAAAAGTAAATGTTCTTTTATTCAGAATTCTCAAATTGTTATACATTACCCAAAAAATTGAACCAAATGCTTCAAAAAATACAATTTACTTTTCTTCTTTTCTTCGGATGTTTAACATTGCAATCTCAAATAGTTAACGGCAAAATAATAAATGCTTCTTCCTCTAAACCCATACAAGACGTTGCCATTCTTACAGATTTAAATAAAGGAAGTATTTCTGATGAAAATGGTCGATTTAGTGTTTCTACTACCAATCTAAAAACGATTACTTTTTCTATTTTAGGTTTTGAAACCACAACTCTAAAAATTGAGGATTTAAAAAGACTAAAATACATTGTTTCACTTGTCGAAAAAGTGAATGAGTTGAATGAAATTCAGTTAAATTTAGCGAAAATTTCTTTAGATTCTTTGTTGATAAAGACGCAAAAAAATATGGATGAAAATTTTATTGCTGGTCCTTTAAAGCATCAATTTTTTGTGCGAGAAAACACTGTTGTAGATTTTCAAAAATTAGCATTAGATTTAGAAAGAAGTTCTTTATTGAGTAAGAAAAACAGAAAGCTAGCAGAACAAGAATTAACAGCATATTCTAAAGAATTAAAAAGTAGTACTCCTGAATTTTCATCAGAATTTACAGGCATTTTATTATCAAAAAAAATAATATCCGAAAAAGAAAAAAAGAATGTGGATTTAAATAAAATGGATAGTATTAGCGGATACCGAGTTTTTACAGGTAAAAAGAACATCACTCTAAAAGAAGCCCAAAATGATTTTCAAAATATTATTTTAAAACATTTAAATAGAGATAAAACCTATAAAATTAGTTCTGGTTTATTTACCATTGAAGATTCTTTATCCATAAAAAAAATACTTCAAAAAAGGGATTCTGTGCAAGCCGACAATTCATTTAAAGAATTTGAACCCATGTATTTATATACAACTGCAAATAAAAAATCAAAATTTTTTAGAGAGCAAAATGAAGATAACTTTTTTGATCGAAGATATTACAATCATACTTTACAAGAAAAAGAAATTTTAGGTACTACAATGCTTTATGTAATAGGTTTTTCGCCAAGAAAATCTAAATCTAAATACCGCGGACGTATTTTTATAAATCCGAAAGATTTTACAATTGCTAAAATTGAATACGAATTTGCAGAAGGAAAAAGAGGAATGCACGTAAATTTGAAATGGGTTCTTGGATTAAAAGTTTCATTAGACCTAAAAAAAGTAACCCTATTTTATGAGAAGAATAAAGAAGAGAAAGTTTACAACTCCTATTATAAAGAAACGTCAGAAACCTACGCTTATGTGCATAGACCTATAAAATTTAAAGAAAATTCTAAAACAAGAAATAAGGTTAAATTTGATATTAAAGTAGAATTAAACACTGAAGAAACTATAGAAGTTTTATTATTAAATGCCATTAATATTGATGAATCTCTAATACAACCTATGAAAAAAGGAGATGTAACAAAGAGTATTTATTACACTTCTTTAGAAGATTATAACAATACAACGTGGAAGAATAGGCAGCTTATTATCGAGTATCTTAAAAAATATGAATAAAAAAACCTCGAGATTAATCTCGAGGTTTTTTTATTTATATTTTAATGCTATTTACAAAACTCTATTATTAAATCTTGTCTTTTTTATCTCTTGTCTCTTGTTTCTAAAAGTCAAAGAAATCTAATCAACATGCATAAACTTCTGCTTTGCAGTTAACTCTTCTTGAGTTTCTACGTTATCATCATCTGGAACGCAACAATCTACTGGGCAAACTGCCGCACATTGTGGTTCTTCATGAAAACCAACACATTCTGTACATTTATCTGCTACAATAAAATAAATTTCATCAGAAACAGGTTCTTGATCTTCATCTGCATTTACAGATTTACCATTCGGTAACACTGCTTTACCAGATAAATCAGTTCCGTCTGCGTATTTCCAATCTTCAGCCCCTTCATAAATTGCTGTGTTCGGACATTCTGGTTCACATGCTCCACAATTTATACACTCATCTGTTATTATAATTGCCATAATTTTCTTTTCTGTTTTTGTACCTTTGCAATTGCAAAAATAAAGCCAAAATCATAGACAACCAAAATAAATGGATAGTATTCAAAATAGAATTAACGCTTTCGTTAAATTAGGTGCTTTTTTAAGTCAGTTTTCCAATAATAAGATTGAAAAACTTGCTCATATAGAGCAAAATGATCTTTTTTTTGATGGTTTTTTACATCAAATTAAATTAGCCCAAGAAAAAAATTCTTGGTTTACAAAAGATAATATTTTATTTTCTTTAGAAAGCTGGAGCAAAGCTTTAACAGAAAGTAATTTAAACGATTTTGTAAAAGATTTAGACACAAAGCCTAAAACGCCTAAAAAAGTAGCCATCATTATGGCGGGAAATATTCCGTTGGTTGGTTTTCATGATTTTTTAGCTGTTTTAATTTCGGGTAATGCTGTTTTGGTAAAACAATCTTCTAGCGATAAACATTTATTGCCTTTTTTGGCTAAATATTTAGAGTTCGTAGAAGAAGACTTTAAAGGTAAAATTGTTTTTACGGAAGAGAAATTAACGGCTTTTGATGCGGTTATTGCAACAGGAAGTTCTAATACAGCCCGTTATTTTGAGTTTTATTTTAAAGGAAAACCAAATATCATCAGAAAAAGCAGAAATTCTGTGGCTGTAATTACAGGCAAAGAATCGGAAGATGATTTTGCAAAATTATCTGACGATGTTTTTCAATATTTTGGTTTAGGATGCAGAAGTGTTTCTAAAATCTATGTTCCTAGAGATTTCGATTTTGAACCTTTTTTTACAGGAATGTACGCAAAAAAAGACTTTATCTATAACGCTAAATACGCGAATAATTACGATTACAACAAAGCTGTATATTTAATGAGCGAATTCCATTTGTTAGAAAATGGTTTTTTGATGATTAAAGAAGATGAGAGTTACTCCTCTCCTATTGCAACTGTTTTTTATGAATATTATGAGAATGAAATCGATTTAAAAATAAAATTACACGTAGATAGAGAAAAAATACAATGTATAGTTGCCAAGGATTTTATAGAAAATGAAGTTGGTTTTGGGCAAACACAACATCCAAAATTAACAGAGTATGCAGATGGTGTAAATACGTTAGAATTTTTATCGAAAATATAGTAAGATGGTTTTAGTGGATAGTTTTTGGTTGATGGTAAATAAAAATAGAAATGAAAAAACATAATTTTAGTGCGGGACCGTGTATTTTACCGCAAGAAGTTTTAAAAAAAGCATCTGAAGCAATTCTCAATTTTAATGATGACGATTTGTCTTTGATAGAAATTTCTCATAGAAGTAAATCTTTTGTTGCGGTAATGGAAAAAGCACGCTCTTTAGCTTTAGAATTGCTAGGATTAGAGAACAAAGGTTACAAAGCTGTGTTTTTACACGGTGGCGCTAGTTTAGAATTTTTAATGGTAGCTTATAATTTATTAAATAAAAAAGCGGCGTATTTAAATACAGGAACTTGGGCAGACAATGCTATTAACGAGGCCAAAGCTTTCGGTAAAGTTATAGAAGTGGGGTCTTCTAAAGATAAAGGATTCACATACATTCCTAAAGGATACTCAATTCCAGAAGATGCAGATTATTTTCACTGCACAAGCAACAATACTATTTTTGGTACTCAAATGAAATCGTTTCCAGAAACCAATGTTTCTTTGGTATGTGATATGAGTTCAGATATTTTTTCTCGTCAATTAGATTTTGAAAAATTCGACTTAATTTATGCTGGCGCACAAAAAAATATGGGTCCGGCAGGCACAACTTTAGTCATTATTAAAGAAGATATTTTAGGCAAGGTAGAAAGACACATTCCGTCTATGCTAAATTATCAAATGCATATTGATAAAGATAGTATGTTTAACACACCCTCTGTTTTTGCCATTTATGTTTCGATGCTTACCTTACAATGGTTAAAAGATTTAGGTGGCATTCCGTTTATTGAAGAAGTAAACAATAAAAAAGCAGAACTTTTGTATAATGAAATTGATAGAAATCCGCTTTTTAAAGGTGTTGTAGCCAAAGAAGACAGAAGTACAATGAATGCAACCTTTGTGCTAACCGATACATCTTTCACTGAAAAATTTGATACGATGTGCAAAGAGGCAGGTATTAACGGTTTAAATGGACACAGAAGTGTTGGCGGTTATAGAGCAAGTATGTACAATGCATTGCCATTATACAGTGTTCAGGTTTTGGTAGATGTAATGCAGAGTCTCTCCTAGCCTCTCCGAAGGCGAGGAACTCTCACTGTTGATAAAAACTCACTGTTGAGAATGAATTAAACATATAGAAAAAAATACTTTTTGAACTTATAAAGTTTGAAGGAAAACAACATATAATTAAATATAAATAAAACTCCTTCCCTTTGGGAAGGTTAAGATGGGCTAATGAAGATATTAATAAACGACGGAATTTCACAAAGCGGAATAGACGCTTTAGAAAAAGGAGGATTTGAAGTAATGAATACAAAAGTTGCTCAAAATCAGTTAGAAAATTACATTAACGAACATAATATTGATGCAATTCTAGTAGGAGATACAACACAGGTTCGCCAAGAATTGATAGAAGCGTGTCCGAGTTTAAAGTTAATTGGGCGTGGTGGCATTGGCATGGACAATATTGATGTTGAATATGCAATCGATAATGGTTTGCAAGTAATTAATACGCCCGAAGCCTCCACAAATTCTGTGGCAGAATTGGTTTTTTCTCATTTATTTGGCATGGTGCGTTTTCTGCATTCATCAAACAGAGAAATGCCATTAGAAGGAGATTCTCGTTTTCAAGAATTGAAAAGAGCCTATGGACAAGGAGTTGAATTAAGAGGAAAAACACTTGGAATTATTGGTTTTGGAAAAATAGGGCAAGAAGTTGCAAAAATTGCCATTGGTTTAGGAATGCATGTTTTAGCAACAGATGAAGTTATAGAAAGCGCTTCTATAACGTTAGATTTTTTCAATGGTCAAAAAGCCATTTTTAATATTGGTACTGTCGATAAAGAAGAAGTGTATAAAGAATCAGATTTTATCACCTTACATGTTCCTGCACAAGAAGATTTTTTAATTACAGCAACAGATTTCGATAAAATGAAAGACGGTGTTGGTCTTATAAATACAGCAGCAGGTGGCGTTATAAATGAAGTAGATTTAATAAAAGCTATCGAAGAAGGTAAAGTACAATTTGCTGGTTTAGATGTTTTTGACACCGAACCAACACCCGCGGTTCAGGTTTTAATGAATCCAGAGATTTCATTAACGCCTCATATTGGCGCATCAACCAAAGAAGCATTTGATAGAGTTGGTTTAGAATTGGCTTCGCAAATAATTAGTTTATTAAAATAGTTTTAGATTTTACAAAGAATTAAAATTAAAGCCCAATCACCCTTTTTATATGGCAATCGTAAATCCTTTTAAAGCAGTAAGACCAAGCAGAGACAAGGTTGCTTTGGTATCTTCAAAATCGTATGAAGCGTATACGCATGCTGAATTAGGTGCTAAATTAGATTTTAATCCGTATTCTTTTTTACACATTGTAAATCCTGATTATAAATTTTTACAAGAGGTTTCTACCGAAAGACGATTTCTATCGGTACATAATAGATATGAAGATTTTAAAAGGAATCAAATTTTTATAAAAGATAAAATTCCTGCATTTTACATTTATGAAAGAATAGATGCACAGCATTCTTTTTGCGGAATTATCGGAGCCACAAGTATTGCTGATTATTTGAATGGTGATATTAAAAAACATGAAGGTACCATCAGTAAAAGAGAGCGTCTTTTTCAAAAATATCTAAAAATAATCGGCTTTAATGCAGAACCTATTTTATTAACTTTTAAGGATGATGAAACGATCGCAGAAATCATCACCCAAGAAAAAAAAAAAAGACCAGAATATGAATTCTCTACAACAGATAAAAAATTACATAAACTTTGGTTGGTCACAGATGAGAACATCACCCAAAAAATAAGAAAAGCTTTTGCAAAAATAAAAACGTTATATATTGCTGATGGTCATCACAGAACTGCATCTTCTGCTTTGTTAGCAAAAGATTTAGCGTCAGAAAACGAAAATCACACAGGAAATGAAGCATATAACTTTTTTATGAGTTATCTTATCCCTGAATCGCAATTGGATATTGCCGAATTTAACCGATTTGTAAAAGATTTAAACGGATTATCGCTTACTGAATTTTTAGGAAAATTAAGTGTTTCTTTTACAATTACAAATCATGGTCAACAAGTATATTTTCCTGATAAAAAACATCATTTTAGCATGTATGTACATGGTGAATTTTACTCTTTGTATTTAAAAGAAGACGTTTATAAATTTACAGATTCTTTGAGTGCATTAGATGCAGAAATTTTATATAGAACAGTTTTAAATCCTATTTTAGGTATTGAAGATTTATCAAATAATGATAGAACTGGTCATTCTGATACTAAAAAAGATATCGTTTCTATAAAAACAAAAGTTGATTTAGGTTTGTATACCGTTGGTTTTAGTTTAACGCCTGTAACCGTTCATGAAATGAAAGAAATTGCAGATGCTAACTTAAAAATGCCACCAAAAACAACCTATATTCAGCCAAAATTAAGAAGTGGTTTAACCATTTATGAGTTCTAATACTTTAAAAGTTTAGTGAGGTAAAAATTAATGAAGTACGTTTATTGCTGCTAATAGTCGCAAAAATTTAACAAGAAAGGAACATAAAAACATGGATTTTGTTAATTTTGTATCTTGGTAGTAATTTGATAACATCGTCAAATATAAAAAACGTTAAATACAGCTTACTTCAGCGTTTCATCCTAAAATATTCTAAAAATGATTACAGAAAATATAAACGAATTTTTATCAAAAATACCAAAAAGTGTAACTTTAGTTGCTGTTTCTAAAACCAAACCTATCGAAGATTTACAAGAAGCTTACGATGCTGGGCAGCGAGTTTTTGGTGAAAATAAAATTCAAGAAATGGCTAATAAATATGATGCCTTGCCAAAAGATATTCAATGGCATATGATTGGTCATTTACAAAGCAATAAGGTAAAATACATGGCTCATTTTGTGAATTTAATTCATGGAGTTGATAAATTTAGTACTTTAAAAGAAATTAACAAGCAAGCAAAAAAGCACGATCGCGTAATTAATTGTTTGTTGCAGGCAAAAATTGCCAAAGAAGATTCAAAATTCGGACTTGCTTTTCATGACATAGAAGAAATTTTAAAATCTACAGAACTAGCAGCGCTTACTCATATAAAAATTGTAGGTTTTATGGGGATGGCTACTTTTACCGATGATCAAGAGCAATTAAATGAAGAGTTTTTATCCTTAAAAACTTTTTATGATGCACAAAAATCGCAAACCGATCTTAAAAATTGTGAAATAGAAGTTTTATCGATGGGGATGAGTGGAGATTATCAACTAGCCATCGAAAACGGAAGTACAATGATTAGAGTAGGTAGCTCTATATTTGGTGCACGATAATTAAATTAGTAAACTTTATAAAAAAGGAAAGAAATTGTACGTTATTTTAGACATTGAAACTACAGGAGGTAAATTTAATGAAGAAGGTATTACTGAAATAGCCATCTATAAATTTGATGGTCATGATGTTGTCGATCAGTTTATATCACTTGTAAACCCAGAGAAACCGATTCAAGAATTTGTTGTAAAACTAACAGGCATTAACAATAAAATGTTACGAAATGCCCCAAAATTTTATGAAGTTGCAAAACGTATTGTAGAAATAACCAAAGATTGTATTGTGGTAGCCCATAATGCTGCTTTTGATTATCGAATTTTAAGAACAGAATTTGAGCGTTTAGGGTTTGACTTTTACAGAAATACATTGTGTACTGTAGAATTAAGTCAGAATTTAATAGAAAACCAGCCTTCTTATAGTTTAGGAAAGCTTACAAAGTCTTTAGGAATACCTATTACCGACAGACACAGAGCAACTGGAGATGCGCTTGCAACCGTGCAACTTTTTAAGTTACTTTTAGAAAAAGATACTGAAAAAACTATTATTCAGAATTCAGTTAAGTATTTTGATAGAAGATTAGAAAAAGAAAAACTAAAAAATTTAATTGATGAAATACCTGATACGTTAGGGGTCTATTATGTTCACGATAGTACCGGGAAAGTAATTTTTATAGGCAAAGGCAAAAATATAAAAGCTGAACTAAATAATCTCTTTATTAAAACATCTAGGCGTGCAGTTAAAATTCAAGAAAGAGCAAGTACTGTTTCTTTTAATAAAACAGGTAATGAACTTTTTACTCGCTTAAAGTATTATTTACAGTTAGATAAAATTTCACCGAAATTTAATTTTAAAAAGAAACTTAAAATTAATGAAGAAAACTTTAACAACGATAATTTTATAATTTTTGATAAAGGTAGAGAGGTTGAAGAACATGCCGTAATACTGATCGAAAACAATATCGTAACTAGCTATGGTTATATCAATTTAGCACACCAAGAAAATAATTTAGAAATTCTAAAATCTGTTTTAACAAAAATTGAAAATAAAGAGATTTCTAAAACCATTATTAAAAACTACTTAAAGCGAAGTAAGGTTCAAAAAATCATTAGATTCTAAAACATTCTTGTCAGATAAAAGACTCAAGATTGCTCCGTTTTTATTAGACAAGATTGCTCCGTTTTTATTAGACAAGATTGCTTTTAATAATGTGTTTACTAAAATATTGATAGATAGTAAAGAGTATTATTTAGAAGCAACCGATAAGTTTTTCCTTTTGGGTAGGTACCTGTTAAAACACTAAATGGGCAAGCAAGAATCATCAACTATAAAAAAGAAAGTAATTGGGTTTATGTAAGTTTGAAAATTAAATCTTCAAAAAATGTTACTGCTAATTTAGTTTTAAATAAAAAAGCTGAACTCACTAAACACTTATTAATTAAAAGGCTAGGCTATGCTACTCAAATACAAAGGAACTAATTAAAGGTATTAGGTTTTGAAAACTATCTATAAAAATTTACAGCAGATAATCAGGATATTGAAGCAAAAGATTGCATAATTCGTTTTCAAGATAAATTAAACAAAGCATTGCAAAAAGTTTTCAAAATAAATGTAATGATGACCAATGACTTCATCAAGAAAACAAGAATTACTCCTTCCTTTTTTGATCAACTAAAAGAAATAAATAATACTGTAGCTTTTGGTTTTGACAAAAAAATAGCTTTGCTTTAAGTTTGGAAATTGCACCCCCCTATTAAAGAACCCTACTCCCAAAAGAAATCGCAAATTCTTTGCCTAATAAAGGAGGCCGGTTATTCTTAAAGTAGACAACAAAGGTAAATTATTTCCTATTTACTAAAGAATGTCGCTTAATCAGAAGGCTTACAATTCTGAAGAATATTTTGCTTTAAAGAAATTTTTAACAAGTTGTCATTGCAAAAAACTCATATCTAACTTTAGAAAAAAATAACAGCGAATAAATATCCCTTATCAAATGAATTATTAGAATAGAAAAACAATACATTTGATTATATTACTTTATATTCGCCGAGTACATATGGTAAATCAAGAACTTTTAATTTCGCAGTTTCAGAAGAAAGATGTGAAAGCATACGAAAAACTATACAATCTTTATTGTAATAGTATTTCTGGAGTAGTAAATAATATTGTTAAAAATAATGATGTTGCACAAGAAATAACCCAAGATGTTTTTATAAAAGCTTGGAACAATGCAGAAAGTTACTCTTCAAAAAAAGGTCGCTTTTTTACATGGATTCTAAATATAGCAAGGAATTCTGCTATAGATTACACGCGCTCTAAAAAATTTAAAGAATCTAAACAAAACCTTAATGCCGATTTTCTCGTAGATATATTAGAAACCAGTAGTAGTTTAGATAGCACAACGAACACCATTGGCTTAAAAGAATTTGTAACCAAACTAGGTGACTCTTGTAAATCTGTTATAGAATTATTATATTTTAAAGGATTTACACAAAAAGAAGCATCAGAAGAATTAAGCATGCCTATTGGAACGATTAAAACCAAAAATAGAACGTGCATTGGCGAATTACGAACAATGTTAGGAGTATAAAAAATGGACAATAAAGAATACATAGCATCTGGAATTTTAGAACTGTACGTCGCAGGCTCGCTTTCTGAAAAAGAAAATGAAGAAGTGTCTGCCCTAATTCAAGAAAATCCAGAACTACTTGCGGAAGTAATATCTATAGAAAAAGCAATTGTACAATTAACAGCTGCTGCAAAAAAGGACGCTACCTATTCTTTTAACGATATTAAAAATCAGTTAAAAGATACGGAAACGAAAGTAATAACATTTCCAAAACCAAACAGAAAACAATATATTGGTTGGGCCGCTGCTTTTATTTTAGGATCTACATTACTTTTATCGGTACTTCAAAACAATAGTTTAAAAGAGCAATTAAGCGCAGAAAAACAACAATTAGAAGAACAAATAAATAAATCTTCTAATAGTTTAGCAGACGCAGAAAAGTTAATTGAGGTTTTTAGAGATAAAGATATTATTTCAATTCCTTTGGCAGGTCAAACTGTTTCGCCAACTTCGTATGCAAAAGTATATTGGGATAAAAAAACAAATTCTATTTATTTAGATGCTAAAGGTTTACCAGAACCTCCAGAAGGAAAAGTATATCAAGTTTGGTCTTTAACTTTAGACCCTTTAACACCAACAAGTTTGGGTGTTTTAGATACTTTTACTGCAGATGTTAATAAGATTTTTACCATCAGCAATGCAAATCAATCTGAAGCATTTGGTATTACTTTAGAACCTGCAGGTGGTAGTCTTTCTCCTAATTTAGAGCAATTATATACTTTGGGTGCAGTTGCCTCTTAAAGATTAAGTTATACTTTTTTTGAGTAAAGCTCAATTTTTTAAAATATTATAAATTGAAATAATCCCGCTTTATCTGCTGAACTTGCTTCAGTATTTAGCGGGATTTTGGTTTTAATTTATTTGATGAATAAAAATATACAGCCTGCTTAGTAAAAGATACGGTCTTAATTCTCAACGATGAAATAGTAAACAATCAGCATAAAATAAAACCTATTAATTAGTTTACTAACTCTCTTTTTTCAAAACCAAAAATGCCAAAACAAACTTTATAAAGTGTTTGAAATCTGATAAAAAAAGGAATTCCGTTCGTTTATAAACTTCTATAAAGTGAATTTCCCTTTCATTTTATTGCACACATAAACAGCCAATAAAATCCAAAAAAATGCTCAAACCATAAAGCTTGCGCATTTATATTTTATTCTAGAAAACTTACTTTCCAAAAAGACCACTAACATACCTCTAAATCCTTTAGATTCTTTTTTATCGCCCCTTAAAAACATTCCTGCAACATCATCAACAAGACTTACATCGCCAACTGCATCTAACATTTTTTCAAGAAAACTTGCTCACCTGCTTCACTGCTACCGCCAAACAAACCTCCAAGAAGTCCCGTTAAATCTCCTGAATGATCTAAATTCTGTTCTTTAGTTTGTTTTGCAAAAAACGCATTAAAATAGGAGCTGATACTTTTAAAATATTCGCAACAGAACTTGCATCTAAACCTGCTTTTTGACCAATAATTTGCTCAACACCTTGTTGCTTGCTCCCTAAAATATGACTTAAAATTCCCGCGCCATCTTGTTTAAGGGCATCTTTTACTCCGCCGCCAAATAAACCATCAAGATTGTCTAAAATACTACCGTCGTGTTTCCCAGACAAGGCATTCATTAAGCCTGCTGCTCTTTCTGGTGTCTTTGCATTTCTTTCCATTGCTTTCATAAGCACAGGTAAAGCCATGGTTAAAACACTACTTGTTTTATTAGAATCATTTCCTGTAGAATCTATTACACCAGCTATTATTGATTTTCCTAAATCACTATCTAATAAGTCTAAAATTCCTGTCACTTTATATTTTTTATAATTAATTGATGTTGTTGCCAAATTTATGACACAATATAGCAATAAAGTCACGCTACTTTTAAATATTTTTTTATCTTTCAGCTTCTTAATTAAATTTTAAGTAACCACATGAAAAAACTCGCATTACATTGGAAAATTTTAATAGGAATGGTTTTAGGAATCGTTTTTGGTTTTATAATGAATTCTATAGACGGTGGTAAAGGATTTGTAACCGATTGGGTAAAACCTTTTGGAACTATTTTTATCAATCTTTTAAAATTAATTGCAGTACCCTTAATATTGGCTTCTTTAATTAAAGGAATTTCTGATTTAAAAGATATTTCTAAAATTAAAAAAATGGGCTTAAGAACAATGGTTATTTATATGATGACTACGGTAGTTGCTATTATTATTGGTTTAGGAATTGTAAATCTCGTGAAACCTGGTGCAGGAATGTCTGCTGATACCATAGAAAAAATAAAGGCGAAATATGAAACATCTACCGATGTTGTTGATAAATTAACCAAGGCCTCTACGCAGAAACAATCGGGTCCTTTGCAAGCTTTAGTTGATATTTTTCCAAGTAATATTTTTACTGCTTTGGGTGATGCTAATATGTTACAGATTATCTTTTTCGCTTTATTTATTGGTATTTCTTTGTTGTTAATTCCAGAAAAAAAAGCAAAACCTTTAATGAAATTCTTTGATTCTTTAAATGAAGTAGTCATGAAAATGGTCGATTTAATTATGCTATTTGCGCCTTATGCTGTTTTTGCGTTATTAGCAAACGTTATTATTGCTTTTGATGATATCGAAATTCTTCTTAAACTTTTAGTATACTCTGCTTGCGTTGTTGGTGGTTTATTATTGATGATTAGTTTCTATTTGATGTTGGTTTATGTGTATACAAAAAAATCACCTTTATGGTTTTTAAAGCAAATAAGTCCGGCTCAATTATTGGCTTTCTCTACAAGTTCTAGTGCGGCAACTTTACCAGTAACCATGGAGAGGGTTGAAGAGCATTTAGGCGTAGATAAAGAAGTTTCAGGCTTTGTATTACCCGTTGGCGCAACCATAAATATGGACGGCACAAGCTTATACCAAGCCATTGCAGCGGTATTTATTATGCAAGTAGTTTGGCCAGAAGGGTTAACATTTTCTAATCAATTAATTATTGTGGCAACCGCATTATTAGCCTCTATTGGTTCGGCAGCCGTGCCAAGTGCAGGTATGGTTATGTTGGTTATTGTACTAGAATCTATTGGCTTTCCGCCAGAATTATTACCAATTGGTTTAGCATTAATTTTTGCAGTTGATAGACCTTTAGACATGTGCAGAACTACCGTAAATGTTACAGGAGATGCTACAGTTTCTATGATTGTTGCAAAATCTTTAGGTAAATTACGAGATCCTAAACCAAAAGAATGGGATGACAACTATAAAAAAGAAAAATAAATTTGTAACATATTATTTTTAATAAAATGTTCTTAAAAATTGAGAATCCTTTAGTATCTGCAGATTGGCTTTATAAGCACTTAAATAGCAAAAACCTTATTGTTTTAGATGCTACAATTCTGAATGTTACAGATAAAAAACAGCAAGAAATCAACACGAAAAAGCAAGTTAAGGGCGCAGTATTTTTTGATATTAAAAATATTTTTTCTGACACAAAAAGTCCCTTACCTAATACTGTTTTAACACCAAAAGAATTTGAAGAAAAAGCACAGATTTTTGGAATTCAAAAAAATAGTGCACTTGTAGTTTATGATGATTTAGGCATCTACGCATCGCCAAGAGTTTGGTGGATGTTTACCTTAATGGGTTTTACGAACATTGCTATTTTAGATGGAGGTTTCCCTGCATGGAAAGCTCAAAATTACCCCATAGAAAGCCCTAAACAACGTTCTTTACCAAAAGGAGATTTCGTTGTCAATTATCAATCAGAAAAATTAAAATATACGCAAGATGTTTTAAAATCAATAGAAAACAACAATTCTATAATCGCAGATGCGCGCTCAAAAGGTCGTTTTTATGCAACAGAACCTGAACCAAGACAAGATTTAAAAACAGGTCATATACCCACTGCTTTTAGTTTGCCACATTCTGAAATTCTAGAAAATGGTTTTATGAAAACTAAAGACCAATTAAAAACAATTTACGATACTATAAATCCGACAAAAAAAGATTTTATTTTCACTTGTGGATCAGGTATTACGGCCTCTGTTTTAGCTTTTGGAGCGGCTTTAATAGATATAAATAATTACGCTGTTTACGATGGTTCTTGGACAGAATGGGGCTCTACAAATCATTTACCAATAGAAAAATAAAAAACTAATTTAATTGACTTCATTCTTGTCCGATAAAAGACTCAAGATCCCTTCGCTTTTAGAACCAAGACTTGTTTCTAACTATCTGACAAACATATTTAATTTGAAATAAATTTATCTGCTTTATATTCATTAAATTATTTTCAAAAAAGCAAGAAGTCATTTAAAAAATTCGCAAAACCTTTCATTTTAACAAGGTTTATTACACTAAAAATATTTGTAATCAGACACTAATGAATCTAAATAATAGTTTAAAACTTTTATCTTTTTATAAGCCATACATGGCGATTATTTTGAAGATAAAAGAATAGAACTTCATTTTATCCAAAGTAAATAGAACAACAACATATCATCAAATTCATCGTAATTGCTAATTCTGATGAAAATAATTTGTGTAAAGTTAAAAAGTGTATCAATGAAAATAAATTTAACCGACTATAGAAACATGCATTTATTAAAGAACTAAAATATATTCTTTGCTATTGATTTTTTAGAAACACTCAAAAAAAATATTTACAAAATTTTTTACAAATTCTTGCGATTTACTTCTACCACTCTTTTTAGCGCATAAAACAAATACAGACTAACATAAAAAGGAGAGTAAGCGTTTCTGTAATACAAATTAATTTTAAAAACGGGCCATAATAGTTAAAACTCAAAATGCCTTTTTAATTTTGTCTGAAAATAAAGTAATGCAGTTTAAAAATCTTCGAAAAGTAAATAGTATCAAAATTTTAAACCAACTCACATTGGCAATAGATGGATTGCAATCAAAATTATACTGGTTAAACGACAAGGAATAACTAAATTAGTTTTGCTTATTTTGATCTTTTTATTATTTAGAATTTCAAGCTTCGATTAGAGCAATCAATGTATCAAGTGAAAAAAGACTTTTTTTTTGTTTGATGAAAACCTAGATTTTTAAACTTTCCTTTTAACTACCGATGTAGAGCATCAGAAAATTATAACAATTAGAATAAAAACAGTTCTGTATAAACTACATGTAATAAACTGATATAAAACGGAGAACGATATTATTTTAAAATAAAAATTCTTTATATATTTCAGACTTTAATAGTAGCTGAAGTAAAATCGCCGTAAAAAAATAATATGCAAATAATTTTAGGAGCAAACGGAATAATTGGAGAAGAATTAGCAAGCGAGTTAAGAGTTAATTATACAGATAAAATAAAATTAGTGGGCAGAAATCCAAAAAAAGTAAACACCGATGATCTCTTATTTCAAGGCGACTTATTAAAACCCGAAGATGTTAACAATGCTTTAAAACACTGCGAAATTGCCTATTTAACAGTTGGGCTTCCTTATAATTCAGCCGTATGGTTAAGAGATTGGCCAAAAATTATGCACAATGTAATCGCAGGATGTAAAGCTAACAATTGCAAACTTGTTTATTTTGATAATACCTATGCCTATCCGCAAGGCAGCAAGATTCAAAAAGAAAATACCCCCTTAAAATCGGAAGGAAAAAAAGGCAAAGCTAAAAAAATAGCGGCTCAACTGTTATTACTAGCAATTAAAGAAAAAAAGATTGATGCCGTTATATGCAGAGCACCCGAATTTTATGGGCCCGGTAAAACAAAAGGAATTACAAATACACTTATATTTAAAAAGCTAAAAATAACTAAAAAACCAAAATTATTTTTAAAAGATAATGTTTTAAGAACTTTAATTTATGCACCTGACGCTAGTAAGGCGATGGCTTTAATTGGAAATACACCTGATGCTTTCGGCCAAACTTGGCATCTTCCTTGTGATGATTATCGACTAACTTACAAAGAAATACTAGAAGAAATCTCTAAACAACTAGGTCGCACAATACAATACGACATACTAAATTCGGTTACTTTAAAAATAGCTTCATTCTTTAATAATGATATTAAAGAAACACAAGAACTACTCCCGCGTTATAAAATCGATAATCTATTCTATTCTTCAAAATTTAAGAAAAAATTTCCTGATTTTAATATAACTACGTATCAACAAGGAATTAAGAATATCCTTGAAGATTACCAAATAAAATAGCAAAAACAACAAAATATATAATACATAAACTGTTGTAGTACATCACTAAATCTATGTAATTGCTAAAACTACAACAACTCTATAATCAAATTGTGTGCACTGTAATTAGCCACTTACAAAAAAAAGGTACACAAAAACCTAGTAAAATATAAAAACCTAAACAAGCATCAATTTCTCAATGATGTCCTCACCTATTTCTTCATTCATCATTTTAACAATTTTTTCTTTGCCATAACTCAACTCTTCTCGCAAAACCGACGATGTTAATTGAATAATTAATGTTTTATTTTGCAATCTTACAGAAGTTGTATGGGTCGTAACTCCTGGACCCATCATTTTAATCCAAGTTTCTTCTACCTTTATTTTTTGCATGCCTTTACTCAAATTATTTTCTTTGATAAAACTCTGCATTAAGTCTTCTATAGAAAAAGAATCGTTTTCTCTTTTTGCCATTTTTAGTTCGCTTTTCGCTTTTTATTGTTTGCCTTTTACTGATCAAATACTCCTTAAAATTGTAGTTTGCTTAAAACAGTTTACGCTGAACCTACTCTTTTAATTTAAAAATCTGATATTTTTTATCGCCTTTCTTTAAAATATTCTCTGTTCTATCTGCATGTGTGTCGGTGATAAATATTTGTCCGAAATCATCATTATTCACCAAATCTATAATATGTGAAACTCTGTTCTCATCTAATTTATCAAAAATATCATCCAATAATAAAATAGGCAATATATTGGTTTGTTGTTTGATAAAATCGAACTGTGCCAATTTTAGTGCAATTAAATACGATTTTTGCTGCCCTTGAGACCCAAATTTTTTAATAGGATACTCTCCAATCTCAAAACTTAAATCGTCTTTATGAATACCTGCAGTTGTATATTGAATCATCTTATCTTTCGCTAAAGACTTTTTCAACAAATCTTTCATTAAAAAATCGTTGAGCTGACTCTTATAATTAAGGTTTACTTTTTCTTTATCCCCAGAAATTATTTGATATTTCTCATTAAAGATAGGAATAAATGCTGCTAAAAACGCTTTTCTAACCTCATAAATTCTTGCTCCATATTCAGAAAGTTGATCGTCATAGACACTCAAGTTTAAAGCATCAAAAGTTCTATTTGCTGCAAAATATTTTAACAAAGCATTTCTTTGCGTTAACACTTTATTATAAGCCATTAAATCTTTTAAATACAATTTATTTTGCTGCGAAATTACGCCATCAATAAATTTTCTTCTAGTATCACTGCCTTCTGTCACTAAATCTCTATCCGCCGGTGACACAATGACCAACGGAAATTGACCAATATGATCGGCAAACTTGTCATATATTTTAGCATTCCTTTTTAAGACCTTTTTTTGTCCTTTTTTTAAACTACACACTATTTTCTCTTCTCTATGGTTTAAAAGGTACGTTCCTTCTACCATAAAAAAGCCTTCTCCGTGTCTAATATTCTGAAGCGCTATAGAATTAAAGTAACTTTTTGTAAAAGATAAATAGTAAATGGCGTCTAAAACATTGGTTTTACCAATGCCATTATTACCCACAAAACAATTTATTTTCTCTTGAAAATCAAAAGATTGTGACGCAATATTCTTAAAATTAACAAGCGAAATTTTCTGTAAATACATGAATAATGAAGAGTATTAAATAGGAATTGCAAATTATTGAAAATTTAGCGAAATAACCTCTTTTTAAATCCAATTAAAAAAACTATTTTTGTCGCCAATAATTTTAAGAAAACTATGGCTACATACAAGAAAAAATATAAACCAGAAGGTAAAAAAGAAGCACAAGAAGTTGATGAAACTGAATTTGAAACAGCTGGAGTTTTAAACACTTTAGACGAAACTGCTTCTAGATCTGAAAAATGGATCGAAAAAAACAGCAAACCTTTATTTGCTTCTTTAATAGGTGTTGTCGTTATTTTTCTTGCTTTTTTAGCTTACAATAATTACGTTACAAAACCAAATGAATTAGAAGCTTCTAACGAGTTAGCTTTTCCTAGAAAATATTTTGATGAAGCTGCAACTGCTGGTTCTGGTATCGATTCTTTATTAAATTTAGGATTAGAAGGTGCAAACGGTAGATATGGTTTTTTAGATATTGCGGAATCTTTTAGTGGCACAAATGCAGGAAATATAGCAAATTATTATGCTGGTATTTCTTACTTACAAATGAAGCAATACGAAAAAGGAATTGAATATTTAAGTAAATTTAATTCTGATAATGCAACTTTAAACGCTGTTTCTTTTGGCGCAGTAGGAGATGCTTTTTCTGACATCGATCAGCAAGAAGATGCTTTAGACTATTATGAAAAAGCTGCAAATGCAAATGCAAACGACTTTACAACACCGTTGTTTTTATACAAAGCAGGACAAACCGCTATGTTATTAAAAAAATACGATAAAGCTGAATCTTTATTTACCAAAATAAAAGAAAAATATTCAGCATCAGATCAAGGAAAAGATGTTGAAAAATTTATCAACGCAGCAAAATATGCTGAACAATAGTATTTAGCAATTAGGTTTTTAGTGATTGGTAAAAACTTAACTACTAAAAACCAAATTCTAAAAACTAAAAATATGGCAACAAATAATTTATCATATTACGATAAAGAAACAATCCCAAATGCGAAATCTTTTCGATTTGGGATTGTTGTTTCAGAATGGAATCCTGAAATTACAAGAAATTTACAAAAAGGTGCAATAGAAACTTTAATAGATTGCGGAGCAACAAAAGAAAATATTATTTCTTGGGATGTTCCTGGAAGTTTTGAACTTGTTTTTGGTTGTAAAAAAATGGTTCAATCTCAAAAGTTAGACGCTATTATTGCCATTGGGAATGTAATTCAAGGAGAAACAAAACATTTCGATTTTGTTTGTGAAGGTGTTACCCAAGGTATTATAGATTTAAATGTTCACTATGATGTTCCTGTAATTTTTTGTGTTTTAACAGATAATACAAAACAACAGTCTTTAGATAGATCTGGCGGAAAACTTGGTAATAAAGGAATTGAATGTGCTGTTGCAGCCGTAAAAATGGCTGCTATTATAAACTTTAATAGAACTTCTGAAAGTATCGGTTTTTAAAAAAATATGTTTTCCTGCAAGGTTTTTTCTCGACCTTGTGGGTATTTATGTATCAAACTATACGTTTAATTAAACCTAAAAGGTTCTAAAAGCCTTGCAGGTTTATTGTATAATTTTAAGAATACTTTTCGCAACATTTCTTGACGCATTGCTTTTAATTCTTTAAATTTGATATGCCTAAAATTGGTATAAAAATTGATTTACTTTACATCAGTACACATCAATTATTTTTAAAGTTATGGGATTTCTAAAAAGAACAAATAAAAAATTTGATTATCAACCTCGGTATTATAAAGGAGAAGGAAATCCTTTTAAAATTGAGCATAAACTAGATAAGTTTAGAACAACTACCGGAAAAAGTAAAGGCCTAAAATCTACTTTTTCAGAGGCGGTTAAAGACCTTAATGGTGGCGATAAAAGTGGAAACAAAACCATTATTTACATTGTTGTCATACTCGTTTTAATTTTCTTATTTATCATTGATTTTGATCTCTCTATATTCTACTCTAAATAATGTCAGATATTATACAGCTTTTACCAGATCATGTAGCAAATCAAATTGCCGCAGGAGAAGTAGTACAAAGACCTGCTTCTGTAGTGAAAGAGCTACTAGAAAATGCAATTGATGCTGGTGCAACAAATATTAAGTTACTATTAAAAGATGCGGGTAAAACACTAATTCAAGTAATAGATGATGGTAAAGGCATGAGTGCCACCGACGCTAGAATGAGTTTTGAGCGCCATGCAACTTCAAAAATTCAAAAAGCAGAAGATTTATTTAATTTATGTACCAAAGGGTTTAGAGGTGAAGCTTTGGCATCTATTGCTGCCATTTCTCATGTTGAGTTAAAAACGAAACAAGAAAATGAAGAATTAGGTACTTCTATTAAAATAGAAGGAAGTAAAATAGTTTCTCAAGACTTTATTAGTACTTCAGAGGGCACAAGTATGGCAGTAAAAAACTTATTTTACAACATTCCTGCAAGAAGAAATTTTTTAAAATCAGATACGGTTGAAACTAGACATATTATTGACGAGTTTCAGCGTGTTGCTTTAGCACATTCTGCTATTTCATTTTTATTACATCATAATAATAACGAAGTATATCATTTAAAAGGGGGTAATTTAAGACAACGAATTGTTGCTATTTTTGGTGGTAAAATGAACGAAAAATTAGTTCCTATAAATGAACATACAGATATTGTTGCTATCAATGGTTTTATTGCAAAACCAGAGTTTTCTAAAAGAAAACGTGGCGAACAGTTCTTTTTTGTAAATGATCGTTTTATAAAAAGCTCTTATTTGAACCATGCGGTTGTAAATGCTTTTGATGGTTTGTTAGAGCAAGGTGCTCATCCCTCTTATTTTTTATATTTATCAGTACCTCCAAATAGTATTGATATTAATATTCACCCAACAAAAACAGAAATAAAGTTTGATAACGAAAAGGCATTATATGCCATGTTAAGAGCAACGGTAAAACATAGTTTAGGGCAATACAATGTAGCACCTGTTTTAGATTTTAATAGAGATGCTAATTTAGATACTTCCTATCATTCTACTAAAAACGCAGTAAAAACGTCTAGTCCTAGAATTATAGTAGATCACGATTTTAACCCTTTTAAAGAAACACAGCAAAAAGAAATTACGTTTCCTTACAAAAGAGAACAACACACACAAAGCTGGGAATCTTTATACACTTCTGTGGCTATTTCTGATGAAGAAAAACAAGAAGAATTATTTGAACATCAACATGAAGTAAAAACACAGAAAACATTTCAAATTCAGCGTAAATATTTATTGAGTTCTATAAAATCTGGTGTGGTTTTAATC
This sequence comes from Polaribacter sp. IC066, assembly GCF_007997085.1. GTDB lineage: Bacteria > Bacteroidota > Bacteroidia > Flavobacteriales > Flavobacteriaceae > Polaribacter. The sequence continues at coordinate 58,525 of NZ_VORR01000016.1, forward strand.
AACCAATCATTAGCACATCAGCGTATATTATATGAAGATTTTTTAGAAAGTATTACAGTAAAAGAAGCCAATAGTCAGCAATTATTATTTCCTGTAAAAATATCTTTTTCATCTCAAGAAATAGAAATGATTTACACCATGAAAACTGAATTAGAAAATGCAGGTTTTTCTTTTGATGAGTTCACGAAAGATAGTGTTACGATTAAAGGAATTCCGGTTTCTGTGATAGAAAGCAAAATTACTATTATTTTAGAAGAACTTTTAAACGATATGAATTTTGAAGTGCCAGATGCTAGTTTTAGTCATTTTGATGTGATGGCAAAATCTTTTGCAAAAACATTATCGATAAAAACAGGAACACAGCTTTCAGGTAAAGAACAAGAAGGTTTAGTAAACGATTTATTCTCTTGCAAAGATCCTTCTGTTTCTCCTTTTGGTAAAGCTACTTTTAAGACCTTAACTTTAAACGAAATTGATAATTTATTTAATAGCTAACCTATGAATAAACTTACAGACGCCATAAAACACATTATAATTTTAAATGTAATTCTATTTATTGCTCCGCAATTATTAAAATTAGATTTTACAAATATGTTGGCTTTACATTTTCCTAAAAATGAACATTTTGGCTTTTGGCAATATGTAACACATATGTTTATGCACGGTAGTTTTCCGCATATTCTATTTAATATGTACGGTTTATGGGCATTCGGGACACCATTAGAACAAATGTGGGGAAAAAAGAAATTTATATTTTTCTATTTTTCATCGGGCATCGGCGCAGGCCTTATTTATACGTTGGTTAATTATTACCAATTTAACGGTATTTATGATCAGTTAGTAAGTTTTGGTTTATCAAACGGAAGTATTCAGAACATTCTTGATATCGGGAGTTATAATGACCCAAGAATAGCATTATCAAACGAAACCATGAAAAAATTTTACAGTTTATACCACACACCAGCAGTTGGTGCTTCAGGTGCTGTTTATGGAGTTTTAGTAGCTTTTGGTTTGTATTTTAAAGATGCAAAATTAGCGCTGTTATTTTTACCAGTTCCTATAGCTGCAAAATATTTTATCCCTGTAATGATTTTAGGAGATTTATTTTTCGGTATGACAAAATATTCTGTAGGTAACGTTGCTCATTTTGCGCATATTGGAGGTGCTTTAATAGGATTTATTATTGCTTACTATTGGAAACAAAATAATTTTAAAATAAGCTAATGAACATTATACAAGAAATAAAAGGAAGATATATTTCAGGAAATATTATTGAGAAACTTATCTTTATCAATATTGGCGTTTTTGTTTTTGCGCTTTTATTAACGGTATTTTCAAAATTATATAATGGAGAAGGTAGTTTTATAGCAGATTGGTTTGCATTAAGTGACAACTTTAATTCGATGTTATTTAAACCTTGGTCTATAATTTCTTACGGATTTTTACATGCTGGTTTTCTGCATATTTTATTTAATTGTATTGGTTTATATTTTATCGGAAATTTATTTCTTCAATATTTTTCAGAAAAGCAATTGTTAAGTTTCTATTTATTAGGTACTTTTTTTGGCGGAGTTTTATATTTATTAAGTCAGAATTACTTTCCTTTATTTCAAGGTAGATCTTCTAGTTTAGTAGGTGCTTCGGCGGGAGTTTCTGCCATTTTTGTAGGCGTTGCAACGTACATACCAAACTACGAATTAAAAATTCGTTTTATTGGCTACGTAAAATTATGGTATTTGGCAGCTATTTGGGTTGGTTTAGACGTTTTGGGCTTAATTGGTACCAATGCTGGTGGTAATTTTGCACATATAGGAGGCGCTTTATTTGGTTTTTTATATGTAAAAAGAGCAAGTAACAAAGAAATTACAGTGTTCGATTCTATTGGTAGTCTCTTTAAAAAGAAAGAAAAGCCATTACAAACAGTCTATAAATCGACTGAAAAAAAAGCACAAAGGCAACCCAATTTAGAGCAGCAAGAAATCAATGAAATTTTAGATAAAATTAGCAAATCTGGTTACGACACCTTAACAAAATCTGAAAAAGAGTTCTTGTTTAAACAAGGCAAAAAATAGTATAATTACTCACCAACGTGAAAAACTTATCGTTTATACATAAGGTTATTTTTATAATCAACTCTTTGTTGGCTGCATTTCTGTTGCTTTCTTATTTGCTTCCTTTCGTATCACCTAACAGAAACGCTATTTTTGCCATCGTAAGTCTAATAGTGCCTTTTTTAATTCTTATTAATATTCTTTTTATGCTTTTTTGGTTGATAAAACTAAAAAAACAACTTATTCTCTCTGCTTTCGTTCTTACTATCGGCTGGTTTTTTACCCCTCCTATCTATAAACTAACTAGCAATAAGTCTTCTTTAAATACTGATTTAAAAGTGATGAGTTACAATGTAAGAATGTTTAACCATTGGAAATGGATTGCCGGAGACAGCATCCCACAAAAAATCCATAAATTTGTGGTAGACAAATCGCCCGATATTTTATTATTTCAAGAATATTATAGTTTAGAAAAACAGCAATTTTCGTATCCTTATAAATATATAAAAACCAAAACTAGTAAAGCTAAAATAGGCTTGGCCATTTACTCTAAATTCCCGATTATAAACACGGGTTCTTTAGATTTAAAAAACACCTCTAACAATATTATTTTTGCCGATATAAAAAGAGAAAAAGACACGATAAGAGTCTATAATTTACATTTACAATCTTTACAACTGAAAACTGATAAAGAAAACTTCGGACAAGAAAATTCAGAAAAATTAATTGCCCGATTAAAAGAGGGGTTCATAAAACAAGCAGCACAAACCGAAGTATTTCTAAAGCATGAAAAAAAATGGAAAGGTAAAAAAATAGTTGCTGGCGATTTTAATAACACTTCTTACTCTTGGGTGTACAATCAAATTGCATCCAATAAAAAAGATACTTTTATAGAAGCTGGCCAAGGCTTCGGAAAAACATTTAACTACTGGTTTCCTATGAGAATCGATTTTATTTTAACAGATGAAAACGCAATTGTAAATCAATTTCATTCTTTTTCTGAAAATAATTCTGACCACACCCCTATTCTAGCCAAAGTAAATTGGTAATATTCTTTATATTAGCCTAAATATTTTCTTTTAAATTTATGAAACATTTTGATGTTGCAATTATTGGTAGTGGACCTTCTGGCGCCTCAACAGCATTTTATTTAGGCCAACAAGGTATTACTACCGTAATTATAGAAAAAGAAACACTCCCAAGATATAAAACATGTGGTGGTGGTTTTGTAAATAGAGGTAAAAAGGAAATGCCTTTTGATATTTCTGAAGTTGTAGAACGCGCGTTTTTTACAGTAGATAGTTATTTTAATAATAATGAAAAAATTGTCTATAAATCTAGTAAAAACATTCCTATTGTTACGATGATTATGCGCGATGCCTTTGATAATCTAATTACACAAAAAGCAAAAGAATTTGGAGTTACCTTATTAGAAAATCATAAACTAATAAGCATCGATTTTATTGGTGAAAAATCGATCTTAAAAACTTCTCAAGGAGAAATTTCTGCAAATTTTGTTATTGCTGCAGATGGTGTTTTGAGTACGACTGCAAAAATGGCGGGATGGAAAGAAGACACAAGAAAATTAATTCCTGCATTAGAATATGAAGTTAAAGTTTCTGCAGAAGATTTTGAGCGACTTTCTAAAACTGTTCGTTTTGATATTGATGCAGTTCCTTATGGATATGCATGGAGTTTTCCGAAAAAAAATCATTTGTCTTTAGGAGTTTTAACGACCAAAAAAGGAAAAATTAATTTAAAAGAATATTATAGAAAATATATTGAAACTTTAGGGATTAAAGAAATTATACAAGAAGATGCACATGGTTTTCAAATTCCGATTGCACCAAGAACAGACGGCTTTGTAAAAAACAATGTATTTTTAATAGGAGATGCTGCTGGTTTTGCAGAACCAATTACAGCCGAGGGTATTTCTAACGCAATTTTAAGCGGAAAATATGTTGCCGAAGCAATCATTGAAAGTAATTTAAATAAAGCATTGGCCGCAAAAATCTATTTAGAAAAATTAAATATCAAGTTATTACCTGAACTAAAATCTGGTCAAATTTTAGCTAAATTTTTCTACCACCAAAACCCTGTTAGGAACTTTATTCTTACTAAATACGGACAACATTTTAACAATATCATGGTCGATGTTTTACACGGAGATAGACCTTTTCCTACAAATGTTGCAGAAAAACTAAAAGCTAAAATTAAAGAAAAGTTGATAGTGAAACTCAATTTTGAAAAAAAGTGAAGCTGTGATTACAAAATTGTAAGTTGAACTAAATCTGCTTTATGTGCTGAACTTGTTTCAATATCTAGCGGAATCTTGCTTCAGAATTTAGCAGCATCTCGGATTTAACAAACCGACCCTATAAGTCGAAATATTAAAAGATATTCCTTTTGAATACCTCGATGGCGTTACTTCGAAGTTGTTCTTTTACTTGCACTTTCTTTAGCTTTTTTTTGTTATAATGCTTTTTATCAGCAATATAAACGGTCTTTAAAACTTCTGCAAAAACGACACTTTTATCTTTATTAGTAAGTTGAATATTTTTAATTAAATCGATTTCCTTTATAATTTCTACATCTTTTTTAATTTGTGTTATTTCATCCGCAGTAAAATAAAATTAACATAACAGTTTTCTTTGGCTGGTCTTTTAAATTTGATGGTTGCAGCTTTATCACAAACCACATAATTAGCACCTAAAATGTTCATTAATTGAATCATAAAAATAGGATCGGTTGCAGAGAACAAACTTCCTCCAAGAATCGATCCTACATAATTACTATCTTTATAAGACAATTTAATAGGAACGTTAACCTTACATAAATCATCAGAAACCTCATAAATTTTCCCAGTAGTTCTTCTATACATAGGAGAAAGGTTAACGCCATATTTATAAATAGTACTCTTGTTGATAAACTTTTCTAAAATTTTTGAAATGGTTGCATACCTTAATTATTTTCTAAATCTAAAATATAGTTTCATTTTAAAAACTAATAATTGCTAATGTTGATACATTTTTTTATCGCAAATTTAAGATTTCTAGCTTCAATATTATTTTTTATGGTTGATAATCTCTTTTAAAAATAACAAATAAAAACCTGCAGTTTCTAGGTAGACTTTAGCAGAATCTTTACTTAAATACCTCTGTAAAAACATCATTGCACATTACCCTTTACAGAGTAAAACATAATTGATCTAAAAACAACATACACTTAAAAGTAGCTTGTTACTTTCTGTTTAATGAAATACTTATAAAGTATTCATAGTGTCCGACTAAAAATAGTTTAGGTTCATAAATCGTTTTAAAATTAAGGGGTTTCACTTGCTTTTTAAAAGGATATCTTATTTTTTGAATTAATTTTCAAATAAAAATTCATCCCTATTTTTTTCTGACTTTAAGTTAGTAATAATCAAATCTTGGTTCTAAAAGGCTAAGCGCACTGACTCTTTTCAGTATAGTAAGAATAAAGTATCTAAAATCAGTTTTCTTATAAGTAATCTTTCCGTTTCAAAAATCATCAATATTATTGTAGATTTACAGTCCATAAAAGTACAAGAATGATTGCAGATAAAAAAGTAGCTTTTTATACATTAGGCTGTAAATTAAATTTTTCTGAAACATCAACCATTGCAAGAAACTTTGTAGAAGAGGGTTTTAAACGTGTTGATTTTGAAGAAGAAGCAGATATTTATGTAATCAATACATGCTCTGTTACCGATAATGCAGACAAGCGCTTTAAATCGATTGTTAAAAATGCCCTAAAAAAAACGACGATGCTTTTTTAATAGCCGTTGGATGCTACGCACAATTAAAACCAGAGGAATTAGCTGCTGTTGATGGTGTAGATTTAGTTTTAGGAGCTACAGAAAAATTTAATGTAACAAGTTATATCAACGATTTAAGTAAAAATGAGGTTGGCGAGGTACATTCTTGTGAAATTTCTGATGCCGATTTTTACGTGGGTTCTTACTCTATTGGTGGCAGAACGCGTGCTTTTTTAAAAGTACAAGATGGCTGTGATTATAAATGTACCTATTACACAATTCCTTTAGCTCGCGGAATTTCTAGAAGTGATGCTTTAGAAAATGTTATTGGAAATGCAAAAGAAATTGCGTCAAAAGGAATTAAAGAAATAGTTTTAACGGTTGCTAATATTGGTGATTACGGAAAAGGAGAGTTTGGTAATAAAAAACACGAACACACTTTTTTAGACCTCGTAAAAAAATTAGACACTTTAGATAATATTCATCGTTTGCGAATTTCATCTATAGAACCTAATTTATTAAAAGATGAAACCATTGATTTTGTTTCTAAATCGAATTCTTTTGTACCACATTTTCATATTCCTTTGCAATCTGGAAGTGACGAGTTGCTTAAAAAAATGAAACGTAGATATTTGTCTAATACCTGTACCAATAGAGTTTCTAGAATTAAAGAAACCATGCCAAATGCATGCATTGGTGTCGATGTTATTGTAGGTCTCCCTGGTGGAACAGACAAATTATTTTTAGAGACTTATAACTATTTAAACGAATTAGATATTTCTTATTTACACCTTTTCACCTATTCTGAAAGACCAAATACCGAGGCTGTAAATTTAAACGGTATCATTCCTAAAAAGGTACGTGCAAAGCGTAGTAAAATGTTGCGCGGTTTATCTGCTAAAAAAAGACATTCTTTTTATGAGAATCAATTGGGAAACCGCTTAACTGTTTTGTTCGAAAATGAAAATAAAGAAGGCTATATTAACGGGTTTACAGAAAATTATGTAAAAGTAAAAACGCCTTAAAACCCTGAATTAGTAAATACTTTACACAAAATTACCCTAACCAAAATTGATGACGACGGTTTGGTTCGGTTTGATTTTGTTAAAGATGCAGTCGCTGTCTAATTTGGCATCAATCTTGCAGTAATAGCATATACCACTTTATAATCATAAAGTACTATTCTAAAACTTACAATTTAAAATGTCTAAAACACACCTATATTTTATGCCTGGTTTGGCTGCGGGTCCAGAAATTTTTCATAAACTTAATTTGAATCCTATCCTTTATGAGTTTCATTATTTAACCTGGAAAAATCCTTTGGGTATAGATGAGTCGATTTCTAATTATGCAATGAGAATGACCGATGAAATAAAACATAAAAAACCTGTTCTGATTGGCGTTTCTTTTGGCGGAATTATAGTGCAAGAAATGAGTAAATTTATGGAGGTTAAAAAAATAATTATTATTTCTAGTGTAAAGTCTGCTGACGAGCTTCCTAAAAGATATAAAATAGCGAGTAAAAGTAAAATTTATAAGTTGTTCCCGACTCAAATAGTTACAAAATTCGAGAATTACGCTAAATTTTTTGTCGGAAAATCATTAGAAAAAAAGGCGAAAATGTATAAAAAATATCTTTCTGTAAGAGGAAAAAACTATATTAAATGGTCTATTCATAATGTTGTCAATTGGAAACAAGAAAAACCTTTAGAAGGCATTGTTCATATTCACGGAACAAATGACAATATATTTCCGTTTAAAAACATCAAAAATTGTATTAAAATTGAAGATGGAAATCACGCTATGATTATTTTAAGGGCAAAACAAATATCGCAAATAATTCATCAAAGTTTAGCTTGTTAAAGCTACTTGTATTCGTTACTTTTATCCTACTAAAAATAAATTTATTATGAACAAATACATCCGCATTCTATCACTTTTAAGCATCGTTATCGTAACCGTTCTATTTATAAACGCCATGGATAAAGATGAAATAGAGCCTACTACAAGCACTCATAAAACATATAAAATTAAATCTTTAAAACTACCAAACGATTTAAATTTGGCAGGAGAGAGAGTACCTATTGAAGAACAAGACATTCTAGAAAGAATGGAAAGAGAATTATTAGTAAACACGTACTGGCAGTCTAATGGTTTGTTACTTTTAAAACGAGCTAACAAATATTTTCCAATACTAGAACCGTTATTAAAAGAATATGGTTTACCAGATGATTTTAAATTTTTAGCATTAGCAGAAAGTGCTTTTATTGATGAAACTTCTTCTGCTGGTGCGGCAGGAATGTGGCATTTTATGAAAGCAACGGGGCAAGAATATGGTTTAGAAATAAACGATAATGTTGATGAACGATATGATATTAAAAAATCTACAAAAGTAGCTGCAGAATATTTAAAAAACTCTAAAGAACGTTTTGGTTCTTGGACTTTGGCTGCCGCTGCCTATAATGCAGGCAACTACGGAGTTTCTAGAAGATTAGAAACTCAAGAAGTTACTAATTATTATGATGCTAAATTACCCAACGAAACAGAGCGTTATGTTTTTAGAATTTTAGCTTTAAAAGAGGTCATGAACAACCCAGAAAAATATGGTTTTGTTTTTGAGAAAGAAGATTTATATACATTACCAAAAACAACAACAATTAAGGTAGACACTGTAATTACAAATATTACATCTTTTGCGAAAGGATATGGATTAACATACAAAGAGTTTAAAATTCATAACCCATGGTTAAGAGAGAATAGATTAAATAATAGAAGTAGAAAAGAATACGAAATTAAAATACCCGTAAAATAAAATCTTATTCAATTATTTTTTGCACTCTACCTACTAAACCAGATTCTAATTGCACTTTAATGCCGTAAGGATGATGCAGCGATTTAGTGAGTATTTTAGCAATTCTGCCCGCGGTTAGCTCTCCTGTTCGTTGGTGTGGCTTTTGAACAATTTCTACAAATAACCCAATTTTAATATTCACTCTTTTTCTACCGTCAATCATCTTATAAATTTTTACGAATTTAAAAAAGCCTATCATATGTGATAGGCTTTTTTTTTAAAAATTAAATGAGCACAAACTCTAGTACTTTATAAAAAACTAATTACGAGACACTTTTTTCACTATGATAACAAGATTTATAAATATCTTCGTACACAGGCACTATAGTATCTAAAGAAAAATTCTTTGCGTGTTCTTTAGCATTTTCCTTAAATTGTTCTAAAACTACATTGTCTTTTAAAATAGAAATTGCATTTTTTGCCATGTCTTCAATAGCACCCAGATTACTTAAATACCCAGTTTTACCATTAATATTCACTTCTGGCAAACCACCAGTATTTGTAGAAATTACAGCTGTTTTAGCAGCCATTGCTTCTAATGCTGCCAAACCAAAACTTTCTGTTTGAGAGGGTAGTAAAAACACATCAGAATAACATAAAATCTTATCTATTTCTGTACTATTTCCTAAAAAGAATACTTTACTTTTAATACCTAATTGCTTTGCTAAAAGTTCTGCTTTTTTTCTTTCTGGTCCTTCACCAATCATTAATAATTTAGAGGGAATCTCTTTTTGAACTTCGTAAAAAATTCTTACCACATCTTCAACTCTTTTTACAGGTCTAAAATTACTTATATGCGTTAAGATTTTCTCGTTTGGTTTTGCCAAGGCAACTCTCTTACATTCCTCCTCTTTGGCTTTATTATATTTTTCTACGTCAATAAAATTATACACCACTTCAATATTTTTATGAATATTGAAAAGCTGATTTGTAGTTTTCTTTAAATTATTAGAAACTGCCGTAACAACATCAGAATTATTAATACTAAATTCTACCGCTGTTTTATAGGTAGGATGACTCCCAACAAGAGTAATATCGGTGCCATGCAAGGTTGTTACCACGCCAATATCAATCCCTTTTTCTTTCAGCATTTGTTTTGCCATATAAGCGGCATACGCATGCGGAATTGCATAATGCACATGTAAAACTTCTAGTTGGTGTTTTTGAACAACTTCTACCATTTTACTAGACAACGCTAACTCGTATGGTTGATATTGAAATAATGGATATTCTTCTATTAAAACTTGATGAAAGTGTAAATTATGTGATAAAAAATCTAAACGAACTGGCTGATTATAAGTAATAAAATGTACTTCGTGACCTTTGTCCGCCAAAGCCATTCCTAACTCTGTAGCCATTACTCCACTTCCTCCAAACGTTGGGTAACACACAATTCCTATTTTCATATTTTATTAAATAATTAAATAATTTATAAATCTTTAATTGTAAAGGTACAAGTAATCTTACGGTTCAAATCTAAATAAAAGCATAAAAAAAGTTTCTCAATTTAATGAAAAACTTTTTTTAAATATTTTTTAATAAAAAGATTTCGCTTGATCTTAAAACAAGTTCAGCACATAGAACGGGATTAGCTTAACTTACAATTTTAAGTTCGTCTTTTAGACTTCTTAAAATTAAGTTTCATTAATAATCGCCTAAAGTTTCAGGGTTCTGTGCTAAAGCACTTTCTAATTGGTCGTCACTTGGCGCTTTACCGTGCCATGCATGTGTATGCATCATAAAATCTACGCCATTACCCATCTCTGTGTACAATAAAATACAAACTGGTTTCCCTTTTCCTGTTAATGCTTTTGCTTTAGCTAAACCCACTAAAATTGCATCCACATCATTCCCTTTTTTTACCTCTAACACATCCCAACCAAAAGCCTCAAACTTTGCTTTAATACTTCCCATTGGTAAAACATCATCGGTAGCACCGTCAATTTGTTTTCCGTTTAAGTCGATGGTAGCAATTAAATTATCTACTTTTTTTCCTGATGCATACATAATTGCTTCCCAGTTTTGGCCTTCTTGCAATTCTCCATCACCATGTAAAGTATATACTATTTTATCATCACCGTTTAATTTTTTAGCTTGTGCGGCACCAATACCAACAGACATTCCTTGACCTAAAGAACCAGATGCGATTCTTATTCCAGGCAAACCTTCATGCGTTGTTGGGTGTCCTTGTAAACGAGAATCTAACAGTCTAAACGTTGCTAATTCTGATACTGGAAAAAAACCACTATGAGCCAAAACACTATAAAAAACAGGGGAAATATGCCCGTTAGAAAGAAAAAATAAATCTTCATTCTTTCCATCCATATCAAACTCTGTCGAATATTCCATTACTTCTTGATACAAACAAGTAATAAATTCTGCACATCCTAAAGATCCTCCTGGATGACCTGAATTTACTTTATGCACCATTCTTAAAATATCTCTACGAACTTGTTGTGTAAAATCTTGTAATTTTTCTGTTGTTGGCATTTTATGATTTTATTTTATATCGACAAAAATACAAAAGTGATTGTATTAGAATTGAATTAATAAATTATTTATTTGAGATTTTTTAAAAGCGTTTTTTAGAACGCGAATTTCATTAATTCATATTCTCTAAAATATCAGTTCGAGTGATGCTGCTTTTTTTTACAGTATTGTATCGAGAACCAATTAAAGTTTTAAAATACCTTCTCTTAAAATTAAATTTATAATTTTAATTGGTTAATATATGAATTAAAATCAAGTTTTCTGCTTCTTCTTTTTAGCTGCAGGAAACAACACATTATTTAGAATTAACCGATATCCTGGTGAAGTAGGATGCAAATCTAATTCCGTTTTTGGATCACCAACTCTATGTGTATAATCTTCTGGATCATGACCGCCATAAAAGGTAAACATGCCTTTTCCTTTGGTTCCATGAATATAACGTGCTTCTCTATTCGTTCTGTTTTCACCTAGAACCAGCACGTTTGTTTTTACAGTACTTCTATCAAAAGAAGTGGTTTGCCCCATAAAACCTTTTACTAAAGTGGTGTGATTTTGGGTTAACATTGTAGGAACGGGATCCCATTTTGCAGAAAACGCTATTAAAGAAAAATAATCTGATGTTTTTGGAATTTTACGTTTTCTTGTCATATCAATCGAAGAAAACTCATATGTAGTTGGGTTTTTAACCAAATCAAAATCTTTAAAAGCCAAGGTTTTATTGTAGTTGATTTTTGATTGATAATCAGGTGTTGTGGCATCACCATCAAACATTGCTTCTGCAATATCGACACCTTCTGCTGATAATGCAATATCAAAACTGTCGGTTGCAGAACACATGGCAAACATAAAACCGCCACCAATTACATAGTCTCTAATTTTTTTTGTAACTGCTAATTTTTCTTCGGATACTTTCGCATAGCCTAATTCAGTTGCTAACTTCTCTGCGCTTTGTTTTGCTTGAATATACCAAGGAGCTGTTCTAAAAGAGCCATAAAATTTACCATACTGACCCGTAAAATCTTCATGGTGTAAATGCAACCATTCATAGATCAATAATTTATCATCTAAAACATCTTTGTCGTAAATAACATCAAACGGAATTTCTGCATAGGTTAAAACCATCGTTACGGCATCGTCCCAAGGCATTTTGTCTTTTGGCGAATACACGGCTATTTTCGGAGCTTTTTCTAACGTTACTGCATCTTGATTTGATGACGGCGCAGAAATTTCTTGCAATATCAATTGCGATTTTGCATCAGAAATTACTTCATAAGAAACACCTCTAATTTTACATTCGTTTTCAATGGCTTTATTATTCTCTATTAAAAAGGCACCTCCATCATAATTTAACAACCATTTCGATTTTAAACCAGCTTCTAATCCGAAGTAAACAATTCCGTATGCTTTTAAATGATTTTTTTGATTCTCATTGCTCATAGGCACATAAATAAAGGATGCCCAAATTGAGTTTGAAATTAACAAAAATGTTACTATTGTTATGAGTTTTTTCATCGATAAAATTATCTTTTAAAGTTTCTTAATTATTATACTTTTTAAACCAAGCTAAAGTATGTGCAACCTTACTAATTAAATTACTAGGCTTTCGAGCAATGCCATGAGATGCTCCTGGAATTTCGACTAAAACAGTTTCAATTTTCCGCAACTTTAAAGCATGGTATAATTGTTTTGCTTCACTTGGTGGTGTTCGTAAATCGTTCATCCCAACCATGACCATTGTTGGTGTTTCTATATTACCAACGAGTGATATTGGAGAAAAGTTCCAATAAGTTTCAAAATTCTCCCAAGGTTGACCCGGAAGTCGTGAATTTGCATATCCAAAATAATTATCAGCAACCAATGTTTTACTAATCCAATTCATCACTGGTTTTACAACAACAGCGGCCTTAAATCGGTTGTTTTTCCCAACAATCCAAGCAGTCATTATTCCTCCTGCGCTTCCACCTGTTACAAACAATTTCTTGTTATCTACAATTCCTTTTTCAACTAAATAATCTACACCATCCATTACATCATTATAATCTTGGCCTGGATAATTATGATACAATAAGTTTGCAAACTCCTCTCCATAACTAGTACTTCCTCTCGGATTTGGATAAAATACAACATAACCATCCGCCGCATATAATTGGATTTCTGCTGTAAAACGATCGCCATAATTTAGAATTGGACCTCCATGGTTTTCTACCATTAACGGATATTTTTTTGAAGCATCGTAAAAAGGTGGTTTTACAATCCAACCTTGAATATCTCTTCCGTCATAGGACGATTTGTACCAAACTTCTTCTGTTTTGCCTAATTCTCGATAACTTAAAACATCCTGGTTTAGATTCGTAATAAGTTTAGGTGCTTTTTTATTCTCAATAACGGTTAATTCTGCAGGATATTCTGGTCGTGATTGTGTGTATACTATAGTTCCATTATTCGAAACGGAATACGATCCTGAAGCGTAGGGTCTTCCTATTGTTGTTCCTCCTAAATTATCTGCCAGCTTTACTAATTTTCCGTCGATAGAAATATGTGCTACTTTCGAGTTTCCTTTTTCATCAAAAGTACAATACAGACCTTTGCCCGCTGTATCCCAAGAGATATTTGAAATACTAGAGTCGAAATTTCCAGAAATTACCTTTCGATCACTTCCATCAGAATTCATAGTATAAAGCAAAGCATTTTGGTGTGCCTGTGCTTTGTCTTCAAATCCTAAAAACGCAATGAGTTTTCCATTAGGAGATACTTTGGGTGCATAATCAGGTCCATTCTGTGAAGTCAAAACCGTAATAATTTTAGCACTTATGTCTACTTTATATACTTCACTATTTCTAAAATCATATTCCCAATTTTCGACTCTGTTTGCCGAAAAGTATATCTCTTTACCGTTAGGTGAAAAAGACAAACTACCACTATGATTGTAATGATCACTCGTTATTTGTCTTGGGGTACCTCCTTCCGCAGGCATTATAAAAATATGAGTAAAACCGGGTTGCATGTATCCGCTACCATCTGCTTCATGTTTTAATCTGTCTGTAATTCTGGCAGGTTCAGCCCAAGCGGCTCCTTTTGGCTTCGCTGGCATTTTTACGATAACTGGCGGCTTTTTTGCTATGAACATTGTAAAAGCAATATGTGTTCCGTCGGGTGACCAAGAAAGATTTCCTGGTGACATTTCTAATTGCGATAATTTAGCAATTTGACCTGTTTTCACCCAATACATATAAATTTCCGAGCCTTCATCCGTGGTGCTAACAAATGCAATTCGATCTCCACTTGGTGACCATTTTGCTTGTGACTCGCCTACTTCTCTAGAGGTTAATTTTCTGTGTGATGAACCATCAGTATTCAAAATCCAAAGATTCCCTTTTGAATTATCTTTCATGAGATCAAATCCGTTTCTTCTGTAAATAATTTGTGATGCGTCAGGAGAAATTTGAGGATCTGAAGCCCATTCTAGAGAAAAAACATCTAAAGGTTGGAAGGCTATTTTCTGTTCTTGTGAAGATAGATTTTGAAAACCTATAAAAAATAGTATAAAAATTAAAAAATGTTTCATAAGCTTACTATTGAATTGATGCTTTTATTGTTGGCTAGTTTTGTGTTAAAAGAAAAGTAAATATGGTGAGGATTTTTTCATAAAGCGTGTATTATAAAGAATTTAAAAATTCATCGGGAGACATTACAGGAAGTGTAGCTTTTTTAAAATCTTTTGCGTTTCTAGTTAAGATAATATCGCAATTGGATTCTACGGCATTATAAAACTGAAGGGCATCTTCAAAATCCGAAAAATCAGAATTCAATCCTTTCTCTATAGTTTGTTCGTCAATTATACAAACATCACTAATTACTTTAAATTTTCTTAATTTTTCGACAGCTATTCTATTGCCTTCTGATTTTGATAAAAAATAACTTACTGTTGCATAAGATATTGGTGAAACAATAATTGTAAATTTATTGCTTTCTAAAAATGAGAGCACTCTTGCAATTGAGTCATAAAAAGGAATTCTTTCACCTAAAAAATCCAGCATCACATTTGTGTCTAAAAAAATACGTTTTTTCATTTGTACTTCTCTAAAAGATGCTCTCTATAAACTTCTCTTGCATCAATATCCGAAGAAATACTAACTCCTGTAGCAATACTTTTTACAAACGGCGAAATTTCAATTTCTTTTTTGTTAGATTTTTCTTTTTGAGTTAAAGAAGCCAAATAATTTTCAATCAATCTTGATAAACTTACCTGATTTTTTTTGGCATACTCTTTTGCTCGCTCAATAACAGATTTATCTAATTTTAATGTTAATTTAGAATCCATAATTAATGTTTATACGTACAAATATAATGAATTATTACGTATTAATTTTTATTGAAATGTTAAGAATGATAAAAATTAACTATCTACCAGTCTTCACCTTATTTTTCTAAATCTTCTTGGAGAATAAATCTTCCGTTTAAATAAACTTTATTTTTATTCAATTCTCGGTAGAATTTCTTCATTAAAAAAATAGCAAAGTTTGTATTTGGTAAACACTTTTATTAAAACGAACTGATACTACTACTTTTAGACGTTCAATGTACTTGTTAAACTATTAAAAACTAAAATACACAATTACTTTGAAGCAATTGTGTATTTCTAAAACTTTATAAATTCTTTACTATTTTAAAAAGGCATATTGTCATCATCCCCACCAAAAGCATCTTTAGGCTCAATTCGTTGATCAGGAAAAACATCATCCGGAAAATCTGCATTCATAGAAGATTGGAATTCTGAACTAAAACCTTCTTCTAAATCAGAGAATTTAGCCAAATGCCCAGTAAATTTTAAACGAATATTATCTAAACCACCATTTCTGTGTTTTGCAACAATAAATTCTCCTTGACCTTCACATGGAGTGTGTTCATCATCATCCCACTCTGTCATTCCGTAATATTCTGGTCTAAAAATAAACGATACAATATCGGCATCTTGCTCAATAGCTCCAGATTCACGTAAATCTGACAATAACGGTCTTTTAGATCCTCCACGGGTTTCTACCGCACGTGATAATTGAGAAAGTGCAATAACGGGCACTTCTAATTCTTTTGCTAAAGCTTTTAAGTTTCTAGAAATCATTGAGATTTCTTGTTCACGGTTTCCTCCTGCTTTTCCGCCGGCAGTCATTAATTGTAAATAATCAATCACAATAATTTTTACTCCGTGTTGTGAAACCAAACGTCTTGCTTTTGCACGTAAATCGAACACAGACAGCGACGGTGTATCATCAATAAAAATGGGTGCATCAGATAATTTCTTAACCTTTACATTTAATTGTTCCCACTCATGCGGTTCTAAATTTCCTTTTCTTAATTTTTCTGAAGTTAAACCCGTTTCTGAAGAAATCATACGTGTAATTAACTGAACAGAAGACATCTCTAATGAAAATACAGCAACACCATGACCAAAATCTATCGCCATATTTTTTGCCATCGAAATAACAAAAGCCGTTTTTCCCATACCCGGACGTGCGGCGATAATTACTAAATCGGATGGTTGCCAACCAGAAGTTAACGCATCTAATTTTGTGAATCCGGTTTCTAAACCAGACATTCCCTCCGAATTACCTATTTCTTGAATTTTCTTTAGAGCTTGCTTTACAAGAGATCCTGCATCTTCTGAACTCTTTTTTAAATTCCCTTGAGTAACTTCAAAAAGCTTTGCTTCGGCATCGTCTAATAGCTCGAAAACATCAGTACCATCATCATACGCATTTTCTATAATTTCTGATGAAATGGAAATTAATTTACGCTGAATATATTTTTGTAAGATGATTCTAGCATGAAACTCAATGTGCGCAGAAGAAGCAACTTTTTGAGTTAAACGAATCAAAAAGAAATCGCCACCAACAAACTCTAACTTTCCATTCTTTTTTAACAAGTTAGAGACTGTTAAAATATCTATGGGTTCAGAATTTTGAAACAATTGATAAATCGCTGCATAAATTTCTTGGTGTTTAGAATCGTAAAAAGCATCAGAACTCAAGACGTCTATCACATCATCAATTCCTTTTTTATCGATCATCATTGCCCCTAGTACAGCTTCTTCTAACTCTACTGCTTGTGGGGGAATCTTCCCTTTTTCAAGACTTATAATTCTTGATTTATCTATCTTTTTTCCTGCTACAGGAGTCGTTTTTTCCATCATTACAAATGTACTTTTTTTACAGGTGAAATTGCACTTTGAAATGTAATTTTCTTTGTTCACAAAAATGTATAAAAATTGTGATTAGAGTGTTAATAACTCTCTAACTTCCAAAATGAAACCTTATTTTTACACCAATGAAATGGAACAAAACACGGATTTTTTTGGCAATTTTTCTGCCAATTCAAGTTTTAGTACTGCAAATTGTGGCAAAAAATCCTGCATTTGTAGAGAAGTATTATTCAAACGGAATTTACCCTTACCTCTCCTCTTTTTTTAGAATTCTCTTCGGTTGGGTTCCTTTTTCTGTTGGTGATGTATTGCTAGCTTTTGCTCTTTTTGTTTTTCTTCGTTTTTTAATTCGATTGCTAAAAACGAGATTCAAAAACTTTATTCCGAAGATAATTCATTTTGTGGCAATTTTTTCTGTGGTTTATTTTTGCTTTTATCTTTTCTGGGGGCTAAATTATTACAGAGAACCTTTGGCTAAAAATTTAGGCTATGATCAATCAAAATACACCACAGAACAGCTTACAAAAGCAACAAAACATATTATTGAAAAACTGAATTACTATCAACTTAAAATTGCAAAAAACGATACTTTAAAAGTAGAAAACCCGTATCATCAAGAGGAAATGTATACAATGGCGATTGCTGGTTATGCTAATCTATCAAAAGAATATCCGCAATTAACCTATCAATTTCCATCTGTAAAAAGCTCATTAATGAGTACTTTACAAAGTTATAATGGCACCTCGGGTTATTTAAATCCAATAACGGGTGAGGCGCAGGTTAATGATAAGGTTCCTAAAACAAGTTACCCAACAACGACTTGTCATGAAATGGCGCATCAAATAGGTTTTGCCGCAGAAAACGAAGCAAATTTTGTTGGTTTTTTAGCCGCTAATTATAATGACGATGTTTATTTTAAATATGCAAGTTATAGAATGGCTTTTGGATATTGTATTTCAGAAATCAGAAAACGAGATATCAATTTATCTCAAGAACTTTGGCAAACTGTACATAAAGGAATTATCAAAGATTATAATGAGAGTTATGATTTTTGGCAACAGTATAAAAACCCTTTTGAACCAATTATTAAAAAAGGATACAGCGTCTATTTAAAAGCCAATAAACAAGCTAAAGGCATAGCCTCTTATAATTATGTAGTTGATTTGTTGCTTCATTATTTTGAAACCTCTAAAGAAATCTAGTTTTCTTAAAACTTTGTTAAAAACGTAAAAATTAACTTTTTCCAAAAAGCGTATCTATAAATTTAGCGTCAATTCAAAACAAATCAAACTACATGAAAAAACTATTATTCTTACTCTTTTTCTTGTCACTAACTGTTATTCAGGCACAAGATTATTTTCCTACGGATTCGGGAGTAAAAACCACAGAAAACACAACGTTTGCATTTACCAATGCAACCATCTATTTAACTCCTGATGAAGTTATCAAAAACGGAACGCTACTTATTAAGGATGGCAAAGTTGTAAGTGTTGGCAAATCAGTAAAAATTCCGAAAGGAGCAAAAACAACCGATTTAGAAGGCAAAATAATTTACCCTTCTTTTATTGATATTTATGCTGATTTTGGAATCGAAAAACCAAAAAGATCTTCTAGTACTTCTAGAACAACGCAGTATGATGCTTCTCGAGAAGGCTATTATTGGAATGATCATATTAGACCCGATACAAACCCTATTGAAGATTTTAAATTTGATAGCAAAAAAGCAAAAGAATTAATCGATGCTGGTTTTGGTGTGGTAAATACACACATGCAAGATGGTATTATTCGAGGAACTGGTTTATTAGTTGCTCTAAACCCAAACGCTTCTAATGCGTATAGAATTTTAAATACAAAATCTGCACACTATTTATCTTTTGACAGAAGTGTACAAACGAGGCAATCGTATCCTAACTCTAGAATGGGCGCAATGGCTTTATTACGCCAAGTTTATAATGATGCTAATTGGTATGCAAAAGGCAACATGAAAAATAAAGACATGGCTTTAGAAGCTTTGAACGGGAATAAAAACTTGGTTCAAATTTTTGAAACGGGCAACCATTTAGACGCTTTAAGAGCCGATAAAGTAGGTGATGAATTTTCTGTTCAGTACACCATTGTAGGTTCTGGAGACGAATATGAACGTGTAACAGACATCAAAGCTACAAATGCAAATTTTATAATTCCGATTAACTTTAGCAATGCATATGATGTTTCAAATCCGCTTTTAGCGCAACAAATTTCCTTAAGAGATATGCGTAAATGGAATCAAGAACCTTCTAATTTAAGCGTTCTTTCTAAAAACGGCATTAATTTTGCGCTTACAACGCACGATTTAAAATCAGTAAAATCTTTTCATAAAAATCTGCAAAAAGCCATTAAATATGGTTTTGACACAACTAAGGCATTAGCAGCTTTAACAACAATTCCTGCTCAAATAATTGGTAGCACTGCTATTGGAAACTTAAAAACAGGAAGTCACGCGAACTTTATTATTACCTCTGGTGATATTTTTGATGCAAAAACTACACTCTTTGAAAATTGGGTTCAAGGTGGTCAAAATGTAATCAACGACATGAAAATCAAAGATATTACAGGTACGTACACAGTAAACGTAAATGATAAAAACTACGATTTAACCATTGCAGGCAAAGGAGCAAAACAAACTGGCGCGTTAAAAATGGAGGATAAAAAAGTAAAAGCTACATTTTCTTTTAAAGACAATTGGGTTTCTATGACCTTACATGAAGAAAGTGGTTTTACTAGAATGCTGGGAAAAGTTATTAATGTTGATAACGAAATGCAGGGAACCGCTTATGATTCCTTAGGTACTGAAACAACATGGTCTGCAAGTAAGAAAGCGATAGAAGACGATAAGAAAGAAACATCAGACAAAAAAGAAGAAAAAGAGGAAAAAGAGATGACCGTTTTTCCTGTTAGTTATCCTAATTTAGGTTTCGGAAATTTTACACAACCAGAAGCAACTACTATTTTGATAAAAAATGTTACGGTTTGGACAAGTGAAGATGACGGAATTTTAGAAAATACAGATGTCTTGTTAAAAGATGGTAAAATTGATAAGATTGGTAAAAATCTAAAAGCAAGAAAAGCGTTAGAAATAGACGGTACTGGCAAGCATTTAACAGCTGGCATTGTAGATGAACATTCGCATATTGCAACGTCTGCTGTAAATGAAGGTGGTCAAAACTCTTCTGCAGAAGTTACCATAGAAGATGTGGTAGATCCTACAGATATTAATATTTATAGAAATATTTCTGGAGGCACAACATCTGCACAAATATTGCATGGTTCGGCAAATCCTATCGGGGGTCGATCTGCAATTATCAAACTAAAATGGGGCGAAAATGCAGCTAATATGATGTATGATAATTCCCCTAAATTTATAAAATTTGCTTTGGGCGAAAACGTAAAGCAATCTAGAAGTTCAAACGGAGTTCGTTTTCCACAAACAAGAATGGGCGTTGAACAGATGTTTACTGATTATTTTACAAGAGCCAAAGAATATGAAGCTTTAAAGAAAAGTGGAAACTCGTATAGAAAAGATACAGAGTTGGAAACTTTGGTAGAAATTTTAAACGGAGAACGTTTTATTTCTTGTCATTCTTACGTGCAATCAGAAATTAATATGTTAATGAAAGTTGCAGAGAAATTTAATTTTAGAGTCAACACATTTACACATATCTTAGAAGGCTATAAAGTAGCCGACAAAATGGCAGAACACGGTGTTGGCGGTTCTACTTTTTCTGATTGGTGGGGTTATAAATACGAAGTTAATGACGCCATTCCTTTTAACGCAGCAATTATGCACAATGCTGGTGTAACGGTTGCTATTAATTCTGATGATGCAGAAATGTCTAGACGTTTAAACCAAGAGGCAGCAAAAACGATTAAATATGGCGGAATGTCTGAATTAGAAGCATGGAAAACCGTAACAATTAATCCTGCAAAATTATTACATATTGATGATAAAGTGGGTAGTATAAAGATTGGTAAAGATGCAGATGTTGTTTTATGGAGCGATCATCCGATGTCTATTTATGCCAAAGCAGAAAAAACGATTATTGACGGAAAAGTGTTTTTTGATCTAGAAAAAGATGCAAAAAAGCGTGTAGCAATTAGCGAAGAAAAAAGTAAATTAATTAACATGATGTTGAAAGAAAAAATGAGCGGAGGCAAAACCAAAGCACCTATGAAAAGAGGAGATATCAACTTTCAATGTGATACTTTAGAAGAACTTAAAAACTAAAAATAATGAAAAATATACTCTATAGTTTGCTGTTTTTCTTTTGTATAGGAAACAGCATTGCCCAACAAACACCCGCCAATAAGCAAAGTACAGCAGTTTCTATTGAAGGCGCAACAGCGCATTTAGGAAATGGACAAGTGATTAAAAATTCGCTTATTATGTTTGCCGATGGTAAAATTACATTTGTTGGAAGTGCAATGGCTAAAATTGCAAGACAAGGTACCGTAATAAAAGCTGAAGGAAAACACGTGTATCCTGGCTTTATTGCAGCAAATGCCTCTTTAGGTTTGGTAGAAATTGATGCTGTAAAAGCAAGTGCAGATTTAGATGAAATCGGTATTAACAATCCTCACATAAGAAGTTTAATAGCCTACAACGCAGAAAGTAAAGTTGTAGAATCTATGAGACCAAACGGAGTTTTAATGGCGCAAATAACGCCTAGGGGTGGCACAATTTCTGGCACTTCTTCGATTGTTCAATTAGATGCTTGGAACTGGGAAGATGCTGCTGTAAAAATAGATGACGCAATTCATATGAATTGGCCGGGAAGTTTTGCGCGCGGTAGATGGTGGTTAGGAGAAGATCCTGGTTTAAAAGTTGATGTAAAATATGGTGAGAATATTGAGAAAATAAAATCTTATTTTACAGATGCTAAAAATTATTTAGCAAGCAACAAAGAAAAGAAACACCTGCCTTATGAGGCGACTAAAGGATTGTTTAATGGTTCTCAAAAATTGTTTATCCATGTTACTGGGCAAAGAGAAATTACCGATGCTATTACAATTGCAAAAGAAGTAGGTATTGATAATTTAGTGATTGTTCGCGGAGACGGGGCAGATAAAGTAGCCGATTTATTAGTAAAACATAACATTCCTGTTATTTTAAACAGACCTCACAGAAATTCAGATAATGAAGATGATGCCTACGATTACACCTATACCATTGCCAAGATTTTAACCGATAAAGGAGTTTTAGTAAGTATTGGTATGGAAGGACAAATGGAACGTATGAATACCAGAAACCTTCCTTTTTATGCAGGTACTTTTGCAGCTCATGGTTTAGATAAAGAAGTTGCTTTGCAATTGCTAACCTCTAACACCGCAAAAATTTTAGGAATTGATGATATGGTAGGATCTTTAGAAGTTGGTAAGCATGCTACTTTATTTATTTCTGAAGGTGATGCGCTAGATATGCGAGGCAATCTTTTAACCAAAGCCTATATTCAAGGTAGAGATATTAGTTTAGAAACACACCAAACAGAGCTTTATAAGCGCTATTCTGATAAATACAAAACCAAGTAGCAATAAAATTTAAATATCAACTACATGCATTTTAAATAAAAAAAGCTCGCAATTTGCGAGCTTTTTCTTTTATATTTAATTTGTAGATTAAATAAAATTAATTATTGAAAGGTTTTGTTGACCATTCCCAACCAGAAAAACTCCATTTCTTTAATTTGGCATAATTATCTAAATTTAAGCCCCCTCTATTAGAAGCTCCTCCAGATCTTACATAACCAATATTTACTGTTTTTTTCTTTGTCTTACCATTAGACCAACTGCTACTTACATTATGAACTCTAACGTAAACAGTTCTTTCGTTCTGGTTAACAGCTCTAAATATTACATCATAATCACTAACTTTATAATATAAAGAAACTTCACCATCAGTTCCATGATAAGTGTATCCTGCTGTACTTTGAGAAAATATCCCAAGACTAAATAAACAAAATATTACTAGAAATAAATTAATTTTTAAACTTTTCATAATTTATGTTTTAAGATTAATAGAATACAAATATTGAACATTATGAAAGCAATTAATATACCTAGAAATAGGTAATTTATGCTGTGTAAAATTAATTCCTTAATTAAATTAACAGCTTATATTTTAGACAGATAAATTGATAAAAAACAAACAACAATAATTTATATTTATTCATAAATATTTTAAATAGAATTTCAGAAACAACATTCAGCTAAATTTGAATTATGACAACTTTTATATTAGTTCAAAAAAAAGGCTCGCAATTTGCGAACCTTTTTGGTTAAAATAGATAACAATAATACTGTAATCTTAAAAAAAACTTTCTCTTTTCATTGTTACTTTTTCTTTTTCAAATAATTAATAACAAGAACACAAATTACTGTTAAGCAGAGATTATCATTAGATGTATATAAAACAATACCCACAAAGAAGTATATTTGTAATAATGAAAGAAATTACAAGCATCCAAAATTCTTATATCAAGAATCTCTTAAAACTTCAAGAAAAATCTCGTGAACGTAAAAAACAAGGTTTATTTTTAATAGAAGGCAAACGTGAAATATCTTTAGCTGTCGCGGCTAATTACGAATTTGAAAATGTGCTTTTTTTAGAAAATTTTATTTCTGAAGATGAGATTTTACATCTTTTTAATCAAAATAGTAACAGAACCAAGATCTCTAAAGAAGTCTATCAAAAATTAGCGTACAGAGACTCTACAGAAGGTATTATTGCTGTTGCAAAAGCAAAAAGTTTTGCATTAGAAAACATTCGTTTTAAAAATAAAACTCCTTTAATTTTAGTAGCCGAGGGCGTTGAAAAACCCGGAAATATTGGTGCTTTGTTAAGAACTGCTGATGCAGCAAATGTTGATGCTGTTTTTATTGCAAACCCAAAAAGCGACTTCTATAACGCAAACATCATCCGTTCTAGCATAGGATGTGTTTTTACCAACCAAATAGCGACGGGAACATCCGAAGAAATTATTTCTTTTTTACAAAAAAAACAAATTAATATTTTTGCCACAACCTTGCAAAATTCAAACGAATATCATGAGGAAAATTACAACGGACCTACGGCAGTTATTGTAGGAACAGAAGCAACGGGTTTGTCAGAAATATGGAGAACACAAGCAACGCAAAACATTCACATACCCATGCAAGGTAAAATAGATTCTATGAATGTTTCTGTTGCGGCAGCCATTGTAATTTTTGAAGCAAAAAGACAACGATCGTTTAAATTATAAGTACATGAAAATATTGGGAATAGATATTGGGGGATCTGGAATTAAAGCTGCAATTGTAGATACAAAAACAGGAGAATTAACTTCTGAAAGACACCGCATTGCAACTCCAAAACCAGCTACACCAGAAGCAGTATCTAAAGTTGTAAAAGAAATGGTAGCTCATTTTAACTGGGAAAAAGCGGTTGGCTGTAGCTTTCCCACTACTATTGTTGATGGAAAGTGTATACATTCTGGAAATTTGAGTGAAAAATGGCTGAATGTAAAGGTTGATAAATTATTCAAAAAAGCATGCAAACTACCTTTTTATGTGAGTAATGATGCTGATTTAGCAGGAGTTGCAGAAGTAAGTTTAGGCGCTGGTAAAAACGAAAAAGGAGTTACTATCGTAATTACAATTGGTACCGGAATTGGCTCTGGTCTTTTTTATGATGGTAAGTTAATTCCGAATTTAGAGCTAGGTAAAATGCTGCATTCTGATGGTAAAATTATTGAATATTTTACTGCTGATTCCGTTAGAAAAAATGAAAACTTAACCCTTAAACAATGGGCGTTAAGGTTTGATAAATTATTGGATTATACAAGAATTGTATTTTCACCAAGTTTAATTATTTTAGGTGGCGGCATTAGCAAACGGTATGACGGTTTTAAAGAATATTGTAACTATTCAGCCATTTCCGGTAGGAACGGATTTTTGCTAAAAGCAAGCTGAATATTTTCTAGTACTTTTTGTTTATTTTTTTTGAGCGTTGTAATATATCCTCTAATTCTAGCAAAATATTGTGC
>NZ_VORR01000167.1 GCF_007997085.1 Polaribacter sp. IC066
GGTTAGTTGCGTTGGTTAAACACTAAAGATAGTAAATAATAACAGAATAAAAGGCATGCGAGGATTTTCCTAAATAGACGAAAATTAGCAATTAATTATGTACGGTGTTGGGCTACGTTTTTTAATTCCGATTATAATGTTAATCCAAATCCAATTAATGAAATTATAAAAATTATATAAAATGAAAAACAAAATACTTCGATTACTTTATAAATATCCTTTCGCATGGTCTGTAGTAAGTCATTGGAAGGAATTTTGGAAGCCTGAAGTTTATTTATATATTTTAGTAGACCTGACTGCGCCTGCTTCAAAACAACTACTTCTCCGTACAAAAGAATTGAACAGGAAAGGATTCCGAGTCCGATGGAAGAAATTGTAATAAATCTAAAAATGAAATTAGAAGGACTACATAAGTTCACGCTTGTAAAAACTATAATAGCTGTTATAAATCCAGTTGATGAAATTAGTAAATTCCGTAAAAATGCATAATACTTTTGACTTAATTCATTATCTATTTCAATAA
>NZ_VORR01000168.1 GCF_007997085.1 Polaribacter sp. IC066
TATTATAACTTCTTCCCACTTTACCTACTTCCTTTCCACCAATAACAAACTCATCAATATGAACAATTCCGTCCATTGGATGATTTTCGCTAGATTTCATGGCTTCTCTTACCTTATGCATAAATAAACGTGCTGTTTTATCGGTAACTCCGAAACGAACTCCCATGTAACTCGCAGATAAACTTTTAGTAGTTGTAGACATTTCAAAACAGATAAAAAAAGCTTTTCGTAAACCAAATTTAACTTTATGAAATAAGGTATTTGCAGAGGCAGTTTCTGTATGGCTACAGCTATTACAGGTCCTAGAAAAATCTTTACGAATTTGACTCTTTGAATGCTTACATTTTAGACAAACGAACTCTTGTTCCCATTTAAGATGTGCTAAATATTCTTTGCAATTTTTATCTGTTTTAAACCGTTCAGTAAACTCTAAAAGGTTTTGTCCTGTAAATAAATCCATAATCACCCTATTTTATTGACTTACAAGATATGAAATTATCTACTTACCTCAA
>NZ_VORR01000169.1 GCF_007997085.1 Polaribacter sp. IC066
CAAGAATTTGCTTAAAATTAAACATTTGAAAATATATATTTTGCCCGTTTATATCATCTTCTATCCCTGCTTTACGCATATTTAAAACCTCTATTTTGTAATTTTTTTTAGGTAGTGGCTTTTTCGAATTCGAAAACAACGTTTTCCTCTCAATAAGTCCATTTAAATCCTGTAGTTTGATAATTTTGCTATCTTTCTTTAAAATACATCTTAAAAAAAAGGATTCAGAATAAGGTTTAAAAGGGTAATTATTATATAACTCTTTATAAAAATTAGATATTGAACTTGAATTTCCTAAAATAATTTCGTCTAATGTTTCAAATTTACTTTCTAAAAATATTGTGTCCTTTCTTATTTTTTCAAAATTTAAGTGAATAGACTTATAGCCAAGTAGTCTGATTTTAATAGAATCTTTTTCTGAAACAAATAAAAATCTACCTTCGGAGTTTGTCGAAGTGAAATTAGTACTATTGTATATGTCTACATATTCAATAGGTTTTTTTGT
>NZ_VORR01000017.1 GCF_007997085.1 Polaribacter sp. IC066
ATTTTAATATCGACACATAGTTGGTGAAAAATTCTGACTTTTTATGGGTATCACAAAAAGTAGCACTAAGTTCTGATAAATTTTTAATATCTTTGGTATGTAGCATTTTTAGCGTATTGGAATTACACCTTTAAGGTACTGAAATTTAGAAACTTAAAGGAATAAAAATGCTACTTTTTTTATTCTTTTTCTCTTTGTTTTCAAGGGGTAGTGACCTGCGAAACTTGAGTACTTTACTGCACAATCGAATACAAGATGAAATTGAAACTTATATGAAAGATGGTATGTCATTATACAGTAGGAGACATTTAAGGTTGATGAAAGACCATTTTAGACCTAATTTTAAATTAAAAGAATATAAGCCAAAGACTTATAAAGTATATCTAGTTAATTGTCAAAATAAAAATGGAGAAATAATGAATAGAAAATTCTCTGATTTGAAAATATATTTAGAAGATCTTTATCGCGTATTTAACGCTATTTTAAAGGATGAGCTTCTCGATGTTGTTTAATAAAATATATTTTATATTGACTATTTGATAGGACTTGTAAAATGAAGTATTTATTGTTTACTTCGGAATACCCTAAAATTGCTATTTATAGAAAGGTTTTATATATTAACTTAATTTTAATAATTAGTTGAAAATAAACAGATAATCAACCACAAAATTAAACTATTCAAAAAAGGTTTGAATAGTTCAACGAATGCGTGTATTTTAGTGTAAAATATGAAGAAGAAAAATAGCTATAATTATATAGATTTATTCGCGGGTGCGGGCGGTTTGACTATTGGTTTTGGTAATAAGGGGTTTCATCTCGAAATGGCAAATGATATCGCTGAACCAGCGTTGAATACCTTGAAGAAAAATCTTATAAAAACGCATCCTAAAACGAATGAAGATCGAGTAATTTTAGGAGATATTAAGGAACTCTACGAGCACCTTGGGAATGGTGATGTTATTTATGATATGCAAGGTCATACTGTTATAGAGACTAAAAAAGAAGTTGAACTTCGTAAAAAAGCGCGCTCCATTAAAGGTAATGATGCTGTAAAAAATATTCTTTCAGGCATAAGTCATATTGATGTGTTGATAGGAGGTCCTCCCTGTCAAGGGTTTTCCATGATAGGTCGCTCAAAAAAAGCTACTTTGCAAGAACGTACAAAGGGTTTTATTGACGACCCAAGAAACCAACTATTTAAATATTATTTAAAATTTGCAGAAAAGCTATCGCCTAAACTTGTATTAATTGAGAACGTAAAAGGATTAGCATCAGCTTCAGTTTACAGGGATTTAATTGAAAAATCATTACAAGTTACAGGTGAATACGGATACGACACATCTTCTCAAATACTAAATGCAAAATATTTTGGCCTTGCTCAAAATAGAGAACGTATTTTTTTCATTGGTGTGCGTAAAGATTTAGCGGAAAAATATGCTATTAATGCCTCTACAATTTTTGAAGAAATTATAAAAACAAAAAAGGATCCTTTAAAATTAAAAGATGTTATTTTTGATTTACCACAGATAAAATCGAATCCTAAACCTAACAATTATAAGGAGGAATCCGAGATTGCATTTAGTGAAATCGGGGTTTGTTTTGGGAAAAACATTTCTAATGAATCATATAAAGATTTGTTAAATAAAAACGGCTGTAGTAAATATCTTTCTTCCATAAATACTTATAATGGTAGATTAATGATACCTAAATATTTGTTTAATCATAAATCTAGGTATAATAACGAGCGCGATTTATTTATTTATAGAAACCTTGTAGCGGGAAAATATTTAAATGATTCTGTGAATAAAAAAGCACTTTCAAAAGTTACTTATGGTGTTTTTACTGATAAAAATGGAAATAAAAAAGTGAAAGGATTTGGAGACAAGTATTTTAAACTTAACCCTGAAAGTGTCTCAAAAACAATAATAGCTCATTTAGAAACAGATGGCAATTCATATGTCCATCCTGGAGAAAATCCTAGAAGTATTACACCTAGAGAAGCCGCAAGAATACAATCTTTTCCTGATTGGTATTTTTTTACGGGTAGTACTAGAAATCAGTTTAAACAAATAGGAAATGCTGTTCCACCATTGTTAGGAGGTGTATTTGCGGCACAATTTAAAAACATATTAGACCTTATTTGTCAAGATGGAGCATAAAAAATTAACGTTTATTGATTTATTTTCGGGTTGTGGCGGTTTATCTGAAGGATTTCTAATGTCAGGGAAATACCATGCTTTAGCCCACATCGAATGGGAAATTCCAATGGTAAGGACTCTTAGATCTAGACTTGAGAAAAAATGGAAACATACTAATGAAGAGGCATTTAAAAGAGTTTTACATTTTGATATTCAGAAAACCGATGAGTTGATCAATGGTAGTTGGAAAGAGGAAACTATTAAAACTTTTGGCAACACTAATCACAAGGAGATCATAGATCATGGGTTAAGAGGCCTTATAGGAAGAACAGAAGTTGATCTTGTAATTGGAGGGCCTCCTTGTCAAGCATATTCAGTAGCTGGCAGAACACAGGATAAAAACTCTATGAAAGACGATTATCGAAATTATCTTTTCGAGAGCTTTATTAAAGTTGTTGAGGAATTTCAACCATCTATATTTGTATTTGAAAATGTACCAGGTATATTAAGTGCTTATCCCGGTGATAAGAGGGTTACTGAAAGAATCTACGAATATTTTCATGAACATGGTTATGACATAAAAAGACCGGAAAAACTTAAAAGTGTTATACAGTCTGCTAGTGATTTTGGGGTTCCACAAAAACGAGACCGGGTTATAATTATTGGCATAAAAAGAGCTTTTAAGACTGAAGACTTCAATTTAGAAACTATTTATGAGGCAATTGATCGTCAGAAAATAAAAACACCTAAAACTATAAGGCAAGCGATCAATCATCTACCAAAGTTTAAACCAACAAAAGAAATTATAAAAATAAATGGTAGAAAATATTCTCATGTACCAATTAACAAGGACGAAATTATTGAAGAAAATCATAAGCCAAGATTTCATAATGAGCGCGATGTTAAAGTATTTGAAGAATGGATTTTAAAAAACATGAATAAACGTTCTATTTTAGAACGAATTCAGTTTTATAACTCCCTTTTAGGAAAGAACTCTAAACATGCTAAATATAGAAGCTTGTCATGGGACAAACCATCCCAAACAATTGTAGCACATTTATACAAAGACGGATTGATGTTTATTCATCCTGACGCTAATCAAGCAAGAAGCATAACTGTTAAGGAAGCTGCGCTTCTTCAATCTTTTCCTGATGATTTTGAATTTAAAGAACGTATGGGGTACAATTATAAAATGATTGGCAACGCTGTCCCTCCCCTGATGGCTGAAAAAATAGCTATAGCTATTGCTGATGTTATCAATAATTATACAACTAAATAACATTAACCAAAATAAGCTTTTTATTTTAGTTGTATTTCCTCTCTAAAACTTATACTCTCCCAAAGGTTTCGGAAAATCTTCTGGATTCGCAGCTAAATGATAACGAGGATCATCGATATCCTCTAAAATAACATCTTTAAAGTTAGGACTTGCTTTCTGAAGTAAAACCTTACAATCTTTACTTAAGTGTTTTAGAGTAATTTTTTTATTGGCAGCTTGGTATTTCTCTACCAAAGCAGAAATAGCTTCAATACCAGAGTGATCTGAAATACGTGCTTCTACAAAATCAATTTCTACTTGTTCAGGATCTGTTTTTACATCAAACTTTTCATTAAATGCAGAGATGCTTCCAAAGAAAAGAGGTCCCCAAATTTCGTATACTTTGGTCCCATCTTCTCTAAAACGTTTTCTAGCTCTAATCTTTTTAGCATTTTCCCAAGCAAAGACAAGTGCAGAAATAATAACACCCACAAAAACGGCAATGGCTAAATCAAAAATTACAGTCACTGCAGAAACGATAATCAGCACAAACGCATCAGATTTCGGAATTTTCTTTAAAATTCTAAAACTAGACCAAGCAAAAGTTTCTATAACCATCATAAACATCACACCAATTAAAGCAGCAATGGGCACTTGTTCTATTAATTTATCAGTAAAAAGGATAAAAGATAATAAGGTAACAGCCATAATAATACCAGACAAACGACCACGACCACCAGCATTAATATTAATTACAGTCTGCCCAATCATACCACAACCACCTGTTCCGCCAAAAAGACCACTTAAAATATTTCCTGCACCTTGTGCCACACATTCTTTGTTTCCGTTTCCTCTTGTTTCTGTTAACTCGTCTACTAAATTCATGGTCATTAAAGACTCAATTAGACCAACCGAGGCTGCTAAAAAAGCAAAAGGTAAAATAAAGGTAAAAGTGTCTAGATTAATGGGTAAGTTTTGCCAAAGCTCTAAATTAGGCGTCGGGAATTCTCCTTTTAAACCCGTTCCGCCACCTTCTATAATATAAGAACCTACGGTAGAAACTTCTAAACCAGAAAAGATAACAATAAAAGTAGTCACTAAAATAGCGGTTAATGAAGCGGGTAATTTGGTAGTAAGTTTTGGTAATAACCAAATAATAGCCATGGTTAAAGCTACAAAACCAAGCATAATATATAATTCTGTGCCTTGCATAAAAGTACTCACGTAATTTTTCACACCCTCTGCAGAAACTTCTAAAGACTTATGAGAAAACATTTTTACTTGTGCCCAAAAGATAACGATTGCCAGTCCGTTTACAAATCCCATCATTACAGAATGCGGAATTAAACGTACAAATTTTCCTATTTTAAAAACGCCAGCCAATACTTGAATTACGCCCATTAAGATAACACAAGCAAGAAGGTAAAAATAACCCATATTATCTACAGGGCTGTCAAACAACATTCCTTTGGTGTGTCCTTCAGAAATCATTGCTACAAAAATAACGGCAACTGCACCGGCTGCTCCAGAAATAAGACCTGGTCTACCGCCAAAAATAGCAGTAATCAAACCAATAATAAACGCTCCTGAAAGTGCCACTAAAGGATCTATTTGAGCCACAAAAGCAAATGCAACAACTTCTGGAATCATTGCTAATGAAACGGTAATACCTGCCAAAATATCATCTTTGGCGTTCGGTGTTATCTTTTTTATAAAATCTGTCATTTTTTTTGCTTACTTTTAGAAGTCGGCAAAGATAGAAGGTTTTTTAAGAAAACGGCTGTTCTTGAAAAGTATCGTAGACTAATTTGATATTTGCATAGGTATTTAGCAAAGCTTGGTCGGTTTCCGCTTTATTTTTAAAAAGTACTTCTGTGATTCCTTCTTCTATTTGCGGAATTAGTTTTTTATTATAATTAGAGTGCATTAAAAACCAATGCGTTTCTTTTAATTTCACACCGTTTTCGTGATATATGTGATAGGTTGTAAGTAGTTTTTTTATAATTGATAAATCAAAAATGGCACATTCTTCTTCAACCTCTCTAATAGCAGCGGTTTCAATGGTTTCTCCTTTTTCTATTTTCCCTTTTGGTAAGTCCCAAACGTTATTTCTAAAAATAAAAAGCACCTCTTTTTTTGCGTTTAAAACCAACCCTCCGGCAGCTGGTACCACTTTTAAATTTTGCAAAAAAGTTTGCCAATCTTCTTCTAAATCAGAACTATATAGCGTAATACCACGAATAGAATTATGCTTAAGTTTGTAGATAATTTCATCAAAAATTATTTCTTTAAAAAGATACACAGGATAATCATTTTCTTTTTTTAGCGAAGATGTGATAATAATTGGGGTATCATTTACAAAAACATTATACATTTGCGGTATGATTTTAAACAAAGATACAGCAAAAAAAACGGCTGAACATTTATTGCAAATTAAAGCAATAAAGTTAAAACCGCATGAACCATTTCAATGGGCTTCAGGTTGGAAATCTCCGATATATTGCGATAATAGAATAACCTTATCGTATCCTTCTGTTCGTATTTTTCTGAAAGAGGAAATGGCCAAAATTGCAGAACTAGAATATGGCAAACCAGATGTAATTGCTGGCGTGGCTACAGGAGCAATTGCTATTGGTATTTTAGTAGCACAAGAGCTAGGAGTTCCTTTTGTGTATGTGAGACCAGAACCAAAACAACATGGTAGAAAAAACCAAATAGAAGGGCATCTAGAAAGCGGGCAAAATGTTGTGGTTATAGAAGACTTAATTAGTACAGGCAATAGTAGTTTAAATGCGGTAGCTGCTTTAAAAGAAGCGGGTGCTGTTGTAAAAGGTGTGGTCGCTATTTTTTCTTACGGATTTGATGAAGCTACCCAAAACTTTAAGAATCACAATGTGAATTTAAAGACCTTAAGCAACTATGAAAACCTATTGGAGCAGGCTTTAGATAGCAACTATATTTCTGAAAAGGAATTAGTTATTTTGCAAGAATGGAGAGCAAACCCTAGCCAATGGAATCAATAAAAATTAGATAGTATGAATATAGAAGGGAATAAAGTAACGGTAACAAAATCTCAAAAAGAAACGTACGAGTTCTTATCTGATTTGAAAAATTTTGAACAATTAATGCCAGCGTCTATTCAGAAATTTGAGGTAGACGGCGATTCCTTTCTTTTTGGTTTAAAAGGAATGCCTGAAATTAGATTGATTTTAAAAGAAAAAACTGAATATTCTAACATTACTTTAGGTGCCGCAAGCAGCAAGTTAGATTTTGAATTAATTGCAGATATTACAGAACTTGATATGAATTCTAGCAAGGTACAGTTGCATTTTAACGGCAAGTTTAATGCAATGATGGCAATGATGGTAAAAAGACCTTTAAATAGTTTTATTGTAGCTTTAACAGACAATTTACAAAAGGTTTAAGCAATAGATATTTCTTTAATCCTGAATTCTTTGGTAGTTTCATCTGCCAATTCTACTTGAAGATTTCCTTCAACAGAAATACCCGTTATCATACCCATAAATAAAACATCAGTACTATCTTTAAACATAGTGGGGATGTTTTTTTTATACAATACATTTAAATAATCATTTTCTAATTCTGTGTATTTTTTTGCCTTTACCAACTTTACACGCTTTTTTATCTGGGCAATAATTTCGAAAAGTAAACTATCTAGGTCGTAGTTATTTTGGGTAATTTTTTTAAGAGAAGATGCGTTTTCAAGAAAATCTGGAAACTTTATTTGGTTTACATTTAAACCAATACCAACAATAGATGCGTAAATGTCATTACTTCGGATGCTGTTTTCTATTAAAATGCCACATATTTTCTTATTTGCTGACAGAATGTCGTTGGGCCATTTAATAGAAAGCTTTCCAATTTCTTTGGTATAAAGAACATCGAATATTGCCAAGCTAATGGCAAAATTCAGGTATTTTTGATTGATTATTTCTAAATTAAAACCATTTATAAATACACTCATAGTAAGGTTCTTACTTGGTTCAGATACCCATGAGTTTGCTTGCTGACCGCGCCCATTAGTCTGCTCTTTAGTAACCACAACTGTATAGTTTTCTAGGACAGAATTTTGGGACAATTCTTTTAAAAAAGAGCTGGTAGAAGCAATGGCATTAAGTTTGATTAATTTCAAGTGTTAAATAATGTGTAAACTAGTTCAATATTACGCATAAAACTCGTAAAAAAATAATAACTTTGCACTAAATTAGAGAAGACATTAATGGCAAAAAAGCACGTAAGTACAGACGAATTAATCGCTGTAATTATCAAGGGAATAGATGATGTTAAAGGAGAAAACATTCAGTTACTTGATTTAAGAGATTTAGAGAATACAGTTTGCGATTATTTTATAATATGTTCAGGAAATTCTAATACGCAAGTAAATGCAATTTCTGGTTCTGTTCAAAAAGTAGTGAGCAAAGAGCTAAAAGATAAGCCTTGGCATATAGAAGGACAAACAAATTCTGAATGGATATTGATGGATTATGTGAATGTGGTTGTTCATGTTTTTCAAAAGCATGTTAGAGACTTTTATGACATAGAAAGCCTTTGGGGTGATGCAAAAATTACCGAAATTAATCCAGTTTAACCTTTTTGATTTTATAAAAAAATGAGTGACTCAAATAAAGATAAAAAAACCAATTTACCTAAATTTAAATTTAGTTCTTATTGGATTTACGGTGCAGTTTTGATTGCGATCATTGCTGTACAATTTTTTAGTAGTGGAGATTTAGCTTCAAAAAGTATCTCAAAAAATAAGTTTGAGGAAATTTTAAGAGATAACGATATCAAGAAAATTGTTGTGTTAAACAAAGATGTTGCGCAACTTTTTTTAACACAAGAAGCGTTAAGTAAATCAAAACACAAAGAATTTACATCTTCTACGTTTTATAGACCTGGCTCTGCCGTTTATGAATACAATTTTGGAGATCAAAGAACTTTTGAAGAAAATATTGCACAAGCAAAATTAGAAAATAATTTAATTGTAGATATCGACAACAAAGAAAGAACAAGTATTTTTGATGCAGTTCTTGGCTTTTTACCTTTTATTATTTTAATCGCTATTTGGTTATTCTTTATGAAAAGAATGTCTGGTGGTGGATCTGGATCTGGTGGCGGAGGTCAAATTTTTAGCATTGGTAAATCAAAAGCTAAACTATTTGATAAGGACACAAAAGTAAAAACAACTTTTGAGAATGTAGCAGGTTTAGAAGGGGCAAAAGAAGAGGTACAAGAAATTGTAGACTTTTTAAAGAATCCAGAAAAATATACTTCGTTGGGAGGTAAGATTCCGAAAGGAGCTTTATTAGTAGGGCCTCCAGGAACAGGGAAAACGTTATTAGCAAAAGCAGTGGCAGGAGAGGCAGATGTTCCTTTCTTTTCGCTATCGGGTTCAGATTTCGTAGAGATGTTTGTAGGTGTTGGTGCTTCTAGAGTTAGAGACTTGTTTAAACAAGCTGCGCAAAAATCACCCTCTATTATCTTTATTGATGAAATTGATGCCGTAGGTAGAGCGCGTGGAAAAAATAGTATGACTGGTGGTAACGACGAACGTGAAAACACCTTAAATCAGTTATTAACAGAAATGGATGGTTTTGGTACAGATACCAATGTTATTGTAATTGCCGCCACCAACAGAGCAGATGTTTTAGATAGTGCTTTATTGCGTGCAGGTCGTTTTGATAGACAGATTTATGTAGATCTACCAAACATTAACGAAAGAAAAGAAATTTTTGAAGTGCATATTAAGCCTTTAAAAATGTCTGATGATGTTAAGGTTGAATTTTTAGCACAACAAACACCTGGTTTTTCAGGAGCAGATATTGCAAATATGTGTAATGAAGCTGCTTTAATTGCTGCAAGAACTGGTAAAAAAGCAATTCATCATCAAGATTTTTTAGATGCTGTAGATAGAATTGTTGGCGGTTTAGAAAAGAAAAATAAAGTAATTACACCAAAAGAAAAGAAAGTAATCGCTTTTCACGAAGC
Source organism: Polaribacter sp. IC066 (assembly GCF_007997085.1). Classification (GTDB taxonomy): domain Bacteria; phylum Bacteroidota; class Bacteroidia; order Flavobacteriales; family Flavobacteriaceae; genus Polaribacter. The sequence continues at coordinate 9,406 of NZ_VORR01000017.1, forward strand.
GGGTCATGCAACTGTAAGTTGGATGTTAGAGCACGCTGCGCCTTTGGTTAAAGTTACTATTGTACCTAGAGGGCAATCTTTAGGAGCTGCTTGGTATTTACCCGCAGAAAGATTGATTGTTCAAACAGAACAAATGTTAGATGAAATGTGTGCTACTTTAGGCGGTAGAGCTGCAGAGAAAATTATTTTTAATAAAATATCTACAGGAGCTTTAAGCGATTTAGAGAAAGTTACCAAACAAGCAAGAGCCATGGTAACGGTATATGGTTTAAACGAAAAAGTAGGTAATATTACATACTACGATTCTTCTGGTAATGATTCTTTTGTAAAGCCTTACAGTGAAGAAACAGGAAAGATGATCGATAGTGAGATCTCTAAAATGATAGAAATTCAGTATCAAAGAGCTATTGAGTTATTATCTAACAACAAAGAGAAACTGACAGTTTTAGCAGAATTATTGTTAGAAAAAGAAGTTATCTTTAAAGATGATCTATTAAAAATCTTTGGAAAAAGACCTTTTGAAGCTTTAGATGCAGAAATAAAAGAAAAAGAAGAAGAGCAAGATTTACCTTCAAAAGAAGAAAAAGTTTCGGAGGAATAAATTTATTTTCAAATGGATTTTTTTAAAAAACTTTTCAATATCCCTGCAAAAGAGGATGAAAATATTCATAAACAGGCTGTCAAGTTAGCACTTGATGACCTGTTTGTGCATAAATTTGTTGAAAAAGGAGGCAAGTTTTTATATTGTGCTAATAAGGAGGAGGTAGTAGAGAACTTCAGAAAGGTAATTTCAGAAAATAATTGGAATGAAATCTGTCTTTTAGATACTAAATTAGCTGCCCTTTGTCATCAGAGAGGTACTTATGTAGTAGATAAGTTTAAAGAACATACACCAATCCTTACTACGTGTGAACATTTAATTGCAGATAACGGAGATATTCTATTTTCATCAAATCAATTAAAAAGCATAAGGTTACAAGAGTTTCCTGATAACTTTATTGTTTTTGCAACTACAAGTCAGTTAGTTAAAGATACAGGACAAGGTTTAACTGGGATAAAAATAAATAATAAAGGTAATTTACCAACCAATATTTGTTCAGTTAAAAATTATAACATTAATAAAAGCGATGATAATTTTTTAAACTATGGTAACAACAACTCAAAAAACTTATATTTGCTGCTATTAGAAGATTTATAATATGCGCAACCTTGTAAGAAGGATTTTTTCTGGAATTGTTTATATCTTAATTTTTATTTCGGCAATTCTATTTTCTGAAGATTCTTACATTTTACTAATCGGTATATTCGGTTTTTTATGTATTTGGGAATTCTCTAGGATGACGAAGCTTAAAAGTTATGCTGCTTACATTTTCTTTCCGATACTGTTATTCTTAATGCTAAAAAGACAAGATAGTTATGCCATTACTGGAATTTTGGCAATTACAATAGGGTCTTCTGTTTTTTTAATGTATCAGCTGTTTGCAAAAAAAGAAATCAGCTTTTCTAATGAACGATCTAAACTAGGAGTTTCTATTAGATACGTCATCTTTTCAATGTGTTTTTTAATATTACTTCCTTTTTACGAAGGGAGTTTTCATCCTTATTTAATGATTGGTATTTTATCTATTATTTGGATAAATGACTCTTTCGCTTTTTTGATTGGTAAAAATTTCGGGAAAAATAAATTATTTCCGTCAGTATCACCTAAAAAAACAATCGAAGGCTTTTTTGGGGGACTCGTTTTCTCATTATTAGCAGGAGTATTGATTAGTAAATATAATTTAGATTTTTCAATGATTAATTGGGCTATAATCGCAGTAATTGTTTCTACAATAGGCACTGTAGGAGATTTGGTGGAATCAAAATTTAAAAGACAAGCAAAAATGAAGGATAGTGGAAACATTATGCCAGGTCACGGAGGTATTTTAGATAGGCTCGATAGCTTGTTATTTGCGGCTCCGTTTGTATATTTGTATATTAATTTTATTATTTAACTATGATTCGATTTCATAAAGAAGGTTACAAAATAATTGTAATTACATTCTTATTTACAATAGCTGCTATATTGTTGGCTGAAAAATTTATTGAAATGCTTTGGCTTGAGAAAGCAATTCAGATTATTGCATTAGCTTTTCTAATTATCGTACTTCAGTTTTTTAGAAATCCTAAAAGAATTACCGACTTAAATGAGAACGTTATTATAGCGCCTGTAGACGGTAAAGTTGTAGTCATAGAAGAAGTAGAAGAGCCTGAATATTTTAAAGGCAAAAGAATACAAGTATCTATCTTTATGTCGCCAATAAACGTGCATGTTACAAGATATGCTATGAGTGGTGTTATTAAATATAGTAAATACCATCCAGGCAAATACCTCGTTGCTTGGCATCCGAAAGCATCTACAGAAAATGAAAGAACTACCGTGGTTGTTGAAAACAAAACAATGGGAGAAATACTATACAGACAAATTGCTGGTGCGCTTGCAAAGAGAATTGTAAATTATGCACATGAAGGAGATACAGTTGTGCAAGGCACCGATGCAGGGTTTATAAAGTTTGGCTCTAGAGTAGATGTTTATTTGCCAATTGGTACTCAAATAAAGGTAAGTTTAGGTGATAAAGTTAAAGGTGGTGTCCAAGTCATTGCAGAAAAATAATAGTAATACCAGCGATTTAGATAAAGAGTTTGAGGTAGCATTCAATAAAATATCTAAATTGAAAAAAGCAGTTGCACCAGATGTAATGCTTAAATTTTACGCGTACTACAAGCAAGCAAATTTTGGTAATAAATTTTCATCTAATAGCGGTTTAGATGTGAGAAGCGCATTCAAGTTTAATGCTTGGGTTCAGGTAAACGGCATGTCTGCCGAAGACGCTAAAAAAGAGTACATAGAACTCGCAAACAATATTTTAATTCAAAATAAACTTAAATCATGAAAAAAATAAGTATAATTTCTTTCTTAATTATTGCAACAGCATTTAATTTTTCAGCGTGTAAATCGGAGACTAAACAAGAAGGAGGTAAAAAAACGATAGAGGTAGCAACACCAAAAAGCACTGCACCTTTTGCAGTGATGAATGCTACAAATGATATTAAATTTATTGCCTATAAAACTACTGAAAAAATTGGTGTTGGCGGATGGTTTAAAAAAATAGAAGTACTTTCTGGTGGTGAGGGAACTAGTGTAAAAGAAGCAATTAACAATACAGCCTTTTCGATACCTATTAGTGGTTTGTACACAAAAGATACAAGTAGAGATTATAAAATTCAGAAATTCTTTTTTGGTATGATGGAAAACACCGCATCATTATCAGGCAAATTAACGATTACAGATGATACTACAGGAATTGCAGAAATAAAGATGAATGGTATTACAAAAGAAGTGCCTTTTACCTACACGATAGTCGATAAAACGTTTAGCATGACTTCTACTATGGATGTTACTAACTGGAAAGCGACACAAGCTTTAGCTTCTCTAAATAAGGTATGTGAGCTTTTACATACGGGTGCAGATGGGGTTTCTAAAACTTGGAGTGAAGTTTCTTTAAATATTACATCTACGTTCTAGTTGCGTATAAAGAAAATAAAAAAGGTATAAAATTTTTAAATTTTATACCTTTTTTTTGTTCTAATTTTTACAAGTAATTAGTTGTTTATTTTTTCTGCGGAGTATAAGGGGATACTTTAATTGTTTTAAAAAGGTATCTGTAACTTGGTTATGCATAAAGATTCTTTTTGAGTTTTTAATTTTGTGTTTAATCGAAGAAATGAACAACCTCGAGGCAGAGCCATCGAGGTATCAAGCGGAAAAAAACCATATTTTTAGTTTGATGAAAACCCAGGATTTCAAACTTTAATCTTGACCACCGACGCAGGGAGTCGGGGAATTCTATCGATTAAATTAGCTTAATTCTATTGATATGCGCAACCCTTTTGTGAAACAATAATTGGTTAATAATAGAAAATAGAGTTTATTAAATCAACTTTTTTATAAATTTTTTAAAGCTTTTCCTAATTTTGCATATTTAAAAATATATCCATCGTCTTTGATTTTTTTTGCGGAAATTCTGCTGCCTTTTAAAAGGATCACAGATAAATCTCCAAATAATAGTTTTAACATAAAACCAGGTACGCAGACACCAAGATAAGGTTTATGAATGCTTTTTGCTAATGCTTTTGAGAATGTTATACTTGTATGATGCTCTGGCGCAACCGCATTATAAATACCCTTTAAATTACCTTCAATTGTTTGGATGTACATTTCGCATAAATCGTCTATATGAATCCAAGGTAAATATTGTTTTCCAGAACCTATGGGAGATATTACAGGCAATCTCATTTTTTCTAAAGCACCTCCTTTTTTAGACAAAACAATACCAGTTCTTAAAATGGTTACAGGGATTTGCAAGCTTTCAAATTGATGGGCAGCATCTTCCCACTTTTGACACACTTCGCCTAAAAAATCATCTCCAACTTTTGCTGTTTCTTTAAAAATAGTATCTGTGGTTATCGCTCCATAATAACCAATTCCTGAAGCAGAGATAAGACCTTTTATAGGGATGTTATTTTCTTTTATCGTGTTAAAAAGTAAATTTGCAGTTTCAACTCTGCTATCGATAATGATTTCTTTACGTTTATCCGTCCAGCGTTCATCTGCAATGCCTGCACCTGCTAAATGGATGATATAATCTACTTTATTAAAAGCAGCTTTATCAATATATTTTTTAGCAATATCCCATTTAAATTCGTTTTCTTTTTCAGGACTTCTGCTTAAGATTACAACATCATGATTTTTTTCAATCAACATTTCTGTAAGTCTAGTGCCCACTAAACCTGTACCTCCGGTTATTAGTATTTTTCCCATATTGTAAAGATAAAAAAAACCGTAATCGAAAAGATTACGGTTTTGATAGATAATTTTTATTAGCTTATTTAATCTCTTTCATTGCGTTTGTAATCAATGTTTTTAAGTGATTTTTATGCGCTTTTGTAGCAATATCACCTTTAGCATTACTTACCCACATTTTAATGTTATTTAAATTATAAATAGCCATCGATTTAGAAGCTACAGAAAATCTACTACTTGCTTTGCCAGTAAGCATACCAATTAATTGTTTGGTATACACAGCTTGTAAATTTTGACGAAAAGAGTTAATGCTACCATACACATCTGGTTTAAACATCATATTATTTAAATCGGTCATAAAAGCAGATAATTTATATTCATTGCCATATAATTCTGAATCAGAAATTCTCTGCAAAGTATTAGGATGCATTATATGCGCCAAAACACTGGTTTGATTGCTTAAAACTTGGTCATGAATTTTAGGGTCTTCTGGGCCACCAAAGAAACCATAGCCTCTTCTTTGTTTTGCTAAATAATTATAAACATCATTTGGTGTGTCAAAAGCGTTTGGTGCAAAAATATATGTATCTAAAGTGTTCATTGCTCTTTTTTGGTCTGCTAAACTAACAGGAGTATACGGTTGGGTACCACCTTCTTGGCCAAATGTAGCTCTATCTACATAAACACCACCAATAAATCTAGAGACTACACCACCTGCAATTCTGCTTTGGTTTTGTAACGTTCTGTGAGCTCTTCTTAAATCTTCATAAGTTTCACCTTCTTTTGTAAATTGTGTTTTGATGTTTTTCATCATAGAGTTTACCAACTCAAATCTATTGATAGAATAGGTAATAGGATCGTTAGATAAATCGCCAATCATTACTCTTGGGTCAATTGCTTTTCCAGGAGAACGCATATCATCTGCATCATTACCAAAAATTAATTCTGGTTGTGTAGATTTTTGTAATAATGCGTTTCTTTCTGCATCGCTTTTAAAAGGAGTATAGCCAAATTCAATTGCCCAAACATCATAAGGCCCAACAGCCATGTCAGAATATTGCCCTTGTTTACTTCTGTCATTTGTAATGTTAATTCCTGCATAATCCATCACAGAACCTGTTAACGCTTTACCTTTAATAAAAGCGGCATCTGCTAATTGATCAGGAGAAAATAATTGACTCGCTTTCATATTATGGTTCAGACCTAAAGTATGCCCAACTTCGTGCATAATTAAAGCTTTCATTCCTTCTTTTCTAAGACCTTCCATTTCTAATTCAGTTGCCCCTGCTGCTTGTAAAACTGCAGATCCTAATTGCATATTTTCATGCATGATATGCCCCATAGAGCAGTACATTAAATTATTTTTCTCTACATATTTTTTAACTTCTAATTCTTGAGAAGTTTCTACATTCATATTGGCAGACGCATCATTGTACAATTTGTCTTGAAAAACTCGATTGGTAAAATGTACATATTCTAACATAATATCTGCGCCTAAAATTTCACCAGTTCTTGGGTTCACAAAGCTAGGCCCATAACCACCAAAAGGAGGGTTCGGAGAAGACGTCCAACGTAACACATTATAACGAACATCACCTGCATCCCAAGTTGCATCATCTGGCTGTACTTTTACAACCATGGCATTGTTAAAACCTGCTTGTTCAAAAGCTACATTCCAAGCTAATACACCTTCTTTAATCGTTTCTCTCCATTCTAATGGTGTACTTTTTTCAATCCACCAAGTAATCGGAGTTACAGGTTCAGAAATTGCTGCTTCCGGATTTTTCTTTACCAACTTCCATCTATGAATCATATCTCTATAATTTATAGTTTCTGCGGTGGTCATGTTATTTGTTTGCGTTAAAAAATAACCAACTCTTGCATCATCCATTCTAGCCTCATAATTAGCTTCTGGCATATTCATAAACGTATGAAAAACTTTAATAGAAACATTTCTACCATCAGTTACTGCTGCTCCGCCACCATTTAAGACAGAAGGATTAGAATACACATACTCTGTTTTAACATTGGTGTTTTCTGGATAGTTTTTTATTTCGTTTATTTTAGATTTTGTTTTATCAAAACTACCTAAACTAAAAGCAAGAGGAGACTGACCAGGGAATCTTGGTTGCTTTATTCTGGTAAAAGTTTCAGATAAAAATAAACCATCAGCATCAATTAAATATTCGCCATTTTTATCATCTTCTGCTAAAATTTTTCCGCTGGCAATAATCGCATCACTTATATTTGCTTCCGAAGATTTAGAAAGCGGACTGTTTTCATCAAAAAAAAAGGAAGTATTAGGTGCCAAAAATTCTAATCTATTAAAATATTTTGTAACGTGAATTATAGTGTTTCCTCGAAAAGAACCTCTAAAAGCGCCTGCTTCTGTTACCCCATCTGCAATTTGAGAAAAATAAATAAAGTCTTTATTTAGTTGCTTTTTTTTTACTAATAATTTTACTGCACCGGTAACAGTATCTTGATAAATGGTAAATAATCCTTCAATTTTTTTACTGCTTTTTGTTAAATCGGCAATCGATTTGTCTTTTTTCGTTGAATCTGGCTTTTTTGCAGAGGTTTCTTTTGTGTCTTTTTTCTTTTTCCAAAACTGTGCATTTGTATCTTGAACACCAAACATAGCAAGGGTTAAGAACAATGAACAGAGGATTCTAAATCCTTTTACTTGTAGTTTTTTCATAAACATAAATTGAATTTAATTAGGCTTACAATTTACTTTTTAGATGGCTATAGAACTGTTAATTTTATTATAAAATTAACGATTACCCACAAATTCGGTTTTTCTTAATCATTATACGTTGTGCTAAAATAGTATCAATATAAATAATGCACATATGTATTAAAGCAATGTGAATCTTTTTTAAAGAACAGAATAAAGCTGTATTTTTATGGTGATGAAAAACAAGAAAAATAGAAAAGGATTTGTCTTCAAAACTTATGAGGCAGAAAATGTATCACCTTTTGAAAAATTATTTGAAATTTTTAAAGAGCTGATTACACATACTTCTGGCGATTTTGATGAAGCCATCGATTGGTTGCGTTCTTTAGATGAAGAATACAAACTAACAGACGAAAATTACACGATTGACGATTTTATCGAAGATTTAAAGAAGAAAGGATACATCAAAGAAGAAATTAAAGGAGATGGCACCGGAGGAACAAAAATAACATCCAAAACAGAACGCGCCATTCGTCAGCAAGCTTTAAATCATATTTTTGGTAAAATTAAAAAAAGTGGGGCAGGAAATCATAAAAGTAAAGCATCTGGAATAGGAGATGAGCATACGGGAGATGTAAGGGCTTATCAATTTGGTGATGCGTTAGACAAAGTTTCAGTAACTGAAAGCATTAAAAATGCCCAGATTAACAACGGAATTGATAGTTTTAGTCTAACAGAAAATGATTTGGTTGTGGAGGAAACCATGCATAAAAGCCAAATGAGTACTATCTTGATGATTGATATTAGTCACTCAATGATTTTGTATGGAGAAGATAGAATTACGCCCGCCAAAAAAGTGGCAATGGCTTTGGCAGAATTAATTACAACGCGCTACCCAAAAGATACGTTAGATATTATTGTTTTTGGTAACGATGCTTGGCCAATTAAAATTAAAGATTTGCCGTATTTACAAGTGGGACCTTATCATACAAACACAGTTGCTGGTTTACAATTAGCAATGGATTTACTGCGAAGAAAAAGAAATACCAACAAACAAATTTTTATGATTACCGACGGAAAACCAAGTTGTTTGCGTTTACCAGATGGTCAATATTATAAAAACAGTAATGGTTTAGATAAATACATCGTTGATAAATGTTACGGAATGGCACAACAGGCTAGAAAATTACGTATACCGATTACAACGTTTATGATTGCACAAGATCCTTATTTAATGCAATTTGTTAAAGCCTTTACACAAGCCAACCAAGGAAAAGCATTTTATACAGGCTTAAAAGGTTTGGGTGAAATGATTTTTGAAGATTATGAAACGAATAGGAAAAAGAGGATTAAAGGATAACAAAAAAATGGCTTTTAGCGTTTCGCTATTAGCTAAAAAAACTTAAGAGTAATTGCTAGAGGCGAAAAGCCAACAGTAAAAAGCAAACTAAATGAATATACAAAATATAAAGACAATAGGCGATTTAAAAAAAGCCGGATATCAATCAAAATCAATTAAAGACGAGTTAAGAGAAAACTTAATCAGTAAAATGATGAGTAAGGAAACCGTTTTTAAAGGAATTTATGGATATGAAAGCACTGTAATTCCAGAATTAGAAAGAGCTATTTTAAGCAAGCACAATATTAATTTGTTAGGATTAAGAGGGCAAGCAAAAACACGTTTAGCAAGATTAATGGTGAATTTATTAGATGAATATATTCCGGTTGTAGAAGGTTCAGAAATTAACGACGATCCATTACAACCTATCTCTAGATTTGCGATTGAATTGGTTAAAGAAAAAGGAGATGATACTCCGATTTATTGGTTACACAGAGACGAACGTTTTGCAGAAAAATTAGCAACTCCAGATGTTACTGTAGCTGATATTATTGGGGATGTAGATCCTATAAAAGCAGCCAATTTAAAATTGAGCTATGCAGATGACAGAGTAATTCATTACGGAATGATTCCGAGAGCAAACAGATGTATTTTTGTAATTAATGAATTACCCGATTTACAAGCTAGAATTCAAGTTGCCTTATTTAATATTTTGCAAGAAGGAGATATTCAGATTCGTGGATTTAAAATGCGTTTAAATTTAGACATGCAATTTGTATTTACAGCAAATCCAGAAGATTATACCAATAGAGGTAGCATTGTAACGCCTTTAAAAGATAGAATTGGGTCTCAAATTTTAACACACTATCCAGAAGATATAGAAACGGCAAAATTAATTACACAACAAGAAACTAGCAAAGCAGGTTCTCAAAAAGAGTTTATTCAGGTTCCTGAATTGGCAAAAGATTTGTTAGAGCAAATTGTTTTTGAGGCAAGAGAAAGCGAATATATAGATGCTAAAAGTGGCGTAAGTGCACGTTTAAGTATTTCTGCTTTCGAAAATTTATTGAGCACAGCAGAAAGAAGAGCATTGCTTTCTGGTGATTCTAAAACAATGATTCGTTTAAGTGATTTTGACGGAATTGTACCTGCAATAACAGGGAAGGTAGAATTGGTTTATGAGGGCGAACAAGAAGGCGCACAAATGGTTGCAGAAACCTTAATTAATAATGCGATTAAGACATTGTTTCCAACTTATTTTCCAGAAATAAAAAAGTTAGAAAAACAAGATGCAGAAACACCTTATGATGATGTGATTTCTTGGTTTTTTAATGCAGAAGAAGATTTTGAATTGTTAGATGAATTTACAGATGAACAATACAAAAACGAGCTTGATAAAATTAAACCTTTAGATGCTTTTCTAAAAGCACATCAACCAAACATGAATATAAACGATCGATATTTTGTGAAAGAATATGTGCTATGGGCATTAGTTGAGTTTAAAAAATTAAGCAAGCATCGGTTTGCAGAAGGCACTCAATTTAAAGATCCTTATGGCAGTTTTATGAGCGGATTGTAGAAAAAAAGTGTAGTATTATATGTATTTAAATCTCACAGGCTTCTTGTGCTGAACTCGATTCAGTATCAAAGCCCGTGAGGTTTTTTTTATGAAGTTATAATTGAATTTTAGAATGGTATTTTTATTGAAAGATAATTTTTAAGCAAAAATGATAAGGTTCAGCTTTGTTTTTTAGACCAAAGTGAGAAATCACATAAAGTTACAGACTTTTGAAGTTTCGTATTATAGGATTTCTCAAAAGGTTATCTTGAGCGAAGACTAAAGGTCTAAATGACACAATTTTTGGTTTTTTATGTTGTAATCTAACTTGAAAATAGTAAAATGAACTCTTTTTAAACTTTTCCATATATCTGTATTTTTTTCTGACTTCTTTTAAAACGTATTGCATCAATTTAATTTTATAATTGGGTATGTAAAGGTCTATACCTATTTAATTTAAAATTAATGGATAATCAATATCAGCAGGTGCAACTATTTTTATCGGGTTGTTTCTATCTAGATCCAGTAAAATTCTTAATTCTTTAACCTCATTTATATCAAAGATCAGTATTAAATTTTGATGAGATGTTGGAATAGGAACTTTTCTTTTTTGAGTAGAACAAGCATTATGATCCAACCAATAAGCGACATCAATTTGAGAAACGTAGCTTTTAAATTTTGTAAGTTGCTCACTTGTAAACTGAAAGAAGATATTCTTATACGTGAGCGCATAGGTTTTACAACCTGTACACATAGAAATTTCTCCGTTTTTAACACTTGATATTATTTTTGAATGTTGACACATGATATTTAGTTTAATAGCAATCAGTTTTAATTTGACCGCGATTTATAAAATGATTTAAAGATATTTTTAAATCATTCTTTACAATTTTATCTAACTCGTTCGTTACTCCCTTTTGCATTGCAATAGAACCACAAATCATAATTACATTTCCGTTTTTTAGAACGTTTGTTATTAAGTCAGTATGATTTTTTAAAATATCTTGAACATATATTTTTTCTTGTTGTTCTTGAGAAAAAACAGGGAAAAAAGAAGAAAGTGATTTTTTTTCTAAAGCAACCTTGATCAAATCTTTGTATATGTTTAAAGACTCTTTTGTTTTTCCTCCCCAAAACAAATAAACTTTTTGTTTTTTATTTTTTTGAATCATTCCTAAAAAAGGAGCAATTCCTGTTCCGTTAGAAATTAGGATGATTTCAGTGGCCTTTTCAGGAAAGTGAAACTGCTTATTTTCTTGAATATGGGCACTTAAATTCTCGTTTAAACTGAACTTACTTATGTATGTTGAGCAAGCACCCAACTCATGTTTTTTAATACTTAATAAAATAGTTTTATCGATTTTTGCAACGGAATAGACTCTATTCTTGTTTTCATTTGTTAGGTTGATGGAAAGTAAATCTCCAGAAACAAACTTTATTTTTTCAGTTGGTTTTATTTGGATTAGAAAAGTATCATCAATATTCAAATCCGTTTTTTTAATGATCTTAAAGTCGATGTTTTCTTCGGATGATTTTACGATGTCTTCTTTATGGATTGTAAGCACCAATTGATTGTTAAAACTCCATTCTTTTACCCAAGCTATAAAAGATTTAAAAGATTGATTATCGATTTTAAAAACAGGAATTGTGGGTATAAAATCTTTATGAATTTGCAAACTAGCATGCACTAAAATGGCAAACTTGCAAAATTCAGGATATGCTTTAGAGCCAAAACCAACAACCGCAAATTTTAACATCTTTTGTTGCTTAATTTTGTTGATATTCTTCATAAATTTATTGGCATTTATCGGTGCTTCTCCCGCGCCATATGTTGCTGTAAAAATGATGATGTTTTTTGCTTTTTTATAGGTAGTATATTCGTTTAAGGTGGTAATAAAAACTTTTTTTCTGACCTTTAATAAAGCATAATAAAAAGCATTTGCAAAATTAAAAGTACTACCGGTTTCAGAGCCTACTAATACAATATATTCGGCTTCATCTTTTGTGAATTTATTTCTGATCATTGTTTTAGTTCTTGTTCTTTTTAACGTCATAGAAAAGCCAGAGAAAATAAAGAAAAGTATCGCTAAACAGGATAATAATAAGATAATAGACCAAATGATAGAACCTTTTCCTGTGTGTAAAATGATGCTATAATAACTTACTAAAGAAACCCATCCTTGTTTTTTCTCACTGATAATTTGTCCGTCTTTTTGATGAATTGCTATTTCTTTAGTTTCTAATTTTAAATAAAAATAATCTTCTTCGTCACTAGAAAAAGGAAATTCTAGTTCTTTTACAGCACTTAATTTTGTGGATTTAAAAATTGAAAAATTTGTTGGTTTTATATCTGAACTTGATGGTTTTTGAGCTACCTTTTCATGAACAGCAGCAACGTTAGGAAGTAAAGAGAATTTCTCTAAGGATAAATAAAAGCCCGTAAGTGTTATAATAACAATCGGAATAAAAGCATACCGACTTAAAATAATATGATAATATTGATTAAAATCTTCTTTAACTATTTTTGAAAATATCTTTCTGAAACCACCTTGTCTTTTTGCGATTAAAATAGTGCCTGTAATTGCAATTAATAAAAGTAATAAAGAAACAAAACCAATGATAAATCTTCCTGTTGATTTTAAAAATAAAGAACGATGTAGGTTGGTTGCAAATTCAAAAATGGGGGATTTCTGAATCAGATTACCAATATTTTTACCCGTTTTTGGGTTGATATAGAAAGAGGTACTCTTGCTATCTTTCTTAATTACAGAGGCAGATATAAAATCATTTTCATCAACTTTAATCGTGATAATTTCGTTATACTCCTTTTCTAAAGCTCTAATTGTTTCTGCAATAGAAACGGAACTTATATCTGCAACGTTATAAGGATTTATTTTGTTTGAAATAGGTTCAAAAGCCAAAATAATACCTGTTAAAGAGGCGATAAGAATAAAGAATGCAGAAGATATTGCCAGTGTTAAGTGGCTAAATCTCCATATTGAAATTGTCATTTAGGTTTTGTTATTTTTTAGGTAGTAGATTGATTTTTTTTTGATACCGATTTCACTGATTAAAACAAATGTTTAGGATGTTGTCTTTAAAACGTTTTATCCGTAAAAATCTGTGTAATCTGCGCTAGAATTTTATCCTTTATTTAGGCATCATTCTTACATAACGAATAAACCCTTTTCCTTCAATTTTAGATTTTAAGTTTTCTTTGGTCAAGTCAAACTCAACATCTGAAGTATGATATTCTTGATCTTCTACCGCAGTTTCAAAACGAATTTTGTAGCCTTTATTTAACAGGTTATCATCAATTTTAATCACACTAATTGTGCGTTGGCCACCACCAATTGTGGCACCTGTAATGGCATCAATATTTGCTCTTTTTTTTCCTTGAAATTTCCACCAATCAGTAATGTCAAAATACCATTCGTCATCATTACCTTGCACATAAATAGTTTTTTCATAGCTACCCTCGGGGTTCAATAAGGATATAACAACATAAGCACCTTCTCCTGTGTAATTTTTCATTTGAATCATGCATTTATAGCTGCTTTCAGTATTTTTCTTAAAACTAAACAATGCCGTAATCATTAACAAAAAAGCAGGAATTATAAAGATTAAATTTCTTTTTTTCATTTTAAAAATTTTATTTCAAAAAATTAATATCAACGTTATTTTTCTTCAGTAGTTCGTTTTCAGAAGCCAAATCATAAACGGACTCATTAAAATCTGTTTTTACATTCTTATCAGCACCAATACGCATTAGATATTGAATTATTTTGGTGTCTTTAGCCATCATGGCCGCACTTTGTAAAGCCGTTAAACCTTCCTTGTTTTTAAGGTTAACATTAATATTATAGGGAGCCAATCTTTTTAATAAGGCTAAATTATTTCTTTCAGTAGCAATGTGTAAAAGTGTGTTTCCAGAATTCTGAATTTGATTGAAAACCAATCCATTTTTTTCTAGAAGTTTTAATTTTTCTTCAAAAAGTGTTGGTTTATTTGCTTTATAATTATCAATTAAATAATATGATAAGGTATTATTATTACCATCTTTTGTGTGGATGTCAGCTGTCTTTTCTAGTAAGAATTCAATTACATCTGCAGAATTTTTATGGACTGCCATTACCAGAGCAGAACGTCTATTTTCATCGCTTAAATTATAATCTTTTACATGTTTAGATAAAAATTTTACAACGTCTAAAGTATTGTTCTTTGTGGCATTCATAAAAGGAGAATTGCCTTCATTATCTTGCAAATTTGTATTTACACCTTTATTTATAAAATAAGAATAGGTAGCAAGATCTTTACTATTATAGGCAATTGCATGTAGTGAATTTCTACCTTTTTTATCAATAACATTTACTTTAACGCCTATGCTTTCTAGAAATTTAAAGGTTTTTAAGTTGTTTTTCTTTCTCTGTAAACCCTGACTTGCAAAAATCATTGTACTAGTACCTATCGTTACTTTACGTTTCACCAGCATTTTTAGAAAGGCTATATTTCCTCCTTTAGAGGCATATTCAAAAATTCCATTTCCATCATTATCCTTATCATTTATGGATGCACCATTTGAAGTTAAATATTTTATCAAACTAAAATCTTTAGTATGAGGTGCTATTAGTAAAAGTGCATTTGCACCACTATGATTTTTTTCGGTTTTTATATCTGCACCCATTTTGAATAAGTATTCGTACAATTTTTTGTTTAATTGACCTGCGTTTGCTGTAAAGTTTAGAACCGTATATCCATGACTATCGACCAAATTTGTTTTTGCACCTTTAGAAACTAAATATTTCATCAATTCTAAATTGTTGCTATAAGAAGCCCAGAAAATATAGGTTCTGCCATCGTGTGTTTTTTTGTTCACATCATTTCCTTTTTTAGATAAAAGGTGTTTAATGGTTTTGTTATCTGTTTTTTCTAAAATTGCATATACAACACCATCAAAAGCATTGCTATTTAATTCAGAAATATCGTTTCCTTCCGCTATTTTTTTATCAATAGTATAAATGTTAGGATTTGTTTGCCAGAAGTCTCTTTCATGAAAAATATTAGAATTTTGAGCTGTAAAAGAACCACTTAAAATAAGCGCGAAAACAGATAAAACGTGTAACTTTTTCATCTGATTTATTTTTTAACAAAAGATTCAATAATAGCGTCCATTTTCTTTTTTTCGGTAACATTATCAGATAAATGTTTGTATAGTGGCTTATTATCAACTTTTGCTTCTAATGTTAAATCTGTGTTTCTGCTAAAAATGGCGTCCCATTTGTTTCTAACTATTTCCCATTTTATGTTATTTTTTATCCACCAATCTTTAGCAATTTTACAATTGCTTTCATCTACTCTATTGTAAGTATTATATCCTTTTTCGAAAGCAATTATTTTATCCTTTTGGTCTTTTGTACGAATAACTTTGCTGTTATCTTGGTCATGAACCCAACCCGCATCTGTAATTTCTTGTCTATTTCCTCTTACAGTAATATTGTAATCGCTCCTTTTTGTGTATTCTCTTCTCGGCAAAGGCGCGGTTGTTGTGCTTTCCCAGTAGCTTTTTCCGTCTACATGAACCCAAGTTCCTGAACCTTCGTACCGCGGACTATCGTCTACCTGATATACTTTTTGGGTCCATTGTTTTTTTACATCTTGTTTGTCTTTCTGCTCAAAAGTCCAGTTATTATCGCCGTTATACATGTAAAAATCTTTATTTTGATAGAGCCAATCTTGTCTCCAATGTTTTACGATCATTGGTTTTGCAGGATTACCGACTTGCAGAATATGCTGAATGGAGATTTTATTTTTCTCATTAACCACTAACGCTGCCCATTCTAAACCACTACTAATTTTGTTTTTAGAGGGTTTATAAGTAGAATCTTTACTAGTATTAAAGGTTTCTGCAAAGTTGAAGGTTACTTCAAAACAACCACACATTTCTTTAATGGCATCTTGATCTTTCGTTTTTTTTGACTGTGAAATTACGTGTATTGATAAAAACAGGAACAACGAGCTAACTATTAATTTTTTCATTTTTAAATGTATTTAGGATTATATGTCTGCGGCAAAAATATAAAATTTATTTAGATTTAATTAAAATAAGGAATTATATTTGCGTAAAATTATTAAGAATGTTTCTAAATAGAGTTTTTGTCTTACTATTTTTTAGTATTGCTTTTACCACTTTTTCTCAAAAGAAAGAGGTGAAAAAAGATTCTGTGGAAGTAAATGCGTTAAATGAAGTTGTAATTACGGCAACAAGAACTGTTAGGCAATTGTCTTCTTTGCCAATGCCTGTAACGTTAATTTCTAAAGAACAAATTCAAAAATCTGGAACAACAAGGTTAAAGGATATTTTGATAGAACAAACAGGAATTAATTTTGTAACCGATCAAAGCGGATTTACAGGGGTTCAATTGCAAGGTTTATCAGCAGAATATACGTTAATTATGATTGACGGTGTGCCTTTAGTTGGGCGAAGTTCTGGTAATTTAGATTTGAGTAGAATTACGGTAAACAACATTAAACAGATAGAAATTGTAAAAGGTCCATCATCTTCTTTATATGGTTCTGAAGCTTTGGGTGGAGTTATCAATATAATTACAGAGAAACCAAAAGGAGATGTTTTAAAGGGTGATGTTGGTTATTTTGTAAGACTAGGTGCCAGAGACGAATTAGATATTAATACAAATTTTGTTTATAAAAAAGGAAAATTTGGTGCAGCTGCTGGTATTAATTTAAATTCTAGTGGAGGTTTTGATTTGAGCCCGACAACAATTTCAAAAACTACAGAAGCCTATCAAAATTACACGAGCAACTTACAGTTAACCTATGATTTTTCTAAAAAGCTAAATATTTTTACTTCTCAACGCTATTTTTATGAAACGCAAGGAGAGAATAATATTCAAAGTGATTGGAATTCTAATACAGAATTAAGGCATCAAATAAATGATATATGGAATGTTAATTACACTTTTTATGCAACTCAATTTACAACGGAAAGTCAGTTTAATGGGGTGTTAGCAGAATTTAATCAAACGTTAATAAGACCAGAAATTAGAGTCACAACAGCTTTAAAAAATAGTACATTAATAACTGGTTTAGGTGCAAATTTTGATGCTTTGGATAGAACTTTCTTTGATAAAAAAGAGACTTTTAATTCCAAATATATTTTTGCCCAATATGATTTTCATCCCACAGAAAAAATAAATTTAATTGTAGGCGCAAGATTTGATAATCATAACAAATACAAATCTGCATTCAGTCCAAAAATATCATCATCCTATAAAATAAATGATTGGTTATCAGCAAAAGCTTCCGTGGGTTATGGATTTAAAGCACCAGATTTTAGACAACTTTTTTTTAACTTTAATAATAGAGCAGGAGGTTATATTGTTTTAGGAACTAGAACTTTACATGATTTATATGGCGATGAACCTAATGTAAAATCTATAGAAAAAGATTTAAAACCAGAAAATTCTATTGGCTATAATGTTGGTTTTGAAGTGAAGCCTATTTCAGATGTAAAAATTAATATCAATTTTTTTAGAAATGATATTAATGATTTGATAAATACGGTGGCGCTTCAAGGAAGTTTGCCAAATATCAGTACAGGAACTTCTGTGTTTTATTATGAAAACAGAGATCAGGTTTTTACACAAGGGGTAGAATTGGATGTTAAGATTAAAATTTCAGACAATTTTAATTTTGTTGGTGGTTATCAGTTTTTGGATGCAAAAGACAAACAAGAAGTACGAAATATAGAAACTGGCACGGTTTTCTATCGAAAAACGCCTTTAGCTCCATCAGTTGCTCTTAAAAAATCAGATTATTTTGGACTGCCAAACAGGTCTAAACATACGGCAAATGCAAAATTATTTTACCAGAATTTAACACATGATTTTTCTACAAACATAAGAGCAATTTATAGAAGTAAATATGCTTTGTTTGATACGAATAGCAGTCAGAATATTATTGATAAATACGATGATTTTGTAGCCGGTAATGCACAAATAAATATGGCGATAGAAAAAACATTTTTCGATTTATTGAATTTTCAGCTAGGTGTAGACAACCTTTTTGATGAAAAGGGATTAGAAAACGAAACAGCATTCCCTAATAATGACGCAGTGTTATTAGTAGGAAGAAATTATTATGGTAGAGTACGATTCAATTTTTAAAATAAATATATATAAATAGTAAAATAAGTAAAATGAGAAATTTAAAATCAATTTTAGTAATCGCTTTTGTAAGTTTAACACTAACTTCTTGTAATGATGACGACGCGCCAGTTTTAGAACCGGCAGTTTCTAATCAAGCGATCAATATTCCCGCACCTCAAATAGGTGGCGCTGGTCAGGGACCCGTCTCTGGAGCGTTTACAAAATTTAGCTTTAAATCGGGAACTGTGGTAACTGATGCTAGTTGGGATATTGCTTTTAGAGGAACTGACATTTTAGTAAATGGAGGTTCTAAAATTGGTTTAACTGATGAACCAGCGAGAACAGCTAACGGATCTTTAGCAATTGAAACTGGAGCTTTTGAAAGTATTTTAGAAGCACCTGAAGATGCAAATTTTAAGCAAGATGCAACAGATGTTTATGCTTTGCCTATTGGTAGTGGAAATGGTTGGTATACGTATAACAGACAAAATAATGTGATAAACCCAATTTCGGGAAAAGTTATTGTCGTTAAAACAAACGATGGGCATTATGCAAAAATGGAAATCATTAGTTATTATAAAGATTTAGATGCTTCTAACCCAAGAAATGGAAGATTTTACACATTTAATTATGTGTACAATCCTAATTTAGGGGATAAGAGTTTATAAGTAGTGTATTATTTGAATTTTGTTTAAAAGCCATCTAAACGAGAGTCTAGATGGCTTTTTTATAATTTAGTATTTCTAAATTTTTTAGTGACCCTAAAAATAGTTGCTTTCTAGGGCACTTTATTTTTGATTAAATCCATTCAAATTTAAAGGTACCTTTTGCCTATTCTTGGTTTTTTTTAAATATAATTTATTGAAAATAAGAAGCACATTTAGGTAACGAACTATGTTTTTAAGAGACTTGATGAGGATACTAAATAGCGTTAAAATAAATTTATTTTTTAGTAATTCCTAAAACAATCGATTTTAACGATAAAATTGACGTCTCTAAAGTGTTAGAAACGTCAATCTAAAAGTGTGGAACTATCTTTGTTTTTAAAAATTAATCGCTAATAAATTTAAGCTGCTAGACAATGTTTTATCTAATTCTGTTTTAAAAGGTTTATTCAAATAAGGATAGATACTATTACCAATTTGTAACTCTAAATTTTCTGATAGAATATAGTTCACAATTAACAGATTTAGCATTTTAGGATAATTGCCATAAAGGTTGTCGTTTTTGTCTGAATATTTTTTACTTCCATTCAGTAAGCCTTCTTGTAAAATTTTTGCTGTTATCAGGTTATCTATAAATTTTTGATTTGTAGCTAGAATCATACTTTTTTTAGCGGTTACACTTATTTTAGAAGAAATAATTTCTTCGACTGCTAAAAATTGAGCTGTTGTATTCTGGTCTAAATCAATCAATAATGAAGTCAAGCTTTTGTCATGAATTTCTTTTAAAGAAAATTTTCCTTCATTAACTTTTATAAGATTGTTAAAATCAAGAGATACGATTCTCGGATTATTGACAAAATGAGCATTTTCATTGTTATTTGCCATAAAAGCATTTTTCTGATGGTTGTTAAACGTTCTTAAAATATCAGAAGAATTTTCTTGTGCAAAAGAAAAATTAATAATTAATACGAAACATATAGATAGTAGATTTTTCATAATTGATAGTTTACACTACAAATATAATAGTATTACTTTCATTTTAGAGAGTGATATATTTATTTAACATTTAATTAACATATTTTTTGTTTTAAATATTAGAAATAAGAGTGGGCCCTTTGTAATATTCTAATTTTAACCACCTAATATTCTTTATACTATATTTAAAATAGACAAAAAATAAGACTATCATAAAAGTATATTTAAGAGTAAATATTAGTCTCATATGAGCTCATTTATTGATTAAAATTTTTATAATTTGGCATAATTAGAAGTAATTTAAAAAACATATTTAAATGGTAGACAATAGTTTAGGGAGTAAAAATGATATACAATTAGTATCTTTTGACATCGATAACACACTAATTGATTTTCATACGTACAAGAGTAATTTTACAAAAACTTGGATAAAATATGCGAATGATATCGATATTATTGTTACTTATAATACCGGCAGGTTAATCGATGACGTTTTAAATCTTATTAATAAAGGTGTGTTGCCAAAACCTGATTATATTATTTCTGGAGTAGGAACACACATTTATAATTATAAAGAAAAGAGCGTAGAAAAGGAATTTAATGATGTACTGGATGATGGTTGGAATTTAGAAGCCGTAGAAACTATCATCAATAAAATAGACCACCCTATTAGTGAGCAACCAAGTAAATTTCAACACTCTTATAAAAGAAGTTATTTTTTTCATGATGCAAGTGAAGAGCTTGTAGAAAATGTAGCGCGAGATTTTGCAAACGCTAACATGGATGTAAACGTTATTTATTCAGGTGATAAATTTTTAGATATTGTACCAAAATGGGCAAATAAAGGAAATGCACTACAATGGTTATTAAGAAGGTTAAGTTTAAAAACAAACCAAGTTTTAGTTGCAGGAGATAGCGGAAACGATTCTGCAATGTTCGATTTGAAGGATGTTTCAGGAATTGTCGTTGCGAATGCGCACGAGGAATTATATAAGTACACCAAGCATAAAAATGTCTATCACACAGAAAAAGAAAAAGGTGATGGGATTATTGAAGGTTTAATTTATTACCAAATTTTACCAAAGGAAGCAATAGAAGGTCTTAATGTAGATCATTCAGAAGATTTTTTTATTAAAAAAGAACTAGATACTATTTCGTTAGAAGATGATAATGAAAAAATAGCATTAATACAAGAAGGGTATGAAAAAGCGATTGAAGCCTTGCGAAAAAATATAACTCCATTAGGGTTTTCTGCTTGCTCTATACCCGATAATATACCAAACGGAACCGATGAAAATTATCATTCTGTGTGGGCAAGAGATGGCGCAATTACCGTAATTGGCTCGCTGTCTTTAATTGATGATGAAGAAATACACAAATGTCAGCGTCAAACTTTAGTTACTTTGTTAGAAAACATTTCTAGAAATGGCCAAATTCCTGCCAATGTAAGGTTAAAAGATCAAAAACCAGATTATTCTGGAGTCGGTGGTATTTGCTCTATCGATAGTGGTATTTGGGTAGTAATCGCTTTCTATGAATATGTTAATGTTACAAAAGACATTTTGTTTTTAAGAAAATATATTTCAGATATTAAGGAAACGATGAGGTGGTTGGGCGCACATGATAGCAATAATGATGCACTTTTAGAAATTCCGGAAGCTGGAGATTGGACGGATTTATTCGGAAGAAGTTATAATATTTTATACGATGAAATTTTGTGGTACCGCTCTAATGTTTGTTTTGGACGTATGTTAGAAATGCTTGGAGACCATGAAGATGCAGGAGAATATATCAGATGGTCTCAAGTGATTAAAAAAGAAATTGTTCGTAATTTTTGGCCATCAACACAGCAACAATTATTTCATTCGGTTTCTTTTGCCGAAAAACAATTTACTTTAGGAGATACTTCTTATTTAATAGCACAAACTACACCGTTCGATTTTAGCTGGCGTTGTGATATTCTTGGAAATGTATTGGCCTTTTTACACGGAACCATAGATTCAGAAAAAGCACACCAAACGTTTAAATTTATGCTAGGTGTTGGCGCTAATGATCCATTTCCGGTTGCAAATGTCTATCCAGTTGTAAGTCCTGGTGATCCAGATTGGAAGCCTTATTATACCGTAAACTTACTCAACTTACCAAATCATTATCACAATGGTGGTATTTGGCCTTTTGTAGGCGGATTTTGGGTAAAGTATGTAAATAAATTAGGGTTTCGAGATATCGCAATTGCAGAATTACACAAATTGGCGCTTATCAATAAAGAGGGGATCAACAATGAATGGGAATTTAATGAATGGGCGCATGGCGTTACAGGAAAACCCATGGGAAAAGCTTATCAGGCTTGGTCTGCTGCGCAATATATTGCGGCATGTCACGATTTAAAAATAACGAAAACTAACGCTAAAAATTAACGTATGAAATCAATTTTAATGATCTCTTTACATGGATATGTGGGAGCAAATGCAGAATTAGGAAAACCAGATACTGGTGGTCAAGTAGTGTATGTTTTAGAATTAGCAGAAAGATTTAGCAGACTGGGCAAACGGGTAGATTTAGTAACGCGGCAGTTTGAAGATCAACCAGAATATGATAATGTAAACGAGAATTATAGTGTTTGGAGAATTCCTTTTGGGGGCAAGAAATTTATCCGAAAAGAAGACATGCATGATCATTTAAAAAAGTTTGTCACGAATACTTTGGCGGCCATAAAAAAAGAAAATAAAAAATATGATGTTGTCTATTCGCATTATTGGGATGCTGGTTGGGCTGGACAAAAAATTGCGGAAGAATTAGGTATTTGTCATGTGCATACGCCACATTCTTTAGGTTGGTGGAAACAGCATTCTATGGGCAGTGATATGGAAGAAAAAGAAATGGAGAAAACCTACCGTTTTAAAGAACGTATCAGAAAAGAATATTTTGTGTATCAGATGTGCAATTTTGTGATCGCAACGACCTTACCACAAGTGGAACTCTTGGTGCAGCAATATGATATGCTTCCCAAGAACTGCAGTATGATTCCTCCAGGAATAGATGAAAATAGATTTTATCCCGTTCCGTCTAAAGAGAAGGATAAAATTCGTTTAAAATACGATATCAATCCGACAGATATTTTGGCTTTGGGAAGAATGGCACATAATAAAGGATATGATTTATTAATAAATGCTTTACCAACTGTTTTTGCATTATGCCCAGAAGCAAGATTAGTAGCTTGTATTGGAGGAGATTCTAAACAAGATCAAGAAGGAATTGAAAAATTAAAACAAGTTGCAACAGAAATTGGAGTGATGGATAAAATTAAGTGGAATAATTATATTGAGGATAAAGATTTAGCAAATGTGTATAGATCTGCTAGTATTTTTGCAATGCCTTCTAGATATGAACCTTTTGGTATGGTTGCTATTGAAGCAATGGCTTGCGGAACCCCAAGTGTAATTACCGTTCATGGTGGTTTGTGTGATTTAATTGATTTTGGAAATCAGGCTTTATTTGCAGATCCTCATAGACCTGTAGAATTTGGAGCCATGATGGCAATGCCGCTTTTATATCCTAATTTACGAAACGAAATGTCTGTGGAAGGGGCACGTTTTGCGCGTAGAAATTTTGGTTGGACTGGGATTGCCAAAAGAATGCTTTCTATTTTTGCAAGTTCAATTAACCAGCAAACGATGGAATCTAATATTTATTAGTGAAACTCAATTTTGATAAAAAGCGAAGCTTTGAAATCAAAATTGCTAGTTGAACTAATCAACTTTTTAGCGAGATCTCATATTTCAAATTATGATACTTTTTGTTGAAATATTAAGATTATATTTTTTCCTTGAGATCTCGATGGCGCTGTGTCGAGGTTGCCCGTTAGTAAATCTAAAAAACGGTTGCGTTTTTACGAATTAAGTTTTTTATCCTTGAACTAATGCCGATTTTTATCGGGATCTCGTATTTCAAATCTTGATATGCTCGGTGGGAATATTAAAATTATATTTTTTCCTTGAGATCTCGATGGCGCTGTGCCGATGTTGCTGGTTATAGAGTCTAAAAACGTTTGGGTCTTTAAGAATTAAGTTTTTTATCCTTGAATTAATGCCGATTTTTATCGGAATT
Source organism: Polaribacter sp. IC066 (assembly GCF_007997085.1). GTDB lineage: Bacteria > Bacteroidota > Bacteroidia > Flavobacteriales > Flavobacteriaceae > Polaribacter. Next base: position 33,738 of record NZ_VORR01000017.1, read on the forward strand.
TAAATCTTTTATTAAAATTATGAATAAAATTGTTTGTTTTGGTGAAGTTTTATGGGATGTTTTTCCGACGCATAAAAAAATTGGAGGAGCTCCTTTAAATGTTGCAACTCGTTTACAGTCTTTTTCTAATGAGGTTGCTATGATTAGTGCTGTCGGTGATGATGATTTAGGGAAATTGATTCTCAATTATTTGCAAGAACACCAAATAAATACAGAACATGTTCAAGTTTTAAACGATTTTAAAACAGGAGAAGTTACCGTAACCTTAAACAATAAAGGAGCCGCGACTTATAAAATTGAACATCCAAAGGCTTGGGATAAAATAGCATTCACAGAAAAGGCATCAAATTTGGTAAAACAAGCGGATGCTTTTGTTTTTGGAAGTTTAATTACTAGAGACAAAGTTTCTAAAAATACTTTATATCAATTATTAGAATTTGCAGGCTATAAAGTTTTTGATATCAATTTAAGACCTCCTTTTTATGATAAAGATGTTTTAATTGAACTAATGCAAAAAGCAGATTTCATTAAATTAAATGATGATGAATTGTATGAAGTCAGTGCTTTTATGGGTTCTAAATTTAATAATTTAGAGCAGAATTTACAATTTATATCAAAGGAAACAAATACCAAACATATTTGTGTGACTAAAGGGGAACATGGGGCTGTTTTATTGTTTGATGCTAAACTATATTACAATAGTGGTTATAAAATTAAAGTTGCTGATACGGTAGGTTCTGGAGATTCTTTTTTAGGGTCATTAATTAGTAAGTTAACAAACGAAGAAAAACCGCAAAGAGCAATCGATTTTGCTTGCGCTGTTGGTGCTTTAGTGGCGCAGAGTGCAGGTGCAAACCCTAAAATTTCTAATCGGGAGATTGCTAATTTTATCTGTGGAAAGTAGATTGTTTCTTATTTTTTTGTCACAAAAATTTAATCTCTTCACATAATTCTCTAAAGCTTGCCATCTTTTAGGAGTAATATTTTTTAATTATTTAAGAACACCTTTCCTAATGACAAACTTTATGAACCATCAGTGTGTACTATGCTTAAAGAAAGACAAATCAAACGGCTTCCAATACAGTGGGTTATTCCGCAACAATATAGCTGTTTGTTGATCATTTTAACTTTTGTCGAGTACTTATAGGAAGACAATTTGTAAGGCGTTTGCATGCATGGGGCGCTTATAGCGAAACAAACGGAACGCTTTCCCACACACGCTAACACTATAGATCAAAAATTTCATCAACTAATCTCTCCAAATTTTATTCGGAAAAACAACAACACTTTCATGACCATTTTCGCCAACAGCAGCAACTCCAAAAAAGAAATTATCGATAACAATTCCGTCTAAAGTAAATTCGGTAGTTTCTACATATCTAGAATGATCCCAGGTGGGTGACGTGGTATCTCTCCAGTAAATTTTGTATCCTTTTGCGCCTTCAACTTTGTTCCACTTTAACCTTGCCGAAGCTTCAACGATACCGCCAATGGCAACCTCTTTTGGAGCTTCTGGAGCCCAAGCCAAACTTGCTAAATTAATAGCATTTACAGCCGTTAATTTTTTTGCATACGGAAAGTTTACATGCTCAAAAGTATCGCCATATTTAATTCCGTCTTCTACTCTAATATCTTGGTGTTGTTGCGTATAATTTTCATGCGCTTCCATAATTCTAATGCCTGCAAAGCCTAAATCATTAAAAGGTCGGTGATGGCCGCCACGCCCAAATCTGTCTAATCTATAAATCATCATCGGATTCATTTCTGGCATATACGTTTTAGTCTGTTTATGAATATATCTTGCTAGCTGTCTTGAAACGCCGTCTACCTCACCACCATAAAAACGTCTCATTTTACGCTCTGTTTCAGTTTCGTTTGCAGGTACAGGTTCAGAAAAAATTCTAAAAGCTCTGTTATCAATAACGCCATCTACGCCAGTAATATTTCCGATCATATCATTGTTTAAAATCCCGATAATTTCCCATTTATTATCTTGCGCATACTTTGCCAAACCTGCGCCACCAAAAAGTCCTTGCTCTTCACCAGACAAACCAACATAAATAATGCTGCTCTCAAATTTATACTTACTTAAAACTCTTGCAGCTTCTATGGTTCCTGCCATTCCAGAGGCATTGTCATTTGCACCAGGCGCATCTGTGGTAAAATCCATTGTATCACTTGCGCGTGAATCTATATCGCCACTCATTATAACATATCTGTTTGGGTATTTTGTACCTTTTTGAACGGCTACAACATTTACAACATAAGCATCATGAGGAACTCTTGTACTCATTTCAGTGGTTACCAAATCTTTCTGATAAAACACATTGATACAATTAGCACACTCTTTAGAGATAGTTTCAAATTCAGATTTTATCCATCTTCTTGCAGCGCCAATTCCACGAGTATCAGAAATGGTATCAGAAAAGGTGTTTCTTGTGCCAAATTCTGTTAATGTTTTTACATCCGCTTTAATTCTATCTGCAGAAACAGCATCAATAATATCATAAATTTTAGCATCGGTTTGTGCGAATGCTATAGAGGTGATAAGAGTAATTAAGAGCGTTATTTTTTTCATTGTGAGGTTTTAAAATGAGGTCTTATAAGTTGTTATTTTTATTTTTCATTTCTATAAGAAATAAGTGCCTAAAGGTACTGTTCTTTTTAAAAACAAAAAAAAACCACTTCACATAAAATGAAATGGTTTTTAGAGCTTTGAATGTTTTTTATTCTTGATCTCGTTTTTTTGTTAAAATGAAGCCTACTAATAACCCAACAACAGCCATAAAGAAAATAGTTGCAAGATAAATAGCATCGCTTTTTAAGCTAGTATAAGTTTCTAAACTAAGTGTTAAAAAGACTCCTAAACCTACGCCTATTCGTAAAACTAATAGATTTAAAATGAATACTTTTTAAATAGTAGCTGCGTTTTTTGATTGTCCTTTCATAAAAACACTGGCATCTGCTTCTTTTGCTATCAAAGCCAAACGTTTTTTATCTCTACAATACGCTTTTCGCCGTCTTACTTTTTGGTTTTATGTTGATGGTTTAGGTTTTTTTCTTGAAAAATTATCTATTGAAACGATTTGGGTAATTTACAAAAAAGTGACACTCGCAATTTTTCCATTTTTCATGGTATATATCGCCACCGCTTTTCGAGTTTTACCGTTTGCGGTAACTAATTCATGATCGATTACTTGATCTTTATGCACAATTCTTTTGATGAGTTCACAATGCAAATCGGGTGTGTTTTCAAAATAACTTTCATATCGATTTCTCATATTTTCTATGCCTTCGTACTCTAATGTATTCGGAAAACGATATACTTGAACCTCTTTTGCATAGGGTTTTAAAAAAGCATCGATATCTCTTTTATTGTAACCGTCTAATTGTTCTTGCGCTAAATATTCTGGAGAAGCTTCTGCAACAAGCATTAATTTTGTGCCGTCAGAATTTACTGCAATTCTAGAAATATTATTGAGGTTGTCATCTATAGAACTAAAAAATAAACTTGGAGACATGTCTTTTTTAGGATCAAATTTATAGATTGTGTTTCCTCTGGAAATCAATAAAAGTCCATTTGGTAGCCACGTTACATCTTCTTGTAATTTTAGTGATGCGATTGTTTTTATTTCTTTTGTTACCGGGTTTAGTGATTTTAGTAGCCAAGATTCCTTATTTTCTTTGCTAATAAAACTCATTAAATTGGTATTCGGAATTCTATGCACAGAGCGCCCAACATTTTTTGCAACGGAAATGGTTGTTTTCTTTTTTAAATCACAAATGAGCAGTTCTAAAGAACCGTTTATGATAGCAACAGCAATTATGGTCTTTTTATCAAACCAATTGGGGTACGCAATCTTTACATCAGGAATAAGTTCTTTATTTTTTTGAGTTTTAAAATTATATTGATAAAAGCGCTGCAATCCATCCTTGTCTAAACGAACTGCAGAAATATCGTTTGATTTAGGGATTCTTTGTGGTGAGTATTCACTGCCGTTTTTAGTATCAGAAATAAAACGTTTGGTATTATGTTCTAGATTATAAATCACAATGTCCGTTTCTTTATCTCTAGTCGATGCAAAAATCACGTGATTATCATCATAAAAATAAGGCTGATTGTCATAAGCTGCATTATTAGAAATGTTTTTTCCATTTTTTAAATCGTATCCTTTTTCGGTTTTGATGATGTCAAAAATATGCACTTCTGTATTTGTTTGGCAAAAAATAGTCGTGGCAATAAATAGGGTGAGAAAGGTTAGTTTTTTCATGAAATATATTTGTCGATGTTGCTTAAAATAAGGTGCTATTTATTTACTAGTTTCAATCCACTTCTCAATTTTATTTTCCAACAAAGCCAACGGAATACACCCTGTTTCTAATACTTCGTTATGAAATTCTCTAATATCAAACTGATTTCCTAGAGCAGCTTTTGCTTTAGCACGCAATTCTCTAATTTTTAATTGGCCTATTTTATAAGACAAGGCTTGTCCAGGATTTGCCATGTAGCGCTCTATTTCAGAAATAATTCCATCTCCAGATTCTGCTTCGTTATCTAAAGAATATTGAATTGCTTTTTCTCTAGACCAACCTTTTGCATGGATTCCTGTATCTACCACTAATCGAATAGCTCTATGCATTTCCATGCCTAACATTCCGAAATATTGATAAGGATCTGTATACAGTCCTAATTCTTTTCCTAAATTTTCTGTATATAATGCCCAGCCTTCGCCATACGCACTATACCAAAGTGTTTTTCTGAAATCTGGTAAATTGTTGTTTTCTTGTGTTAATGAAATTTGATAATGATGCCCCGGAATTGCTTCATGCAAAAATAAGGCTTCATCTTGAAAACCATTATAGGTGGTAGCATCTGGAATCGGAACATAAAAAACACCCGGTCTGCTGCCGTCTAAAGAGCCAGGATTATATTCTGCACTTGATGAAGCTTCTCTAAATTTTTCAGTCTGCTTTACAATAAAAGGTGTTTTGGGTTTGTTGCCAAACAGTTTTTCTAATTGCGGTTTCATTTTTTCATGAATCGCATTAAAATTATCTAAAACTTCTGAGGCATCTTTATATGGCATTAGTTGCTTGTTATTTCTAACATCATAAAAAAAATCTTTTAAAGTACCTTTAAAGCCAACTTCTTGCTTTATTTTTTCCATTTCAGATAAAATTCTTGCCACTTCGCTTAAACCGAGTGTGTGAATTTCATCTGCAGTCATATTCGTAGTTGTGTAATTTTTTATGGCATGTTTGTAATACGCTTCACCATTGGGAATGTCAGAAATACCGCTACTTTCTCTTCCTGCAGAAAGATATTCTGATTTTAAAAATAAAGACAACGATTTAAATGAAGGGATTAATTGATCATTTAAAATTGCCGTGTATTTTTTAGTGAACTCTTGCTTTTCTTCTGAAGTAAAATTTTTTGGTAATTTTTTGATAGGTGCATAAAATAAATTATTAGAAACATCTACAATGCCTTCTGAATCTTTGGTTACTTCGGTTAAACTTTCAAATTGCGGAATTATTTTCTGAATTAACGATTTTGGCAAAACATAGCCTTCAGCAATACCTTGTTTCATGTTACTTTCTGCAGAAGTTAACCAAATAGTATAGCCATCAAGCCTTTTTAACCAATCATTATAATCTTTAACGGTTGTAAAAGGTTGTGCACTGCTGCCACTTGCTAATTGTCCCATGGTTAAATTAACCGTCCACATTTGGTTGATAGGAAATAAAACATCGTTTTTAAAATTGCTTTGGGCAAGTGCCATTTCGCAGTCCCAATCTAAAACAGCTTTACTCATCTGTTCGCTTACATTTAATGTTTCATCCTTAAAATCTTTAAGTTTAGCCTTATAATCGGTATAAAAATCTTTTGTTTTTTGTTGATATTCGGTCGATAAAAAGTTTGGAAATATATCATTATATCGGTAGTCACCAGCAAAGGTAGCATTTAAAGGGTTTAGCTTTAGTTTACCTTCGTTGTAATCGGTAAGAAAGTTGCTAAAACTTAAATTTTTATTTGTGGGGATTGCTTCTTTTTTTTGTTGATTACAAGAAGTAAAAAGAATAAAAACGATTGAAAGAGTAAGACCTGTTTTTTTCATGAGCGTAGGTTTGATTTTATCAAAGATACTAAAATAAACAAACCTCTTTATAATAGCCAAGAGGTTTGTTGTTAGGCTTTTAAAATAGGTATACTTATTTTTTAGGTTCTTGCATTTTTCTTATTTGAGAAAGTAATATTTTCTTTGGTGCGAATGGAATTGCTTTTAGTCTCATTTTCTGTGCAAAGGATACACCTGAAATTATTTCTAAATCTCCATTTATCATGGCTTTGTAACCATCATTGGCAACATCAGAAGCTTTTGCGGCATCTTTAAATAAAGCTGTTTTATCCATTCCCGATATTTTGCCAAAATCGGTTTCTGTAGCACCGGGCATCAAGTTAGTTACGGTAACGTTAGTGTCATGTAATTCTTCTGCAATTGCGTTGCTAAAAGAAGTCACATACGCCTTTGTTGCAAAGTAAACCGCTTGCATTGGTCCTGCCATTAAACTTGCCGTAGAAGAAACGTTTAGAATTTTACCGCTATTTTTTTCGACAAAATCTGGTAAAAATATACGCGTTAAAGCTGTTAAAGCAACAATATTGACTTGAATCATTGATAAATGTTGATGCCAATCTCTTTCATGAAATTTCCCAATACCACCAAAACCAGCATTGTTTATTAAATAATCGATTTCTATATTACTAAACTTTACAAAATCATATATTTCTTGCGCTGCATTTGGCGCTGTCAAATCTCTTTCTATCACACTCACGTGAATAGAATATTTTTTTTCTAACTTTTCTTTTAATTTTAAAAGCTTGTCTTTGCTTCTTGCAATAATTACCAAATCGCCTCCTTTTTTAGCGTGTATTTTGGCAAATTCCTTTCCTAAACCGCTACTTGCTCCCGTAATTAATGCTGTTTTTTTCATTTTGTAGGTTTTATTATTTTTTTTTACAAAAGTATCTGATTTTTATGGTTTTTGTGAATTTTTATTGCAGAAGTATTTACCTTTTTAAAACGTTAAACACAAAACATGGTTAGGATTTGAATAGGTATCTTAAATTTTAAAATTGAACTCCCCAACTTTTGTAAACGCCTTTTTCTTTTAGGGTGAAATCGCTTTTTGGTTTTCGATCTAAATTGCAAACCAATTTCCTTACTGGTTATTTTGTTGGTTATTAGTGATTTATAAATTCAGGCTTTGGTGTAATAAGGTGCGCTAGCTTTTTAGTAAGAATCAATTTACTGTGTACTAGATTCTTCTAATTAAAATAAAATTCGAGCATTTTAAAATACTATAATTTTTATAAAATAGAGAGGTGTTTAATGTATGTATAGGTAATACTATTAGATTAAAAAGTATTCCTTTTATATATGAGTGTTAAGCAATTATAAGGGTGTTTTAATGCGTAAAAGGTGTTTTTTGTCATAGAATGAGGTGTTTTACTGCTAATAAAACCTTGTATTACTGCTATAATTATTAAAACAATAGTATTCAAACAATTTAAATTCATAAAATTTTAGTAAAAATTCACAGCACCCCATAATTTTAGGGGGTATGTTTTATAATTATAGTAAAAATAAAGAAAGTAATACTATTAATTAGGGGTATATTACTTTTAATGTATAAATTTGAATAATTATTTAAAATGAACAGTGAAATCAGAATAATATTTACACCATAATTATTATGTTCAAAATAAGTAAAATTTTAAAAGGAAACTTAAAGATACGCTCTCCAGTAATGTGTAATAATACCTTTAATCGCATTGGCAATTTATCAATATGTTCTAATCATTGCTAATCGTATCATTAAATAACAGAGCTAAAAAATAATAATTCTTCAAATTAAATAGTATGTATTTAAAAAAACTTTTAATTAGTATTACATTATCAATGGTTGTATCCGTTTCTTCCTTCAACGCACAAACTAATGACGATAAGGTAAGTTTTGGACTAAGTCTTAATCAAGATGCTTTCTTCGGATTTAATCCCATGATGACGGCCTCTTATTCTTTTACAGATACAGACGCACTTACTTTTTACGGTATTCAATGGGGTGCAGGTAGCGCTCCTGCTGCTTGGGGTCAATGGACTGAATTTGGTATCGGATATAATAAAACAATTGGAAATTTTGACATTAATCCACAATTAGGTTTTACAATGGGTAGTTTACTTTCTAGTGGAGCTCAAGGTAGAGGTGTTGTTGGAGATGGAATAGTGCCTAATTTAACTGTGAATTATGGTTCAGATAAGTGGGAAGGTCAATTATACGCTGGGTATTATGGTACTTTAGCTGATGAAACGGTTGCAGGGCAATCTACAAATAATTATGTGCATTACTGGGCTAATTTAGGCTATAGAGTATCTCCATATTTCTCAGTAGGAGCTCATTTAGAAGAGTTGTATTTGTCTGGTGGAGGGACAAATGGCGGTGGTTCTTTAGAAAGGGCTGATGGTTATTTATGGGCTGGTCCTTATATTCAGTTTAAAAAGAATAGTACAGGTTTACGTTTTTCTTTTGGTGCAAATCTTGCTGAAGAAGTTGATAGATTTTCAAACAACGATTTTTACAGATTAACCTTTTTTATTGGTCTTTAACAGGAGCATGATTAAGTACTATTAAATTAGTAGGAGTAACTTTTTTAGTCCGTTTTTACCGAAATAAAAACTGACTATAATTTTATTCAATTAAAAAGTACACCGTAAGCAATCAAGTTTACGGTGCTCTTTTTTAGCGAACATTTTAGGTTTAAATAACGGTATTTACTTTTTAAAAATTTATGAAAAAATGAATAAAAGAGTCCTAAATTACCGTTTACGCTTTTTATTTATCTACTGCTAAAATTCTAAATACAAAATATGATTAGGATTCTTATGTCTTTCGGAAATTTTAAAATCGTAATCGCCAACTTTTAAAAAACCCATTTTTTTATAAAATGAAATTGCTTTTTGGTTCTCTACCCAAACAGCAAGCCATATGCCAGATTGTTGATGTTCTTTGCAAAGATGCAGATTAAAATCAAATAATTTTTTTCCTAAACCAGAACCATAAAAACGCTCTAGTAGGTACAATCTACTCATATATGCAGTGTTTTTAGCAGGTATATTTTCATTAAAATGATTAAAAACTATTTTAGAGTATCCCGCAATTTGATCATTTGAATACAGCAGATAATAGCAGTTATTAATATCAGATAATTCAGTGATAAAATTTTCTGTATTAAAATTTTGAGTTACATAATTATCGATGTCTATTTTTGGCGCAGAATGACCATGAGCGGGTAAAAATGTATCAACACTTAATTTAGATAAAAGTTGAGCGTCTTTAATTGTAGCTCTTAAAATTTTAAACATGTTTTAAAAAGTATATCATTAGTACTATGCTGTTTTTGAAATATTACCTTAATTGATGTCTTTGATGTTAAAAATTGTGATGCGTCAATACAATTCTTTACAAAATTTTTTGGTAAAAAAAAATCAGTAATTATGCAGTTAAGGTGGTGTTTTGTAGTTAATTATAATTATCTGTAAAACGATGCCGTTAACTTTTTATAAATTACTTTATTTAGGGTCATATTTTAAAATATGGTTCAAAGTTATTCTTTTTTTACGGAGCAGAAATTACTTTTTACAATCTATTTTTATATCAAAAAAAAAATAGAGAAAAACACAAAATGCTTGTCTGCTTTTTTCGTCAATTTTGAAAGTAAAGGCTCATTATATTTCTGATATTAAAAAGAACTCTTTATTTTTGTTTTTTAGGAACATCATCTTAATCATCCAAGTTTTTTATTTTAAAAATCGACAAAAATAACTAGCTTTGTTGCTAAACATTCACGAAAAATTAAAACAAAAAAAATGAAAAAATTATTTATCTTATTTTTACTGATCTCTGCAAATATTTCTATGGCACAAGATGCTGTATTACTGCGTTTAAATTATGAGGAAGGCGCTACTTATAACGTTGCTATGAAAATGTCTCAAGAAATGGGTGCCATGATGTCTATGGGAATGACCATTGATATGAATATCAAGGTTACAGATGTGCAAGAACAAACCTATGATAGTGAAATGAAATTTACAAATATGACTATGGATATGTTACAAGCAGGTAACGCAATTAGTTATGATTCCTCTAAAAGTGATGAAGAGTTAGATGAGGGAGGTAAAATGATGAAAACTCAAATGGGCCCTATGTTAGAGGCTGTTATTTTTGCCAAAGGAAACAACTTGGGCGAAATTACAGAGGCTAGAGTAGAACCAAGTGTTATGGGTATGGAAGACATAGCGAAACAGTCTAGTAATATTGTATATCCTACAGAGGCCATAAAAGTTGGTAGCAGTTGGACGAGCGTTAAAGAAGAAAAAGGAATGAAACTGAATTATATTTATACTGTAAAATCAATATCAGAAGATACCGTAATTTTAGATTTATCTGGTGATGTAACAGGAATTGCTAGCGGTAAAATTACAGGTAGTATGGATATAGAAAGAGCATCAGGAATTCCTGTAAACTCTTTAATAGATATGGATTTAGTGGTAAGCGGCCAAGAAATGAAATCTAAAGTTACTATGGTAATGAGTAAGATGTAGTATTTTGATTAAGCAAAATTTTCTGTAATTCTATATGTACTTTTGATGTGGTTTTTGCATTCAAGTAAGTTAGGTGCATATAAACTCTAAAAAGTTTCAACATTTTAAATAAATGTTGAAACTTTTTTTATTGTTTTTAAGTTTTAGAGTTTGGTAATAACTTGAGTAACTTTAGTGCAGATGTTTTATGTTATCAGCAGTTCAAATAATTGTTTTAAATTTTTATTTTTGAATTATTTAAATTTTTATTGGTACACTTTTAAGATGCTTAACCCCTCACGAATTTTATTTTATGTTTTTTATCCAAAGAAACCAACGTTGAACTACTTTAAATCATGTACATCAATCTTAAATAATTCTGCCGCATTTTTCCATAAAATTAGTTCTTTTTTATCGTCTGCTAAATCTAATTGATGCATAAATTTTAAATATGATTTCATATTAGAAATTGGCCAATCTGTGCCATATAATAAATATTTAGGATCACAAGCATACGTAATCATTTCTTCAATTTCTCTTTTCATGTAGCGTTCAAATTTATCGCTAAAATCTCCCAAAACGAGTCCAGAAATATCTGCATAAACGTTTTTGTTTTTATAGACAACTTCCATACAATCTTTAATCCAAGGATTGCCAACATGGCAAATTACAATTTTTAAATCTGGGTAGTCTACCGCCAAATCATCAATATGTAAAGGATGAGAATATTTTACTTTTCCTGTTGGCGCATAGGTGTCACCAGAATGAAACATGACAGGAACATCGTATTCAATAGCCATTTCATACATCAATTTAAAACGGATATCATTTGGGTAAAAAGGCTCATAACCTGGGTAAAACTTTAAGCCTTTAATAAAACCTTGTTGTAAATATTTGCTAATTTCTATAACGTCTTTATAATTGTAATGCCAGTAACTAACGCCTGCAACAACACCTAGATTTTTGTATCCTTTAACAGCTTCTACAACTTGTTTTGTGCTTGGTCTATGTTCATTTACTTTATAAGAAGACAATACTAAAGAATAGTCTACATTGTTGTCTTTCATTGTTTTAGAAAGTAAATCTAAACTCTCTGTGATAGAGGTTACCCGTTCTTCGTGGTAATTGTTAAGGTGTGTATGTACGTCTATAATCATGTTATGTGATTCTTAATTTTGTAAATTAAAATAGTAATATTTGGTTTAAATTTATTTTTGGTTTGTTGTTATTCTTTTAAAGCACTATAAATAATTTGCTCTAGTTGGTTATTAATACTGTTGTTAAAAGGAGATGATAATACTTGTCTTAATTGAATAACGATTAAATTATTTTTTGGATCAATCCAAAATACGGTACTAAATGCACCTGACCAACTGTAAGTGCCATCGGGTCTATTAGAATGACCATCGGCAATATCAAATCCAAATCCAAAGCGAGCAGATCCCCAAGGATAAGAAAGCGAATCAATCTGATTTTGATGCATAGATTTCGCTGTTTTAGCTTCTAATATTTTTATACCTTTTAAGGATCCGTTATTTAGCATTGTTTGGCAGAAAATAAAATAAGCTCTTGCGGTTCCTGTCATTCCACTTCCGCCAGATGCATATGTTTTGGCACCTTCTGTAGGGTAGTTTGCAATATACATTTTACCCATATTAGAAGCTTGGGTAATTGTTCCGTTTTTTGTGGGTAAAAAAACTTTTGCAAGGTTGTCTGTGTAAGATTCATCAAAATAAAAATCTAACATTTCGATGCCTAAAGGTTTGGTAATATTTTCTCGAATATACTCATCTAATTTCATTTCTGAAGCAACTTCAACCACCCGACCTAAAACATCTGTATTTAAACCATATGCCCATTTAGTTCCTGGTTCATGGGTTAGCGGAAGATTGCCAATTTTGCTCATGGTCTCTGTGGTTGTTATTGGTAAATGTGTGCTTAAATCAGGTATGCCGTTTTTCGCTAAAATTGCACCAAACACTTGCGGATTCATAAATCCGTAAGGAACACCTGCCGTTTGGGTTAACAAATGACGCACTGTGGGGTTGGTCATAGACGGTTTACTTGTCCATGTAGTATCTTTCGGATTAAAACTTGTTAATATTTGAGTTTCTTTAAAAGAGGGAATAAATTTACCAATAGGATCGTCTAATTTTAATTTGCCTGCTTCAATTAATTGCATCGCTGCAACAGAGGTAATTGGCTTGGTCATTGATGCCAAACGAAATAAATGGTCTTTATTGTACGGTTTGGTTCTGGCAGAATCAGACCAACCGATTGCCGATTCATAAATTATTTTACCATTTTTAGCAATTAAAGTCACGGCGCCGGGGTATTTTTTTGCGTTTACAAAGTTCATTACCAAAGTTTTAATTTTTGCTAAACTATCGGATATCATACCAACATCCTCTGGTTTTGCAAATTGAAATTCAGTTACTTTTTGCTTTTTATGTGTGATAGAACAAGAACAGATTAATAAACTAGCAATAAGAACAAAAACGGTATTAGACAACTTCATAGAGTGTTTTTTTTAAAAGAATGATTACTAAAGGGAGGTTCTTTGACTTATAAATTACTAAAAGATAAAAAGCTTTATGCATTAAAGCTTGATGCCCTGAAACAATTTTAAGTAAAAATCTAAATTACCTTATTTTATTTAGATAGTCAAATAAAAAAAAATCTCCAAGTTTTGCAAGGAAGTTAAGGTATTTAAATGCAGGCGCTTTGCTTCCTTGATCTCGATTCATAGTTTTTGTTCTCTTAACTGCTAAACGAATCATTATTTGACAAAAACAGGCGAGTTACCTTATGTTAAAACGGTTTTATGGGTTAGACGTATTTGTTAATTTTTGTGAAGGATTTTATCAAGGATTTTGTGGTTTTGGTAAATTATCTAGTGGTGAACTAATTTGTTTATTTTAAAATAGTTAAAAAAAGGAATTTGTAAATTTAAGGTGTACACGTCAGAACTATTTCTTTGGATAAAAGTCAAGTAAAATGAGTCAATTAGTTTTTATTGTGATAACTCAAAGAAAATAGACAAGAGAATTTGATAATGCGCAGTTTTGGTTTTTTGATTAAAGGAAGAAATCACATAAAATTTTATACCTTTAAATTTCAGTACTATGGGATTTTTCCTAACGTCGAAATGTTAAAACGTGAGGATTTTTCTTGCATTAAAAGTAGGTGAATTATTTGTAAAACTAATATTACTAATTTTGCAAATGATGGTTAACTAGCAATCTTTTTATCAAAAATACATTATGCTTATTAATTTTCAGTTTACTTCGTTATACCTTCTTGTAAATACGTGATGATTTTATAGAGTAGTAATTTTTTTATCAAAATTTAAAATAAAAAAAAACCTCCAAGTTTTCACAAGGAGGTTAAAGTATTTAAATGTAACTGGGTTGCCTTATTTAATCAACTCATAACTTCTTTTAATAAAGCTTGTTAAATCTTTACCATGTAAAAGGTTTTGAGCTAATTTTGCCAAATCAAAAGCTTGCGAAATTAAATGTTTTTGTGAAGCTTCATCCTTATCATTTAAGATGTTAGAAATTAACGGACTATTTGTGTTCACTACTAAATTGTACATGTCAGGAAAGTTCCCCATTCCCATCATTCCACCACCACCAGAAGCTTGCATTTCTTTCATTCTGCGCATAAATTCTGGAACTGTAATAATAAACGGAGAAGCATCAGAATCCATCGCTTCTAATTGAACTGTATACGTTTCTTTAGGAACGTTTGCCTCAATCATTGGCTTTAAAGTTTCTTTTTCTTCATCAGATAATTTAGAAATTACAGTTTCATCTTTTTTGATTAAATTATCAATAAAATCAGAATCTACTCTCGTAAATTTTACTTTTGCATCACCACCTTCTAGTTTCTGCATTAAATGAGAAATAATAGGAGAGTCTAAAACAAGAACTTCATAGCCTTTTGCCGTTGCAGATTCTATAAAACTGTGCTGTGCTTCTTGGTTTGATGTGTATAAAACAACATGATTACCGTCTTTATCAGTTTGAGTTTCCTTTGTTTTTTCAACCAATTCATCAAACGTAAAATAAGAATTTGCAACGGTTGGGTATAAAGCAAACTTCTTTGCTTTGTCAAAGAATTTATCTTCAGACAACATTCCGTATTCAATAATTACTTTAATATCGTTCCATTTTGTTTCAAAATCTGCTCTGTCTTTTTTGAACAAAGAAGATAATTTATCAGCAACCTTTTTAGTTATGTAACCTGATATTTTCTTTACCGCACCGTCTGCTTGTAAACCAGAACGAGAAACATTTAAAGGAATGTCTGGAGAATCAATCACACCTTTTAACATCTGTAAAAAGTCTGGTACAATTCCTTCAACATTATCCGTTACATAAACTTGATTTTGGTATAACTGAATTTTATCCTTTTGCATATCCATAGACGGACTTAACTTTGGAAAGAACAAAATTCCTGTTAAGTTAAAAGGATAATCAACATTTAAGTGAATGTGAAATAAAGACTCTTCAAATTGCATTGGATACAATTCTCTGTAAAAGTTATTATAATCTTCTTCATTTAAGTCAGCAGGCATTTTTGTCCAAGCTGGGCTTGTATTGTTAATGATATTATCAACATCAATTTGTTTGTGCGCTTCGGTAGTTTCTTTACCATCTTTATCGGTGGTAGTTGCAGGCGTAAAATCTGGATCGTTTACTTTTTTAGTTCCAAATTTAATTGGCACTTGGTTAAAACGATTGTATTTATTTAATAAACCTTTTATTTTATCTTCTTTTAAAAACTCTAAAGAGTCTTCTGCAATGTGTAAAACAATTTCTGTACCTCTGTCAGATTTGTCGTGCTCAACGAGCGTATATTCAGGAGAGCCGTCACAAGTCCAATGTGCAGCGGGTTCATCTTTAAAAGACTTTGTAATAAGGTCTACTTTTGCAGCCACCATAAAAGCAGAGTAAAAACCTAATCCGAAATGGCCAATAACGCCAGTTTCGTTTTTGTCATCTTTATATTTTTCTAAAAACTCTTCGGCTCCAGAAAATGCAATTTGGTTGATGTATTTTTCAACCTCATCCGCAGTCATTCCTAAACCTTGGTCTTTAATTGTTATGGTTTTCGCTTTTTCATCAATACTGATTTCTATTTTTGCGTCGCCTAATTCGGTATTAGCCTCACCAATAGAAATTAAGTGTTTTAATTTTGTAGTTGCATCTGTACCGTTAGAAATTAACTCACGTAAAAATATTTCGTGATCAGAGTACAAGAATTTTTTAATCAGCGGAAAAATGTTTTCTACTGATACATTAATATTTCCCTTTGCCATAATATAGTATGTTTTGTTTTTGTTGATGTTATTCGCTGTAGTTTTTTTTATAAAAAAAGCACAAACCAAACATCGCTGTTTTAATTCTAAACCAAGTAGTCAAAAAAAATACCAAACATTTTATTATGACAAGATGACAGATAGAATCAGATTACGATAAATTGTGTGTAAATTGAAAATTCACTATTTTTGTTAGTTGTAAACAAACAAATAACTAAAAAATACCACTTTAAATTATGTATAATTCAAAAATTACGGGTCTTGGATATTATGTTCCTGAAAATGTTGTGACCAACGACGATTTAAAGGAATTTATGGACACTTCAGATGAATGGATTCAAGAAAGAACAGGCATTAAAGAACGAAGATGGATCGATCCAAAAACTGGCGATAATACTTCTTCTATGGGAGCCAAGGCAGGTAAAATTGCCATAGAAAGAGCGGGTTTAACAAAAGATGATATCGATTTTATTGTGTTTGCAACCTTAAGCCCAGATATGTATTTCCCTGGCGGCGGCGTGCGCGTACAAGATATGTTAGATATGCCAACGATTGGTGCTTTAGATGTTCGTAATCAGTGTTCTGGTTTTATTTATGCGATGTCTGTTGCAGATCAATTTATAAAAACCGGAATGTATAAAAACATCTTGGTGATTGGTGCTGAAAATCATTCTGGCGGATTAGAAAAATCTACTAGAGGTAGAGGTGTAACTGTGATTTTTGGGGATGGGGCAGGAGCCGCAGTATTGTCACGAAGTGAAGAAAAAGAAAAAGGAAAAGGCATTTTATCAACGCACTTACATTCTGAAGGAAAACATGCGAGAGAATTAATGTTAGAGGGTCCGGCAACCGGAAGATGGGTTCCAGAAATTTTGGCAGAAAATGATCCTGAAGACCAATCTTATTATCCGCATATGAATGGTCAATTTGTTTTTAAACATGCTGTTGTTCGTTTTTCTGAAGCAATTTTAGAGGGTTTACAAGCTAATAATTTGCAGAAAGAAGATATTGATATGTTAATTCCGCATCAAGCAAATTTAAGAATTGCACAATTTATTCAAAAGAAATTTAAATTAACCGATGATAAAGTGCACAATAACATTCAAAAGTACGGAAATACAACAGCTGCATCAGTAATCATTGCGCTAACAGAAGCTTGGGAAATGGGCAAAATTAAAGACAATGATTTGGTTGTTTTAGCTGCTTTTGGTAGTGGTTTTACTTGGGGAAGTGTCGTTATTAGATGGTAATAATTTAAGAAGAGCTGCAAAATGAAGAGAAAATATAAATTTTTTTTATTGATTTCAAATGTTAGTTTGATTTTAATTGGGATGAATATTTTTTTAAAATTTATACCTTTTGAAAGCTCAAAAGTAAACCCAATTTTAATTTTATTTTTCTGTCTGATGAATATTTTAATCGCATTGAAATCTTCATTTGAGGCTGTTAATCATAAATAAATTTTAGCGTTTAGAATTTTAGAGAATAATTGAAGATCATTTTTTCAACATAAAATACTGATTTATATAACTTTTAAAGTATTGTTAAATTTTAAGTAAATAAATTATTTTGTTTGTATAAACAGTATTTTCGTTGAACAATTCATCTAAAAACCATCAAATTATGAAATTAGTTGCTCTTAAACCTTTTCTTTTTATTGCGCTAGCAATAGTCACCTTACATATAAACGCTCAAAAGATTAGTGGCAAGGCAACTTATATTTCTAAATCTAAAATGGAACTGGGTAGTTGGGGCGCAACATTAAGTGAAGCTGCGAAGAAAGATGTAGCAGCGCGCCTTAAAAATAGGTTAGAAAAAACTTATTTTTTAACGTTTAATAATCAGGAATCTTCTTTTTTAGAAGAAGAAAAAATTGATGCCATTTCAGGGGCTACAGATTCTTGGGGAGGTTATTTCTCTAGAGGAGATCATTACAAAAATATTAAAGAACAGAAGTTAGTGCAAAGTCAAGAATTTTATGGAAAACGTTTTCTAGTAAAAGACGAATTATATAAAATAGATTGGACGATGGGTACGGAAACTAAAAAAATTGGCCAATATACATGTTACAGAGCAAAAGCTTTTGTGCCAGCAAAAGAGCTTAATTGGTTCGATTTTTCTTGGGGAGATTTAGCACCAACCACCAAAAAAGAGGGTGATACAGAAAATCTAACGTTGGTAGAAGCTTGGTATACACCTCAAATCCCTGTAACGCAAGGTCCCGCTGAGTATTGGGGTTTACCAGGATTAATTCTAGAAGTAAGCGTGAATAATACAACTTTGTTATGCATTGAAGTTGAGCTTAATAAAGATGATAAAATTGCTATTCAGGCTCCAGAAAAAGGAAAAGAAATTACCAAAAAAGAGTATACTTTAACGGTACGTGAGAAAATGCTTGAAATGAGAAGTAATAGAATGGGAAGAAGAGGTTAAACCTGCTATTTTCAATAATTTTAATTTTTTCTAACCAATAAAAATTTACAATCTAAAGAGACAAACTCTAATAATTTTGCCAGTCTAATATTTAAAATTTTTACCTGAAGCTTTGTTGTGAGCTAATACTATTTTTTTTGTTATTCGAGATAATTGTAGGCTCTTTAGGATTAGTATAAAAAGAACTTTCTTCATTTATATGACTGATAGCTGCAAAACATTCTTTATCTTGTAGGTAACAGAACCAAACAATTATATTTATTTTTTAGTATTAATTTTGTTTAATTTATTTTACAACTATGAAAAATAGAACATTAGTCATCGGTGCATCTACAAATCCTAATAGATATTCTAATATTGCTATTAAAAGATTAAGAGACAAAGAATTACCAGTGGTAGCTTTAGGCTTTAGAAAAGGAAAAGTTTTAGATGTAACTGTAGATGATGAACAACAAGAGTACAAAAATATAGATACGGTTACGTTATATTTAAACCCTGAAAGGCAAGAAGAATACTACAATTATATAGTTTCTTTAGCGCCAAGACGAGTTATCTTTAATCCTGGAACAGAAAACACTGCGTTGGTAAAGTTACTAGAAGAAAATAAGATTGAGGCAGAAGTAGCATGTACTTTAGTTTTATTATCAACAGACCAGTATTAATCTTTGTTTAAGAAGTATAAAATAAATAGTTAGCAACGTGCTAAAAATCTTTCTTTTAGAATTTGTTAATAGATACCTAGTTGCTGCTTTTAGGACTTAAATTAAGATTAATGGTTTCTATAATTAACTTTTTAGCTTAAATTAGAGCTTAATTAGCTGTTTTTTTAGAGAGTTGATGATATAAATAGTGCGCTACAAATTAGGTGGAAAAGGACTGTAATTAATACAGCTTTATAAATTGATAAAACAAGCTTAAAAAGTCTTTTGAGCTTGTTAAAAATGCCAAAGCATTATTTAAAGTTTTGAAAGGTTTGTACGGACAAACTAAAAGGGAATTGTTACCAATAAAATACTGATCTAGAGAATTGTACTAATTGAACTGCGCTTAAGAATTAAATTGCTGTGGCCGGTTTCAATGCAGTTTAAATTACAAAAAGGAAAACTAAAATTGATGATTTAGTCAAATCTGTGAGAACAGAAATAAAGAAATAGAAAATAATCTAAAAACATTCACAAAAATAGAACAGCTTAAATATGACATATTTAACTCATATTTTGAGGTATAGTTATAATTATTGCACGTTACTCGGTGAAAAAGGATATTATAATTGATACTGTTGCTTTACGCAATACTAAATACTTTTCCAGGTTCTGCTAATTCTGTTTTTTTGAAAATTTCTTGGGCTTCTCTCTGAAACAAAGAAATATCTTTATATCTGCCAGAATAATGACCAATAATCAGTTGTTGAGCGCTGGCATCTTTAGCAATTTGTGCTGCTTGTTTAGAAGTAGCATGTTTGGTTTTTTTTGCCAAATCTTCTCGATCGGCTAAAAAAGTAGCTTCATGGTATAATAAGTCCACGTCTTTTATAATCGGAATGATATCTGGCTTATAACAGGTATCGCTGCAAAAAGCATAACTTAAAGGTTTTTTTGGGGGTAAGGTTAATTCTGCATTTGGTATAATTTCTCCTGTTGATAAAACAACATCTCTACCCGCCTTAATATTTAGATAATCAGAGGTATCAATTTCTTCATAATTGTTAATGTTCTGAAGATGTAGTTTTCTAGGATTTTCTTTTTCTACAAACAAATATCCGTTTGTATACACCCGATGATTTAAAGGAATTGTATGCACAGAAACTTTATCGTCTTCAAAAATTACTTCACTTTCTTTAGAGACTAGTTCATGAAAAATAATAGGGTATTTAGCATGACTCTGCGAGGTTTTTAACTGCAACATCGTAACTGCTTTGATACCTTTTGGTCCGTAAACATGCAATTCTTTTTCTCTACTTAAAATTCCATAAGTAGCCAATAAACCTACTAAACCATAAAAATGATCTCCGTGTAAATGTGAAATAAAAATATGATCAATTTTAGAAAAGCCAACTTTATATTTTCGCATTTGTCGTTGTGTGCCTTCGCCACAATCTATTAAAAAATGTTTGTTATTTATTTCTAAATATTGCGAAGTAGGAAAAGCATTTGCTCGGGGTGTTGCTGAATGGCAACCCAATATGGTAAGGTTTAAACTCATTGAATTACGAAACGTTTAGAAACAATTTTCTTTTTATTTTGTATGCTATAAATATACATGCCTGCCTTTAAATCGTTTTTGTAAAAAGGAATCGTGTTTTTGCCAATTTCTGTTTGAAAATCTTTTTTAAAAACTATTTTTCCTAAAACATCTTTTACCAATAAAGTAATGGTAGAATTTGTGGTTATTTTAAAAGTAATATTGGTGTTTTGTTTAAAAGGGTTTGGAGCAGTTGAAACATCTTCAATTTCATTTTCTTGAGAAAACCCAACGGCAATCACACATAAAAATAGCATAAAAAGTATCTTTTTTATCATAATTTTCAATGGTTTTAAAAACCTAACTCTCTCTCCATTGCTTCCATTTCTAATATGTCTTTAGCTTCTTGAAAAGTAGGTACAATATTAAAGTGTTCAGGAAAATTGTCCATAACTGCTTTATCGCTTATAATAGCAAAAGATATACCATTTTGCTTTTTTTGTACTGCAAAATCCAAAAATAGTAAATAATCTTCTTTGGTCGTGTTAATATTATTAGAAAGTTGCACTATTAAATGTTCAGCTGCTAGTTCTTTTTCTTTCGATAAAAATGATGCAAAAAATTCTACAAACGTATTTTCATCCGAAGAAATAAGGGTGTAATTTTTATTTTTTTCTACGTTCATTTATTTATCTTTTTATCTGTTGTGCCAATAAATAGATTACCGCCATTCTAATGGCAACTCCGTTTTCTACTTGATTTAAAATAATAGATTGATCAGAATCTGCAACTTCACTTGTAATTTCTACCCCTCTATTGATGGGACCTGGATGCATAATAACAATTTTCTTTCCAAGATTATCTAAAATTTCTTGATTAATGCCAAAAAGTTGCGTGTATTCTCTAGTAGAAGGAAAATATTTAATCTCCATTCTTTCGTGTTGTACCCTTAATACGTTAGCAACATCGCACCATTCTAATGCTTTTTTTAGATTGTTTTCTACTTCTACACCTAAACTAGAAATGTATTTCGGTATTAGGGTTGTTGGGCCACAAACTTTTACTTGGGCACCTTGCAATTGCAGCGCAAATATGTTAGATAAAGCAACTCTAGAGTGTAAAATATCACCAACAATAACTATTTTTTTACCTTTTACAGAGCCTAATTTTTCTCTGATTGAGTAAGAATCTAGCAAAGCTTGCGTGGGGTGTTCATGTGTTCCGTCTCCTGCATTGATTATTTTTGCATTTACGTGGTTCGATAAAAAGACACCTGCACCAACATTTCCATGGCGCATTACAACAATATCTACCTTCATCGCTAAAATATTGTTTACCGTATCTATTAACGTTTCTCCCTTTTTTACAGACGATTGTCCTGCAGAAAAATTAATAACATCTGCAGAAAGTCTTTTTTCTGCTAATTCAAAAGAAAGCTTTGTTCGTGTACTGTTTTCAAAAAATAAATTGGCAATTGTAATGTCTCTTAAAGAAGGTACTTTTTTAATAGGTCTGTTAATGACTTCTTTAAAATGATCTGCAGTTTTAAAAATAAGATCAATATCGTTTGCATTCAGATATTTTATGCCAAGCAAATGTTCTACGCTTAAACCCTGCATTTCGGTAAATTTAAATTAAGTATTATTTTAGACATTTCTTTTTTGTAATTAGTCGTATCTCGCAACTACTATTTTATGAATGTTATCGCTGTTCTAAATAAACGGCGTCTTTTTTGCCAGTTTCTTTCCAGCTTACCAAAACTTTTTCCTCGTTAATGGCATCAACTTGTCTGCCTCTATAATTTGGCTGAATTGGTAAATGCCTGCTAAAGCGTCTGTCTATTAAAACAAGTAACTCTATGTTTTCGGGTCTGCCGTAAGATTGAATTGCTGTTAAAGCCGCTCTTACACTTCTACCAGAATATAAAACATCATCAATAATGACTACTTTTTTGTCTTCTATTAAAAAATCAATTTTAGAGGTTTCTGCCGCTAACGGAGTCTCTTTTCTTCTAAAATCGTCTCTATAAAAAGTAATATCCAACAATCCTAATTTCAGATCTTTTATATGGTAGGCTGTTTTTAGTAATTCTGCCAATCTGTTGGCTAAAAATGTACCTCTGGGTTGCAAACCAATTAAAACAGTATTCGAAAAATCGTTATGATTTTCGATGAGCTCACAAGCTAATCGATGCAAAATAATTTCAATATCTTTTGAGTTAAGTAAGGTTTTTTTGCTCATAAGAATGCAATCAAATTTTAGCAGATAGTGGTTAAAAATCAAAATTAGCGTAAATAAATGTAGGAGCAAAATAAAAAGAGATTCGAATTTTATGAATTGTAAAAGAATCGATGTTGCTTTAAATAATTTGTATCAATTTAAGGTTGTATTTGATGTTTTAGCAAAAAAAACGTAAAGTGTTTTTTTTATTTTTTTTTAAGCTGTTTAAATCCTGCCTTTTACCTTTGTTGTTAATTAAATTGTTGAAAACAATACACTCCTTTGTTTATGGTTTGTTAGAGTTGTAGTACTTTAGATAAATAATTCAATTCTAGTAACTATGTCATTAGTAAAATTTGAATCTATGCTCAAAACAAACAATGTATATTTCTTTGATTTGGTTGAGTTTGAGGAGATTATTATTCATTATTTAGATGTTGGTAAACATGCACTTGCTAAAAAAGCGGTAAAGCTAGGTTTAGAGCAGCACCCGGCATCTATAGATTTAAGGTTTTTACAAGTAGAGTTGCATGTTTTTGAAAATGAGATAGATAAGGCGTCTTCTTTGTTGAAAAAGATAGAGAATATCTCACCAAATAATGACGAAATTTTTATACAAAGAGCAACCATCAGTTCTAAATCTGGCGATCATAAAGAGGCAATAGTAAATTTATTAAAAGCACTTACTTTAACCGATGATAAAGTAGATGTTTGGTCTTTAATGGGTATGGAATATTTATATTTAGACGAATTTAAAAAAGCGCGTTTAGTTTTTGAAAAATGTTTAGAAGTAGATTATGAGGATTATGCTGCACTTTATAATGTTTTGTACTGTTTTGATATGGAAAAGAAACATGAACAAGCCATTAAATATTTAAATAATTACATTAATAAAAACCCGTATTGTGAGGTTGCTTGGCATCAATTAGGAAGACAGCATTTTATTCAAGAGCGTTTTAAAGAAGCTTTAATTGCTTTTGATTATGCCGTTCTTATTGATGAATCTTTTATTGGCGGATATTTAGAAAAAGCTAAAACTCTAGAGGCTATGGGAGAGTATCAGGGGGCAATCGATAATTATTTAGTTACTTTAGAGTTAGATGATCCTACGGCATTTGCCTTTGTTAGAATAGGAGAGTGTTACGAAAGAATAGCAAAATTTGATTCCGCTATTTCTTATTACAAAAAAGCAGTGCACGAAGATCCTTTGTTAGATAGAGGTTGGTTTTTACTCACAAATTTATATTATGATGATGAAAATTATCAAAAGGCAGCATATTATATTTCAAAAGCCTTAAAAATTGATGACAGCAATGCTTTGTATTGGAGAAGATATGCCGAAATAAAGATAAAACTTAACTTTTATGAAGAAGCAGTTACAGGTTTTGAAAACTGTTTATCTCTAGAAGATGATGCGCTTGAGATTTATATTGCGTTAACAGATGTTCTTTCTTTTTTAGGCGAATTTAATGATGCAATTAGTGTCTTGTATAATGCTCAAAAAACGTATAAAAATTTTGCTGATATAGAATATAGATTGGCAGGATTATTTTTTGTTTTGAACAAAGAAAAGCATGGATTAAATCATTTAATTGCAGGAATGAATATCAATTATGAGTTTCACGTAATTTTAAATGAAATTTATCCTATTGTTTTTGAAAATAAAAAAGTGCAAAAACTTTTAAAAAATTATAAGAATACGTTCGAATAGTTCCTCTTTACTGCCTGTTTGCTTATTGTTTTGAGTAATATTTTAATTGGTGAAGCTCAATTTTAAAAAGTAGCGAAGCTATAATTTTAAAATTGTAAAGTATGTTAATCCCCTTTTCATTTACTGAACTTAATTCAGTATTTAGCGAGACCTTATGATTAATTCGTCGACTTTTTGCGCAGTAATATGAAAACGATATGTATTTTTGATTTCTTCGAGGTTGCTTATTCATAGGTTCACTATTTTGATATATAATTTTTTTGTTTTGAGGTAGATGCTAAAATTTTATACATTGCCTGCGTTATGAAGCTCTTTATTTTATATTCTAACCTAAAAGAGTAGATAAAGGAGTTACGTTTTAAATTTATTTTGAAGTAGAAGCCGTTTAGACATTTTGTTGTTTTAATCCTGATTCAGGTAAAACTAAAAATATAAGGGGTGTAAGAAAAAAAAAAGGCTTTCGGAATAATTTACAAGATATTTTTTAGCACATAAAGCAATTGTAGTAAAGTAGATTTTGTTTAATTATTTTACTAATTAATATCAACGACTAATACATCTATACCTAGTTTTACTAATTTTTCTTTATACGCTTCTTCTATACCAGAATCTGTAATTATTTGATCTACATCTTCAAGTCCGCAAATTCTGCCAAAACCTTTTCTTCCAAATTTAGAAGAATCAGCTAAAATAATTATTTTCTGTGCAGATTTTATCATGACTTTATTAATTGAGGCTTCCATTGAGCTGGTGGTGGTTAAGCCAAAGTCAAGATCAATACCATCTACGCCTAAAAATAACTTTGAGCACGTAAATTCTGAAAGCATCTGCTCGCCTAAAGGTCCAATTACAGAAGAAGAGCTTTGTCTAAGAACACCTCCAAGCTGAATAACATCGACACCATTTAATTCAGAAACAATTAATGCTGCGTTTAGTGAAGCTGTTAAGACTGTTATTCCTTTTATGGGTTTAATTTGATGCGCCATCTCGATGATAGTGGTGCCAGATGCAAGAATAATACTATCAAAAGGTTTAATTAATTCAGCGGCTTTTATGGCTATTTTATTTTTTTCTCCTTGATGAATTTTTTCCTTCTCATTTACGGTTTTTTCGTGGGTGTAAGGGTTTTTTCGAATTGCTTTTCCGTTAGAACGAAATAATAAATTTAATTCTTCAAGAAGTTTTAAATCTTTTCTTATCGTTACCGATGAGACATCAAACTCCGTGCTTAAATCTGAAACAGTTACAAAACCATCGTTTTCTAGTTTTTTAAGAATAAGTTCATGTCTTTCAGCAATATTCACAGTCATTTGTTATTTTTTTGTACGCACAAATATACTTAAAAATATATTTAATAATTTTTCAGTGATGGTAATTTCGGTGAGTGTCAAATAATTTTTTTAGTGTGAATTCGATTTTTTTGACTCCTTTTTTATCGATAGGAAATGGGCAATAAGGCTATTTTACCACTTTTCTATGCTATATTAACATTTTACAACTACGCTTGAAGCCTTATGAAACCTGATAAAACTAAAATAATTTAAAAATACTTTCATAAAGTTTCGTTTTGTTTCATAATGATTATATATTTACAATCAGAGTTTTAATAAAAAATAATAGGTTATAAGTATGATTAGAAATGAAATGATTGATAAAATCAATAAAAATTCTAAAGAATATGATTTTATAGTAATTGGCGGTGGTGCAACTGGTATTGGTATTGCACTTGAGGCATCAGCAAGAGGGTACTCTGTGGTGTTACTAGAAAAGTCAGATTTCACAAAGTCTACGTCAAGTAAAAGTACAAAATTAGTACATGGAGGTGTTCGTTATTTAGCCCAAGGAAATATAGGCCTTGTGAGAGAAGCGTTAACAGAAAGAGGTTTATTGGTTAAAAATGCACCGCATTTAGTTAAAAACTTAACATTTGTAATACCAACACATGGCCTTTTTGATGAGTTGCAATATACTGTTGGGTTAACGTTATACGATTTGTTAGCAGGAAAGTTAAGTTTAGGAAAATCTAAATGGCTTTCTAAATCTAAAACAGTGAAGCGTATAGCTACAATTAATCCAGAAAAAATATCGGCAGGTGTAGAATATCATGATGGGCAGTTTGATGATACTCGTTTAGCAATCAATACATTACAGACTTCTGTTGGTTTAGGCGCAATTGTGATAAACTATTGTGATGTAAAAGGGTTAATTAAAAATAATACAGGTAGGGTTTCTGGGGTTAAATTTATAGATCAAGAGACAGGGAAAGAACACGAAATAAAAGGAAAGCAAGTTGTAAATGCAACGGGAGTATTTGCAGATGATATCTTAAAAATGGATTCACCGCGCGCTGAAAAAACAATTGCTCCTAGCCAAGGTGTTCATTTAGTGTTAGATAAGTCATTTTTGCCTGGTGATGATGGCATTATGATTCCAAAAACTGATGATGGAAGAGTTTTGTTTTTAGTGCCATGGCATAATAAAGTGGTTGTTGGAACAACGGATACGCCTATTAAAACAGAATCTTTAGAGCCAATTGCATTGGAAGAAGAAATAGGATTTATTTTAAAAACAGCAGCTAGGTATCTAATAAAAGCACCTTTAAGAAGTGATGTGTTGAGTGTATTTGCTGGGTTGCGACCTTTGGCTGCTTCGAAAGGAAACGGAAGTAAAACGAAAGAGATTTCTAGAAGTCATAAAATATTTGAATCGGACTCTGGTTTGCTAACCATGATCGGCGGAAAATGGACGACGTACAGAAAAATGGGTGAAGATTTGGTTGATAAAGCAGAGAAAAAGCAAGGTTGGTCTCATATTTTAACCAAAACAAAAAATTTAAAGATTCATGGTCATAAAGAGAATGTAGACTACGAAAACCCTTTATATTTTTATGGATCTGACGAAGAAGGATTGTTAAATGTAGCGAAAGAAGAGGGAATGAATGAATACATAAGTACAACCCTTCAAGTTATAAATGCGCAAGTTGTTTGGGCTGTTAAGCATGAAATGGCTCGGACGGTAGAAGATTTTTTAGCTAGAAGAACACGCTGCCAGTTATTAGATGCAAAAGAAAGTATAAAAATGGCTCCGCAAGTAGCTAAAATAATGGCCCACGAATTGGGCGAAGATGACGAATGGCAGAAGAAACAGGTAGCTGACTATATTGAAGTTACCTCACAATATATTTTATAAAAAGTAAATTATCTAAATGTAAAAAAAATGAAAAATAAGCTAATTTTAGCCTTAGACCAAGGCACAACATCTTCAAGAGCAATTTTATTTAACCACAGTGGAGAAATTGTTAGAGTTTCTCAAAAACCTTTTGAACAGATTTTTCCTAAATCGGGATGGGTAGAGCACGATCCAAATGAAATTTGGTCTTCTCAAATATCGGTAGCGGCAGAAGTTATTGCAAAGGCAGGAATTACTGGAGAAGAAATTGCAGCAATCGGTATCACAAACCAAAGAGAAACAACAATTGTTTGGGATCGAGAAACCGGCGAAGCTATTTACAATGCAATTGTTTGGCAAGATAGAAGAACCGCTAAATTTTGTGATACATTAAAAGCTGCAGGTCATACAGATATGATCAAAAAGAAGACTGGGTTGGTATTAGATGCTTATTTTTCTGCGACTAAATTAAAGTGGATTTTAGATAACGTAGAAGGAGCAAGAGAGAAAGCAGAAGCTGGTAAATTGTGTTTTGGTACGGTTGATACCTTTTTGGTGTGGAAGTTAACTAGAGGTAAAATGTTTATTACCGATGTTTCTAATGCTAGCCGTACCATGCTTTTAAACATTCATACATTAGAATGGGATGAAGAATTATTACAATTATTTAATATTCCTAAAGCTATTTTACCCGAAGTAAAAGAAAGTAGTGAAGTGTATGGAACAACAGCTACAACCTTATTTTCTACAAAAATTCCTATTGCAGGTATTGCAGGAGATCAGCAAGCTGCCTTATTTGGTCAAATGTGTATAAAACCGGGTATGGTTAAAAATACATATGGTACTGGTTGTTTCTTATTAATGAATACGGGTGAAAAGGCAGTATATTCCAAAAATAATTTATTAACGACTGTTGCTTGGAAAATAAATGGAAAAACTACGTACGCATTAGAAGGAAGTGTTTTTGTTGGGGGTTCAGCAGTACAATGGATGCGGGATGGTGCAAAAATGGTTAAAACAGCTCCTGGTATTAGTCATTTGGCAGAAACAGTAAGCGATAACGGTGGTGTATATTTTGTACCAGCTTTAACGGGTTTAGGTGCACCGTATTGGGATCCTTATGCTCGTGGTGCTATTCTCGGTATTTCACGCGGAACTACAGATGCTCATATAGCACGCGCAACTTTAGAGGGTATTGCATTTCAAGTGTATGATATTGTAAAAGCGATGGAAGCAGATGCCGGTGAAAAAAGTATTGAATTAAGAGTCGATGGCGGTGCGGCTGCCAGTGATTTATTAATGCAAATGCAATCAGATTTATTTGGGTTTAAAATATTACGTCCAAAAACTTTAGAAACCACTGTTTTAGGTGCGGCCTATTTAGCTGGTTTGGCTGTTGGTTATTGGGATAGTGTAGACGAGATTCAATCTCAATGGACTGTAGATAAGGTTTTTGAGCCTGCTGGTGACGAAACAAAAATTGAGGACATGCTAAAGTACTGGCATAAAGCAGTAAAATGTGCACAAAACTGGATCGAAGAATAAACATCAAGTACTAACGAACTAAAACAAATAAATTATGTCAATTTTAGTAGCAGAAATTTTAGGTACCATGATGCTTATTTTATTAGGAAACGGTGTGGTTGCAAATGTAGTTTTAAAAGACACAAAAGGAAACAATTCTGGATGGATTGTCATTACAACAGGCTGGGCTTTAGCAGTATTTGTTGGGGTAGTAATTGCAGGTCCTTATAGTGGAGCTCATTTAAACCCGGCAGTAACCATCGCATTAGCAACAGCAGGAAAGTTGTCTTGGAGTTTGGTACCCGAGTATATTGCCGGCGAAATGATTGGTGCCATGTTAGGAGCCTTTTTAGTGTGGTTGTTTTACAAAGATCATTTTAAAATAACCGAAGATGAAGGTGGAAAATTAGCTTGTTTTAGCACAGGGCCAGCAATTAGAAATACATTTTCGAACTTAATAAGTGAAATTATTGGAACCTTTGTATTGGTGTTTGTAATATTCTATATGGCCGGACCAAGTATTAATTTAGGAGTTTCTACTGATGCCAAAATGGGTTTAGGCTCTCTAGGCGCAGTACCAGTGGCATTTTTAGTTTGGGTAATTGGTTTGTCTTTAGGCGGCACAACGGGTTATGCCATTAATCCAGCGCGTGATTTAGGTCCAAGAATTATGCATTCTATTTTACCTGTTAAAGGCAAAAGTGATTGGGGTTATGCCTGGATTCCAATCGTAGGTCCTATTATTGGTTGTGTACTTGCGGCTTTATTACATATTTCTCTCTAGTCTAAAATTACTCACAAAATTTAAAATCAAATAAAATGAAAAAAGTATTATATATACTTTTAGCTGCATTTGCGGCGCAGTTAAGTACTGCCCAAGAAAAAACGTTAAAAGACAGTCCGCTTGATTTTTCAGTAGATTTAAAAACAAGCCATTTATGGAGAGGATTAATTATTTCAGACAGACCAATGGCTGCCGTTTTTCTAAAACTAAAACTAGATAAATCAGGAAGTTTTTCTACGGGTTTTTGGGGAGGAGTGGCTTTCGCAAATGAAAGTGATGGCACTTCGTATCAAGAAATAAATTATTATGTGCAGTACGCAAAGAATGGTCTGTCTCTGGGTTTATGGAATTTATTTAACACCAGAGGTGCTGCGAATCCTAATGTTTGGGACTATGATAAAAAAACGACCTATCATTTTTTAGATTTAAGAACATCGTATCATTTTGGAAAGAGTTTTCCGTTAACTTTAGAGGCTGATGTACTTTTATTTGGCAGTCGTGATGGGCAATACACCAATTTAGATTTCGAGCAACGTTATTCTACGTATGTTCAAGTTTCTTATCCTCTCATAAAAGAATCAAAAGTAGATGTAAGTGCTTTTGTTGGAGCCGGGTTTTCATTAAACGGCAATACGCATTTATATGGAGACGGAACTCAAAATTTTGATTTAGTGAATGTTGGGTTAACGGCTTCGAAAACAGTTAAATTCGGAGATCATAGTGTACCTTTTTCGGTGAATACATTATGGAATCCTTCTGTAAAGTATGCAAGAGTGCAACTAATAGTTCATCTTTTTTAAAGGGGTAAACATAGTACAGTCAAGTTCATAATGCCGTGTTATATCTATTACAAGCAAGTATTTAAGGCAAAATATCTTGACAACAAGAGTTGGAGTGTTCTGTTAAATCTAACAAAAATAAACCATAATATATTCTTATTATACGTGTTGGATTTTGGGGTTTTCCAATCTTCACAGGCGATGCAACGCGTTAGAATCATGAAATAGCCTTATTGTAAAGTTGCTTTTACTTTGGATAAGGCTTTTCTATTAATTAATCAATCAAGATGAATAAAAACATAACTTTAGGTGAGTTTATTATTGAAAATCAAAAACATTACGCAGAAACATCAGGAGGATTTACGAGCTTATTAAGTGCTATTAAATTAGCAGCAAAAGTAGTAAATCATAAAATTAATAAAGCCGGACTTGTTGATATAATAGGATACTCAGGGAGTACCAATGTGCAAGGCGAAGACCAGCAAAAATTAGATATTTATACGAATGATATCTTTATAAATGCGATTAGCAACCGAGAAGTGGTTTGTGGTATTGTATCTGAAGAGAACGATGATTTTATCATTTTAAATGGTTCAAATAACGCTATGAGTAGTAAGTATGTTGTTTTAATGGACCCGCTAGATGGTTCTTCTAATATTGATGTGAATGTATCAGTGGGTACTATTTTTTCAATTTACAGACGAATTTCTCCAATAGGCACTCCTGTTCAAAAAGAAGATTTTTTACAAAAAGGAAATAAACAAGTTGCTGCGGGTTATATTATTTACGGAACCTCTACAATGCTCGTTTTTACTTCCGGAAACGGGGTAAATGGTTTTACATTAAATCCGGCTATTGGTTCCTTTTATCTTTCGCATCCTAATATTAAAATTCCTGAAGAGGGTAATCTATATTCGGTGAATGAAGGAAATTATTTACACTTTCCTCAAGGCGTAAAAGACTATATAAAGTTTTGTCAAAAAGTTAAAGAAGATACACCGTATACTTCTCGATATATTGGTTCTATGGTGGCAGATTTTCATAGAAATATGCTGAAAGGGGGAATTTATATGTATCCAAGTTGTAATAGGAACAATAAGGGTAAATTGAGGTTGCTTTATGAATGCAATCCTATCGCTTTTATAACCGAACAAGCTGGAGGAAAAGCCATAGACGGTTTTAACAGAATACTAGATATCAAACCATTAGAAATTCATGAACGGAGTCCGTTTTACTGTGGCACCACAAAAATGGTTGAAAAATTAGAGTCATTCTTACAAAAGGATGTCAACAAATATGCAAGTAGTAAAACTTTTGGTATCAATTGAAAATAACAATTGTTGTTTTTAGGCTATCAAAATGAAATACAAAAAAAAAACCACTAAATTTTTAGTGGTTTTTTTTAAAGTAAAAAGTTATTTCAATACAATTTCTCCGCAACCAACTCTAGGCCCAGCAGCACCCGATGGTTGAGAACTAAAATCATCTGGCCCGGCATGAATAATAATAGCTTTTCCTACAATATTTTTTGTATCATCATCACAATCAATACACCATAAATCTGTAGTTCTTACAATTGTTCCTTTTCCTTCTTTATCGGCAACTATATTTCCAATATCACCCGTATGAAAAGGTTCTTTCATCCATTCTCCATGATTTTGATCTGTAGGATTCCAATGGCCTCCCGCAGATGTTCCGTCTTCTGCAGAGCAGTCACCAATGGCATGAATGTGAATGGCATGGTTTCCTGCTGATAAACCAGTAACGGATGCTTTCATAAAGACTTTTCCGTTTTTTTCGGTAAAAGTTACATTTCCTGTTACGTTACTGCCGCTTTTAGATGCTATATCTACAATGGCGGTTTTTTCCATATTTTTATCACAAGAAGTAAATAGTAGTACCGATAAGAATAAAAAAGTAAGTTTTTTTAGTAATTTCATCGTTGTATTTTTATGAGTTTCTCAAAGATAAGAAAAATGCCAAAAAAAACCTTGCTCAAACTCTTTTAAAACAGGCATTATTTCCTTTTCAAAAATCAAACTTAAAGTGAGCAAAACAATTAAAGAGTATCAATTAGTTTTTACCACTTTAATTTGATGTTAATGTTTCAGTATTTTTTTTGGATAAAAAATCATCAAAAAAGGAACAAGTTATTACTGTTTTCTATCGTTAAATAGGGTTTAGTTTTTATTTGGATACCAATTCTATTGAATAACCTTAATATTGGCATCTTGCCTCTGAACGATTTCTTTGAATTTTTTAACATCACTCAAACCATCGGTTCCTCTGTAGTGATATGGATATATTTCTTTTGGTTTGAATTCTAAAACTGCATCAGCGGCACTTTCAACGGTCATTGTGTATGGTAAATTCATACAAATAAAAGCTTTATCAATGCTTTTTAGATTTCTCATTTCGGGGATGTCTTCGGTATCACCAGAAAAATAAATTCTTTCATTATTTATGGTGAACACATAGCCATTACCTCTTCCTTTAGCATGAAATTTTAAAGCTTCTTCTCTTAAATTATACATGGGTATTGCCTCAATTTTAAAGGTAGCCATCAATTTTTCTTCTCCATTATGAATCGCAATAATTTTTTTAGAAATAATAGAGGTTAAATTTTTACAAACTGCTTCTGGAGCAATAATCGTGGTTTCTGAAAGATCTAGTTCCTTTAAAGTTTCTAAATTAAAGTGATCTCCGTGAACATCCGTAATTATGATATACGTAGGTTTTTTAAATTTTTCAAAAGACTTTAAGCCACCAGTAGGGTCTAAATAAATGGTTTCGCTATTAAAAGATATCACTGCTGTAGCATGAGATATCGGAGTTATTTTTAATGCTAAATTTTCTTTTATTTCTGTTTCAACTTCTTTAGTAATAGTTTTTGTAGTGTCATTTTTTTTGCAAGAAATTAGGCTTAAGGTTAAAATAAGTAAAATAAAAATATGTTTTTTCATGATAGTCTGGTTTAATTCAGGCCAAAGATAATATTATAATAAAAAGAATATTGTGAACATTTATTTAAAATCATTTACCTTCGTTTTTCAAAATTAAATTTCGATGAGTAGAAAAATTAAAGACTATTTAATAATTGGATTTAAAGGAATGGCTATGGGTGCTGCAGACGTAGTTCCAGGCGTTTCTGGAGGTACAATTGCCTTTATTTCTGGTATTTATGAAGAGCTTTTGGGGTCTATTAGTAATGTGAATTTAGGCTTGTTTAAAACGCTAAAAAAAGAAGGCTTTAAAGCTGCTTGGACGCAACTAAATGGTAATTTTCTGTTATCTCTTTTTGCGGGTATTTTTATCAGTATTTTATCGCTAGCAAAAGCCATCAAATATTTGTTAGAAAACGAACCTATTTTATTGTGGTCGTTCTTTTTTGGTTTGGTGTTGGCAAGTATTATTTATATCGCAAAGCAAATTACAAAATGGAACTTTATTGCTGTTATTATATTGATTTTAGGTGCGTTTTTAGCGTATTATATAACTACTTTAAATCCGTTAGTTTCTGAAAATTCATCTTCTTTATATGTTTTAGCAGCTGGTGCAATTGCAATTTGTGCAATGATTTTACCTGGTATTTCTGGTTCCTTTATTTTAGTTTTATTAGGTGCATACAAACCAATTTTAGATGCTTTAAACAGTAGAGACTTTAAAACTATTTTAATCTTTATGGCTGGCGCAGTTATTGGTTTGTTAAGTTTTTCTAAAATATTAAAATGGTTGTTTGCTCATTATAAAAATTACACATTAGCTGTTTTAACAGGTTTTATCATAGGTTCTTTAAATAAAATTTGGCCATGGAAAGAAACGTTAACTTGGCGCACGAATTCTAAAGGATTACAAGTGCCTTTAAATGAAGAAAGTATTTTACCTTTTTCTTTTGATGGTGATGCGCAATTAACAATGGCAATTATTTTAGCAATTGTAGGTTTTGCCTTAATTTTGGGAATGGAGAAATTAGCGTTTCAAAAAAAATAAATGCATAAAGAAAGAACGTTTGCTGAAAAAATAATCCTTTTTTTAAAAGGATTGGCTATGGGGGCAGCAAATAAAGTTCCCGGAGTTTCTGGAGGAACTGTTTCTTTTGTTTTAGGTTTTTATGAAGAATTAATTTATTCTTTTCAGAAAATTAATTTAAAATCGTTTAAATTATTATTTAGCGGAAAGTTTAAAAGTTTTTCTCAATATACAAATACACCGTTTTTGTTGCTGGTTATGGGCGGCAGTATTTTTAGTTATTTTAGTGTTTCATTGCTTTTAGATTATTTTTTAAAACACTACGAACTCTATGTTTGGAGTTGGTTTTTCGGCATGATTATAGGGTCTATTTACTATATAGCCAAAGACTTTAAAAGTTGGAACAAAAAAAAACTTATTGCATTATTTGTGGGTGCAAGTATCGGTTTAGGGATTAGTTTTTTAACCCCAGCGGTAGAAAATGACAATCTTTGGTTTGTCTTTGTTTGCGGAATTATAGGGGTTTCTGGAATGACACTACCCGGGCTTTCTGGCTCTTTTATTTTAATACTTTTAGGCAATTATGTGCTGTTATTGGTAGATTCTGTAAATGTGCTGCTAAATGTATTAACGAGCATTTTATCTGGTAATTTTGATTTTTTATCAGATACTACAAAAATGAGGTATTTAAAAATTATAGCCGTTTTTGCAGCCGGTTCTGCTTTTGGGTTAGTTTCGCTTTCACATGTTTTAGGGTATGTATTAAAACGATATAATAAAATTGTAAATGCAGTTATTATTGGTTTTATAACCGGTTCTTTAGGCATTGTTTGGCCATGGAAAAGAACTATTTATGCCCAAGCGAATGAAGTTGATTTATTAGATATAAAAGGACATAAAATAGTAGAAAATTACGAACGATTTATACCGAACAGTTTAAATAAAGAAACCATTTTAGCGGTGTTTTTTATCTTTACAGGTATCGGATTAATATTAGCCATTGATTATTATGACAGGAGCAGAAAAAAATAAATTATTTGGTTTATTGGGTAAAAATATTTCATATTCATTTTCGCGTGGATATTTTACTGAAAAATTTAAAAAATTAGATTTAAAGAAATATAAATACATGAATTTCGATCTTCAAAAAATTGAAGATTTACCAAAAATCATAGATGCATACAGCAATTTAAAAGGTATAAATGTAACCATTCCTTATAAAGAGGCAATCCTTCCGTTTTTAGATAAATTAGATAAAACTGCTGCAAAAATAGGGGCGGTGAATACGGTTAAGTTTACAAAAAGAGGAAATTTAAAAGGATATAATTCTGATGTTGTTGGCTTTGAGAATTCTATTGCACCCTTTTTAAAGAAGCATCATAAAAAAGCATTAATTTTAGGAACAGGAGGTGCATCAAAGGCGATTGCCTTCGCTTTTAAGAGAAATAAAATTAAATATAAATTTGTGTCTAGAAATCCTGAAGGAAAAAAAGAGATCTCTTACCAAAGTTTAACCCAAGAAGTTATAGAAAACTACACGATTATTGTTAATTGCACACCTCTAGGAACCTCACCAGACATCGAAAAACACCCAGACATTCCGTATCAATTTATAACTACAAATCATATTCTTTATGATTTAATTTACAATCCAGAAGAAACCGTTTTTTTATCCAAAGGAAAAGAAAAAGGGGCTGTTATTAAAAACGGATTAGAAATGTTGCAGCTGCAGGCAGAAGAATCTTGGAGAATTTGGAACAAATAACCACATTATAAATTTTACTTATGGTGATAACTTGCAATTATTGTAAGTTGTCACTATTTTTGGTGACTGTATAATTATAGTATTGTACAAAGACCTTTAAACATTGTAGATATGTTAGATAAAAATGAAGAAAACGTTGAAAAAAACGAGTTAAAATCAACAGAAAAAGTTGATGTAACACCAAATGAAAATGAACTTGTTGAAAACATAAAGACTGAAAATGTTGAGGTTGTTTCTAAAGAAGAAGAAAAGACAACATCTAAAAATGAAGAAATAGTTGATGAAACTTCTAAAGCTGTTATCGAAGTTAAAGATTCTTTGGTAGAAAAGGAAGAAAAGGAAATTGCTAAAGAAAAAGATGAGTCAGCAACAGTGTATTCTAAATTAACTCTAGAAGCGTTGGTTTTGAGTCTTAAAGAAATCATAGCAGACAATCCTGCTCAAAAAATAAAGACGCAAGTAGAAACCGTTAAAACTGCTTTTAATCAAAAATTTGGAGCTTTAATAGCAGAAAAAAAAGCTGCGTTTTTAGCGGATGGAGGTAATGTTATAGATTTTCAGTTTTCTAGTCCGATTAAAGCAGAATACAATTCTTTACTAGCCGATTATAAGAAGCAAAGAGATGCCCATTATAACGACTTAGACAAGCAATTAAATGACAATTTAGAAAAACGAGTAGCGGTTATTGAAAGTTTAAAAAGTTTAATAGACGAGGCAGATGCTACAACGATGTACAAGAATTTTAAAGAAATTCAAGATACTTGGCGAACTATTGGTGCCGTGCCAAAAGTGTATTATAATGATACCTGGAAAATTTATCATCATCACGTAGAGCGTTTTTATGATTTATTGCACTTAAGTAATGATTTTAGAGATTTAGAATTTAAGCATAATTTAGAAGAAAAATTAAATATAATTAAGCAAGCAGAGGCTTTAGCAAAAGAGCCAGATGTAAATTATGCTTCTAAAGAACTGCAAGAATTACATAAAATTTGGAAAGAAGATATAGGGCCTGTAGCCAAAGAATTGCGGGAAGAAATTTGGCATAAATTTAGTTTGGCAACAAAAACTATTCATGATAAAAGACATGAATATTTTAAGGAAATGCGCTCTAAATATCAAGACATAACGAATAAGAAATTAGAGATTATTGCTTTGGTAGATGCGTATGACACCTCAAAAAATAAAAGCCACAACGATTGGCAAAAAAGTATTAATGATATTGAAACATTAAGACAACAGTATTTTAACGTAGGGAAACTTCCTTACTCAAAGAGTGAAGAAGTTTGGCAGAAGTTTAAAGGAGCAACTAAAAAATTTAATAGCTCAAAAAATACATTTTACAAAGAAGAAAAGAGCAGTCAGCAAGACAATTTAGAAAAGAAAATTGCTCTAATAGAATTGGCAGAGTCTTTAAGAGAAAGTGAAGATTGGGAAAAGGCAACGAATACTTTGAAAAAAGTACAGGCAGATTGGAAAAAGATTGGCCATGTTCCTCGTAAGTTTTCAGACGATATTTGGAAACGTTTTAAAGCTGCCTGTAACCATTATTTTGATAGATTTCACGAACAAAAAAATTCTGCAAGTAAAGAAGAACAGGCGGTTGCCATTGCTAAAAAAGAGTTTTTAGAAGTTTTAAAAGAAGCAAAAGAAACGACTAAAGAAACAGTTTTAGAATCGATTAAGGCTTGGAGAAGTTTAGGAAAATTACCATCGAATGCTCGTCATTTAGAAGGTAAGTTTAACAAGCAAATAGATAGAATGTTAGAAAGTTTATCTCTGGATAAAAACGAAATTTCTATGCTAAAATTTACAAATGTTGTAGATGGGTATGCTGCCGAGAAGGATACCAGAAGATTAGATTCTGAACAGATATATGTTAGAAAAAAGATAGACGAGATTATGAAAGAAATGCAGCAGTTAGAGAATAATTTAGGTTTTTTCTCAAACGCTAAAGCTGATAATCCGTTAGTTGTAAATGTAAGAAATAAGGTGAACGACTTTAAAGAAGATTTACTTACTTGGAAAGAAAAATTACAATATCTAAAAAAATTAGATTATTAATTTTCTAAATCTAAAAAAAAAACTCAAAACATTGTTTTGAGTTTTTTTTTGATTTAACGCAAGAAATTTATTCATTTTCCATTTCTTAAATGCTGAACAACAAAGTTTGTTATTCCACGAAAATTTCACGTTCTACATATCATTTTATAATGGAATACTCGTAGCATTAAAAACTAAACGGAGAACAAAAAGTATCGCAAACAAAATAGTATCGCAAGCAATAAAACCAAAATGGTAAAGCACTGTGGTTGTCATTCTTTAAGAATCTTACGGTTTGCTCATTTTTTTGGATTTTTGCGCACGCTGCTTGCAGCATAATACGCGATATAAGTAAAATGAATTTTTAAAAATCAAGCACAAAAAAACTCGAAGTATGTACTTCGAGTTTTTTATATTTACTTGTAAAATAGTTAAGAAAATAACTGATCCATTTTTTCTTTTTCCTCTGCTGCTAAAGCTGCATCAACTAAAATACGACCACTATGCTCATCAATAGTAATTTTCTTTCTGTTTGCAATTTCTAATTGCACTTGTGGTGGTATTGTAAAATAAGAACCTCCCGAAGCACCACGCTCTATAGCTACAACCGCTAAACCATTTTTTACTTTGGTTCTGATTCTGTGGTAAGCAGCAAATAAATGAGCATCGATAGATTCGCTAAACTCTTTAGATTTCTCTTTTAAAAGGCCTTCTTCTTTTTCAGTTTCTTTTAAAATAGCATCTAATTCAGATTTTTTATGAGATAAATGTAGTTCTTGCTTCGCTAACTTCTCTTTAGTTCCGTTAATAACTTCCATTTTTTGAGCAATTTTGGCTTTAAACTCATTAATTCTTTTCTCTGCCAATTGAATCTCTAAATCTTGATATTCAATTTCTTTCGACAACGAATCAAATTCTCTGTTGTTTCTTACCTTTTTTTGTTGCTCATCATACTTTTTCATTAACGTATTAGATTCGTCTATCGCCAACTTTTTGTTGTTAATATCTGTTTCTAAACTTGTAACGTCTTTGTTTAAATTAGCAACACGTGTATTTAACCCGGCAACTTCATCCTCTAAATCTTCTACTTCTAGAGGCAGTTCGCCTCTAACGTTTCTAATTTCGTCAATTCTAGAGTCTATTAACTGTAAGTCATATAGCGCTCTTAATTTTTCTTCAACCGAAATTTCTTTCTTCTTTGCCATGTTTATATATAATATATAGGATTTGTACTTTTTTCTGATAAAATGACTGCAAAATTACTAAATTTTTTCGTAAGATAATCAACCAAAAGGTTTTTTGTAAACTGTTCGCTTTCATAATGACCAATATCTGCCAAAAGAATGCTGTTTTCTGCCTTAAAAAATTCGTGATATTTAAAGTCTGCACTCACATAGGCGTCGGCATTCGCTTTTATTGCATTGCTAATTGCAAAACTTCCAGAACCACCTAAAACGGCTACTTTTTTAATTTTTTTGTTGATAAAAGCAGAATGACGAACACAATCTGTTTTCATTGTGCGTTTTAAATACAGTAAAAAGTCTTTTTCATCCATTTCTAAGGGCAAGTCCCCAATCATTCCCAAACCTATATCTTGATGCAGGTTTTCGGTCGTTATCACGTCGTATGCAACTTCTTCATAAGGATGATTTTCTTGTAAAGTTTTTAAAATATAATTTTCGTTTTTACTTTCGTAGGTTACAGAAATTTTTGTTTCTTTTTCGGTATGAACTTTTCCTTTTTCTCCTAAAACAGGGTTTGCGTGTTCATTTCCTCTAAAAGTTCCATCACCCGCAACGTTAAAAGAACAATTGTCATAATTTCCAATGTTACCTGCGCCTGCTGTAAAAAGCGAATTTCTTACTTTATCGGCATCTTTAACAGGAACATAGGTGGTTAGCTTTTTGATAATACCTTTTTTAGGAATTAAAATTTTATTGTTTATCAAACCTAAAACTTCACACATTTTTGCAGAAACGCCATTTTTAGAATTATCTAATGCAGTATGGGTTGCATAAATAGCAATGTCATTTTTTATCGCCTTTAAAACAACTCTTTCTACATAAGAATGTCCGTTCAACTTTTTTAATCCGCCAAAAATAATTGGATGAAAACTTACAATCAGATTACAATCTTTCGCAATTGCTTCATCAACAGTTTCCTCTAACGTATCTAAAGTAACCAATACGCCGGTAACTTTTAATGTATTATGGCCAACGAGCAAGCCAACATTATCAAAACTTTCTGCGTAGTGCAAAGGCGCTAATTCTTCTATATAATTTGTAATTGTTTTTATAGTCATGTAAACAGCTTATCAAAAACAAAGTTAGCCTTTTTAATTTGAAAACAATTTGTAAAGAATAGTTCGGTACTGTTTGTGGTACACATACAAGAATGAGCGAAAGAAGCTAAAAGAATAGAATTGTTATTGGTTGTTTTTTAGACGTTCTTTTATTGTATTTTTACGAAGATGAAACTTGTTCGATTTTTATTGTTTCCGTTTGCAATTTTGTATGATATAATTACAACGATTCGAAATATTTTATTTGATGTAGGGGTTTTTAAATCGACATCTTTTCAAATTCCAGTAATTGTTGTTGGCAATTTAAGTGTTGGCGGAACAGGAAAAACGCCTCAAATAGAGTATTTAATTAGCGTTTTAAAAAATCGTTTTAAAGTAGCTGTTTTAAGCAGAGGTTACAAACGTAAAACAAAAGGCTTTGTGCTCTTAAATGGCAGTCATAACGCTTTAGATGTTGGCGATGAACCTTTGCAGTATTTTAAAAAGTTTAATGAGATTGATGTTGCTGTAAATGCCAATAGGGTAGAAGGGATTCAAAGGTTGATAAAAAGTACATCACCAGAAATTATTTTACTAGACGATGCGTATCAGCATAGAAAAGTAAAAGGGAGTTTTTATGTATTATTAACGAAGTTTAACGATCTTTTTACCAA
The DNA here is from genome assembly GCF_007997085.1 of Polaribacter sp. IC066. Taxonomy (GTDB): domain Bacteria; phylum Bacteroidota; class Bacteroidia; order Flavobacteriales; family Flavobacteriaceae; genus Polaribacter. Next base: position 75,239 of record NZ_VORR01000017.1, read on the forward strand.
TGATTTTTTACTGCCAACAGGTAATTTAAGAGAAAGTAGGTCAGGAGCTCAAAGAGCGGATATAATTATTGTGACAAAATGCCCCACTAATTTAAGTGATTTTCAGCAAGAAGAGATAAAACAAAAATTAATAAAATTTGATAAAAAAGTTTTTTTTACAACAATTTCTTATCGAAACATTTTGTCTTCGGATAAAAAAATAGCGTTGAGCGCATTAAAAGAATATGCTATTTTATTGATTACAGGTATTGCAAATCCTGCTCCTCTAGTCGACTTTTTAGTAACAAACAAAAATAACTTTAAGCATTTAAAATATGCCGATCATCATCATTTTTCATCCGTAGAAATAGAAAAAATTAAAAAAGAGTTTGACGAAATAAAGTCTGATAAAAAAATAATATTAACGACAGAAAAAGATTACACTAGATTAAGTGGCGAATTACAAAATCTTTTTTTTATCGAAATTGAAACACACTTTTTTGGAGGGCAGAATAAAGAATTTGATCAAATAATAAATGCTCATATACAACAAAACCGATGTTAAAACACCGGTTTATTTTTTGTTAGAAGTATGCACAAACAATGATCTAACAGCAGTAAGACACAGTTTGTATTTTAATAATGGTATTATTTTTGATGTTTTTTAGTAAATTAAATATTTTATGAATAGAGTAAGCTTTTTTTTTATTGCCAGTTTTATTGCTTTTCAAACTACTTATGGACAAGAGGTTTCAAGTATAAGTACTGAAGATGTAAAGGTTAACGAAATTGAATTGCAATGGATTTCTACTTTTAAAGAGGCGTTAGCAAAGTCTAAAAAGGAGAATAAACCTGTTTTAATGTACTTTACGGGTTCAGATTGGTGTGGTCCTTGTAAAGTTTTAGATAAAAAATTATTCCATACAGAAAAATTTAAAAATTTATCTGATCAAGATTTAGTGCTTTTAGAGGTCGATATTCCAAGAAGAAGAGATTTGATACACCCAACAAAAATGGAAGAAAATCTCTACTTACAAAAAAAATATAAAGTGAAAGCTTTTCCTACTTTACTGATGGTTGATCATCGAGGTAAAAAATTAGCGGAGAAAAAAGGATATGTAATGACAGCATATTATTATCCCTTTTTTCAATCTGTAATCAGCAGCTATTAGAGGTATCGAAAATAAAGGAGAATATTTCTTTATTTTTGTAGACGATTTTTGGTTGTTTAAAAAGCAGTTTTTTCTTTTGAATGCAAATAATACTTCACAAAATAGTTCGTATTTAGGTTTATGTATACATCGATATTTCTAAATTTATACCGATTAAAGAAAGTAGATTATACTATTTTTGTACCTTCTTGTAGTACGAATTCCGGCTGAAATTATGATGCATTTTAATAAGTTTTTAAAGTGCCTATTTTAAAGGTTTTAAATAAGAAATACCTGATTAAAGTTTATTTTACACAAAATATTATAGCGATAATAGGTGTATTTTAGTTCGTTTTTGGGGTGTTTTGCGCGGATTCTGATTTCGCTTTTCTTTAAAATTTATATGTTGCTTTTACAGAAATCCTGTAGTTATTCTTGTTCACTTTATTTCTCTTTTGGTTCTGTTTTATAGAATTTCTGATGAAATAAGGATTGGGGAAAACTGTAAATATTTTTAAAAATAGAAGATAACAGTCAAAAGGAAAAGAGAACATTTGTTGTGTTGTTATACTATAAGTTTGAGTGAATTCTAAACCTTATTTATTTTATTGTAGTTCTAGCGAGTTAAGACTAAAAGGTCGTTTAAAAAGTATAATTTTCGATTTCATTTTTTTCTAAAAACAACTTTCCCTAAAAAGGGCAATTGGAGCCTTTGAAGATTTTAGAATAGTACGCTGGTATGCTCCTAAAAACTTAAAATATTTTTACTTTTTGACTTTAAATACCTTTACCAAATTAGCCTTATAATTCCGTGATAAATCGTTTTTTTTATGCGTACCTTTCATTAAAAATAATTACCGTAAGGATGCTATGTTAATTACTTTTCATTTCAATTAATCAAAAAATAATTCAATTTATTTGCAAGTCACTATAAAACTAAACTGGTATTAAACGGGTATACCTTGTATAATTTAGATTTAATCATGAAAAAAACGAAGCAAGTTGCTTCGTTTTTTTTATGATTTATGTAGTATTTATTATCGTTGATTCACAACTCTAAAAGTGGTTCTTCTATTCGTTGCATGTTCAGATTCAGAACAAGCAACCTCGTCAGAACATTTGTTTAAAAGTTTAGATTCTCCAAAACCTTTAGCATATAACTGGCTAGCATTAATTCCTTTAGAAATTAAGTAATCTGTAACCGCTTTTGCTCTTCTATCTGATAATTCTTGATTGTCGCTTTTTGTACCTCTCATATCTGTATGCGACTCAATAAACACGGCCATTCCGTCTCTTAATATTGGTAACAATCTAGCATCTATGATTGTAGTAGCTCCTTCGTTTAAGGTTGCACTAGAAAAATCCCAATTTATTGGCAAATGTGTATTATCTACTAATTCACAGTCAACAGCTTTCCAGGAAGTTAAGCCTCCTTTTTTAACTAAAATTTCTTTTGTTACAGACCTGAAAACAGCCGGTATAATTACTTCTTCTGTTCTAGCATCGCTAACAAGAACTGTTTTTTGTATGGTTTTATATTCTGGTTCTGTCTGCACAATAGATGTTTCTGGCTTTTTAACCATAACTTTTCTTTCATACGTTTTAGTAACTCCAGGAATAGATGATTTTAGAATCGTTGCATCTGTTTGAAGTTTTTCAACAGGCATTGTTCTAAATTCTGCTGGTAAAGGTTTGTAACACCAATATCTACAATCTTCTGGATCATCAGAATCACAATCGGGCATTTTTTCACTCATTTCCCAACTTGCAGCGGCAGCTTTAGTCTCAACAGTTTCAAAACCCTGAATAAAAACAGCTTTTTGTACTTCTAATTTTGTACCATCTTCTTTCTCGTAATAGGTAACTACTTGGGTACCCCAAACTGCTGGTACAATTAAAACCTCTTGGCCTGCTTCTCTGATTAAAACTTTTTCTTGAATTGTTTTATATCAGCAGGGTAAGTAACTAGTTTTTTATATTCTGGAGAAACGGTAATATTTACAGTTTCATTCTTATAAATATCTGGTGATTTACATCGAACATAACATTTTCCTGGTTCAGGATTTAACGGTAAATCTTGACCGAAAGTAACAGTAGCACACATTATAAAAGCTACACTCCAAAGAATTTTTTCATAATACTAATCATTAATCGATACTTAATTTATAAAATTAACTACATAGTCAGATGTACTAAAAACATTTATAAATAATTAGTAAAATAAATATTTTATAGTTTATTGTAGTACAAGCTTTTTATAATCCCGTCAGAAAGACCAATTTTCGGAACATAAATTTTTCTTGCTCCACTCCATCTCATTGCAGATAAATAGATTTTTGTAGCAGGTATAATGACATCTGCTCTGTCTGGGTTTAAACTTAATTCAGAAATTCTTTCTTGATAACTCATCTGCTTTAAAAATTGGTATTGAGCATTTAAGTAGATAAAAGAAATTGGTTTTCCTTCGGTTCTTCCAGACATTTTAAAGAGTTTGTTAATGTTTCCGCCAGACCCAATTAAAGACACGTTTTTTAAATCTTTTGTATTTTTTTTAATCCATTTTTCAACATTTTCAAAAATCTCTTTATTAACAGATTTTTTATTGCTTAATAAACGAACAGTTCCCATTTTAAATGATTTTGAGATGATAATTTTGCTTCCTGAAAAAACAGTAAATTCGGTGCTACCGCCTCCTACATCAACATATAAATAAGAATTATCACCACTAATAAGTTCATTTAAATCTTGAGATGATATAATTGCGGCTTCTTCTTTACCGCCAATAATATGGATTTTAACACCAGTTTCATTAAGAATTTTTTCGGCAATTTCTGCGCCATTTTTTGCCTCTCTCATGGCAGAGGTAGCGCAGGCTTTATATTTTTCTACATGATGTACTTTCATTAATAATTTAAAGGCGTCCATGGCATTTACCATTCTTTCTGCGTTTTCTTCACTAATAACACCACTTACAAAAGCATCGGCTCCTAAACGAATAGGAACTCGCACTAAAGATGATTTTTTAAATTGAGGTTCTTTTCCTTCTTTTACTATTATATTAGAAATCAGTAGCCTAATGGCGTTAGAACCAATATCAATAGCAGCATATTTTTTTATTTCTAACAAATTAAATTTATTTATGATTTTTAGGAAATTCTGACATAATCGTTTTGCCCTTCTTTAAATCTTTCCAATGTTTCTCTTCAAATTGAATTCCTATAATACCACAAGTACTTACATGTGCTAATGGTTTATGGCCATATTTATTCACAAAAGTATTAATGCCATGATCGTGACTAAAAATTATAGCAGAATTAAATGCGTCATCCAAAGCTTTTACCGTTTTTACTAAATAGCCATCACTAAAACTATACAACTGTCGTTTTATTTTTAGGTTAGATAGAGGATAATCAAAGTTTTCGCAAAAAATCACGGCAGTATGCAAAGCTCTATTTGCACTACTAGACATAAAAACATCGGGTTTAGAAATTTCTTTAGATAAGAATTTAGACATTAAATGTGCGTCTTTAATGCCTCTTCTTTTTAAAGGTCTGTCGATATCTTCAATACCTGAATACTCCCATGAAGATTTGGCATGACGGACTATGTAAAGTGTTTTCATGTAATTTTATTATTGAAATGTAAATATAAATATTAAGGCGACAAACGCTCTAATTTCCAAGAAAAATCTTTTTGTAAAGAATAGCGTATTCTATCATGCATTCTATTGGGTCTTCCTTGCCAAAATTCTATAGAAATTGGTTTTATCAGATAGCCACCCCAATGTTTTGGTCTGCTAATTTCTTCTCCTTCAAACTTTTTTTCGAACGTTTTTAAATTTTCATCAAGTTCTTCTCTAGAGGTTACAACAGCACTTTGGTCAGATGCCCATGCGCCTAATTTACTTCCGTCTGGTCTTGAGTCAAAATAGCCATCAGATAATTTTTTTGCTAATTTTTCTGCATTTCCTTTAATAATAATTTGTTGTTCTACTGCTGGCCAAAAAAATGATAAACAAATATGTTTATTGGTTTCAATTGATTTTCCTTTTTCTGAATTGTAATTAGAATAAAAAATAAAACCTTCCGAAGTATATTTTTTTAGCAATACAACCCTGCTTTTTGGGAATCCGTCGGTACCGATAGTAGCAATAGTCATTGCGTTTGTTTCCACTACGGTGTCAGATTCATCTGCACTTATAAACCATGTTTGAAATAACTCCATTGGGTTTTCTGGACAGTTACTTTCTAAAAGTTCTTGTTTTTCGTAAGATTTTCTATAATCACTTAAGTCTTTTGGCATCTAGTTTAATTTGTGATGTAAAAATACAATTGTTTTTTTTTAAAATAAAATAGGATTCACAATGTTTTATGTGTCGTTTGCTCTTTAATTTAAGACGTATTCAAAATTTAAACTTAATATCTCCAGGGCAAACTCATACTTTGACACTAAGTACTTTTAATAAATATTTTTCATTCCAAGCAGCTTTAAGTCTTTTACCAGGAATTCCCTGTTTTTCTGATGTTTCATTTCTTAATAAGTTCAGAGCTATTTTTAAAAGA
>NZ_VORR01000018.1 GCF_007997085.1 Polaribacter sp. IC066
CGATAAATACATCTATAACTTTATTCTTGGGTTGAGTCTTAATATCCATTAAAACCCAGGGGTTACTAATTCCTAATAAGTCTGATAAACCGTTTAATTCCATCCTGAAATGTAATCATTTTTAACAGATCCATTGTTTTTAGCGAAGAGCCAAACTTTTAAAAGCATGCGCAAAAATTTCTGCATTAGAATAGCTACTTTCATTTGCTAAAGCCACCAGCGGTTTTGTGTTTACAGATAAAATAGCACGCTCATTAAAAGGATAATTACCCGCAAAATTCTTGTTGTTTTTTTGTAAATCATTTGTAGCGCCTCTTGGCACTGTATACGCGTGTTGTTTCACGGTAAGAACTGCCATTAGTCGATCTGTAGTCCAACCGCCACCATTATTCCTAACATCAATTACAATACCTTTTTTTCCATAACCACTTGCTTTTAACTCTCTTTCAAAACGCTCAAAGCTAGGTAAGTTCATTCCTTGAATGTGAATATATCCTAATTTTCCGTTAGAAAATTCTTCTACTAACTTTTTACGAGAATTTACCCATTCTTCATACAATAAACCTCTAATTGTTCCGGTAGATGACGTTCTTAAAACGATATCAGTCCCATCTATCAAGGTCAACAAAATTTCATTATTTACCGTATTTTTTAGAAGACTGTAAAAGTTTGTGTTTTTGTCTATTTTTTTTCCATTCACAGCGGTTATCACATCCCCTAACTTGAGAGAAACATTTGTTTTTGCCGCAACAGAATTTGGAAGTATGTATTTAATTTCAACCCCATTTTTTACATTAGCAACATCTAAACCTAACAAACCAATAGTATCTTCAGACGTTTCCTCTGGCGTGCTTCCTCGATACCCCATATGACTTGCATTTAATTGCCCTAACATCATATTAAACATAAAAGAATAGTCTTGTTTTGTACTGGCAGTTAAAACCCAAGGTCTGTACCTTTTTACAATCTTATCCCAATTATATCCGTGATATTTTGGGTCATAAAAACCGGCGGTTATGGCTCTAACACCTTCTTCAAAAACTTGCTCATTTAACTTACTAAAATCTGTGGTGTACGTAGCAGAATGCCCAAATGATGAAACTTTATCTGACTTTAAGTCGAACGATTTCAATTTCCCTTTAGACGAATAATATAGCGTACTTTTATGAAAATTTGAGCTCCCCACATTAGATACTCCTTTTACTTCTGTTGGTGTTCCGCCAGTAATTTCAACTTTATAAAAACCGTTTTGATTGGTAACAGGGTTAGTCGCAGAAATATATACGCTTTTACTATCTTCACTAAACATAGCGCCAAGTTCATTACCTGCCCAACTTGTTAACTGAACCAATCTGTCAAAAATTCTATCTTCATCGATTTTCACGACTACTTCTTGCTCTTCTTTTTTATCTTTTGATTTTTCTTCTGTTGGTTGGTAATAGTCACCTTCTTTAAAATCTGCCTTTGTTTTTTCCCAATCCGTTTTTTGCAACCAAACCATCCAAGTGTCATAATTAATTCCACCTCGATCTCCTGCTCTATTTGATACAAAAGAAAGTTTTTTACCATCTGGACTCCAAGCTGGAGAGAAATCTGATCTTGGATGCATAGAGACATTCATTTTTATGGATGCATCTTCTGCTGACTGAATATATATTTCGCTATCGAAATCTAAATCTTGTTGAGAATACGCAATGTATTTGCTATCCGGACTCCAAGAAACGCCATTTGCAGAGGCCCAAGAATCTGAAAACGATTTTGGTTTTTCTATCTTACCCTCTTTAATGTTAGCAATAACCAATTGACCTCTGCCAATTCTATAAGAAATTTTTTCTCTATTTGGTGATAATAAAGGTTCAAAAACATCGATATTACTTTTTGTTAATTGCGTAACTTTTGTTTTTAAACTTCTACTTAAATTCACTTTTTTATCCGTAGAAACAACTTTATACAATTCGTTTTGACCACTTCTGTCTGATAAAAAACCTAGGGTGTTGTTATCAATCCAAAACGGATTGTCATCTCTAAAAGTATGATTACTTACATTATTAGTAGTTGTTTTGTCTTTATCAATTTCTTTTACAAAAATTTCTCCTTTAATGCTTAAAGCAATTAATTTTCCGTCAGGAGAGACATTTAAATCGCCAATATCACCAGAAACTGTTTTTGTTTCTTCTAATTCAAATCTGTTATCAGTGGCTAAATTTAAGTCCATTTTTTTTGTTGCCCCATCCTGTAACCTAAAAACTTCCGTCCCGCTATTATATATAATGGTGCCGTTATTACTTACTGAAAACGATAAAACTCCATTTACTTTTAACGTTGTTAATTGATTTTCTGCGCCCAACTTCTTGCCGTTTGCGTCAATAGAAGTTTTATAAATGTTATAGCGACCGCTTTCTGAGCCGATATAATATAAATTATTATTTTCATCCCAAAGTGGTGTATGATCATTTTTTTTACTCGTTGTAATTTGATGATACTCTTTGGTTGTTATATTATAAATCCAAACATCTCTTTGAGCGGGACCGTTATAATCTTCTCTAGAAATTCTGCAAGTTCCTTTTACAAAGGCAACCAAATTACCATCAGGAGAAATTGTTGCTTGACTCCCTAAAGCAGTCATAAAGCGGTTCGGAGTTTCTCCGTTTTCATCAACCTTATAAATTGAAGCTTCCCTTTCTGTGCCTTTATAAATTCTATTGCTAGAAAAAATAATTGTTCCATCAGCATCCCAAAAACTTGGTATATTGGCAGTTGGATAGTAGGTTAATTGTTTCGGGATACCTCCATTTAAATCTGTCTTAAAGATGTTAGTATCGCCACTTCTATTGGAGTTGAAAACTAATTGATTGCTTTTTGAGTTCCAAATAGGATTGCTCTCATACCCTTGGTGTATGGTTAATCTTTTAGATTGATTTGTAGCCAAGTCTAAAACCCAGATATCACCATCAAATCCAAATGCCATTTTTGTAGCATCTGGACTAATAGTGGGTGTTCTTATTAAAGTTTCTTGGGCAATTGCAAAAAATGCATTGCATACAGTAAATAGAATACATAAAGTTTTTTTCATCATCGTTTTGGCTTTAAACGACTAATTTAAACTTTAAATTACATATACTCTACTAGTTAAGCTCCTTTATAAAGATTTAAGATTTTCTTAACGTATAATTGGTGCTATAAAATTGTCTATGTTATCAACTCCATTTGTACCTAAATCTTTTATGAATGCAGAACCAATAATGGCTCCATGTGCATAATTACATGCAGTAGTAAATGTTTTTTTATCAGAGATACCAAATCCAATAATCAATTTACTTTGCAGATTCATTGCTTTTATTCTTTCGAAATACCCAATTTGACTATTAGAAATTTCTCCCTTTGCCCCTGTAATAGATGCAGATGCAACTACGTAAATAAACGCCTTGGAATAAGAATCTATTTTTCTAATTCGCTCTTCTGACGTATGAGGCGTTATTAAAAAAACATTTGTAAGTCCGTATTTTTCAAATAGTTGTTTGTAATGATTTTCAAACTCTACCATCGGTAAATCTGGCAGAATTACGGTATCAATTCCGCAAGCTACAAGGGCTTTACAAAATTTATCTTCACCGTATTTCAATAACTGATTCAAATATCCCATTGCTACCAACGGAGTGTTATTTGTCTCTTTAATGGTTTTTAATTGCTCAAAAATAATATCTAAATTAATACCATTTTCTAAAGCTTCATGGCTACTTTTTTGTATCGTTGGCCCATCTGCTAATGGATCTGAATATGGCAAACCAACTTCAATAAAATCCACACCGCTTTGCGCTAATGCAGCAATTACTTTAGTTGTATCTTCTAGATTAGGATACCCACAAGTAAAATAAATAGACAATAAATTTTTATCTTTTTTCTTAAATAATTCTTGAATCGAATTCATATTGCTACTTTTAATTATGCTGTTATTTCTTGCTCAATAGCACTCCATAAGTTAATTCTTAATTGCAATGCTCTTTTGCCAGTCTCTAAAACTTCCTCCCATTTTTTTGCATCACTACCGCATAATTCTTCAATCATTCTTAAAGATAAAGGTCCGTGTTCATCGCCATCTAATTCAATATGTCTCTTTAAATAATAATTAAAACTATCGTAAGATTTATTATTTTCAAGTGTAGCTTTTTCAATAATACCGATAAACATATCCGGAATTACATCTTCCCTTCCAAAAGTGAAAGAAGCTGCAATTAAATGCGTTTTATTTGTTTTTATAGTATCAAACGTAAAATTTAAAAATTCTTTTACTGCATTTGGTATCGCTACACTTTCTAATGCTTTTTCTACGGAAATATTTGATGCTAATAATTGAAGTAAATCATTCATTTTACTTGGATCTGAATTTACTTCGTCCATTGCCGTCAAATACATTTCAAAATGACTTTTAACCACGCCATGTGCATCGTGGTCACTTTCTTCAGCTACAACAATTTCATTAATAAAACGGGCTAATTCTGCATTTTTAACAGGTGTCCAAGGAATTGAAACACAGGTTAAATTAAGCTGTATTGCTTTTAAAAGCGACATAAAATCCCACACCGCAAAAACATGCAAGGACATAAATGTTTGCACATCTTCTAAAGTATGAAGTTTCTTGTACAAAGAATGATTTTTTAATTCGTTTCTTAAGCTCGCTAACTCTTTTTCAATGTGTTCTATATTGTTATTCATATTTCTTTATGCTTCTAAATACTGTGTATAAATCTCTAGATCTTTATCTCCTCTACCCGATAAATTTATGACCACAACTTGGTCTTTTTTAAACGTAATTTTATCTAAAACAGCCAATGCATGTGCGGTTTCTAAAGCAGGAATAATTCCTTCTATCTTCGTCAACTCAAAAGCTGCGTCTAACGCTTCTTGATCTGTAGCACTCATAAATTTTGCTCTACCACTTTCATATAAAAAAGCATGCAAAGGGCCAACTCCTGGGTAATCCAACCCTGCAGATATTGAGTATGGCTCTACAATTTGCCCATATTCATCTTGCATTAAAATGGTTTTACTTCCGTGAATAATACCAACTTGCCCTAATTGAGAAGTCGCCGCACTTTCTCCGGAATGTACTCCAAGACCTGCTGCTTCCACAGCAATTAACTCTACATCTTCATCATCTAAATAATGATAAAAAGCACCTGCAGCATTAGAACCACCACCAACACAGGCAATAATAGTATCTGGATTCTCTTTTCCTGTTTTCTCTTTTAATTGCCATTTCATTTCTTCTGAAATAATGGCTTGCAAGCGTGCAACCATATCTGGGTGTGGTGCAGGCCCAACAACAGAACCAATTAAATAAAAGGTTTCTGGATGTTGAATCCAATACCGTATGGCTTCGTTTGTGGCGTCTTTAAGCGTTTTAGAACCACTTATTGCAGGCACTACTTTTGCTCCCAACATTTTCATTCTAGTCACATTTGGTGCTTGACGAACAATGTCTTTTTCGCCCATAAAAACAGTACATTCTAAGCCCATTAAAGCACAAACCGTGGCTGTTGCAACTCCGTGTTGCCCGGCGCCTGTTTCTGCAATAATCTTCGTTTTGCCTAATTTCTGTGCAATTAAAATCTGACCAACCGTATTGTTAATTTTGTGAGCACCGGTATGACATAGATCTTCACGTTTTAAATAAATATAAGCACCATGTTTTTCTGACAATCTTTTTGCCAAATACAAAGGAGTTGGTCTACCAACATACTCTTTTAACAAGGCTTTATATTCGATTTGAAACTCTTCAGATTCGATAATTTGAATATAATTATCTGCTAATTCTTGCACATTTGGATGCAATAGTTCTGGAATAAACGCACCACCAAATTGTCCGAAATATCCATTTTTGTCTGGGTGAAATTTTGATTTCATATCTTTATTTTGTGTAATTGTTAAAAATTAAGCTGTGTAATGGTAAATTACAATTAAACGATTCACCAATTAAACAGTTAAACCTTCTTTAAACTTTTTTAACTCTTTTATCTTCTTTTTCCCTGGTTCACTTTCAAATTTACTATTTACATCTAATGCATATACGGGTAAACCTGAATTGATGATTTTTTGTACTTCTTCAACATCTTCTAAACCGATTCCTCCGCTTAAAAAAAATGGTGTTTCGAAAGGATATTTTGCTAAAACAGCCCAATCAAATTTTGTTCCGTTTCCTCCTCTTTCTTTTCCTTTTGTATCAAATAAAAAATAATCTACGACTTCTTCATAAGGTTTTAAAACATCAAAATCAAATGCATCTTTAATGCCAAAAACCTTTATAATCTCTAGATTTTCATCAGAAATTATGTGTTTATTTTTCTTCTTTCTTATCTCTTTATTTTCCTCAAGAAATAAATCTCTTCTCTCTGCTAAATCTTTCTTTAGATCTTTAACATAAGCTACAGATTCGTCGCCATGTAATTGAATTGCATCTAGCCGATATTCTTCTATTAAAGAAATTACAATCTCTTTAATTTCATTCACAAAAACACCCGTCTTTTTAATTGCTTCTGGTAATTCGGGAATGATTCCTTCAAAATTCCGCTTCGATTTTTCATAAAAAATAAACCCTAAATAATCGGGTTGCAATTCAGCAACTTGTTGGATATTTTCTACATATTTCATTCCGCAAACTTTCAACTTCATAGTATCGTTGTTTTCCAATTATTTAATTTTTCTCTAAACGAAAATCTTGTATTAGCAGGACTCGTAGATAAGACGACCTCGTAAAGTATGCCTTCAATTTTCGTAAAATGTTTATCATATAAATCATGCGCCTTTTGACCATTAAAAATTATCTGCTTTACTGATGGATACATTTCAACGATTTCATTTATCGGATTAGGAACTTCGTTCTTCACATTTGATGCTCCTGGACTTACACGCTGTCCAAACTGACAAATATCCCAAATTGCGATATGATTTCGTTTTAATAGATCTATTCTCTCTGCATAATTTTTACTAAAAACTTCTTCTGTTAATTCATAAATAATTTTCCAGAACGCATTTCCATTATTTGCATAATATTCTTGTTTCCTTAATTCTTGGTTTCCTGGCTTTGTTCCAATAATAAAAATGGTAGGATTTAGCGGTAAAATAGGATCAAGAGAAACCCTCTCTTTTAAATAAGGTAAATTCGAATCGTTATTTTTATTACTTTTATTCAAAATATAATTACATTATTTGTCAATACTTTTAACAACAATAAGAGTCCATTTCCTTCGGGAAGGTTAGGACAGATTTTTACCTCAACTGACTTATAAATTCCATACAAGCCTCTCCTGGATTTTCTTCTTTCATAAAGTTTTCTCCGATTAAAAAACCTTGAAAACCATATTCTTTCAATCCTGTGATAATTCTGGGATCAGAAATTCCGCTTTCTGAAACTCTTACAGAAGTATCCGGAATTTGATTTGCCAATTTAATAGAGTGCTCTAAATCAACTTCAAAGGTTTTTAAATTTCGATTATTAATTCCGATAATTTTATTGTCTAAATCGTTAATCTTATCCAAATCTTCTTGCGTATGTACTTCATATAAAACTTCCAGACCAATATCTGTTGCTAAATTTCCGAATTTTTTCAGCTCTTCGGATGTTAAGCAAGAAGCGATTAATAAAATGACATCGGCACCTATTGCTTTTGCCTCTACAATCTGAAACCCGTCAACAATAAAATCTTTCCTTAAAATTGGTTTTTGTTGATTGATAACCCTTGCTTCCATCAAATCTGCCATAGTTCCTCCAAAAAAAGAGGTATCTGTTAAGATTGATTGCGCAGCAACATTGGCATCTAAATAACCGTTAGTAACATCTGCAATGGTTGCTTTGTCGTTTATGATTCCTTTGGATGGCGATTGACGCTTAAATTCGGCAATGATTCCTGTAGAGCCTACTTCTAACAAAGACTTTTTTAATGAAAAAACGGGTCTTCCAAAATTCGGACTTTCTACTAACTTCTTAACAGAAACTTCTGCCTTTATTTTAGCAATCTCCGTCTTTTTAAATGCTATTATTTTGTCTAAAATTGTCATTTTTATTATTTAAAGATTAAATGATTCGAAAATTTAAAATTGCCTCATTCACTTATTTAATATTTTATTTTACTTGTTTTGAAATCATCTCGACTCAAACTTAATCATTCCTAACAAATTCACTCGACCCAACAGTACATTATTCTCACTGTGTCTGTTCGAGTGATCCCGCTTTTGGGCGGGATTGTATCGAGAACTTTTTTACTCATTATTTATTCTTTTATTCCGACGTGTCAAAACAAAGTAAACAATCACCCCAACGATGAATCCAACGATCGAATATTTTAAAATATTTGTTGTTTGAATTCCAATTGCTGCACCCATCAAAAAAAATGCAGGAATTATTGAAATTAAATTGTTTTTCTTTTTTGCCATATTATTTTCCTTGTTTCAATATCATCTTGATAAAAATTTATAGTCTCACAAAATTCACTCGATGTGACAGTCTGTTGTTATCGCTATGTCAGTTCGAGTGATCCCGTTTTTGGGCGGGATTGTATCGAGAACTTCTTACTTTATAAACCCACCAACTTTTCTAATGTTTGTTTTGCTTTCAATCCAAAAAGTGACTTTTTAGCTTCCTCAAAAGCAGTTTCAAAACTTTTTGTTTCATCCACTATTTTTAGAGCAAAAGCGGCATTTGTTAACACCACATTATTTTGAGCTTCCGTTCCGGCTCCGTCTAAAATTGATTTAAAAATTTTAGCTGCATCGGCAACAGAATTTCCACCAAAAATTTCTGATTGTTCAATTCTTTTTTGCCCTAAATCTTCTGGATTTATAATTTGTTCTCCATTCTTGGTAAACAATTTAAATCCGCCTGTTAGCGAAATTTCGTCATAACCATCTAAAGCATGCACAATTCCGTAATTGATATCTTCATCTTGTAAAATATAATTATACAATCTTGCCGTCTCTAAATTAAAAGTTCCTAGTAACTGATTTTTTGGCGAACTCGGATTTACCAAAGGCCCTAACATATTAAAAAACGTTTTTAATGCCAGCGCTTTTCTTGTTGAACTTACCGCTTTCATTGCCGGATGAAATTTTGGTGCATGTAAAAAACAAATATTTGCTTTCTCTAAATGTGTTCTTAAAATACGTTCATCGTTTGTAAAATTATACCCAAAACTGGCTAACATATCTGAAGAACCCGATTGTGAAGACACGGAATAATTACCATGTTTTGCCACTTTTTGCCCTGTTCCTGCAACAATAAATGAGGTTAAAGTAGAGATGTTAAACGTGTCTTTTCCATCACCACCAGTGCCAACAATATCGATGGTGTTATACGATGATAAATCTACTTTTACACACAATTCTTTTAACGCGTCTCTAAAACCAGAAAGTTCATCTGCCGTTATTGGACGCATCATAAAAACAGTCATAAAGGAGGCTAAATGTGCATCATTATATTTCTCTGCAGCAATCTCTATTAAGATTTTTTTTGCTTCAGATTTAGACAATCTTTCGTGCTGGTATAATTTGTTTAAAATTGCTTTCATTTGTATTAAATTCTAAAATTTAAGGGTCGTAAAGCTTGTATGCAAAGTTAGCTCAAAACTTTGTGAACACTGCAATTGCTTACTTTTTAACACTATTTATAAAGTTTCTCAATAACTGTTCTCCAACATCTGTTAAGATAGATTCTGGATGAAATTGAACTGCCGATATTGGAAAAATTTTATGCTGTATTGCCTGAATTAAGCCATCTTCATCTCTTGCTGTAACTTGAATTTCTTCTGGAAAACCTTCATCGGTTGCTGCCCAAGAATGGTAACGAGCCGCTAAAAACGTTTCTGGAATATCCTTAAAAATGATTGCTGATGAGTCTGTAACCCTCATTTCTGTGGCAACTCCATGAAAAACATCTTCTAAATTGATTATTTTTCCGCCAAAAACCTCTGTAATTGCTTGTAAACCCAAACAAACTCCGAATATTGGTTTGATCCCTGCATAAGTTTTGATGACTTCTTTTAAGATTCCTGCTTCATCAGGAATTCCGGGTCCTGGAGACAACATAATAACATCGTAATGATTTACATCTTCAATACTGATTTCATCATTTCTGAAAACTGCAGGGAATTTTCCTGTAATTTTTTCAACCATGTGCACCAAATTGTAGGTAAACGAATCGTAATTATCTAAAATTAATATTTTCATTTTTAAAGCTTTTGGCCTTTGGCTCTTGGCTTTTAGCAAATTGCTAACAGCGAAAAGCGAAAAGCGTTTTTTATATATCCTCTGCTAAAATCAACGCTTTATTTAACGCTGCTAACTTATTATTTACTTCTTGTAGTTCTTTTGCCTCATCAGAATGTATTACAATTCCTGCGCCTGCCTGCGAGTACAAAACATTATTTTTACTCACAAAAGAACGAATGGCAATCGCTAAATTTATAGAACCATCTAAACCGATAATTCCGACTGCCCCACCGTAAAAACCTCGTGTCTGATTTTCATATTTATTAATCAACTCCATTGCCTTGTATTTTGGTGCACCACTTAAGGTTCCTGCCGGGAAGGTATCACCCGCAATTTCTATCGGGTTTCCTCTTAACTTTCCAGAAACTGTAGAAACCAAATGAATAACATGACTAAAATATTGTACTTCTTTAAAAACATCAACCGTAACATTACTTGCATGTTTGCTTAAATCATTTCTTGCCAAATCTACCAACATTACGTGCTCTGCCGTTTCTTTTTGGTCTTCAGATAATTTCTTACCCAACTTTCTATCCTCCACAACATCACCAGTTCTTCTAAACGTACCTGCAATTGGATTAATGGTTGCTTTACCGCCAGATATTTTAATTTGTGCCTCTGGTGATGACCCCATCAACTTGAAAGAACCGTAATCAAAATAAAATAAATATGGCGACGGATTTATAGAACGTAAGGCTCTGTATACATTAAATTCATCACCCTTAAATTTTTGCTGAAACTGGCGTGACAATACCAATTGAAAAACATCGCCCCTTTTACAATGCGCTTTTGCTTTTCTCACATATTCTTTAAACTCATCGCCTGTAACATTAGAAGTTTCTTTGCCTACAGTTTCAAATTTCTGTGTATTAAATGCTTGCGCATCTATGATGGTTTGCACTTCTTTTATGCGCGATTCTGTACCTTCTTCTATATTTTCTATCAGTGTCATTTCATCATTAAAATGATTGATAGCAATAATAAAACGATAAAAGCTGTATTGCATTTCTGGAATCGCAGAAGGTGCTTTCTTATTTGTAAATTTGATGTTTTCGAAATACTGAACAGAATCAAAGGTTGTATAGCCGTATAAACCGTTAAACGATTTTAGTTCTGCAGGACAGTCTAATTCTACTGAATTCGTGAATTTATCAAACAACGTATAAAAGTTTTTCTCGATTGGTTGTTCATCAATTTTTGTTCCTTTATGTGAAACAGTAAACTGATAATCGTCTACTTTCATGGTAACAATGGGTTCGATAGCAATGTAAGAAAAGCTCTCTTCTTTACTGTGATAATCTGAACTTTCTAATAAAAGCGTATTTGAAAATTTGTCTCTAAAACGTAAATACAAACCTACAGGTGTTACCGTGTCTGCAATTTTTGTTTTATGAATTGTCTTGAATTTTATTTTTTTCATGTATGCTGAATTTGTTTCAGTGTGTATTGTTTATGTAAAATGCTGAAAAAAAATCAGCACAAAAAAAAAAGCTTATCGTGAGATAAGCTTTTTTGTATATAATTTTTAAATACAGGTTTAGTTCTCACTTAAATGTTAAGAGAGTTCCACCACCAAATATTTACTTGTTTTTTTTGCATGATGCAAATGTAAAGCGGGTTTTCTGTTTGAACAAATTTTATGTTGCTTTTTTTATTAAAATTAACATACAAAAATAAATAATTTAAAAATAGCTATTAAAGTAATAATTTATTACTATTTTTAAATTTATAGTTATAAATTATAACTAATTTTAAATTTTGTATTTACAATTATTAATTAAAACTGTTTTTTTGTAGCTCAAACTTGTGTTTGATTTGAATTTATTGAATTAATAAACGCACCAATGATTTATAATTTAAATTGTTGGTGTGTTTTCTTTTATTTTTATTGATTTAACAATTAAACATCAATATTTTAACAATACAATAAGTAATCTGTAAAATGACAAAAAAGAGATTTCTGTATAATTTTTTTAACATATATTTGTCCGTAATTAGTGAATATACTGAATAAAGTTTAGCATACATATGAGCATAAATAATAGCAATCTTAATTTTAATAATCCTACTTGTTAGGGTAAGAAGGTTGTTGTTTAAAAATAGATACATAAAGCCTTCCAAATTCGGAAGGCTTTTTTAATACCCTATGAAGGTGTTAAAGAAAAATAATTTTGATAAAAAAGATCAAGACATAAAACAAAAGATTCTGCTAGCTGCTGAAAAAATTCGGCACAGTAAACGGGATTATCCTGCCAGACAGGCAGGTTCAACTAAAAATCATGAATTTATAGCGTTGCTATTTTTCAAGATTGGATTTCACTAAAAAGATAAAACGATGAGTAAAATGATGACCGTAGACATTTTGTCTAGTATTAAAGGAGCGCAGCCGTCTGAAACTGTGAATAAATTATTTGATGTGATTAAAAATGCCAACATCAGCAATAATAATTCTTTTAATAATCATACGAAAGCGGTGTCTTTAAATGATTTAAGAGATGATGTTGTGGTTCACAGTTCTGCAATCGAAAAACAAATCATCGTAGAAAACTTCCCGAAAGAAAAAAATGGCTATTTGGTAGTTGCAAAAGTGATAGAAGAATAAAAAATAGTTTTTAGTTATTAGTTTTTAGTTGTTAGTAGTAGCAACAAAGCTAAAAAATAATATTTATGAGTCAGATTAGAAAAATACATACTCAATTAAAAAACAAAGAAATTACTTGTACAAAGCTGGTGCAAGACCGATTGGATTTATTAAAACAAAACACACACAATACTGTAAATTCTTTGTTAGATGAAAGTGCTTTAGCATTGGCTAAAAAAGTAGATGCTAAAATTGAAAACGGAGAAACTATTGGTTTGTTAGAAGGAATTCCATTCGGAATTAAAGACGTTTATATGCTTCAAGGCACTTATACAACAGCAAGTTCTGATTTACTAAAAAAATACAAATCTCCTTATACCGCTACTGCAATTCAGAAATTATTAGATGCTGGCGCCATTCCGTTAGCAAAAGAAAATTGTGATAGTTTCGGTCATGGTTCATCTTCTGAAAACACGATTTTTGGTGCGGTAAAAAATGCTATACATCCAGAATTCGTTGGTGGAGGATCTAGCGGTGGTTCTGCTGTAAATGTTGCAAAAGACTTTACTGTTTTTTCAATTGGTGGCGATACAGGTGGTTCTGTGCGTCAGCCGGCAGGGTATAATAATGTCTTCGGATTGAAACCAACCTACGGAAGAATTTCTCGTTTTGGTCTCATGGCGTATGCCTCTTCTACAGATTGTGTTGGCCCAATTGCCAAATCTATCGAAGATATTAGAATTGTTTTAAATGTAATGAGTGGCAAAGATATAAAGGATTTAACCACGTATGAATCACAAGAAATATCCGAAGAGAAAATTTTAAAGGCTAATGATATAAAAACCGTTGGGTATTTTAAGAATTTTATCGAAAATAAAGCAATTGACCCTCAAATTAAAGCTGATTTTTTAACATCCATAGCAAAAATAAAAGCTACAGGAATTGAAGTAAAAGCATTAGATTTCTTTGAATCAGAAACGTTGGTTTCTACTTATTATACTTTGGCCATGGCAGAAACTGCTTCT
This sequence comes from Polaribacter sp. IC066, assembly GCF_007997085.1. Classification (GTDB taxonomy): domain Bacteria; phylum Bacteroidota; class Bacteroidia; order Flavobacteriales; family Flavobacteriaceae; genus Polaribacter. Next base: position 13,867 of record NZ_VORR01000018.1, read on the forward strand.
AACTTATCTAGATTAGATGGCACAAATTATGGCAATAGAATTGAAGGAAAAAACTTAAAAGACACCTATTCAATAACCCGTTCAGAAAATTTTTCAGAAGAATCGAAACGTAGAATTGTTGGTGGAAATCAGGTTTTATCGCAGGGATTTTCTGATGAAATCTATTTAAAAGGATTGAATTTAAGAGATCAGATTTCTGAAAGTTTTGAAAAAGACTTTAAAGAAGTCGATATTATTTTATCACCCGTAACACCAAATACACCTCCAAAAATTGGCGACAGCTTAAAAGACCTATTAGCGATGTATTTATCGGATGCCTATACCGTTGGGTTTAGTTTAGGACAATTACCAACCTTAACAATTCCGAAAGGAACTGAAACAGGAATGCAAATTACTGCTGCTAAAAATAATGACGAACTCGTTTTGAAGTTTGCTAATTTCTTAAAAGACACACTATAATGGAGTTAGAACAATTAAATGAACTACTCAAAAAGCACGATTTAGAGTTAGTCATCGGTTTAGAAACCCATGTAAGATTAAACACAAAATCGAAGTTATTCTGTTCTTGTGCGAATCAAGAAATAGCGCAACCAAATCAAAATATATGCGCTGTTTGTACCGGACAAATGGGCGTTTTACCTTCGTTAAATAAAGAAGCAATTACGAAAGCTATTTACTTCGGTAAAGCAGTAAAATCGACTTTTAAAAATGAGGTGATTTCTTGGGATCGTAAACATTATGAATATCCAGACAATCCGAAGAATATTCAGATTACGCAATTTCATAATCCTGTAATTCCTGACGGACAAGTTTCTTGTTTTAGAAATGATGGTTCTCAATTTACTGTGAATTTAACGCAAGTTCATATTGAGGAAGATGCCGCTAAATTAATGCACGAAAAGAAAATTTCTTTAGTCGATTTTAACAAAGCTGGTGTTCCGTTAATCGAGATCGTAACAGAACCTTGTATCAAAAATATTGAGGATGCCTCTACCTATGCGCAATATATTCAGCGTATTGTTCAGAATTTAAAAATATCGGAAGCAAATCTTGAAAAAGGGGAATTTAAATCGGATGTTTCTGTATCGCTTCGTAAAAAGCATACCTATAATTTAAATCCTAGAACAGAAATCAAAAACTTAAATTCCTTTAAGTTTATGGTGGAAGCCTTAAAGGAAGAAATTGAGAAACAACTTACCTATTATATAGACAAGAAAGAATTTAGACCAGACCAAACTACGGTTTTATGGGATGCTGATTTAAAGCAAACCAAAACGATGCGTACCAAAGAATTTGAAGCGGATTATCGTTTTATTTCTGAACCAGATTTGCCTTTTGTCAATATAAAAGAAGTTGTAAAAAGTATTGATGTTGATATAAGTTCATTGCCTTTTGCTGTAGAATCTATTTTGATAAAAGGTGGCGTTTTGCCACAAGATGCAAAGTTTTTTACTGCGGATTCTCTGCGTTCTGAAACTTTTGTTGCTATGAATGATGTAATCAAAGATCCGTCTTTTGTTGCAAAAACATTGGTCAATAATATTGGTGCAGATGAATATAAAGACATTCATGATGTTGCGCATTTAACAGAAATTTTTCAACTTTTTAAAGCAGAAAAAATTACCGCAGTTTTAGTTCAGAATGCAATTATTCGCTATTTAAAAGACAGAAAGTTTGACTACAATGCGTATTTTGAAGAAAACACAATTTCAGAAGAAAAAATTAAACTTGCTGTACTTCAAGTAATTGCCCAAAATGAAGCAATTGCAAATGATATTAAGGCAGGAAACCAAGGTAAAGCAGGAATTCTTGTTGGTAAAGTAATTGGAATAATTGGCAAAGGTGCTTCTGGGAAAGTGATTCGGCAAGAAGTGTTAAACGCTATTAGCGAAAATTCTGCAGTTAGCAATTCGCCTTTAGCAATTAGCGAAAAGCCAACAGCGAAAAGCCAACAGCCAGCAGCTAAAAGCGAAGAGGAATCACAAACAGTTCCAATCATTATAAAAGAAGAATATAGAACTCATAAAATTTCTCAACTATCAGAAACCTCCATTGAAGAGGAAGTTACTTTATCGGGTTGGGTTTCTAGTGTTCGAGATCATGGTGAATTAATCTTTATTGATTTACGAGATTCGAGCAACCAAATTTTTCAAGTACGTTTAAGCAGAGAATCGTTTCCTAATTTAGATGAGCTTGTAAAACTAAAACCAGAATCTGTAATATCTGTTACAGGTATTATAGTTCAGCGAAAAGAAGATGACTATAATGCAGGTTTAAGAACGGGTAAAATAGAATTAGAAACTTCCGTTTTAGAAATATTAAATTTATCAAAAACACTTCCTTTTGAGATAAAAAGAGCCATGAAAACGAATGAAAATGTTCGTTTTCAGTATAAATTTTTAGATCATAGAAATGAGGATGTTCGCAAAGCAATTGTAAATCGTCATAAAGTAATTAAATTATTACGTGATATTTTAGACGAAGAGGAGTTTTTAGAGATTGAAACTCCGATTTTAACAGCAGGAACTGATGAAGGCGCAAGAGAGTTTATTGTGCCAACAAGAAAACAAGCAGGCTCTTTTTATACCTTACCACAAGCACCGCAACAATTCAAGCAAATGCTGATGGTTGGTGGATTCGAAAAATACTTTCAAATTGCACGATGTTTTAGAGATGAAGATTCACGTGGAGATCGTCAGCCAGAATTTACGCAATTAGATATTGAAATGGCATACGCAAGCATGCAACAGATTATCGACTTGAACACCAAAATGTTTAATGAAGTTGTGCATAAAATTTATGGTAAAAAATGGATTTTACATCCTTTTGAAGTGATTACCTATAAAAATGCGATGGATAAATATGGGTGTGACAGACCAGATTTACGATATGGTTTGCAAATGCAAGATATTACTGAAATTGTAAAAGAAACAACATTTCAAGTTTTTAGCAAACCTATTGATGAAGGCGGAATTGTAAAATGTATCAAGGTTTCTGCAAAAGAGCAAGGCAACAAACGAATGTCTAAAGGACAGATTGAAAACTTAACAGCCATTGCGCAACAAAATGGTTTAGGCGGTTTAGCCTACATTATTGTAAATGAAAATGATTTACAATCGCCCATTATTAAGTTTTTAGGCGAAGAAATTGCGAAAAATATTATCAAAGCAACGATTGCACAGGTTGGCGATATTGTATTTTTCTCTGCGGCTGATTATGCAACAGCAAACAAAGCTTTAGATGCTGTTCGTCAAGAAATGGGACGCATTTTAAAACTCATCAATCCGAAGGAATTAAGACCCGCTTGGGTGGTAGATTTCCCGATGTTTGAAAAAACAGAAGAAGGAAGATGGACGTTTACACACAATCCGTTTTCGATGCCAGCCATCTATGATTTGGAAAAGCATATGAATAATAACGATGCTGAAATCGGAACGATCATTGCACAACAATACGATTTAATCTTAAACGGTTATGAAATTGGTGGTGGATCTGTTCGTGCGCACAAAGCAGAAATTTTAGAGGCAACCTATAAAAACATGGGTTACAACAAAGAGGAAATGCTAAAAAGTGTTGGAACAATGTATAAAGCGTTTCAATATGGAGCGCCACCACATGGAGGAATCGCTTGGGGCGTAGACAGACTAATGATGATTTTAGAAAAGAAAGCTTCTATTAGAGAGGTTATGGCTTTTCCGAAGACAGGATCTTCTGAAGATTTGTTGTTTAATGCTCCTTCTCCACTTTCTGATAGAAAGGTTGAGGAAATGAATGTTCGGGTGATTCGGAAATAGGTTGACACGAATTTCCCGAATTCTCACGGATAGCAACTGACCGAAAACAAATAGCTATTAATTTTATCAAAATAGAAAACTTAAAATCTCACGAGAGTGAGATTTTAAGTTTTTTACTATCGAATCAAATTAAAAAGAGCGCCGAAAGATTACTCTAAAATACCATATATTTATACATAAATAACAAATTATGGACTTAACAACAAGAAAAAACATATTTAAAGAACGTTTTGACCAAATAAAAGATAAAGATTTGGTAGAACGTTTTGAAAAGTTTTTAGAAATACAACTTTCTGGAAATAAAATTGTTGCTTATACAATTCAAGGAGAACCATTAACTAAAGGAATGTACGTTGAAAAAGCTAAAAACGCTTTAAAATCTGTAAATTCAGGAAAATTTACGAGTGTAGCAGATTTAGAAAAAGAATCTGAAAACTGGTAGAATGTCCGATTCAATAAAAATAATTTGGTAGGAAGAAGCAAAAGCAGATTTAAAATATATTCACGATAGCATACTTAAGAAAACAAAATAGATAACAAATGCGAAAAATGTTAAAGTGAATATCATTAATGCTAGTAAAAAATATTGATTTTATAGAGCAATATAAGTCGATGAGTTTTTAGGAAAACCATTTAGACGAATCATCGTAAGACATTTCAGACTTGTTTATTTTGCAAAAAATAAATCTTCAATTGTAATTTTAGAAATATTTGATTCGTATAGAAATCCTATCGAAATAAGAAAATAGTGCAGACATTTAAGGATAAATCTAATTATTTGAAAAGAAAATACAATGAAATTTATGGATTGAAAATCGATTTAAATAACAAGAATTAGCTCTAATCTTTATAATTTTTAAACATTATTATTTCAAAATCTCGCTCCTGTGAGATTTCTTCATTCCTCAAAAAATAAAACATCAAAATAAAATTTAAAATCAAAAAAAAGGCAATTATTAAGCGATTTAAGACACTTTTAATTTTCTAACAAATACCACTATATTAAGAAGTTAATCGCTAAAAAAGCCTAAAATGAACTCATAAAATTGTAAATTTGTTTTTATTAAACTCGTTTTTTAAGTACGAGAAATATCAACCTAAAAACTAATAATTCACTTTTATAATGAGCGAAGAAAAAAAAACATACAGTTATGATGCCTCCAGCATTCAGGCATTAGAAGGAATGGAACATGTAAGAATGCGTCCTTCCATGTACATTGGAGACGTTGGACCCCGTGGTTTACACCATTTAGTATATGAAGTTGTAGACAACTCTATTGATGAAGCAATGGGTGGCTATTGCGACACCATTGATGTTACCATAAATGAAGATAATTCTGTTACAACAAAAGATAATGGTCGTGGAATTCCTGTTGGAATGCACGAAAAAGAAGGTGTTTCTGCATTGCAGGTAGTCATGACAAAGATTGGTGCTGGTGGTAAATTCGACAAAGATTCTTATAAAGTTTCTGGTGGTTTGCACGGTGTTGGTGTAAGTTGTGTAAATGCTCTTTCTGATCTTTTAGTAGCTACTGTGCATAAAGATGGTAAAGTTTGGCAACAAGAATATTCTAAAGGAAAAGCTTTATATCCTGTAAAAACAATAGGAGAAAGTGATTTTACAGGAACCATTGTTACTTTTTTACCTGACAAATCGATCTTTAAACAAACCACAGAATATAATTACGATACGTTAGCAACGCGTATGCGTGAATTATCGTTCTTGAACAAAGGAATAACGATTACCTTAACTGATAAAAGAAATACCGATGATGAAGGAAACTTTATCTCTGAAATATTTCATAGTGATGAAGGTTTACCTGAATTTATTCGATATTTAGATTCTACTCGTGAACAATTAACATCGCAAGTAATTTCTATGGAAGGTGAGAAAAACGGAATTCCTGTTGAAGTTGCCATGGTATACAATACTTCGTATGCAGAAAATTTACATTCTTACGTAAACAATATCAATACGCATGAAGGAGGAACCCACTTATCTGGTTTTAGACGTGGTTTAACAGGAACTTTAAAAAAGTATGCAGACAATTCTGGATTGCTTAAAAATGTAAAGTTCGAAATTGCAGGTGATGATTTCCGTGAAGGATTAACTGCCATTATTTCTGTAAAAGTAGCAGAACCACAGTTTGAAGGTCAAACTAAAACAAAACTAGGAAACAGAGAAGTTTCTGCTGCAGTATCGCAGGCAGTTTCAGAAATGTTAACAGATTATTTAGAAGAGAATCCTAATGATGCTAAAATAATTGTTCAAAAAGTAATTTTAGCAGCAACAGCAAGACACGCAGCACGTAAAGCCAGAGAAATGGTACAACGTAAAACAGTCATGTCTATTGGTGGTTTACCTGGTAAATTATCAGATTGTTCTGAAACAGATCCTTCTCAATGTGAAATATTTTTAGTTGAGGGAGATTCTGCTGGTGGAACAGCCAAACAAGGTAGAGATAGAAACTTTCAGGCAATTTTACCACTTCGTGGAAAAATTTTGAATGTAGAAAAAGCAATGCAACATAAAGTTTTTGAGAATGAAGAAATCAAAAATATGTTTACTGCTTTAGGTGTTTCTATTGGAACCGAAGAAGATCCAAGAGCCCTAAACTTATCGAAAGTAAGATATCATAAAGTAGTTATTATGTGTGATGCCGATGTAGATGGATCTCACATTGCAACTTTAATATTGACTTTCTTCTTTAGATATATGAGAGAAATGGTAGAGCAAGGGTATATTTATATTGCAACGCCACCTTTATATTTAGTAAAAAAAGGACAAAAAAGAGAATATGCTTGGGATAACGATCAGCGTGATGTACTTGTGCAACAAATGGGAGGATCTGCAAGTATCCAACGTTATAAAGGTCTTGGAGAAATGAATGCCGACCAACTTTGGGATACCACAATGAATCCTGAATTTAGAACTTTACGTAAAGTGGTTATCGATAGCCCAACAGAGGCAGATAGAGTTTTTTCTATGTTAATGGGAGATGAAGTACCACCAAGAAGAGATTTCATTGAAAGAAACGCAAAATATGCGAATATTGATGTGTAGTAAATACTACATTTAAATATAATTCAAAAAAAAAAGAGAGGAATATAAATTCCTCTCTTTTTTTTGGTCTATAAATAAGACTTATCTGAAGCTAAATCCTGCAGTTACACTCACCGTATTAAACTCTTGTACTGTATAATCTGCACTTAAATTTATACCGATAACCTTTAAAGAAAAACCTGCATTTGCTCTCAATGAACTACCTGTATAATTTAAACTTATTGGGTCTATATAATCTACATCTTGACTAGTAGTATACGTTCCTAAAACATTTACATCAGAATTAAAAGAAGAAGTACCAATACCTCCGTATAAAGTTAATATAGATAATTTCTTTGAAGCTAATATTTGAAATAAAAATGTTTTTGTGTTAAACTCTAACGCTTGATTTGGCTCATTCTCTACATCTAAAAAAGCTTTCGATTTAACATCATTCCAAGCAACTAGGGCAGAAACATCAAATGGTAATCTTTTTACAAAAGGAATCCATTGTTTTAAATCATGCTGAATTCCGATACCAAAAGCAGAGAACTCATATTCTGGCGCAGATTGTTTTGGAATAAACCTGACTTTTAAATCCGTGTTTTTCCAAAGACCTAATCCAATTTGAACCATTGCAGAAGGTACGGCATTAAAACCAATAGCCTGCTCTAACCCAGCTCCTGGTAGTGTTGATGACGATATTGAATTCCCATCACTATCAGAAAACTCTAATAAAGGTCTGTCTGCTAATTTTTGAGAACCAAATAATGTTGGTAATTCGGCAGAAGAAGTTCCAGTACCTCCATCTAATTGAATGTTTGTATAATCTGCTTCGTTAAATGTAAAAGTTTCTGAACTAGACGGAACCATAGATGCATTCGCAATCACTGCAATATCAAAACCTAAAAACTTGTGTGTTTTCGCAGTTGTATACCAACCTCCGTTAACACCATATCCAAATCCAGTAGGTGCTGGCTGTATGTATCCTCTTAAAAAAGTTTGAGCATCACCAACCCCACCCTCTAAAATTGACTCTAAATCTATTTGTGCAAAAGACACCATACTGCATAGCACAAATACTATTGTTGTTATTTTTTTCATAAATAAGTTTGACTGATTAAATTAAATTAAGTTAGTAAGATAAATTCCAATTATTCAACGGTTGCTCTTATCTTGAACAATACATCTATTGTAAAATCATCATCACCAAGAACTCCGGAAGTAGAAGTTCCTGTAACAGAAACAGGTACCGCATTTGCAGAAATAACAGAAAGTATATTACTTGCATTAGCAGGCACTTGTATTACTAAAGATCCCCCTTTAGTTAAAGTTACATCTTGATCAAACAAAACAATTGACCCCACAGTTATATTCATGTTACCATTTATTGATGTACCACTAAAATCATCTTGTAATTCTAAAGTTACAGATTCTATATCAGCTTCAACAAAAGTAGCTGCACCATCCAATAGGTCTCCAATATTTGTTGAACTGTTTTCTGTGAATGAAGATTCAGCCGCCAATCCCTTAATATTCACAGACGTTGTAAACTCGTCTACGACAATAAACTGAATTGCCCCATCCTCCTCACAACTACTAAATGCAACCACTGCAAAAAGTACAACTACTGTTTTAATTAAATTAAATTTTTTCATAATATTGATTTTTAATAGTTATTATTTGTCTATTGATTTTTTTACAAATATATAAAAAATAAAGTACCGAAAAACAGGTAAAACCCCCTATTCATAAATTATAATTACCTTAAAAGACTAATTTATATGAACTATGGGCATTGGCCAATGTTATTGTGGGAAATTTACAGGCTAAAATTAATTTTTAAATCTTAAAAAAAATATAAAAATTTATTTTCTTAACTCAAAAACACACAAATTACCCTTTTTTTTTGGTATTTTTGAGTAAAATATAACATAAATTTTAATCACTTTTATATGAAAATTACAGTAGTTGGTGCAGGAGCCGTTGGCGCAAGTTGTGCAGAATATATAGCAATAAAAGATTTTGCTTCAGAAGTTGTTTTGTTAGACATCAAAGAAGGATACGCAGAAGGAAAAGCAATGGACTTGATGCAAACCGCCTCTTTAAATAGTTTTGACACAAAAATTACAGGAAGTACAAATGAGTATGCTAAAACTGCAAATTCTGATATTTGTGTAATTACCTCTGGCATTCCTAGAAAACCAGGAATGACTCGTGAAGAATTAATTGGAATTAACGCAGGAATTGTAAAAACAGTTTCTTCTAATTTGATAGCACATTCTCCTGAAACCATTATTATTGTCGTTTCAAATCCTATGGATACCATGACGTATTTGGTTCATAAAACTACAGGGTTGGCAAAAAATAAAATTATTGGAATGGGTGGAGCGTTAGATTCTGCACGTTTTAAATATAGATTAGCAGAAGCTTTAGGCGCGCCTATTTCTGATGTTGATGGTATGGTAATTGGCGGGCACTCTGATAAAGGAATGGTTCCTTTAACCAGATTGGCAACTCGTAACTCTGTTCCTGTCTCTGAATTTATTTCTGAAGAAAGACTAGAGCAAGTATTGCAAGACACCAAAGTTGGTGGCGCAACCTTAACAGGTTTGTTAGGCACATCTGCTTGGTATGCTCCTGGAGCTGCCGTAAGCGCAATGGTGCAGGCGATTGCTTGTGATACTAAAAAAATATTTCCTTGCTCTACTTTATTAGAAGGTGAATTTGGTTTAAATGATTTATGTATTGGGGTTCCTGTTGTTTTAGGTAAAAACGGAATTGAAAGTATTGTTGAAATTAATTTAAGTGCTGCTGAAAAAGCGCATTTATCAGCTTCTGCAGAGGGCGTTAAAGCAACAAATGCCTTATTAGAATTATAATAAATAGTATCTAATTTTTTAGATATTTATGAATAGTAAAAATCCAACTTGAAAAGTTGGATTTTTTTGTTAAATGAGTCCAGAATTCCACAAATGAGTCCAGTATTACTTGTTTTCACGGAATTCCGGACTCTTTTTTTTAAAAAATTTCATGATAGTTTGGATAAAAATAAAATTTTATGATAACTTTAAATTTAAGTTTAGTGCTTTTTGTTTGTTCGTTATTTATTAGCTGTTCAGCTATTGAAAATGACTTGGAATATAACTTACCTTATTTTCAATTTAAAAATGAAGACACACCAAACCTTTTAAATCTTCCAGAACTGAATGCTAGATTAACTTTTGTAAATCAAAATAATGATGAATTGTATTTTGATGTTGTAAAAAGTGAATAAGAAAGAAGATTATACCATACAGGCAATTAGGTAACTTCAAACACTAAAAAGTATTTTTATTTTGATGAACAGAGAATACATTTAAGAACTACTTTATTTAATCATATTGAAAGAAACATAGAAATTACTTTACATAGCCGTCCTGTAGGATTTAATGATGGAAGAAATGGATATCCAATAGTTATTTCTAATGAATCTAAACGAACCCCTTTTGTTGATTATTATGGACCATTTAACAATAGAGATCAAGGAGCTTTAATTAAATATGAAGATTTAATTAATATGAATTTTAATGCTAAAATATTTACTAGAGTATTTAAAATTAATTTAACTAAAACAGCAATCATAGATTTAGACTGGAAATTACCAACATTAAATTTTATGTATTTTGATATTAATGAGGGCATTATTGGTTTCGACGACAGAGAAGGAAATGAATGGAGGTTAAAAGCTAAAAGTAAATTACAAAACCCACAATGTTTATCACTTTGCCGTTTAGGAGAAGTCCCATAAAAAAGTTATCATAAAATTGAGTATTTCTATAGAATTTGTAATAGCTTCAAAAACAAAATTGACTTCAATCAAAAACAGTTTGAAATTATCTTAGTCAAAAAACACTTCCACACCAAATTAAAAATAACTTTGTAATAAATTAAGCAAATCAATCTGCGTACTTTTGCAGCTTAATTGCTAATAAATTGAAAACACAAACCCATATTCTTTTAAAAAATATCTTCGGATATGAAAACTTTCGTCCGTTACAGGAAGAAATCATCAACCGAACCATTGACGGAAAAGACAGTTTTGTTTTAATGCCAACTGGTGGCGGAAAATCGATGTGTTTCCAGATTCCTGCAATGATTTTTAACGGAATTACCATTGTAGTTTCTCCGCTTATTTCATTAATGAAAGACCAAGTACAAGCCCTAAAATCAAACGGAATAAAAGCCGATTTCTTTAACAGCTCTAATTCTCCACAAGAAGAAAATGATGTTATTAATAGAGCGATGAATGGTGAATTACAATTATTGTATTTATCTCCAGAAAAATTAATATCGGTTAGCAACACTTGGTTAAAACAACTCAATATAAAATTAGTCGCTATTGATGAAGCACATTGTGTAAGCATGTGGGGTCATGATTTTAGACCAGAATACACCCAACTAAAGGTTTTTAGAAACTCGCTACCAAATGTACCTTTTATGGCATTAACTGCCACGGCAGATAAATCTGCCAGAAAAGATATTGAGCAACAATTAGGCTTAACAAACTCTAAATTATTTATTTCTTCTTTTGATAGAAAAAATTTAAGCATAGAAGTACGCGGGCAAGTGCAAAAGAAGAAAAAGCTCGAAGAAATTGGTCATTTTATAAAACGAAGAAAAAACGAAAGTGGTATTATTTATTGTTTAAGTAGAAAAAACACCGAAGAAGTAGCTAATTATTTAAAACAAGAGGGGCATTCTGTTGCGTTTTACCACGCAGGTATGAATCATGAAGAAAGAGAAAATACCCAAACCGATTTTATAAATGATGACACAAAAATAATTGTTGCCACGATAGCATTCGGAATGGGGATTGATAAATCGAATGTTCGTTTTGTGATTCATTATAATTTACCAAAAAACCTCGAAGGTTATTACCAAGAAATAGGGAGAGCTGGAAGAGACGGATTGCCATCAGAAACAATGCTGTATTATAATATGAGAGATTTTGTGTTGTACAGCCAATTTGCAGATAATGGCGCAAATTCATTGATGCAAAAAGAAAAGTTAAATAGAATGCTTCAATTTGCAGAAGCTAAATCGTGTAGAAGAAAAATATTACTGTCTTATTTTGGAGAACATCTTTCTGAAAATTGCGGCAATTGCGATGTTTGCCAAAATCCTCCTAAAGATTTTGAAGGAACTATTTTATCACAAAAAGCACTTTCAGGAATCGCAAGAATGAAAGAAAAAGACGGAATTACCATGTTAATTAATGTGTTAAGAGGAAGTAATAATGCAGATATTTATGCAAAAAAATATGCTGGTTTAAAAACATACGGAATAGGGAAAGATATTTCTTTTTTTGACTGGCGAGATTATGTGATTCAAATGGCAAACCAAGGGCTCATAGAAATAATGTATGCAGAAAGTTCTGCTTTAAAAATAACAAACATTGGTTGGAAAGTTTTAAAAGGAGAAAAAACAATACGATTAACAACTCCTGTAAGTCCAGATGATAAAAAGAAGCAAGATAAAGCCGTAAAAATTTCATCGATAGGCGAAACCAATAGCGATTTATTTACAGAGCTCAAAAAAATAAGGTATGCCATTGCAAAAGAAGAAAATATGCCAGCGTATATTATCTTTAATGACAAATCATTAAAATTAATGGCAAGCGAACTTCCTACAACCGAAAATGAATTTTTGGCCATTTCTGGGGTTGGAATGAACAAAATGGAAAAGTATGGTGCCGAATTTATGACTGTAATTCGCAAATTTAAAAGTGTAGCCAAACCTCGAAAAATTTCTACCACACAAAAAACTTTTAATTTTTACAAAGATGGTTTGCATCCCACAGAAATTGCTAAAAAAAGAAGCTTATCAATTACTACTATTTTTTCGCATTTATCTCAATTATATTACGAAGGAAAAGAAATTGAATTAGAAAAGTATGTATCCAAAGAAACTTTAAATAACGTAAGAATAGCTTTTAATCATTTTGATCGAAAAATAGAATTGAAACCAATTTATGACAAACTAAACGAAGAAGTTTCTTATTGGGAAATAAGAGTAAGTATTACGCTAATTTTAAAAAATGAGTATAGCAAGTAACTCATCAAAAGAAACAAAACCGATTTACCTTTAGAGTTTCAACCAAAATTCAGCCATAATAATTTCATAAACAGCAATAATCAAAATAACATGTATACTATTTTGCTTTTTAAAACTCGCGTAGCAGTTACATAAATATTTTACCTCCTTAAAATATCATACCTAACAGGTTTTATAAACCTGTTAGGTCTTTTCTTATATTAAGACAACCCAGAAATCACTCCGTTATCATCAATCATCATATTTTCTGAAGCCGGAATTGATGGCAACCCAGGCATTCGCATCATTTTTCCTAGAATAGGAATTAAAAACTGTGCGCCGGCAGCAATCTCAATTTCTCGAACCGTTATTGTAAACCCTGTAGGACAACCAATTAACTGCTCATCATCTGAAAAAGATTTTTGTGTTTTCGCCATACAAATGGCAAAATCATTAAATCCCAATCTGTCAATTCTCTTTAAATTTAGTTTTGCTTGGTTGGTAAATGCAACATTTTTAGCCCCATAGATTTCTTTCGCAATTTTTTCTATTTTTTCTTTTACAGGACTTTTCCAATCATACAAAGGTTTGTAAATAGTTGCTTTATTTTCCACCACATTTACAACCGCTTTTGCTAAATTTTTAGTTCCTTCTCCGCCTTTCGCCCATCCTTCTGATAAAACAGCCTCTACTCCTAAACCTGCGCATTTCTCAATTATAAAACGAACTTCTTCATCAGCATCAGAAATAAAAGAATTAATTGCTACAACGGGCTCAATATTAAATTTTCGAATATTTTCTATATGTTTCTCAAGATTTTTGAAACCTTCTTTAACCCTTTCTATATTTGGCGTATTGTACTCGTCTGCTTTTGCACCCCCATGATGACGCAAAGCTCTAATCGTTGCCACCAAAACAACGCATTTAGGATTTAAATTAGCAAATTGAGATTTGATATTCAAGAATTTTTCTGCCCCTAAATCTGCCCCAAACCCGGCCTCCGTAACCACATAATCAGACAGCGATAAACCCATTTTCGTAGCAATAATGGTATTGGTTCCTTGCGCAATATTCGCAAATGGACCACCATGAATTATTGCTGGATTCCCCTCTAAAGTTTGCACTAAATTGGGTTTAATAGCATCTTTTAATAAAATAGTCATGGCATTTTCTGCTTTTAAATCGCGTGCAAAAACAGGTGTGTTATCAAAAGTAAATCCGACTAAAATATTCCCTAAACGTTCTTTTAAATTCCCTAGATTAGATGCCATACAAAGAATTGCCATTACTTCTGATGCCGGTGTAATATTAAATCCGTCTTGTCTTGGCACTCCATTTGCGCTACCACCCAAGCCAATTGTAATATCTCTTAAAGCACGATCATTCATATCAATCACCCGTTTCCAAAGAACGGTTCTAGCATCAATATTTAAATTATTGGTTTTGCTTTGAATATTGTTATCAATTAAAGCCGACAATAAATTATTCGCCTTTTCGATTGCATTAAAATCGCCTGTAAAATGGAGGTTAATATCTTCCATTGGTATAACTTGAGAATATCCGCCCCCAGCAGCGCCACCTTTTATACCAAAAACAGGCCCTAGAGAAGGTTCTCTTAAAACTACGGTTGCTTGTTTTCCTATTTTATTTAATCCTTCAGTTAAACCAATAGAAACCGTTGTTTTTCCTTCGCCTGCGGGTGTTGGAGTTAACGCCGTAACTAAAACCAAATTACTTTTTTCTATTTTTTTAGCATCAATAAGTGATAAAGGTAATTTTGCTTTGTATTTACCATACATTTCTAAAACATCTTCATCTACCTGAAGTTTTTTAGCAATTTCTTTAATGTGTTGCAATTTTTTAGCCTGCGCTATTTGTATATCTGAAAGATGTGACATATTCTTACTAATTAGAAGTTTTTTTTTTGGATTCATAAATTTAAGGTAATCCTTTTAAATAATTCATACTAATATACTGTTATTCGCTAAAAAAATTATAGCATTAATAAGGCTCTAATAATGTTCTTCTTTAAGGTTCATTTTTACCTCTAAAGAAAGCAATCTTTTTTATATATTTGACGCATGAATGTAAAATGGTACATTAGTTCACTATTTTTAATCCTTATTTACTTTGGTGGATTTTATGAGCACGTTTCTATACCTAATCAGGAAATTGTATTAGAATTTGTTGACGCTAAAATCAACCAAAAAAACATTAAAAATACCATTACTGATGTTCAAGAAAAACTTTTAAAAATTGGTGTTTCTAATATTAAAATTCAGAAAACAGAAAATGGCACACTAAAAATTTCTTATTACAGTGATGTACCTGTTCATAAAATTAAGGATGCCCTTTCAAAAGAGCATCAACTGGTTTTAAATAAGCAATCAAAAAATAATCAGCAAAACCATTCTTATTCTGATTATAATATTAATATCTATCAATTAACGAATGAAGTAGACATCTCTAATCTTGATGATCAGTTTATATTTGAAATTAAACCTAGCACAGATAGATCTACATCGAATTATAAGTACGCTCTTGTAAGAAATTTTAAAATACACAAAGCAAACCAACTTTTTAAGACAGCCTTTAATGCTGCTAAAAAAAGTCCTTTTACAAAAGATAGAACTTCAAATAAAGAGCCAGAAGTTAGAGCTGGACCCCATGTTTACTACATCTAAAAATGTATTAGTTTACATATTTCTTAAACTACCATAAACAAATGAGTTTGAAACTCATGATTAAAAAACATTCCGCAAAAATAATTGTTAAATTTTAAACGAAGTTATATATATTTGCTCGCTTTAAAATTTTTGACCATTAAAACATATAAAATGCAAAACAAAGGACTTATTAAATTATTCGCAATCCTCTTTGGGTTAGTGAGTTTGTACCAATTATCATTTACTTTTTTAGCTAATAAAGTAGAAGATGATGCCGTAATTTATGCTGATAGCAAGGCTATTGACGATGATGCTAGACAAAAAGCCACTTTCGAAAGAAAATTTTTAGACAGTGTTGCTAATAAAGAAATCATCGATTTAAAATTTGCACAGTACACGTATAACGATGTTAAAGACAAAGAAATGAATCTTGGTCTTGACTTAAAAGGAGGTATCAACGCAATTTTACAGGTTTCTGTAAAAGAGGTTTTAAAAAGCCTTTCTAATGAATCTAAAAACGAAGCTTTCAATAACGCTTTAGAGGCTGCAGATGTTAGACAGAAAAACAGTAATCTAAATTATTTAGATTTATTTTTCGAAGAATTTGAAAAAATTGCTGGAACTACAAAATTAAGTGATCCTTCTATTTTTGGAACAAAGGCTTTAAGCGAAAAGATTTCTTTTGATGAGGGTAACCTTACCGTAAAAGAAACATTACAAGAAGAAATTAACAGTTCTATTGGTACTGCTTTTGAAGTATTAAGAAGTAGAATTGATAAATTTGGTGTAACACAACCCAACATACAAAGAATAGGAAATTCAGGTAGAATTCAAGTTGAATTACCAGGAGCTAGAGATATTGATCGTGTTATTAAGTTAATTACAAGTAAAGCTGAACTGCAGTTTTGGGAAGTGCATACCAATGCAGAGGTTCAAAACTTTTTCTTTGAAGCGAACGCTAAAGTTGCTGAATTATTAAAAGACGATTCGGTTATAGAGAAAGAAAAAGATTCTGTTAAAACAGATGACATTGACGCTTTATTAGGCGAAGAAGCAGATTCTACGAAAGTTCAAAATAATTTATTTACCTATTTACTTCCTAATGTTGCACAATCGCAGCAACAATTAAGTTCTTTAGTGGCACAAGCTAGAGTTTTAGATACTGCAAGAGTAAATGACTTGTTAAAGAACAAAGAAGTAAGAGCTTTGCTTCCTAAAGAATTAAAATACGTTAAATTTTTATGGAATTACAAATCTAATGAAGGAGTTGATGGTACTGAAATCATTGAATTATATGCCATAAAAGGAAACAGAAATGACAGCCCAACTATAGAAGGTGATGTTATTTTAGATGCTAGACAAGATTTTGATCAATTGAGTAAACCAGTTGTTAGTATGACTATGAATAGCTCTGGAACAAAACAATGGGCAAAAATGACTGCCGATAATGTAGGGAATTTTGTTGCTGTTGTTCTAGATGATTATGTGTATACAGCACCTTCTGTAAACCAAGCAATTACTGGTGGTAATACACAGATTTCTGGTGGTACCATGACTATTGAAGAAGCAGAAGATATTTCTACTGTTTTAAAAGCTGGTAAACTACCTGCTGCTGCGAGTATTATTCAAGCAGAAATTGTTGGGCCATCTTTAGGGCAAGACTCTATCGATGCTTCTATAAGCTCATTTGGTTTGGCAATTCTTTTGGTTTTACTTTGGATGATTCTCTATTATGGTAAAGCTGGTTTATATGCTGATATTGCTTTGTTGGTAAACATCTTATTTATATTCGGAATTTTAGCTTCGTTTAACGCGGTGTTAACGTTACCCGGTATTGCAGGAATTATCTTAACCATTGGTATGTCTGTAGATGCCAACGTAATTATCTTTGAAAGGATTAAAGAAGGATTATTCAAAAAGAAAGGTTTAAAACAATCGGTAGAAGAAGGTTTCTCTATAAAGGGCGCTTTATCTGCTATTATTGATGCAAACATTACAACCTTATTAACCGGTATAATTTTATATGTTTTTGGTACAGGACCTATTAAAGGTTTTGCCTTAACCTTAATGATTGGTATTGCAACCTCATTATTTACAGCAGTATTTATTACTCGTTTGTTAATTGATGGCGCTGTTCAGAAAGATGCTAAATTAACCTTTGACACTTCTGTTTCTAAAGGCTGGTTCCAGAATATTAATGTTGAGTTCTTAAAAAAACGTAAAATTGCTTACGTTATATCTGGTGCAATTATTATTGGAGGTCTTATTTCTATTTTTACCCTTGGTTTAAAACAAGGAGTTGACTTTAAAGGAGGTCGCTCTTATGAAGTTCGTTTTGATAAGAACATGAGTGCAACAGAAGTTGCTACAACTTTAAAAGATGTTTTCGGTTCTGCACCAGAGGTTAAAACTTATGGTTCTGATATCAAATTAAAAATAACTACCGCTTACAGAATTGATGAAGAAGGGCAAGAAGTAGATAACGAAGTTCAGACTACTTTATACAATGGTTTAAAACCTTATTTAGGCGAAACTACCTATGAAGATTTTAAACCCGGCTTTGAGAAAAGTGAAAATGACATGGGTGTTTTAAGTTATATTAAAGTATCTCCAACAATTGCAGATGATATTAAAACATCTGCTTTGTATGCCGTTTTTGGCTCTTTGTTAATTGTTTTCTTATATATTTTATTAAGGTTTAGAAAGATTTCTTTCTCTATTGGTGCTGTAGCTGCAGTTTTTCATGATGTATTAATCGTATTAGCTGTATTCTCTATTACCTATAGTTTTATGCCTTTTGATATGGAAATTGGCCAATCTTTTATTGCCGCCATCTTAACAGTAGTTGGGTACTCTCTAAATGATACCGTTGTAATTTTCGATAGAATTAGAGAATTTACAGAAACCCATTCAAAATGGAAATATAGTAAAGTTGTAGACAAAGCATTAAGTTCTACTTTAGGAAGAACAATAAATACCTCTTTTACAACATTATTAGTAATGTCTGCTATCTTTTTATTCGGTGGAGATTCTATTAAAGGATTTATGTTTGCCTTAATTATTGGTGTGGCAGTAGGTACTTACTCATCATTATTTGTGGCAACACCAATCATGTTTGACACTTCTAAAAAAGAAGAAAAAATAGAAGAATAATCTTATTTAAAGATATATTAAAACCGTTTTCTTTATATTGAACTTGTTTCAGTAGCTATAAAGAAAACGGTTTTTTCTATCCTGTAAGGTTTGTATCAAACTTAATGCAGTATCTTAAAAACCTTGTAGGTATTTATAAATAAGACCTTTATATTTGCACAAAGATTAAAATTCATTTAATAGCGTTAGTTACAAATAATGAGCATCATAAAACTTCACGATTTATACTTTAAACCTTATATTCATAAGGAAGAAATATCTGCAATTACTAAATATTTAGCGCAACGTGTAAAAGCGGATTTGCCAGAAGATGAGGTACCAATTTTTGTTGGAATTTTAAATGGCTGTTTTTTGTTTGCAGCAGATTTCGTTAGAGAATATCAAGGAAATTGCGAAGTTTCATTTGTAAAGTTAGCTTCATATCAAGGCACCTCTTCTACCGAAAAAATAAAGCATTTAGTAGGTATTAATGAAAATTTAGAAGGCAGAACTGTTATCATTTTAGAAGACATAATCGACACAGGTGCAACACTGCAAGAAATTTATAATATTTTTAGACATAAAAACGTAAAACAATTAAAAGTTGCTACCTTATTTTTTAAGCCAGATGTTTTTAGAAAAGAGCTCCCAATAGATTATATCGGCAAAAGTATTGAAGATAAATTTATTGTTGGTTATGGATTAGATTATGATGGTTTAGGAAGAAATTACCCAGCAATATATCAACTAACACCACCACCAAAAATGAAAAACATTGTACTATTTGGCCCTCCTGGTGCAGGAAAGGGAACGCAAGCAACCTTCTTAAAAGAAATGTATAATTTATTGCATATTTCTACAGGAGATGTATTTCGTTTCAATATTAAAAACCAAACAGAACTTGGTCTGTTAGCAAAAAAATATATGGATGAAGGCGATTTAGTGCCTGATGAAGTTACCATAAATATGCTAAAAGCCGAGGTAAATAAAAATGCAGATGCCAATGGTTTTATTTTTGATGGTTTTCCTAGAACTGAATCTCAAGCAACTGCTTTAGATGAATTTTTAGCTGAAAAAGGAGAACAAATTAATGCGATGGTTGCTTTAGAAGTTCCTGAAGATTTGCTAGTAGCACGTTTGTTAGAACGCGGAAAAACAAGTGGTAGATCTGATGATACAGACGAAGTTAAAATTAGAAATCGTTTTAACGAATACAATACCAAAACTGCTGTTTTAAAAGATTATTTTGAAGCACAACAAAAATATTATGGTATTAATGGTGTGGGTTCTATTGAAGAAATTACACAAAGAATTGCTATAGTATTTGATACTTTATAAAACGTTTAATCGTTAAATTGTTTATACATTTAGCTGCTTTTAACCATACTGGTTATACCGTAAAAAAATAAACGCATACCTAGAAATAATGACGGAAGGAAATTTTGTTGACTACATAAAAATATACGCTACTTCTGGTAAAGGAGGGCAAGGTTCTGTGCATCTTCACAGAGAAAAATTTATTACCAAAGGCGGTCCTGATGGTGGCGATGGTGGCCGTGGTGGACATATTATTTTACGAGGTGATAAAAATATGTGGACGTTGTTTCACCTAAAATTTAAGCGTCACTTTAGAGCAGAACCAGGCGGATCTGGAAGTGCAAGTAGAAGTTCTGGTGCGGATGGAAAAGATATTTATGTTGATGTACCTTTAGGTACCATCATAAAAGACGCAGATACCGATGAAGTAATTCTAGAGATTACAGAAGATAAAAAAGAAGTTGTTTTATTACGTGGTGGAAAAGGCGGACTTGGAAACTGGAATTTTAAAACCTCTACAAATCAAACTCCTAGATATGCACAACCTGGTATGGATGCCATTGAAGGTTGGTTTAGAATGGAATTAAAATTATTGGCTGATGTTGGTCTAGTTGGTTTTCCGAATGCGGGTAAATCTACTTTATTATCGGTTTTAACCTCTGCAAAACCAAAAATTGCAGATTATGCCTTTACCACACTAAAACCTAATTTAGGCATTGTTGAACATAGAAATCATCAGACATTTGTCATTGCAGATATTCCTGGTATTATAGAAGGTGCTGCCGACGGAAAAGGTTTAGGACATCGCTTTTTACGCCATATAGAGCGTAATTCGGCATTGTTATTCATGGTTCCTGCGGATAGTGATGATATAAATAAAGAGTACGCGATTCTATTGAATGAGCTTAAGATGCACAATCCAGAATTGTTAGACAAAGAAAGATTGTTAGCAATTACTAAAACAGATATGCTAGATGATGAGTTGCAAGCAGAAATAAAAGCAGCGTTACCAGAAGGTGTTGAAGCTATTTTTATATCCTCTGTTGCTGAAACAGGCTTACAAGAATTAAAAGACAAACTCTGGAAAATGTTGAACTAAACAGGTAATGTAAAATAAAAAGTACTACCTATATGAACTTGACTTTCTAAATAAATTTCACCTTTATTTCTGTTGATTATTTTCTTTGCCATAGACAAACCTATGCCAATAGCATTCCCTGTTTGCTCAATATCTAGTCTTTGAAATAATTCAAATATTTTTTCATGGTATTCTTCGGCAATTCCCATACCATTATCTTTTACTGAAAACGTATAAAAGTCATTGCTTTGGGTACAATCTACTTCAATCTCACAAACCTCTTTATCGTTGTATTTAATTGAATTTTTAATTAAATTATCAAAAACTTGATGTATTTGAGATTTATTAATGGCTATTGTAGGCAGCTCTTTTTTTATCGTTATTTTACAGTTGTCAGTTTCATGCAATTCTTTTAAATCATGCACTAAAAGATCTAAATATACAGCTTCATCACTTCTTAGTACTTCATTTTGCAAAGAATACTTTAAAACACCTTGTAAAATTAAATCCATTTGATGAGTTTCTTTTTCAATAAGTTTTAAATGCTCTTCTATATGTTCTTTATTATTCTCTTCAATCTCTTGTTGTAACCAATTAAACAAAGCCGAGAGGTTTCCTAAAGGAGTTCTTAAATCATGTGAAACCACATTCGCAAATTCTTCTAAATCCTTATTTTTTTCTTCTAAATCTTCGGCTCTTTTTTTTAATTCTATTCTACTTTTCTCTAACACTTTATTATTATCAGCAAGCGAGTACCTAAAAGCAGCAGAATCATTTAAAAGAAGCAAAGCAAAAATAAACATTAAAGAAAAAGAGCTTAAAACCGAATTATACGTGATATCATCTATTTTAGATGTCGTTAATGCTAGTAGCAAATGAATAAATACGGTCACTAAATAGATATTGATAAATATCCTGTTATTTAACAAGAGAATAGAACCAAAAAAAACGGCATAGAAACCTAAAATAAAACGAATATTAAAACTATTAATATGTAAGTTAATTAATGAGTAATGAGAAAACAATAGAATTACTAAAAAGACAATCCATCCATAAAAATAATGTATCGATTTTTTAAAAATAAAAGGAAAAATACTCGCAATGAAAAATAACAATGCAAAAAACTCTGTAGACCCTTCTACTCTTTTATTTACCTGTTCATAGTTATGTATAAAATAAGACCAACCAAAAAAGATTGGTGCCATCAAGAACAATATTAAACTACTGTTCTTTAGTTCAAAATTTTCAACTTTGCCAAGTTTGAGTGTTTTCTTAAGAAAATTATTCATTTGTAAAATATCAATTAATTTGATATATTTTTATCGGGGGTTATAAAATAAATGTTCATTAAAGGTAGTCTTTATTATTTTAAAACTTAAGGCAATTCTTTCAATTGTATCCTAATTGGCAATTGATATTTTGAAGTAACAGGAATCCCTCTTTTTATGGCAGGATGAATAGTTGGTAATTGATCTACAGAAATTCTAATTAAACTATCTAATGTGGGTAGTTGATTTTTAATCAGTTTTGTTGCCTGCAATTCTTTAAAAATAATTTCTCCTGCAGAATTAATTATCAAATCGACCAAAATAGTTTCATCAATAGCATCTTTACTTTCTAAAGTATGCTTTTGCAAGGAAGCTCCTATTTTTTTATAAATAGTATTTCTAAAGCAATTTTCTTTTTCTACTTTCTCAATTAAAGAGTCACAAACTTTAAAAGATGGATAAAAATCTACAGAAGTAAAATCTATAATTGTATCTAATTTTTGCAGATTATGCTGTTTTGCAGGTGACAACTGATCACACGAAATGAAAAAAACACAAACAACCAAAAAATAAAAACCACGTAATAACATACCCTAATTTATGGCGTGAAATTACTAAATTTTACCGACTTTTATTTTAAACTTTCTCCCCTTAAAAAATAGTCTTTTTTAATCTCTTTTATTCTACTTCTTACAAAAGCAGCAATGTCCTTATCTGAATCATAAAAGCGCTCTATGTAGGCATTGTAATGGCGATACGCTATTTTTTTATCCTTGTAATAATCATCAGAAAGTTTAGCTAACTGATACAAGGCCCTGTAATTACTTCTATTTTCTTTATAGGCTTCTTCAAAAGCATTCATCGCTTTCTTTGGCTTTTTAGTTTCATAATACATGGTTGCCATGCCATAATACGCTTCATCTCTTTTTTCTTTTCCTTTAAAAGTTGCCATCATATAATTTAACCTAGCAACGTTATAATCTTTCTCTTTCATAGCAATATGACCCAAATATGTATTCGACTCAAAATCTTTATCATCCAAAAAAGCCAATTTTGTAAAATACTTTTTAGCTTTCTCTAAACTATCTATATTGTAATAAGATCTTCCTAACATGGTTGTGCTATAGGTGTCTTTTTTATCAATTGTGTCTAAATTTAACAATAAAGGAATCGTTTCTTGATATTTTTTATCTGTAAATAATTGATTAATTTTCAATTTATTTAAGTCAATATGATTTTTATTTAACGTCAATCCTTTGTCAATAAAAAGCTGCGTAGAATCTTTATCATTTAACTTTTTAAAACTTTTTGCCAATTGCACAACCGCTTTTAAGTGTAATGTATCTTTCACATACGTATCGATGAAACTATTAATCATGGGATCTCTTTGTCCTTTTAAGGCATACGCTAACCCTAAATGATACGAGTAATTAGCATTTGTATCGTCCTTACTAATTAGATACTTAAAAATAGTTTCGGCTTTTTCAGGCTTTCTTGTAATAAGATATAGTTTGCCTACTTGATATTGCAAAACCAAGTTTAAAGAATCTTTTGCTAAAATTTCTTCGTAAATTAAAATTGCTTTTTGTGTTTGTTTTAAACGACGATAATTCTTCGCTAATTTTAATTTTGCGTTTTCATCTTCTTTAAATGCTACTGCATTCTCTAAAAATTGAACCGCGTTTGTATAGTTATCGATAGATTCATAAATAACCGCTTTTTTATAGTTCGATAAAAATGAAGGTTGCTTTTTATCTAATTCTTGTAAAGCCAATTTATATCTGCCTTTTGCAAACAAACTATCTACCACAGAAAAAGTTGAAGATTGCGCTTCAACTTTTATAACTACAAATAATAATACAATTAAAATTTTCTTTTTCATCGTTTTTAATTTATTCTACAACAATCGTAAACGGAATTGAATATTTAACAGCTACAGTGTTCCCATCTTGTTCCCCGGGAATCATTTTTGGTAGCGAACTCATCGCAGATAAAACTTCCGCTTTTATATCCTCATGTGGTGCTCTTACTTGAACATCTACAATAGCGCCTTCTGTATCAATTTTAAATCCGATAAAAACTCTTTTCCTTCCGGTAGTCAGGCCTAATGACTTTGGTAAATCAGCATCAAAATTTCTTGAGAAATGCTTTTGAACACTTTTAGAAAAACAATCTTTATCGCCAGATTCACAACCAGGAAACGTTGGTGCTTTATCAATTGTCATAAAAGAAGCTTCTTTAGTTTCTGTGACTATTTCTGTATCATCATCTCTTTTCATTTT
Organism: Polaribacter sp. IC066; assembly: GCF_007997085.1. Taxonomy (GTDB): domain Bacteria; phylum Bacteroidota; class Bacteroidia; order Flavobacteriales; family Flavobacteriaceae; genus Polaribacter. The sequence goes on from NZ_VORR01000018.1 coordinate 38,522, forward strand.
AGAAAAATCTATAATAGTTGCTAAAACCTTTCTATTATTTTTTCCTTTAAATATTTTATGTGTGTACATATCGGAAAACTTACTTTTCACACTTTTCTGAATTTTATCCATTACTTCATCATATTCAGATTTTTCGTTTAAAGTAAGACCACTATAAGCAACCTCTACTCCTTCAGGTTTTCCTATACCAAAATAACTATCTAAATAAGTTTCTTTTTCACCTTTACTAGTTTCTATACCTTCCTTCATTTCGAAGTATCTTGTCTGCAATTCTTTTTTACTCTCAACAATATCTCCTGCCGAATTTTCTGAACATGAACTATAAATAAGCATACTTGCCAATACAGGAACCAATAACAAATACTTTAACTGATTCATTTTTTTTGATTGTTTTTTAGTCATCATGATAATTCTTTTTTTAATTAATGATTGTTTATAAAATTGATTGACAAACGCTATGTTTTCAACCTGAAAATAGTTGGATAATAAATTGTTGATATAAATCTCTTTGGCTTCTTTTTTGGAGACAATACCATCCGAAATATATTCATGCAATAAGGTAATTCTCTTTTGATACAAATAAATCATCGGGTTAAACCACATGACAATTTTTAAAAACTCGAAGAACAATAAATCGATTGAATGTTTTTGTTTGCTATGCACCATTTCATGTTGAATGATTTTTTCTTGTTGCGAAAACGGAATTTCTTTACCCAGAAATATATAGTTAAAAAATGAAAATGCTTTGGTTTGGTTTGGAATAAAAACCAGCGTAAAATCATCTTGCTGTTCTGCCTTATATTTTTTAATTAAGTTGATGATCTTTCCTAATTTCATCAAAAATAAGATCGAAAAAAAACAAACTCCCAACCAAAATAAAATAGAAATATAATTGATAGAATCATTTAAATTACTGCCTTGCATCACTTTTTGAATTGCTTTTTCTGGCGATAAAAAAATCTCTGGCAAATACACAATATATTCTTGTGGTACTGCTTTTTGAAAGCTTGGTATTTTTATCAACGGAATTAAAAAAGACAAAATTGGTGTACTTATCAAATACCACCTGTTTTTTGTAAAGAAAGTTTCTTTGCTTAAAAAGAAATCATAGATAGCTAAAAATAAGACTTGAAATAAGACGACTTGAAGGATATAATTGATCATAAGTTTATTTTTTTTATTGCTTTCACACTGTCACTTCGAGTGATTCCGCTTTTTTGCGGAATTGTATCGAGAAGTAATTTGTTGTCCCTAAAAGTTCTCGATACAAATTTTTCGTTCCTCAAAATTCACTCGAACTGACATTAATTTAAATTTTACTGCAAACTGAATACTAAAAAATTGTTTACTGATTCTTATTCACTTCTTTTAAAATAGACTCTAATTCAGTAATGTCCATATTGTTTTCTTTTACAAAAAAGGAAACCATACTTTTAAAAGACCCATCAAAATAACCATTCATAATTTTGTGTAAACTTTGGTTACTATAGGTTTCTTTGTCAATAATAGGATAATATACATACCCTCTCCCCTCGGCTTTATGACCCACAAATTCTTTAGTTTCTAAAATTCTAATAATGGTAGAAACGGTATTGTAAGCAGGCTTTGGTGTCGGTAATTTCTCAATAACATCTTTTACAGAAGTTTCTTGTAAATCCCACAAAACTTGCATAATTTGTTCTTCTGCTTTTGTTAATTGTTTCTTCATAATTTCAACTAATCTTTTAGTTTGATGTGACAAATATAACTAAATAATTAGTTCAAACTAATTATTTAGTTCAAATTTTAACAGAAAAGGGTTTGTTCATTAAAATATCCTAGTTTTAACCTTAAATTTTAATTCTTGCCCCGCAAAAAAGAATATCCAAAAAGTTTCGTCTTTACAAAGACGAAAGGGAGAAGTAAGCTGTTCATTAAAATTCCTGCTTTTCGATAAAAAGATTGCTTCGTACTCGCAAAGACGGGTTTTCACAAACACAAGTTTCAAAAAACAAAAAACCAAGAACAAATATTTATATATTTATTCTTGGTTTCAATTAAAATTATAAAAACGCAGTTTTTATTCTTTCTCTGCCATTTTCTTTACATAATCTGTAATAATTACAATTTGTGTCGGTCCTACTTTACCTTCAATATAATTGGCATTTTCATGATCTAAAGAAATTCTTCTTACGGCAGTTCCTTGTTTTGCAACCATGCTAGAACCTTTTACCTTTAAATCTTTTATCAAGACAACAGAATCTCCTGATTCTAAAATAACACCGTTTGCATCTCTATGAATTATTTTTTCGCTTTCGTCTAAATGATCTCCAGATTCTTTAGCAAAGCGTACATCATCATCTTCTAAATACATCATATCTAACAAATCTTTTGGCCAGCCTTCATTTCTTAATCGAGAAAGCATTCTCCAAGCAACAACTTTTACAGCTCTATGCTCACTCCACATAGAATCATTTAAACAACGCCAATGGTTTGCCACAGTCTCCTCTACACTATCAATTTGAGTTGTACATGTTTCACAAGCTAGCAAACTGCCATCTACACCACTGCCACCAACCGTAGATGTTGGTTTTACTTCATACACAGATACATTCTCTTTTGAAGTACATAATTCGCATTGATTACCACTTCTGTTTTCTAAATCTTGTTGTAAACTCATTGTTGTTTTTTATTGATTTTGGCAAAAGTAGTGTTTTATTTGAAGCTATTTCCTGCTTTCACTACTCGCTTTTTTTATCCCAAAAAAGGGAATAAAAAAGAGCTCAAACAAACCGTTCAATCAGGGCTAGAATTGCATATTTACTAGTTGCCTTAAAAAAGGGTTATTTTATTTCTAAAGAAGTAAACTTAAAAGAAGTTCCGTCAAACAATCCTTTATCAGATAATTTTAAAGACGGAATAACCAACAATGCCATAAACGATAAACTCATATAAGGGGCTCGTAATTTACTTCCCATTTGTTTTGCCATTGTATCTAATTCCGCATACGATTTACCAATTTCTTCCGCAGATAAATCAGACATAATTCCGGCTACAGGTAAAGAAACAATTTTTTCTTCGGATGCATTTATAGCACAAATTCCTCCGCTATTTTCAATAATTAAATTTACCGCTTTACAAATCGCTTCATCAGAAACTCCAATAGCAATTATATTATGCGAATCGTGCCCAACAGAACTTGCGATTGCTCCTTCTTTGATTCCGAAGTTCTTGATAAATGCGATGGATGGTTTTGCGTTTTTGCCTGCCTGTCCGGCAGGCAGGTACCGATTTACAACCGTCATTTTTAAAACGTCCGTTGCTTTATTCGAAACTAAATTACCATCCACAATTAAAGAATTCGCTTCAATTTGATTCGTTACTAATTCGCCATCTAAAGCTTCTATCACTCTAATTTTTTCTGATGAAGATTCAAATCTAAAATCTTGAACCTTCTTTTTATCTGTCTTAAAATTATTTAAGATTTCAAACGGAACGGACTTCACAAAACTTTCTCTGTTTTTGGCTACTAGTTCTCCGTTAATATAAGTTTCTAAAACATTGAAGTCTTTTAAATTATCAACCATAATAAAATCTGCAGCATCACCTTTTTGTAACAATCCAACGTCTAAATTATAATGTTTTACTGGATTTACACAAGCTGCTTGCAATACTTTAAAAATATCAATTCCTTTGGCAACCGCTCTTTCACAAAGCTGATTAATATGACCTAATAATAAATCGTCTGGATGTTTATCATCAGAACAAAACATCATATTTTGATAATGTTCTGGTAATAAAGCGATCAACGCTTCAAAGTTTTTTGCAGCAGAACCTTCTCTAATAATTACCTTCATTCCTTTTTGTAATTTCTCTTTTGCTTCCTCAAAAGAAAAACACTCATGGTCTGTAGAAATTCCTGCAGAAATATATTTAGTAGCATCTGCCCCTCTTAAACCCGGCGCATGACCATCAATAGGCTTATTATTATTTTTTGAATGTTGGATTTTTTTCAGAACTTCATCATCATCAAACAAAACGCCGGGGTAATTCATCATTTCTGCCAAATATTTGATATCAGGATTTTCCATCATCAATTTAATATCGTCAGCATCAATAATCGCTCCTGCACTTTCAAAAGAAGTGGCTGGCACACAACTTGGCGCGCCAAAATTGAATTTTAACGGAACTTTCTTTCCGTTTTCAATCATAAAATCAACACCTTTTACACCCAAAACATTGGCAATCTCATGCGGATCAGAAACGGTGGCAACAGTTCCATGAATTACTGCGATTTTAGCAAATTCAGAAGGAACTAACATAGAACTTTCTATATGGATATGTGCATCTACAAAACCGGGTAAAATAAAGTTTTCTATAGTGTGATTTACCTCCCGAATTTCTAAAATCTTACCATTAGTAACTTCAACTTCTCCTTTAAATATTCGTTTGTTAAGTATATCAACTATATTTCCTTGTACAATCATTTGCTTTCTATTTCTGCAGCAAACTTACAAAGAAAAACAGCTTATTCAATAGGATATATTTTCACCTCTTTACCCAACCAACTTTGTAGTTTATTATATATTTTTTGTTGCTCTTCTTTAGAAAAATCTTTAATTCTTGTACCGTGATCTCCTCCTTTTAAAACCATTTTTAAAGCATCTACTGCTGGCTTCGGATTTGGCGCACAGGCTCCCCAAGGATCATTAGCTCCATAAATATACAGCATGTCATTTCCATTATTTTCTATGTAATCTCTCACTTCATTTATATACTTTGGGTTGTATGTTAAAGCAACATCTTGCGGCGCAAAGCTCATTAACGAAGTTGTTTTTACAAATTTTAATACGTCTTTAACGGGTGTAAAATCATAACCATAATAACCCAATTCTGTCATGTTTTGATAAAAAGAAGGTAAATAATGATAGACTCCTGCATCCGAAAATAAATAAAAACCGCTTACTTTTTCTAAATATGTAAATAATTCTTTTGGGTTTGCGTTTTCATCCGGTATATCGTCACAACTACTTCCCCATTGCCAAAAAGAAAAAGGAAACTCTAATACTGCATGCTCGAGTGCTTCATCGATAGACATTGTTGTAAAAGAAATATTCTCTTCATCCGCATAATTTTTTAACGCCACCATAATTTCCGTTCTATTTTTCAAAACGGCTCTTTGAAACTTTTTAATATTTTCTCTGCATTCGATACTGCCAATAGAATTAATGAAGGCTGTAGTTCTTTGGTCTTGTTTTGTATTAGCTAATGGAGCAACATAAGGCACAGCAACATCAATATCTTTTGGATATTTAGATTTGTAAATGATTGCTGACCCTCCTCCTTTACTTATTCCTGTAGATAACCATTTCTTTTTATAAATCCCTTTTAATTTGGTTACAATAGCATGATAATCTGCAACTGCTGCATCATTATTTAAGTACTTCCATGGTATAGAATCTGGTCTCGATTTTCCGTAAAAACGATACTCCACTTGTATTTGATTTGCTTTTAACAGCGTACTTAACTCATAGGTTTTACGCCTAGCATTATAACCCTCTGTTACTAAAACGGTTGGATTGTTATAATCTGAGTGCGACACATATATATGATGGTCAAACGTTCCTGCTTTTAAGTTTTTATGATCTAAAGGTTGTTGTAAAATCAACTCAAATGCTTCTGTAAAATGATCTGCTATTTTTATTGAATTTATTTTTGCCTTGGGAAACAAAACCTCTAAATGCTCTTTAAAAGTTAAACCCTCTACTTCTGATTTTGCAGTAGAACAAGAAACCATTGCTACATTTACAAATAGCAACAATATTATTTTTTTTAGTGTTTTCATTTTTACAATTTTTATTTTCTAAAATTAGATGAAGTAAGGCAATTTAACGGATACCTTTTTAACCCAATATTTGTCTAAACTACAATAAACCACGATAGTTTGTTATAAAATTGAGCCTTTTCGTTTTGTAGCCTATAAAAAACCGCAGTGAAAAAGATCAATTTATAACTTTATCTTTATCTTTATTTATTTTTATAAAAATATTCGGCTAAATAATCATTTCAAAACTATTTTACTCAAAACTGCAAATAATAAAAGTTGTTGTGATGTGCATTCTAAACTTTATCTTATTTTTAGTTCATGGTAGAAAATGCAAACGAAATAACTTCAAAAGAAGCTGAAAAAATTCTTTTGAACCTATATACAATTCAAGGTAAAGCGTCTAGATTACCGGGTGAAGTTGATGCTAATTTTAAAATAAAGGTTGATGATAAAAATCAATATATTTTAAAAATTAGTTCTAAAAATATTGATGAAAATGAATTGGATTTTCAGCAACATATTCTCCACTATTTAGCAGATAAAGATGCTTCTTTAGAATGCCCTAAAGTAGTTTTTGATAAAAATAAAAATGCTATTTCTAAAATCAGCATCGATAGCGAAACAATTCTAAAAGTTCGCTTATTAACTTGGATTGATGGCAGAGTTTGGTCTTCTGTAAATCCGCAATTAAATGATACACGCTTTAGTCTAGGCAAAAAAGCTGGTGAAATAACAAAGAATCTACAAGGATTTCAACATCTAAAAGCCGAAAGAAATTTTGATTGGGATATCGCCCAAGCCATATGGACAAAAAGTCATTTACATCTTTTTAAAGCAGATGAAAGAGGAATCCTTATTCACTTTTTACATAAATTTGAAGACAATCAAGAAGAATATTCTAAACTTCGAAAAAGTATTGTGCATAATGATGCAAACGACAATAATGTTTTAGTTTCTGAAAACTTAATCAATCCTAAAGTAACGGCAATAATCGATTTTGGTGACGCTATAAAAACACAAATCATCAATGATGTTGCCATTACCTGTGCGTACTCAATGATGCATCATCATGATCCTTTAGAAGCAAGTTTACCAGTTGTAAAAGGCTATCACGCTTCTTTTCCTTTAGAAGAGAAAGAGTTGGAATTTTTATATGTTTTAATTGCCATACGTCTCGTAATTTCTGTAACCAAATCTGCCATTAATAAAATTGAGCATCCAGAAAATGACTATTTATTAATTAGCGAAAAACCTGCTTGGAATCTATTAAAAAAATGGATACAGGTATCCGAAGATTTTGCACATTTTGGCTTTAGAAATACTTGCGGATTTTCTGCACATCCAAATCAGCAAAAATTCGAAAATTGGGCTAAAGCGCATACTTTTTCTTTATCAGAATTATTCCCAACAATCAACAGAACTGAAATTCACCATTTAGATTTAAGTGTCGCTAGTTCATTTGTTGGGCATCAAAAAGAGTTTAATAATTTAGACTTATTTCAATTCAAAATTGAGCAATTACAAAAAGAAGTTCCGAATAAAATTCTGTCTGGCGGTTATTTAGAACCTAGAAATTTATATACCTCCGCAGAATATGATACTGTCGGAAATTACGGAAAACAAAGTAGAACCATTCATATAGGAGTCGATTTCTGGTTGCCAGAAAATACCCCAGTTCATGCGCTCTTTGACGGGGAAGTTGTGATGGTAGAAAATGATGGTGGAGATAAAGAATACGGGGGTTTTATCGTTCTAAAACATCAACAAAAAGACTGGTGTTTTTATACTTTATATGGGCACAATACACCAAAAAGTGTTTTAAAACATTCACTTGGTGCTATCATAAAAAAGGGAGAAGAAGTTGCCGTTTTAGCAAATTATCCTGAAAACGGAAATTGGGCGCCTCACCTTCATTTTCAAGTCATGTTGTCCTTGTTAGATTATAAAAATGATTTCCCTGGAGTTGCGTATTTTAACCAAATTAAAGTTTGGAAAAGCGTTTGTCCTGATCCTAATTTATTATTTAAAGTAGATGGTTATATAGAAAATTTAATTGATAATTCTGATACAATTCTTACTCAAAGAAAAAACTATTTAGGCAAAGGAATGAGTTTGCAATACCTAAAGCCGTTACATATTGTAAAAGGCTCTAATCAATATTTGATTGACAAATTTGGACGAAAATATTTAGATACCGTGAATAATGTGGCGCATGTTGGACATGAAAATTTCGAAGTTGTAAAAACGGGTCAAAATCAAATGGCATTGCTGAATACAAACACGCGTTATTTGCATGAAACCATCAATGTACTAGCCCAAGAATTATTAGAAACCTTGCCAAAAGAATTGTCTGTATTCCATTTTGTAAATTCTGGCAGTGAAGCGAATGAACTTGCGATTCGAATGGTAAAAACCTGCACAAATTCTGATGAAATTATTGCAAGTGAACATGGTTATCATGGAAACACAAACGGAACTGTAAATATTTCATCGTATAAATTTGATGGAAAAGGTGGAAAAGGAAAACCAAAACACACCCATGTTTTTCCGATTCCGGATGCGTTTAGAGGAAAATATCGAGGCGAAAACACAAGCGAAAAATATGCAAATGAAGTGCAAGTTTTGATAGATGAAATTCATCAACAAAATAAAAAAGTAGGCGGATTTATCATGGAACCTATTATTTCTTGCGGCGGTCAGGTAGAATTGCCCGAAGGATTTTTAAAACAAGCCTATCAAAAAGTAAAAAAAGCAGGTGGTTTGTGTATTTCTGATGAAGTACAAACTGGCGTTGGAAGAATAGGAAAAACCTTTTGGGGTTTTCAAATGCATGATGTTGTTCCTGATATTGTTACCATCGGTAAACCTTTAGGAAACGGGCATCCAATAGCTGCCGTAGCTTGCACAAAAGAAGTAGCAGAAAAATTTGCAAACGGCATGGAATTCTTTAACACCTTTGGCGGCAACCCAGTTTCTTGCGCCATTGCAACCGAAGTTTTACGGGTTGTAAAAAGAGAAAATCTTCAAGAAAATGCACTGCTGATTGGTGATTTTTTAAAATCTGGCTTAAAAAAGTTAGCTATTAAATTTCCCATAATTGGCGATGTTCGGGGTCAAGGTTTATTTTTAGGCATCGAATTGGTTGATAGCGAAATGAATCCGCTTGCGGAAAAAACAGCTTATTTAATCAATAGAATGAAAGAATTCGGAATTTTAATGAGCTCTGATGGCCCAGATCATAACGTCATTAAAATAAAACCACCCATTACTTTTACCATAGAAAATGCCAAAGAAGTTATCTTATACTTACAAATGGTATTTGAAGAAGACTTTATGAAACAGATTTAAAATATAAATCTTACATTTATACACTATAATTTTTAACCCATTACAATCATGTCTAAAAATTTATTTTTACTACTTTTATTAAGCATTTCTATCAACATAAATTCTCAAAAAAAAGAAGAAAAACCCAAAGAATGGGATGTTAACAATCCGCATAAAGATTGGCGATACAACTCTTTTAAGTTAAACACTACCGAAGGAACTTGGATGAATTTAGATGTTTCACCCGATGGTAAAACGATCGTTTTTGATTTATTAGGTGACCTTTATAAAATGCCAATTACGGGCGGAACAGCAACCATTTTACGCGCTGGTTTGGCGTATGAAGTGCAACCAAGATTTAGTCCAAACGGCAAATACATTTCTTTTACAAGTGATGCAGAAGGTGGTAATAATATTTGGGTGATGACTGTGGATGGCAAAAATGCAAAATCCATTACCAAAGAAAAGTTTAAATTATTAAACAATGCCGTTTGGACGCCAGATGGTAAGTCTTTAGTTGCCAGAAAACACTTTACTTCTCAACGCTCTGTGGGTGCAGGTGAAATGTGGCAATATCCGCTTTCTGGTGCGGCAGGATTGCAATTAACCAAAAGAAAAAACGATCAGCAAGATGTAAATGACCCCTCTATTTCTTCTAATGGCAAGTATTTATATTATGCAGAAGACATGTATCCTGGAGGTTCTTTCCTTTATAATAAAGATCCGAATAAACAAATTTATGTTATTAATCAATACAATTTTGAAACTGGAAAAACCGAAAGAATTACTGGTGGTCCTGGAGGCGCTGCAAGGCCCGTAATTTCTAAAGATGGGAAACTATTAGCCTTTGTAAAACGGGTACGAACAAAATCAGTTTTATACATTCATGAACTAGAAACGGGTAAAGAATGGCCTATTTATGAGAATTTAAGTAAAGATCAAAGTGAGGCTTGGGCTGTTTTTGGGGTGTATCCTCATTTTTCTTTTATGCCAAATGACAAAGACATTATTATTTGGGCACAAGGAAAAATCAACAAAATAAATGTTGAGAGCAGACAAATTACAAATATTCCTTTTCAGGTTGATCAAGAAATTAAATTAGCAAAAACACATCACGTTAAAAGAAAGGTTTTTGAAGAAGAATTTACTTCAAAAATGATTAAAAATGCGCAAACTTCTCCTGATGGAAAAACAATGATTTTTACTTCTTTAGGACATATTTATAAAAAAGAATTGCCAAACGGAACACCAACAAGAATTACAACTTTATCTGACTTTGAAGCAGAACCTAGTTTTTCTGCGGATGGAAATTCTGTCTTATTTGTAACTTGGAATAATGAAACTTTAGGCGCTATTTATAGAGTAAATTTAGATGGTTCTAGTTTGGAAAAGATAACGAAGGAAAAAGGCATTTATAGATCGCCAACGCATAATAGTTCAGATTCTCACATTGTATATCGCAAAGAAGCAGGCAATGGAGACCAAGGTTTTGATTACACAAAAAAGACAGGTCTTTATATCGCAAATGCTGATGGAAGCGAGCATAAAAGAGTTTCTGAAACTGGAGAATTTCCAATGTTTTCTGCGGATGATAAACGTATTTTTTATCAGACTGGAGGTTCATTTTTTGGAGGTTTAACTAAAAAATTAAAGAGTGTTGATTTAAATGGAAAAGAAGAAAGAAGTCATTTTTCTTCAAAATTAGCCAACAGATTAGTGCCAAGTCCTGATAATAAATGGATTGCTTTTATTCACTTACACAAACTATTTGTTGCGCCTTTTGTGATGAATGGTAGTGAACTTAACCTAGACCAAGAAACTAAATCTTTTAATGTAGAAAGTTTGTCTAAAAACGCCGGAATCAATTTGCACTGGTCTGCAGATAATAAAAAAGTACATTGGACTTTAGGCGATGCCTATTTCTCAAAATCTATTATAAATAATACCACAGATCCGTTTGCAAAAACAAATGTAGCAGCAGCAGAAGAAGTTGAGATTAAAATCAATTTAAAAGAAAAGTCTGATGTTCCTGAAGGAAGAATTGCCTTTAAAAATGCACGGATTATTACCATGAAAGGAAATCAAATTATTGAAGATGGAACGATCATCATCCATAATAATAAAATAGAAAAAGTAGGTACAACAAGTGCTATTGATATTCCTTCGGATGCAAAAGTATACGACATGAATGGCAAAACAATTATGCCAGGAATGGTAGATGTACATGCCCATGTTGGTGCCTTTAGAAACGGATTAAGCACACAAAAACATTGGCAATTTTATGCAAATTTAGCTTTTGGCGTGACCACTTCTCATGATCCTTCTGTAAACACGGCAGCCGCTTTTACTTTGGAAGAAATGCAAAGAAGCGGCGAATTAGTAGGACCGCGACTATTTTCGACAGGATTTATTTTATACGGAGCTGAAGGCGATTTCAAAGCCGTTGTCAATAATTTAGACGATGCGCGTTTTGCCATTGCAAGAACAAAAGCATTTGGCGCAAAATCGATTAAAAGTTACAATCAGCCAAGAAGAGAACAGCGCCAGCAAATTATGCAAGCAGCCAGAGAATTGGGCGTAAATGTGGTACCTGAAGGCGGCTCTAATTTCTACTCTAACATGAGTATGATTTTTGATGGGCATACAGGAATTGAGCATAATATTCCCGTAAATCCTGTTTATAAAGATGTTATTTCGCTTTGGAAAAACAGTAAGACTGGCTACACACCTACTTTAATTGTAAATTATGGTGGTATGAATGGTGAGTTTGAATGGTATCAAAAAACCAATGTTTGGGAAAACAAAACTTTGCTAAAATATACACCTAGATATGTGGTGGATTCAAGATCAAGACACAGAACGATGGTTCCTGAAGAAGAATATAAAAACGGACATGTTTTAACCTCTGAAACGGTTACTGCTTTGGCAAACGAAGGTGTAAAAGTAAATTTAGGTGCACACGGACAGTTGCAAGGTTTAGGTGCTCATTGGGAATTATGGATGTTACAACAAGGTGGTTTATCGAATCATGAAGCCTTAAAAGCTGCCACAATCAATGGCGCTGGCTATATTGGTGTTGCTGATGAATTAGGTTCTTTAGAAAAAGGAAAATTAGCAGATTTAATTATTTTAGATAAAAATCCTTTAGACGATATTAAAAATTCAAATTCTGTCATTTACACCATGGTAAATGGTCGTTTATACGATATTAGTACGATGAACGAAGTTGGGAATTACGACAAAAAAAGAAGCAAATTTTACTTTGAAATGGAGGGCTATAATCAAGGTGTTCCTGTGAATATGGAAACAAATAGTTTTACAACGCCAACTTGTAGCTGTCATTAATCAAAGGCACTACTTGTATTATGTTGCGGACATTATTAAGTTGTCAAAAAATGATATCTGATGGAAAATATCTTACAAATAGATGCTAATTTTATTGATACAAATACTGTATTTGCAGAATTAGTGGAAGAGCTGCGATCTAGCTTCTCAAAGCAAAATGTGATTGTACCGATGCGGCATCATCATGACTTTCCGAACTCGAAGATGAATGCAGACTCTACCCTTTTGCTAATGCCTGCATGGAGTCCTGGAGAAAATTCGGGTGTAAAAGTGATTACAATAAGTCCTGAAAATAGTCAATTTAAGATGCCTTCTATTCAAGGTGTTTATATTTATTTTGATGCATTAAAAGGACATGTAAAAGCTATTTTAGAAGCTAAAAGTTTAACTGCTAAACGAACCGCAGCAGCTTCTGCGTTAGCTTCGTCTTTTTTATCTAGAACAAACTCAAGTTCTTTATTGATGATTGGCACTGGTGCATTGTCTACTAATCTCATTAAAGCGCATGCCGCTGTTAGACCTATTAATACAGTCTATATTTGGGGGAGAAATTTTAATAAAGCAAAGGCTATTGCAGCCGAATTAAAAGAAGAATCATTTCGTGTTACAGCCATTGAATCTATCGAAGAAAAAATAAGACAAGTCGATATTATTTCTTGTGCAACGTTATCAAAAACACCTTTAGTTTTAGGTACCTTTTTGCAAGAAGGCCAACATATCGATTTAGTTGGTGCTTATAAAAAAGACATGAGAGAATCCGATAATGCAACGATTAGCAGAGCCAGCGTTTATGTAGATACTTTTCAAGGCACCCTAAAAGAAGGTGGCGATATTGTTATTCCGATTCAAAACGGAACTCTAAAAAAAGATAATATCAAGGCCGATTTATTTGAGCTCTGCTCATCCCAGAAAACAGGACGAGCTTATGAAAAAGAAATCACACTTTTTAAATCAGTAGGTCACGCTCTTGAAGATTTAACTGCGGCGGCTTATTATTTTGATAAATTTAAAAAGAAATAGCAGTTTCCGAAACATTCATTATAAAGTGAAACTTTTATAAAAACTGACACTACGTTTGTTTTTTATTCAATACCAAAGGGATTTTGAATGCTATACGATGGTTCTGTAAACCATACAGGACCATCATTCGTCATGTAAATATGGTCTTCTAATCGTATTCCAAATTTACCTGGAACACAAATCATCGGTTCATTGCTAAAAGCCAATCCTGGTTTTAAAACTGTTTGATCATTGCGAATCACATAAGGCCATTCGTGAATTTCTAAACCAATTCCGTGCCCAGTTCTATGCGGTAATCCTGGTAATTTATAATCGGGTCCCAAACCATAAGCTTCTAAAACTACTCTCGCTGCATTATCTACATCAGCGCAAGTATTCCCTAATTTCGAAGCATTAAAGCCACCTAGTTGTGTTTCTTTTTCGATATTCCAAATTCGAGTTTGTTCTTCATTTGCTTTTCCAAAAACGTAGGTTCTTGTAATGTCTGAAATATAATTATGTAGCATACATCCTGTATCAATTAAAACAACCTCATCTTCTTCCAAATTTTTTGGCGATTTTACACCGTGAGGAAATGAGGAATCGACTCCAAATAATACAATACAAAAATACGAACCAGAAGTGGCGCCATATTTTATATGTGCATCGTTAATAAAATCGGTTACTTCTTTTGCCGAAATACCAACTCTCAAAATTCTTGCTGTTGCTTTTTGAACTTCTAATGTAATGTTCATAGCGTGTTGCATAATTGCAATTTCAGCATCAGACTTAAGCATTCTACAACCTGCTGTAATTGGTTTTGCATTGATGAATTGATATGAATCTTGGCAATTTCTAATTCCGTCAAAAACAAAAAAAGGTGTTGCTTCATCTATAAAAACATCTCCAGATGCTACCCCATTCTCTTTTAATAAGGTTATAAATAGTTGATGCGGAGATTTATGTTCTTCCCAACCGCGAACACTTCCTTCTATCAACATAAAATCGAAAATAGTTCCTTTTTCAAATTCAGGAGCTATATAAATCAATTTGCCATTAGAAAATAGCACTGCGCCAACCATTCGTTCGCTTGCATTCCATTGAAATCCTGTAAAATAGAAAAGATTTACACCTGCATTTAAATACATAGCAGGTACATTTTGTTCTTCCATTAATTTGCAAGCGTTCTTAATTCTTTGTTTAAATTCTTCTTTTTGAATTGGTTTTGCCAAATGCGCAGTTGGCTGAATTGCCGCTAATTCTGCTTTTATAGTTGATCCTCCGATTCCTATCATGTATCTTATTTTTTTAATTATGCATTCATTTTTGCAAAAATTATATTTTTATAACTCTTCTTTTTTCATCTCAAAATCCCAAATAGGTGTTTGATTTCCTAAATGCTCTACAAAATAATTCCATCTTTTTTTAATAAAATAATTTTTGTACGCTCCTTGATAGCTGTGTCTTTGACTTGGTAAAATTAACAAATCAAACTCTTTATCTGCTTTTATCAGTGCTTCGGCAAACTTAAAAGTTGCTGACGGATTTACATTGTCATCGATTCCTCCGTGCACTAATAATAACTTTCCTTTCAGGTTTTTAGCCATCGTTATATTTGAAACTTCATGATAAGTAGAATCTACAGGCCAACCTTGGTACATTTCTGGCCACCAAGCTTTTTCCATTCTAAAATCGTGATCTGCAGAACTTGCTACAGCAACTTTATAAAAATCTGGAAATGCCACCATTGCATGACCTGCATCATAACCACCTGCGGAGTGCCCAAAAATCCCAACTTTTTCGCCATTTATCCATGCATATTTTTTAGCCAATTTTTTAATGACCAATACATGATCTTCTAAATTATTTCCCATGTTTTTGTAAGAATGATTGAGAAATTCTTTAGATCTTCCTGAAGTTCCTAAACCATCTACCGCTACAACAATAAACCCTAATTCTGCTAAAGATTGATTACTAAACCCCAAATCAAACTGTTCTGGAAATACTTGGGTATGCGGTCCGGTATAACTATTATCTATGATTGGGTATTGTTTTGATGCATCAAAATTTGTAGGTTTCCAAAGCGCTCCATAAATTGTTGTTTTGTTATCTTTTGCCGTAAACTCAAAAACTTCTGGAGTTTCCCAACCTTTAGAAATCGCGTCTGAAACATCCGCTTGCGTTAACGCTGATAAAATTTCTCCAGTTTCTGAACTTCTTAAAACTGTTTTTGTTGGGATTTTAATCGTTGAATAACTATCTACAAAATAGGAACCGTCTTTAGAAAAGCTTACTTCATGATTTGTTTTCTCTGGGGTTAATAAGGTTTCTTCTCCTTTAAAATTTACTTTATAAACTTGCTGATGATAAGGGTTATTGTCTACCTCTTTTCCAGAAGCTAGATAGTAAATAACCCCTGCTTTTTCATCGATATGCTCAATGTCATTTACAACATACGTATCACTTGTAAGAAGATTGGTTGTATTGGTTTTCAAATCGAACATATGTAATTGTCTCCAACCTGTTCTTTCTGATAAAAAAATGATTTTTTGTGCATCTTCTAAAAAACGATATTCAAAATTATCGATATTTGTTTTTGATGTTTCTGTAATTAAAACTTTCTGTTTTTGAGTATTTAAATCAACTTCGATTATTTCTTCCTTTTGAAAACCTCTTTGCATTACGTCTGCTAATAAGACTCCAGATTCATTCGTCCACTGGCTTCTAACAGCATTTATATGAGTTTGGGTTGGTAATTTTGATGCTACTTCTAGTTTCGTTGTAACATTATAAAACACAGGTTTTATCATTACCATCGTTGTATCTCCTGGCGAACCTCTGTAATAAGACAACAATTCTGGCTTAAATAATTCATCTTTACTCCAATCTAACAAATACATTTTTTCTGCATTTCTTGTATCGACCACTTGCGTATAAATCCATTTAGAATCTGAAGACCAATCTACAGAAAAGTGTTTTGGGCGATCTCCATTCTCCCCTTTCATTATATCAGCCCAACCATACCAAGAAGCATATTCATATCCTTTTTTTCCATTGAAACTTAATTGATATTTTCTTTTTGTTTTGGTTGATTTTATAAATAAATTATAGTTATTTACATAAGCAGTCCATTTTCCATCTGGTGACTTACTTTCAAACTCGCTTTGTTTTTTTTCTTCTTCTTTTTTTTCTTCAGTAATTTCATAAGAAGTTAAATCGACAATATAATTTTTAGCTTTAAATGTAAAAGAAAGTCCGTTTGCTACTTTTTCAATGTTTGTTAATACCAAATCATTTTCTGTAACAGCTACTTCTTCAATTTTATTTAAAGCACCCGCAAGTTTAGCATGATCAAATAATTCTTCAACTTTAGATGAATTTTTAAAATCTACCTTGTTATAGGTTTTGTTTTCTTTACTATAATCGACAAACCAAATACCAGATTCATCGTCAAACCAAGAAACGGAAGTATACAAATTAAAGGCCGTTTTATTACCGTAGTTCTCATACATAAACGAAACTGCATTTTTATAATCTTGTTGGGTAATTTCAGTTTTTGTGTTTGAACAAGAAGCTAAAACTAACCCTACAAAAAGCAATACTATATTTCTTACCATCCTATTTTATTTTAAAATTATTTTTATTCCTTTTTTTAAAAACGAAATTGTTTTTAGTTGCTCGTGTTTGCATTTAAAACAAACAAGCACCATTTTAAATTCTTGTAGGGTGTCAAAAAAATAGCTTTGTAAATGTACAAAAAAGTATGTTTACTCTTTTTTAGTTTTCTCAATATAACCAAGAACTCTTTGTTCTAAAATTACCAAAGTAACCGTTCCTTGTTCTAAAATAATTGTGTGAAAATCTCTGACATCAAACTTACTTCCTAACTCCTTTTCTGCCTTTAACCTTAATTCTCTAATTTTTAATTCGCCAATTTTATAAGATAGCGCCTGCCCAGGCCAAGAAATATATCTATCGGTTTCTGTATTAATTTCATGAATAGAAAGTGCTGTATTTTCTGACATATAGGCTACAACTTGCTCTCTAGACCACCCTTTTGCATGGATACCAGTATCTACTACCAATCTACAAGCGCGCCACATTTCATACGTGAATTTGCCAAATTTCTCATAAGGAGTTGTGTACATACCCATTTCATCTGCTAAAAATTCTGAATATAAACCCCAACCTTCTCCATATGCCGATACGTATAAATTTTTACGAAATTGCGGAATAGAATCTCCTAATTCGTTATTTAAACTTCCTTGTAAATGATGCCCAGGAACGGCTTCATGCACCGTTAATGCGGGTAATGTGTATAAGGTTCTACTTGGTAAATTATAAGTATTTACCCAATAATAACCAGGTTCTGTGCTGTTTTTTGTGGTTCCTATATACCGCCCTGCTGTGTATTTCGGTGCAATTGCAGCCGGAACGGGAGCAACTCCGTAGGGTTTTCTTGGCAATGTTTTAAAGAATTTTGGTAATTGCGCATCTACTCTTTTTGCAATATCTCTTGCAATCATTAAAATTTCTTTGGGTGATGTTGCATAGAATTGCGAATCGGTTCTTAAGAATTTTAGAAAGTCTGCAAAACTTCCTTTAAAATTAAGTTCGTGAATAATGTTTTGCATTTCTGCTTTAATTCTCGCTACTTCCTTTAAACCAATTTCATGAATATCATCTGCAGAATACTGTGTGCTTGTGGTGTAAAAATTAATTCTATTTTGATAATAAGCGTTCCCGTTTGGAGTTTCAGAAACTCCTAAACTAGTTCTTGTTTTAGGTAGATATTCCGTTTCAAAAAATGTTTTTATTCTTTTAAATTGTGGCACTACTTTCTGTTCAATAGCAATTTTTGCCTCTATTAAAATGGCGTCTTTTAACGCTTCAGAAAAGTTAGCAGGTAAATTGTTAAAAGGCTTGTAAAACATACTTTCTTTAAAATCTGTCACAATATGCGTATTGTAAGTGGACTCATATCCTTTAAAAATAACTTTTGGTTGAGACACTCCTTTCATTAAACCCTCTCTTAAATTCACAAAGTTTTGATCAACAAATTCGGGTAAAGCATTTAACTTTCGTAAATATTCTTTAGCATCAAAATCGTCATAAATAGGTCTTATTTGATAATTTAAACTGCTATGAAAACCTGAATCTGATAATAGGGGATTTAAAAAACGTTCGAATTTGTAATAATCGATTTGATCTTGTAAAACGAATTGTAATAATTTTGCAGAAATTTGTTCAGTTTCAGCAAAACCAGCCGATTCTATTTTAGCTAGTTTTGCCAATAAATTTTCTGCAAATTCGGCTTCTGACTGGTAATAGGTTCTTGTATACAAACCTAAAGGATACTCTTTTTTATCAAAACCCTCATGATTTTCGTATTCCTTAATAATGCTTGATAAGTTTTCTAAATTTGAATCCTCTTCTTGCTCGCAACCCATAAAAAATGTTGCCAAAACTAACCAAAATATTGTTTTTAAAATCCTCATAATTATAAATTTTCTAATTGTAATTTTACTTTTTTTATCAACCCTTGTACCACCAAGTTATAAGAGTCATTAATGAGCCCTTTTGCTAAATCATCAGAAACATCCGCAGAATTTAGGCTTACTGTGTTCCATAATCTTTTGTTCATGTGCCAACCAGGCTGCACACCTTCGTATTCTTCTCTTAATAAGATCGCTTTTTCAGGGTTACATTTTAAGTTGATTTTTTGTTCGCCTTTTTCCCAAGCCTCTAAACTTGATAAAGCAAATATTTTATCCATCACTTTAAAAACCAAGGTAACCTCATCAAAAGGAAAGTGTTCGGTAACTCCTTTCTTAGCAATACAAAAATCTCTTAATTGTTCTATGTGCATAAGTATATTTTAAAATATTTATTTACAATTTAAAAAAGTACCTTTAACTGCCTAAAAATACACTATTAAAATGAAAGATGATTTTCTCGAAAACACTACAATTATACAATATTCTGATAAAAATTATGAAAAAACTAAATTTTCATCGCTTTCTCAAGTTGATTTATCTATAAATGTACATGGCACAAAATGGGTAAATACGTATGGTTTAGAATATCAGAAAGATTTTAAAACGGTTATTTTAGAAAATAAATTAGACGACTTTTTGATAAAATTACTCATGGAAGAAGAGCATGCTACCAAGGTAATTATATTAGATGATGTTTTATTTGTAACCATAAAAGTATTACGAACAGAGGGCATCAATTTAGAGTATGAACAAATGATCTTTATTGTTTCGCCACATTTTTTATGGAGTATTCAAGAAAAACCTGGCGATTATTTTAATTGGATTCGTGAGCGCTTAGAAGGGCATAAAGGGATTGTTAGAAAGAAAAAAGCAGATTATTTATTGTATTTAATTATTGAGGCAATTATAGATAATTATCAAGAAACCTATTTAAACCATGAAAAAATTAGTGATTCTCAATTAAATGCAACCCATATAAATCCTACTCCAGAATTTACATCTTTAGTAGAGGCCCGTAAACAAGAATTATTTAATTTTAAAAAGGCTGCAATTAGTTTAAGAGACATGATTGTAAAGCTCGAAAAAGTTAGAATTAAAGGAGTAGACACCAAGTATTTTAGTGAAATTAAAGAACAAACTAACAACTTAATTTCGAATATAGATTTTGAATTGCAAGAGTTAGAAAGCAAAATAAACTTAATTTTTAGTATTCAAGGACACCGCTTAAACGAAGTGATGAAAACACTCACAATCCTTTCTGTAATTTTTATTCCGTTAACTTTTTTAGCAGGAATTTATGGAATGAATTTTGAAAATATGCCTGAACTAAAAAATGAATATGGCTATTTTATTTTATTAACGGTTATGGTTGTTGTTACTGCGGCTGCGGTTTGGTATTTTAAACGAAAAAAATGGTTTTAGATTTTTACGGATTTAAGCATTCAACTATTTTTTTGTGATTTATCATCACCTCAAAAAAGGAAACCTAAACTTACTAATATTTAGTTTTAACGACTTGATGAAAAAAATCAACACAATTAGTTCCAATGAAGAAAAGAAGTAAAAAAGAAAAAATTAAATTTAAAAAACTTACGCAAATAATTTTTATTTTTGGGTTACTATTTCTTTTGGTTGGATTATACCGGTTTTTTCTCATTTCTCCTTTGTTGGGTGTAAACATTAGAACAAACCAACCAGTCATAACTAATGGTTCTTTTTTTATATTTATCGGGATTTTACAAATAATTTTAGGTTTTTATCGAATTTATTTTGCTAAAAGATCCTAATGGCATTAAAAACCTTTAAACTTTTTTCAATATAAATCGAATTAGGCAACTAAATTACAAATTTTTCTAAAACTGTCATTCCCTTGAAAAAGGGAATCCAAACTAACTCCTTTACAGGTTTTTCGATTTACTCCGTCGAATTTAATAAAAGCATATAGAGTAACAAAAAACTAATTTTAATTCGTACTCCTTTTAAAAATAATCTTTAAAAACATAAGTAAAGAGACGATTCCTAAAACCAATACAAATGTGTGTTCTTATCCATATTGCTCTTTAAAATTTAATGCGACAGTAAAATTACATCTTAAATTTCTTTAGTGTGATCTCTGTAATCGCAATCCAAAAAGGACTGATAATAAGCGTAATGGCAATTAAAGAAATGGTGAATGAATAACTAAATTCGCTAATGATATTCAGATTAAAAGCAGCTAAACATATCATAAAACTCAACTCACCAATTTGTGCTAAATAGGCACCACCCAAGATTGCATCTTTCCAAGAGCAATCAAAAATTCTTAAAATTATAGCATTCAGAACGTGATTTGTAATAAATGCACCTAACAATGCGATGGAAATTGTTTGAATGTTTTCGAATATAAATGAAAGGTTTATTTGTAAACCTATCCCTATAAAAAAGATAGATACAAACAAAATTCTAAAAGAATTTAACGTGTCGTGAATCCAATCTGTAGATTTCCCTGCATGCATAACCATACCCCCTATAAATGATCCTAATGCAGGAGATAAACCTAAATAAGAAGATAACAATGCACCTCCAAAACAAAAAATCAAAGCGATAAAAACTTGTAATTCGTGGTCTTGCTCTACATGCTTTGCGAATGGAATTGTAATTTCTTTTTTAACATAAATATAAATTAATATGAACGTAAATAAAATGGCACCACCAATTAAAAGGAAGATACTAGCGGTAGATTGTCCTCCTCCTCCTAACATTGAAATGACAACTAACATTGGCGCTATTAAAATATCTTGAGTTAATAAAATGCTCAAAATATTCTTACCTAACGTACTTTCTATAAGTCCTTTATACTGAATAATTCCGATAATTACAGCCGAGCTACTCAAAGCAATTACAAAACCTAAAACTATAATTCTACTAAAATGCCAGTCCAGATAACTCCCTAACAAGTACACTATTAATACACTGAATAATATTTGAATAGTGGTTCCTATCAACGATATTTTCCATTGATTTTTAAATTCTGGTAAATTAATTTCCATCCCAACAAAGAATAGTAAGAGAATCAAACCTAGTTCACCAATATTTTGAATCGTTTCTGAATTTTGGATCAATCCTAAACCAGAATTGCCAATGAGAATACCCACTAAAATATAGCCAATAATATAAGGTTGCTTCAGTTTTTTTAAAAATAAACCAGCCATCACAATACAAAAAATAATTAAAGTGGCTAGCCCAAGAAAACCTGTAAAATTAGATGATAAAAACATGTTACTATTTAATTATTTTATACAAAATAGGCTTGCTTGGTGTGGCATCATTTTCAAAAGGTGCAATCATTAAATTTAGCAAATACTCCCCATCTTCTATTTTATTAGACACATAAATAAACTCTGTAATTGTCGCATCCATGCGCAATTCTCCGGCA
Organism: Polaribacter sp. IC066; assembly: GCF_007997085.1. Classification (GTDB taxonomy): domain Bacteria; phylum Bacteroidota; class Bacteroidia; order Flavobacteriales; family Flavobacteriaceae; genus Polaribacter. The sequence continues at coordinate 60,912 of NZ_VORR01000018.1, forward strand.
GTATTCCAAAAAGCGTTATGCGCCAATAATTTTCCGCCATCTTTTTCTTTATCCACAGAAGGTACATCTATCAATAAATGTTTGATGCCTTTTTCTCTTAAATACACCGCAGCATCTTCTAATAAATACGTGGGATTGGTATTTGAATAGCGCATCGAAGTTTTATCTCTTAAATTTGGCAATGTTCGAATAACAATAGCATCTCTTTTCTTATTTCTGATTGCAGCTTGCAGTTGTTTTCTTGAAATATAAAAATCTTCACCATCGCTTTCTGGCGCAATTGTAACTACCTCGGCCAAAAAGAAGTAATGTTTTAAATTCTGATTCACCGAGTGTACTTTTTCTGTAATATGACCAACACATTCTGTGTGTGTAATATGAGAATGAGGGTTAAAATGAATATTGTTAAAATTTACAACAGCACCTTCTGATACCTTAATAAGTTCTCCATTTAATTCTTCAGGAAAAATTTTTGGATCATCTATATACCAAGCATTTACGTTTTGTTTTGTAACATCTATGGGAATAGAAATATCGATAGGTTTAGAAACATCAATTTCTATTTTACGTGAATTATATTCTATAACTGCTTTCATTTAGGCTACACTTGTTTCAGTATCTGTTAGTGACTTGTCTTAATTTGAATACACCCGTTTTTATAACAGGTGTTTTCAATCCAAATATAAGTTTTTTAAACCAAATTCAAGATGAACAAATCAGATGCAATTCCATCAGACAAAAACTTACCTTTATGGGTGGTTTTTAAAATTCCGTTTTCAAGGCATAACAATCCTTGCTCAATATACTTTTTTGCTTGCTTTTCTAAATATTTTAGATAGGTAGCACCAAAATCATTTTGAATTCTCTCTAAAGAAACCCCCCAGATCGTTCGTAAACCTGTCATAATATATTCATTATATCGATCTGTTGTAGACAAAGTTTCTCTCTCTATAGGTAGCTGATTTTGTTGAATAGATTTGATATATTTTGCATTACTTCTCACATTCCAGCTTCGTCGTTCTCCATCAAAAGAATGCGCCGAAGGTCCGATGCCTAAATAAGATTTGCCGAGCCAATAAGAGGAATTATTTTTACTGAAAAAACCTTCTTTACCGAAATTAGAGGTTTCATAATGTACAAAAGCTGCTTTTTCTAACTCATCAATCAAAATTAAAAATTGCTCTTCTGCTTTTTCATCATCTACATTTTTTATAATGCCTTTTTTAATAAAAGTTGCTAAAGCCGTTTTTGGCTCTACTGTTAGCGCATAACTAGAAATATGTGGCACCCCAAAACTCAAGGCGGTTTGTATATTTTCTCTCCATTGCTCGTTTGTACAATCTGGAACCCCGTAAATTAAATCGACAGAAATATTATCAAAGTAGCGAGTCGCTAGAGATATTGATTCTTTTGCTTCTTTAGAATTGTGCGCTCTATTCATCAACTTTAAATCGTGCTCAAAAAAAGATTGTACACCAATACTTAATCTATTTATGGGCGAATTTGCAAGTTCAATTATTTTTTCTTCGGATAAATCATCCGGATTTGCTTCTAAAGTAATTTCTGGATGCGCTACAACTGTATGATTTTTGTAAACTGCATCAATTAAAGTTTTTATTTCTTTAGTTGATAAAACGCTTGGTGTTCCCCCACCAAAATAAATGGTTTCAATAATAACGTTATCGAGTTCCGTTTTTCTGATTTCGATTTCTTTTACAATTGCCGAAATCATTTCATCTTTTTTCTTCAATGAAGTAGAAAAATGAAAATCACAATAAAAACATGCTTGCTTGCAAAAAGGTATGTGAATGTAGATAGCCCCTACTGACCTCCCTGAAGGGGAAGAACTCTTACTCTGGTAATCAAACTCTTTTTTCAACAAAATGATAGTATTACTTTTTCTTGCGAAGATTTATAACAGTGCTATTTTTTGAGCCCCCTTTGGGGGTTTGGGGGCTATTCTGCTTCACAAAACTTGCCCAACCCGTATAATTTTTTCCTCCAATCACTTTTCCTGAATTGTAAAAATGACAAACGGCTGCTGCCAAACCATCGGTAGCATCGAGGTTTTTAGGTAACGTTTTTAAATTTAATAATGATTTTAACATTAAGGCTACCTGTTCTTTACTAGCACTTCCGTTTCCTGTGATGGACATTTTAATTTTCTTTGGCAAATATTCTGTAATCGGAATTTCTCTAGACAAACCCGCCGCCATGGCAACTCCTTGTGCTCTGCCCAACTTTAGCATAGATTGTACATTTTTACCGAAAAAGGGTGCTTCAATCGCTATTTCATCTGGATTGTAGGTATCAATTAACTCAATTGTGCGCTCAAAAATCAATTTTAACTTTAAATAATGATCTGTATATTTTGTCAGCATTAATTCATTCATTTGAATAAATTCCATCTTTTTACCAACAACTTTTATGATGCCAAAACCCATAATGGTTGTTCCTGGATCTATCCCTAAAATGATTTTTTCTACTTTCAAAAATTAAGGTGAATTAAAATATTGCGCTTAAAAGTGATTCTGCTTTAAACCAAAGAAATAATGCCAATGCTAATAACAAGACTAACATAATTCCTTTTTTAGGCTTTGATTCCTTCTGTTTTCCAAATCTTCTTTTGAATTCCATTGTTATGTATGTTGGTTGTTTTTTTGATTTTTGATTGATATCTATTAGAAAGAGTATATTCTTTTTATCATTAACGAATAATAATCGGTTATTAAAATTGCACCAAATTTTATTAAAATGTTCTCAATACAATTTTTCTTCCTTCATCTGAAAAATCACTTGAACTTTGATTCCTTAAATAACAGTTCAAAAAGCAGCAGTTCAAGTAAACCTGATGTCACATCGAGTGATTTTGCTTTTTCGCAAAATTGTATCGAGCTATTTTTAAATAATTTTAAGAACACTAAAAAATAACGCACCTAAAACATCAATACTCGTGACACTTACAAACTTCCGCTAATAACTGAAAACTGCAAATGGAAACACCTAATTCTTTATCGCTCTTAACATTTCTCTTTTTCCTGGAGGCCCTGCTAATCTTTCAACTGTAAAACCAACAGTTTGCATAGCTCTTCTTACACTTCCTTTTGCAGCATAGGTAACTAAAACACCATCTGTTTTTAAAGCGTTAAACATTTTCTGAAAAATTTCTTCCGTCCATAATTCCGGTTGATTTTTAGCCCCAAAAGCATCAAAATAAATTAAATTAAACGCATTTTCATCTGTAATATCTGCAAAAAACTGTTTCCGTTTTGTGAGCTGAAAAACTTCTGAAATTGCCTGTTTTTCTTCCCAAGAAGTATCATGCATGGCCTCAAAAACAGCCTGTTGTGCTCCCGAATTTAATTCAGAAACATAATTAAGCTTTTCTACTTCATCGGCTACCACAGGATAAGCTTCTACACCAACATACTCAATTTTTATCTTTTTTTTATTACCCTCTAAAAAGGTAATAAATGCATTTAAACCTGTACCAAATCCAATTTCTAAAATCGAGACTTCGTTCAGGTTATTTTCTAATACCTTGTCTAATCCACTTTTTATAAAAACGTGATACGCTTCTTGTATCGCTCCGTGTTTAGAGTGATATTGCTCATCCCAATCTGGTAAATGAATGGTTGTAGAACCATCTGAAGTTATTAGAATTTCTCTTTTCATCAATTTAAATAATAACATTATTTATGGAGATTTCTCCTATCGTCGAAATGACATTAAACAGAAACCAGTTAAAATTAATTAAAAAAATTATTTCTTTAACAACACACCCTTTGCTTCAAAAGCAAACTCTTTTTTCGGCGCTGTAATCATGGCAATTTCTTCTTTTGTTTTTCCTGCATCTTCTGCATAATGTTGCAAGTCTTCTACAGAAGTTTCTTGCACAAAGGCTTTTCCTTCTAAGACAACCTCTCTGTCTTTAGCATCTAAAGGCATAAAAAAACCATAATCTTTAAAACGAACCATTGTTTCTTCCGCTCCAACAGGTAGTTTCATCCAACATCCTTTTTTGGTACACACTTCATTTATCTTTGAAGTAAACTTTGCATTGATTGTATCACCTACTTTCATGTTGCTAAATTTCGCCAACATTTCATCGGAAGACATTGCTTTTTCCGCTGTAATTTCAGCCCCAAAAGCATCAAAATTCATTGCTATTTGTTGTACTTTCTGCTTTTCAGAATTTTCTACTTTATTTTTTTTACATGCCGAAAACACGAGTAGTGCAATTACACACAATTTGATTATATTTTTCATCTTCTATTTATTTAACACATTCCTTACAAAAGTAATAAATTTATGAAGAAATCCGATGCTTTCTTTGAGATTTGAATACATTAATTTAGTACATTTGTACCATAAATAATCATAAAAAATGACTACAAACATAGAAATTCAGCGTATTAAAGAATCGAAGATTGCTTCTGTAGATTTTGACAATTTACCTTTTGGAAGCGTATATTCTGATCATATGTTAGAATGTGACTTTATTAACGGAGAATGGCAAACACCTGTTGTTAAACCGTATTCACCAATAACTTTAGATCCTTCTGCAAAGATTTTTCACTACGGACAATCTATTTTTGAGGGAATGAAAGCATATAAAGATGCAGATGAAAACATCATGCTTTTTAGACCTACAGACAATTGTAAGCGGTTAAATAAATCTGCCGAACGTTTGGTAATTCCGCAAATTCCTGAAGAAGTTTTCATGGCAGGATTAAAAAAATTATTAGAAGTTGATAGCGATTGGATTCCTAGAAAAGAAGGAAGTTCTTTGTATATAAGACCTTTTATGTTTGCTATTGGTAAAGGTTTTCATGCATCGCCAGCAGATGCTTATAAATTTATTATTTGCACGGCTCCTTCTGGTGCTTATTTTGCCGGAGAAGTAAAAGTTCTTATCGAAGAAAAGTACGCTCGTGCTGCAAATGGTGGTGTTGGTTTTGCAAAAGCTGGTGGAAACTATGCTGCACAATTCTATCCAACACAGTTGGCCATGGAAAAAGGGTACAATCAAGTAATCTGGACAGATGACAATACACACCAATTTATTGAAGAAGCGGGTGCTATGAATATTTTTATCAGAATTAATGATACGTTAATTACCAGCCCAACAAGCGATAGAATTTTAGACGGAATAACGCGTAAAAGTATTTTACAAATTGCCGAAGATAACGGCATGAAAACAGAAATAAGAAAAATTTCTGTTGGTGAAGTGGTAGAAGCTGCTAAAAATGGAAGTTTAAAAGAAATGTTTGGTGCAGGAACGGCAGCGGTTATATCGCCAATTGCTGGTTTTGGATATCAAGAAAATGATTTTGCCTTGCCAACTTTAGAGAATCCGTATGCATCGCAATTAAAAAAATTAATTACAGACATACAAACGAACAAAACCGAAGATCCTTACGGATGGAGGGTTTTTGTTAAATAATTTTTAGTCTATAAAATAGTAAAAGCATCAATTTTAAAATTGATGCTTTTTTTGCTTTAAAAAATGTATCTTTTGTTGCATAATTGGTTTCAGCACTTTAATCATCACCCATGAAAATCAACTTTGTACTGCTTATTTTTGCTTTTTTTTTCTTTGTTTTTTATGATGTTAAAATTCAAAATAAAAAAAAATGACTACCCACAATATATTACAATTTCATGAATTTCTCAAGATGGAGGGTATCCACATATTGGTTGTCAAAAACAATGTTTTACTGATTATTATAATGAAAATCTACCTAAAAAAAGTGCGGTCTCTTTAGGTTTGGTTGATGCAGAACATCAACAAAAGTGGCTGTTTGATGCCACTCCCAACATGCACACGCAATTAGCAGAATTAGAGCAAAATCATATCAAAAAAGAAACACTTTTTAATGGCGTTTTTTTAACACATGCGCATATTAGACATTATACCGAACTCATGTATTTTGGGCGAGAAGCCTATAGTAAAAGAATACTCCTGTTTTTGCAATGCCAAAAATGAAAGCATTTTTAACCTTGAGTGTCTTGAGTGTTTACCTTTTATGTGACGATTTTTATGAGCTTATTAATTTTATAGTTGAGCTATGGTAAAAAAGTATGACAATGAATTTAAAGTTATGATAATCGAACTATTAAATTCCGGTATTAAAACAAAACAAGTTAGTGAGGATTATGATTTAAGCCATAGCCTGGTTGGGCGTTAGAAACGAGAATACAAATTGAAATCTGGAGATTTTTCCAAAAAGAAGGAAATATTTCTAGAAGCTCAAGAGCTGAATGCGCTAAAGAAGGAATTAAAGAATGTAACGATGGAACGTGACATCTTAAAAAAGGCGGTAAGCAAACAACCCGAAAACAATATTTTCTCCTCTTAATATCAAATCTCCAAGAGCAACTTATAAGATATCAATTCATTTTAGAAAACGTGAATATATATTCAGTTGAAAAGATGTGTAGATCTATGAAAGTTAGTAAAAACGCTGATTACCCTTAGTTGAAGAACAAAGACATTGTGTTTTTAAAAACACCAACAGCACATCTAAAAGAGAGAATTAAAATCGTCTTTGAAGATAACCGAGAAATTTATGTTAGCTGTAGGGTTCAAAAAAACTGGAAAGGGAAGACCTGTTTTACTCCCAATCTTACATAGGATTACTAATGAAAGAAATGGGTTTAAGAAGTGTTTTAAAAAGAAAATTTGTGATTACAACAAACGCTAACCATCAACACTTAATTGCTAAAAATAAATTAAATAAAGAGTTTTCTAGCCTGAAGTTAGGAAAAAAATGGGTATCTGATATCACCTATATTCGAGTGAATGACGATTGGAGTTCTTTAACAACCATCATAGATCTTGCTGATAGAAAAGTTGTTGAATGGTCTTTAAGTGAAGATATGACAACTCAAAATACCGTAATGAAAGCTTGGATTGAAGCTCGAAAAACAAGAAGTATTAGCAATAAATTTATTTTTCATTCTGATAGAGGTGTCCAGTATGCATCAAACAAAATGACTAATCTCTGTAACTTTAACCCTAAAATAACTCAAAGTATGAGAAGGAAAGATTTGGTGTTAAGAACAAAAGCGCAGCTTTTAATAAAAAAGGAATGCTGTAGCTAAAAGCTTTTTTTAAAACAATCAAATACGAATGGCTATATCGATTTAAATTCACCTCCGATAACCAATTATATAACTCTATACAAGGCTATATGCATTGGTATAATACAACAAGATTACATGCTAGTTTAGGATATCTCTCACCCCTAGAAATGGAAATAAAATTGAAAGGAATTATTAAAAAAATAACTTAAGAAAATAGTCACAAATTTACTAGATAGTCCACTAATACATTTATTGTGTTGCCAAATGATAAAATTGAGTTTGAGAAAAGGGAAATTTTTAAGCTAATTAGATATAAGTAAGTCTTTCCAAAGCAGAATATACTCAAAACAATTAGCGTTCCGAATTTTTAGCTTTTCCTTTTTTCTGCGTTAAAATTTGCAACCGCAGCGAAGGCTATTATTAAAAATTTATGCCTTGATAAAAGAAAAAATAAATTTGCTAAATTCTCCGAAAAGCTAAATGTATTGAGTATCTTGGTGTTTAAATAAAAAAAACAAAGAGAGCTTAACAATCATACAAGGTTAATTTAACGATTTAAAAATGAGAATAAAAGCAAAAAAAAACACTCTATTTTTTATAAAGAGAAACGGTTTATACGTATTTCTAGTATTGCTGTTATCCTTTAATAAAACAATGTCTCAAAACACGTTTTCAGACTTAGAGATATTCCTTTGTATAGGGCAATCTAATATGGCAGGAAGAGCAAGTATTGAGGCGCAAGATACCGGTCTTCTAGAAGATGTATACCTTTTAAATGCTTCTGCAAATTGGGAACAGGCTGAAAATCCTTTAAATCAATTTTCAACCATTAGGGGCGGACTTTCTATGCAAAAATTGGGACCATCATGGGAATTTGGCAAAACATTACAATCTTATGGAAAACGAGTAGGTTTGGTCGTGAATGCAAAAGGAGGGTCTTCTATAAGTCAATGGGCAGAAGGAACCACTTTTTTTAATCAAGCAGTAGCTAGAGCATTAGCCGCACAAACCGCTGGCGGCACTATTAAGGGTATTATTTGGCATCAAGGAGAATCAGATCAAGGTAACACTAACTATGCAGCGGACTTTACTGCCATGATTCTAGCACTACGAAAAGCTTTATCTATTCCAGATTTGCCCGTAATTGCTGGACAAATTCGTAAATGGCAAGGTAAAAAAAATATTAACACTATAATTTCTAAACTTAAAAACACGATTAGTAATGTTGATTTTGCAAGTTCCACGGGTCTTTTTCACTTGGGTGATAATTCGCATTTTGATAGCGAATCACAACGGCAGTTTGGTGTTCGATATGCGCAAAAATATTTAGAACTCACTGATCAAGTAAATGGTAATACTGATATTATCGTTTTAGAAGATACCCATGTGCAAGGAGGTAGTCAGGCAAATAATGTTCTAAATGGAAATTTATTAAGAGTAAGAAAAACAACGAGTGAAGGATCCACAAGAAAAACATGGCTAAAATTTGATCTGTCAAATTATACTTCGGTGTCAAATGTCTTTCTTAATTTATCTGGCAATAATACTCAAACCAATTTTACAGTATCGGTTTTTGAAGGCCCAGATGATTGGGACGAAAAAACATTAACCCGGAATAACCAACCTACTAAAGGTGCTTTGATTACCACTTTTAATTCACCGGTTACAGGTTCTAACGTTTATAATCTAATTGAAAATATAGATATTACAAGTTATGTACAAGCGCAATTAAATGGGGATAAAATTATTACGCTGGTTTTAGAAGACACAACAGATGATGACGTTCAGTTAAGAATCACAAATTCAGAAGATGCTAGGATAAATAATCCAGCTCCTTTTTTAAAAGTAACAAGCACCACGTTAGCCGTTAACAAGAATGATATTATGGGGTTTAAAGCATATCCAAACCCTGTAAATAGCACTAATGGTTACCGTTTAGAGCTGTTTTCACCAACAGGAATAGAAAACATTCAAATTTTTAGTTTAGTAGGACGAGAAATAAAAAGTTTTGATAAAATAAAATCGAATACATATTCACTAGATTTTAGTGCTATAAAAAGTTCAGGTATTTACTTTGTAAAGGTTCAAGATAACAAAGGTTCTAAAACAATTAGAAAAGTTATTAAAAACTAAATATAGGGTATTATTAAAATAATTAAAGCAAATAATGAAAATGAAGACAGAAAATAAAGTACAAAAATTTTCAATAAATTGGATGATTTTCATTTTGTTGTCTGTTGTTTGCAGTTTGACACAAGCTCAAACATCAGAAATCATATAAAAAGATACTAACGGCTAACTAAATTATTTTTCTAATGAAGAAGATAACAGGATTCCTGATTTTAGTTTTGCAGGCTATAAGACTGGCGAAACAGTCATACCAAAGGTACCTGTCCAAGTTACAATATCCCCAATATCTAGAGATAAAAGGGCGCACATTTATGCAGAGATCGATCAAGTTTCGGCAATGCCATTAGTAAAGGGCATACGAGGAGCGCGCTCACTTCAAAGTGGCACGCATAGCATTACAGGTTCAATCTATGTAAAACACAGCGGCGTAATGCTTAGATTTTCGAAAAACGGTAAGACCCCAAGTTCAAATACGATTCTTTTTTCTCCTGCAAAAACTAGTGATAGCGATACAAGCGTTGTTAAAACTGAAGGCGCAGCAAAATCAGGATGTTATATTTCTAGTACTGACATATTACCCAATACAGCATCTTTAGTGAACAATGCCTTTTACTACAAAGTATACGATAGTCATGCCTTAAAAGATGTATTAGAACAAACAAAAAACCTTACAGGAAGAACACCAAAGTCAGGTACCGTAGACAGAGGTTATAAAGGAAAGCAATGGTGGGTAATACAAAAATCAACATACCTAAACCACCATTAAAAAAATTAGCCATCCCCTGTTGTTTTAATTAAATACTATATTTACTTGCCCATTGTTATGATCAGTTGGTGTTTCAGGTATTTTACACCTCATTTTTGTTGGCATTAGTAAGATGGAAACTATTTTTGATATTTTAAATGTATGAAGTTGGTCTGTTCCCTACCAGTATGCTTGTTGAGGTAATTATAGCCTGCATCAAGCAACAAACTAAAATGCAACGAATGTGTTTTTTTGTAAATCATAAACATAGCTGCAGTGAGTGTAGCGAGCATAGACTATACCCTATCAAAGGTTTTCATTTGAATATCTTCCAATTTATATTCTTGCTTTATATGTCTATGATATTCTTCTATTTTCCAGCACAGACCCTATCCTTTAAAAGCCCATTTAGCTACCTCTAAAGCTGTGGAAAGTTCGCTTTTAACAAGTAAGTAACACAGGCTTCCATGTTTTTTATTTATTGAAACCACGAAGCATATTGCGTGTATAACTCCGTTTACAGTACAACTTATAGATATAGCTCCCAATTCATAATGATTTAAGACTGGCTTGTTTTTCTTTATCTTGGTTACCGTTTGTGTGCTTGAAAAATCTATTTTTTTCACCAATTGATTTACTTGACACTCTTCTTGTTTGTAAAAAAACTTAATATTCTTTTTTAAGCGAATAATAGCCTGTGTGCATTCACTAATAAAGAAGTCTTTCAATATCGTATTATCTGCTCCTCTGTCAAAAACCCAACAGCCTTTGCCTTCTATATGCTGTTTAACATCTCTTAAAGATTTTTTTATTTCATTATTAATGCTTAATGCGCCCATTTGATAGCTGTAAGCCTTGCTATAAAGAGGTGTTATTTCATTATAGTTGCTAATGGCATTGATGTTTAAAACATTATAGCCCAAACCGATTTCTCTAGTATCTCCATTTCTTACAAATTCTAAACCCTCCATATATTTAGCGTGCTTTTTAGCAATATCTTTACCATCCATCAATATAAAGTTGTCTTTTGAAACGCTAGAAATCACAGATTTAAGATGGCAGTCACGAACCTTTTGTGCATAATGCCATTTTAAATATTGTGATGAAAGACGCTTGCAAACATCTTTTAGTTTTAAAGATTCTCTCAAGGATGCAGCTCATTGATTTACAAAGACAATTTTAGATTTTAATATGCCGAACCATTTCTTTTAGACAACGTCTCTCTAGCTTGGTCATTGCCATATCTGATAAAAAATAGCTACTCAAACGGCGTTGTATCTTTTTTGTTAGTGTCTTACTCATAAGCTTTTTTTAAGGTCAATTTTGCTTTTTTTATGACTACAAAACACAACTTTTTAAACAGTTTTCCTAGTTTAAATCACCCGAAAACATCAATAAAAAAAATACTTAACAAACTATTCAATGTGCTTTTCGGGAGGGATGGCTAAATTAGATAATAGCAGTAGGTGTGTTCGGTTCCGAGTCCTAACATGGTTTTTTTTTTACAAAAATCAAAAGAAATTGGGAACCCCACCAGATAGGCATAACGACACACTTACCTTTGAAGTACCTTTTACATTAAAACATCATCTACTATTAATTTTCTGAATGCTGAATTCTTTTAAAAAAGCCCACTTAAAAAGATCCTTTTTTTTTTAAGAATTTTGAATATAACGGTTAAAAATATCTTTTTTTTTATGAAAAAAAAGTTTCAACTCAATTAATGCCGATCTAATATTTAAATTCATAAAAATTAATATCATTCGGAAATAAATCTTACCGAAGATATATATGTTTGTAATAAAGGAGATTTTTATATTGCACCTATTTTAATGAAACAAGGCCCTAGGTAGCGAGTAAAGTTAATATCAACTGGATAACTAAAGATACTTTTATGAACATCAACACTTGTCATTCATATGAAAGCATGACCGATGACTCCTAGAATTAAAGTGCAATTTACCGAGCATGGATTCCATATAGAAACCGAAAAAAGAATCACTGATGAAAAAGTTAGCTTTTAGTTTTGATAATGAAGGAGCTAATTATGCCTTGTGAATTTTAGGATAGACCTAATGAATCCATGCTAAATAAGCCTTTCTTTAGTGTAAAATATATTTTCAACAAATGTAAAACATATATAAAAATAATATAATTTTGTACAAAATATGAGCACGTAAGATGCTGCCAAAATGAACAAATATATTATTGTTAGTGAAGTAGAAAAATGGAATTTTTCTATCGAAAACATTCAAGTAATTTCTTCTCAAGAATACTTGACCAATCCAAAGTTTTCGTTGCTAAAAAAAGCTCGGATATTTAATCTTTGTAAAGATTACAGTTACCAATCTAAAGGGTACTATGTTTCTTTATTGGCAGAAGCCAGAGGTCATATATCCATACCTACTGTAAAAAACATCGTAGACTTAAAAGCATTAAAACTAGTTCGTATTGTTTCTGATGAGTTCGACGATGTAATACAAAATAGTTTAAAAAACATAAAATCTCAAGAATTTACGTTGAGTATTTATTTCGGACAAAATGTGGCTCAAAAATACAAAGAGTTAAGCACGCTGTTTTACAAACATTTTCAAGTCCCTTTTTTAAGAGTACAATTTAAGCATACCACAAAATGGAACATTCAGAGTATAAAAGCCATTGCAGAGGCAGAAATACCTTTAGAACATTTTGACAGTGTGCATGAATTTGCAAATCAGTATTTTTCTAAAAAAAGATATGACACCCCAAAATTAACCAAGTCAGATTTTGATTTGGCAATTTTAGTACAACCCAATGATCCTGCACCACCCAGCAATGCAAAAGCGTTAAAAAGGTTGATAGAAGTTGCGGAGAAAATGAATATTTATGCAGAAATTATTGAGCCTAAAGATTTAAACAGATTAACTTCTTTTGATGCCTTGTTTGTAAGACAAAGCACAGAAGTGCATAATGAAGCCTATACGTTTGTTAGAAAAGCTCAACAAGAAGGCATTGCTATTATAGATTATCCGGATGCGATTCTTAAATGCTGTAATAAAGTATATATGGCAGAGGCTTTGCAGAACGCGAACATTCCTACTCCAAAAACAATTATTGTTCATAAAGAAAATACTGCAAGTGTTTTAGAAAATATTGGTTTGCCATGTGTTTTAAAAGCACCAGACTCTACCTTTTCTTTTGGTGTTAAAAAAGCAACGACCCCAGAAGAATATGAAACGCTCGTAAAAAGTATGTTAGAAGAGTCTGAGTTAATTATTGCACAAGAATTTTGCCCTTCGGATTACGATTGGAGAATTGGAATTTTAGACAATGTACCTTTCTTTGCCTGTAAATATTATATGGCAAAAGGACATTGGCAAATTTATAACTGGAATGCCAAAAAGAAGCATGACCAAGACGGTAATGCCGATTGTTTACCGATTGACAAAGTACCGAAAGCGGTTTTAAATATGGCTTTAAAATCTGCTAAATTAATGGGGAAAGGTTTGTACGGTATCGATATTAAAGTGGTTGATAAAAAACCTATGGTTATTGAAATTAACGACAACCCAAACATCGATTTTGGCGTGGAAGATGCTTTTTATGGAGATGCTGTTTACACACAAATTTTAAACGCTTTTAAATTAAGACTTGAGTAACCATGGGTAAAAAATATCATTTGTTTGAAGTCTATGGCATTGAACTAGAATATATGGTAGTTCAGAAATCATCTTTAAAAGTAGCACCTATTGTAGATGCACTTTTAACAACTAAAAACGGTGCTTTAACGTCAGATATAGAAAATGGCGCTATTGCTTGGAGCAATGAATTGGTGGCGCACGTCATCGAAATAAAAACGAACGGCCCCACGACCGATTTGATTAATTTAGCCGATCATTTTCATGAAAACGTATTAGAAATGAATGCGATTTTACAAAAAATGGATGCGCATTTATTACCAACAGCTTCTCACCCTTTAATGAATCCGAATACAGACACTACCTTATGGAAACATAGTTATAGTGAAGTTTATGAACTGTACAATCGTATTTTTAATTGTAAAGGTCATGGTTGGAGCAACGTGCAAAGCACACACATCAACCTTCCTTTTTATGATGATGCAGAGTTTGAAAAACTACACGCTGCCATTCGCGTTTTGCTACCTTTAATTCCGGGTTTATCGGCAAGCTCGCCAATTTTAGAAGGCAAACAAACAGGTTTTAAAGACACCCGATTAGAGTATTACAAAACCAATCAAAAGGAAATTCCGGAAATGACAGGTTTGGTTATTCCTGAAAACGTTTTTACTAAAAAGGAGTATTATACCACCATTTTTGAACCTATTCAGAAAGCCATACAACCTTTTGATGACCAACATATTTTAGACCATCATTTTTTGAATTCAAGAGGTGCCATTTCACGCTTTGATAGAAATGCGATTGAAATAAGATTAGTAGACATTCAAGAATGCCCAAAAGCAGATATTGCCATTTGCACCTTAATTATTGAAGTTTTAAAAGTACTCGTGCATGAAGACTTAAGTAGCCTCATCGATCAGAAAAAATGGGAAAAAGAACCTTTATTTGACATTTTAAATGAAGCTATTCAGAAAGGAGAAAACGCTGAAATAATTAATTTAGAGTATCTAAACCTATTCGGTATAGAAAAAACATGCTCACTTCAAGAAGTCTGGCAAGACCTTTTTAATGTGGTCAAAGAACAGATACCAGTTTCTTATCAAGAAGCTTTAGAGATTATTTTATCAAAAGGCACGTTGGCAACAAGGATTTTAAAAGCTGTAGATGCTGATTTTTCTGAAGAAAATATTAAGAAAGTCTACACCGATTTGGCAGCTTGTTTGCAAAAAAATGACCTTTTTAATCCATGAAACTTATCATAACCTGCGAGCATGGTGGCAATGAAATTCCTGAAGCACAGCAGCATTTATTTTTGTCAAACAAAAAAGTTTTACAAACCCATAAAGGTTTCGATTTAGGTGCATTAGATGTATATCATCAAGTAAGTCCTTTAGCCAGTTTTGCAATTTATAGCACTACAAGTCGTTTGCTCATAGAATTAAATAGGTCTTTGCATCATAAAAATTTGTTTTCAGAATTTTCGAAATCACTTTCTACATCAGAAAAAGAAAAAATTATAACCTCCTATTATTTAGTGTACAGAAACAAGGTAGCAAAGATTATTCAAAAGTATATCGAACAAGGAAATAAAGTGATGCATATTTCTGTACACTCCTTTACACCTGTTTTAAATGCGATTGAAAGAAATTGTGATATTGGTTTGCTCTATGATTCTTCTCTAACTCATGAAAAGGCTTTTGCTCATCAAATGAAAACAGCGCTTTTACAACAAGACGCAACTTTAAATGTTCGGTACAATTATCCTTATTTAGGCAAAGCAGACGGTTTTACCACATCTCTTCGAAAAGAATTCCCTGAAAACTATATCGGTATTGAACTAGAAATCAATCAGAAATATGCTTCTGATAACTTGATGGATACTGCTATTAAAAAAGCTTTGTACACTTCCATAAAAGTATTGAAAAATAATGCTATTTTTAAAACTTAAATAATAAAAATAATGCTGAAGAATTTGCTCGTCTACTTTCTATTAATTTGCCCGTTTTCTTTGATATGCCAAGAAAAAGAAAATGTTTTACAGGAAATTCAAAGCACCATTCAAAATTATTATGATGGTTATATAGAAAGAGATCTTAACAAACTGAATAAAGCTTTTGATATCGAAAACGGAACGATGAAAATTCTTGTTATAGAAAATGATGTCGTTACTGGATACAAAAATGCCTTTTTTAAAGAGCTGATACCTATTTGGGGAACCAAAAAAAAGTTATCAAAAGAAGTGCTAGCAAACTGTGCTTTAGTAATTTTGAATATCGATGTTGTAAATAAGAAAATAGCAAGTGCAAAAATTAGCATGCAAGTAGATACAGTCACTTATATCGATATTTTATCACTGTAAAAAATAAGTGGACTTTGGAAAATTACTAATAAGATCTATGTTGTAGACTAGAATTAGCGTTGCTCTTACAAGTTTAGTTGCTGTGTTTAAGCACTAAATAAATGGATAGGTAGAAGGTCCTCGAGAACTTTTCTCAATAAGCAAAAACAAAGCGATTAATTTTGTGTGGTGTTGTACTTTCTTAAATTATTCAGGGGTTAATCGTATTGATAAACCTAAAGCATTTGCAAGCAAGGCAAAATTGGACAGCCGAATATCTTCCCCATTTTCAATTCGTGAAATATAGGGTCTTTTTTTTCCAACTTTTTGAGCTAAATTTTCTTGACTCATATGTAACTCTTTTCTACGATTTCTAATTATTTCTCCAAAATAATATGAAAACGCGCCTTCCGTAAATTGCTCACGCTCTTTAGTTCCCTCTTTTCCATATCGTTCTGCAATTAATTCTTTTGCATTTATTGATTTTCCCATAATTGCTTTTCTTTTAAGTATTCTACTAAAATTTTTTCGGCTTGTTTCAGCACTTTCTTATAATCTTTTGTTGATTTTTTCTGAAATCCAAAAAGACAAATGGCATTTGTGCATTTAGCAAAATTTAAATGATCAATTGCAAATAGTATAACTCGATATTCATTCCCCACTTTAATTCACAATTCATAAAACTGAGAGGATTTCAGCTTTTTTAGGAAGTTTGTGTTTCTGACTTTAATTTCTTCGATTACTTCAATAAGTTGAAAGAATTTTAACGAAACTCGTTTGTTTTGGTTGTCAACAAAATCAAGACATTCTTCTTTATTCTCAATTACTCTAACAAACAAACGTAACGAATTAGTTACAATTATATTAAGTTTTGTGGATTTTTTTTAAGTAACAAATTTTATTCGTTTCAATCAAAGCATCTTTTTGACCAAATATTTAGTTGTTACAATCCCAATTCGTTTTTAAATACCTGAATTATTTAAACAAGAATAGAGTTCGTATCAAACCTTTCTCTCTTAATACAATTATTGCCGTTATTTAGTTTTTTATTACTCTCACAATTGAATTAGTAGTACTTCATAATTTCATCGGCATTAAAGCACTAGTATTTATTTTACCCGGTAATATTGCAGAAAAAAGCAAATCATAGAATTGCTAGGATAATTTAACTGATTACCGGAAACCTAGATACTTCTCTAACCGCATCTTTTATAGAAAGATCTGATAGTGTATACTTTTTGTGACCATTGGCAATCAGACTATCTTTTTACTTTAAATAAAAAAGCGTTGCTTTTTCGCCATAGTGCTCTGCCTATTTTAAATGCGATTACTAATTATCTATTTTAAAAATTTTATAGAATGACAGATGGAGCCTGCAGTGGTTTGTTCTAGATTGGTGTAAAACAGTTGACGACCTGCGTGTTGCTCACTTTATAGGCATGCACGCTTTGCAAGAATTACCCAGCCTATCTTTTTAAGAATGCAAAAGCAACTATTTTTATGTCTTTGTTGTGCGGCCTTCTTGCCACAGAAACTCTTGTACAAGCTTTAAAAGGAGAACTTCTTTTTATTTAAAAAAAATACAATGTGAAATGACAAAATAACTTCAATTTTACTTTTCTAAAATCTTGCTAATATTAGGTTTAAAGTAATTAGGTCCTTTTAAAACTTTACCATCCTCTCTATAAATTGGCTTGCCATCTTCACCCAATTTACTCATATTACTTCGCTGAATTTCGTTAAAAACTTCTTCTATTTTATCTTGCATACCGTGCTCTATAATAGTTCCGCATAAAATATAAAGCATATCTCCTAAAGCATCTGCAACTTCTACTAAATCGTTCTTATTAGCAGCTTCTAAATACTCTTCGTTTTCTTCTTTCATCAACTCAAATCGTAATTTTTTTCTGTCCTCACCAATCGCTACAATTGGTTTGTGATTCATGTTTATTTTAAAAGCTGTGTGAAATTTGGTTACTGCTGCTATTTTGTTTTTCATATTTTTGTTTAAGTTTTAGCTTATTTTAGAGCCATTTCAGATAACAAATTGAAATTAGATGTATTAAAAGCGCTAACTTTTTATATTTTTAACTAATTAACATGGATATCTGTCTTCAATTACAAATGCTATTCTTACTTTTATTCGTAATTTTGTAACCGACAATATAGAGAATCTTTATGAACATTAAAACGTCATAAAATCTAATAGTTTAAAACTTATAAAGAATAAAAAGAATGTTTTTAGGTGCCTATTTTACTACAGGAAGAATTATTTTCATGATCTTTTTTGTGCTTGCTTTTGGTTCGTTAATTGTTTGGAGTTATAAAAAAGACCTTAAAAACCATAAACGCTATTATAAAGACGCCGGTATAAAGGTAAGTATTTATGGCGCAATAATTATCGGTATTTTTATTGCAATCCGTTTTATATTTGGCAACTAACCTTATATTTTTTCTACTGCACTTATTATTTAAAAAAACACTTTTAGCAAAGTACTTAAAATAATTTTACTCTAAATTATTTGTGGCTTTGTCGTGAATTATTATTCACTAAAGAAACAAGACACTTCGCTTTTGGAACCTACCTGCCGGCAGTTAGGGAAACAAAACTTGATTATAACTAACTCAAAATAATAAAGACAAGGACAAGTTTTTTATTTTAAAATTAATTCAAAAAAAAGGTATCATTTTAAAAAACAATGAAATCTCTTAATTTTAAACAACTTATGAAGCTTAACTATTTTTAATCGGTCACTACTAAACAAACATAGCTTTTTCTAGGCAAGAAAAAAACCCTCCAAAACCTAACAAAATCCTCCTAAATTTTACCCATAAGATTATAGGTAAGTATCAATTTACTTATTTGTAGGCATTCTAAAAAACACCATTCATATATACTTTTGATTTATTATTAATCAAACATGAATTATATGAAAAAATTATTATTTATTTTATTAGGTGTTTTTTACCTACAGACAAATGCGCAATCTACAACTATTGCAGAAGAGAGTTTTGGTATATCCTATACCGCATCTACTTTATCCGAAGGATTTGATTTTGGGATTGGTTTAGTTGCCAGTCAAGATTTTTACTCCTCGGGTTTAGGACTTGGCTGGATGGTGCAATTAAGTTACCTACAACCTTCAGAAGCGATGTTAGATTTAATTGATTACGGATATAGCTTTGATGTTCTATTAAAGTATGATTTGGCACTAGCAAAAGGATTACAATTTGCTCCTACTGCAGGAGTTGGATACTTTGCGATAGAAAGTGATCTAGATTCTGATGTAGAATTTTATTTTGCCGCTGGAGGAGCTGTTAGTTATTTTATTAGTAATTCTTTTGTTCTTGGGCTAGAATTAACGAAACCTTTTTTAGAAGGATCTAATACATCACTAGCCTTTTCAATGAGATTTAATTATTAATTAAAAAAAAAAATATGAAGACAATTATTGCTGAATTCAAGTCACAAAAGCAACATTCTGTTTAAATAATAATTGTTCCATAACAAATATAGGATTTTCAAATTTATACCTTTTCCTAGGTCTGTTATTTAGTTTATTTTCTACCTCTTTGATTC
>NZ_VORR01000019.1 GCF_007997085.1 Polaribacter sp. IC066
CGGAAGGATTAAATAGTGTCATGCAATTAGCACGATCTAGAGCTAGAGGTTTCAGGAATATTGATAATTTTTGTAATATGATATATTTCTTAGGGAATCACTAATCCATAACTTTTGGCGAAGAACCAGAAATTTTAATAACTTCTTTAAGGGCTAATATTTTTTTAAGCACTAAATAAACACAATAATAATGCTATTTTTGTGATTTTAAATTCAAATAAATGTCAAAGAAAAATCTTGCTATTTTAACAATTATAATTGCAATTATTTTAGATCAAGTTATAAAAGTTTACGTGAAAACAAATTTTGTTTCGGGCGAAGAGGTTGTTATTTTTGATTGGTTTAAAATCCATTTTACAGAAAATAACGGCATGGCAATGGGTTTTGAGTTTGGTGGAAAAGGAGGTAAACTTTTTTTAACACTATTTAGACTGGTTGCAGTAACGGCACTTATGTTTTGGTTAATAGGTAACATAAAACGCAAAGTGCATAACGCAGTGATTATCGGAATTTCTCTAATTTTCTCTGGTGCTGTGGGCAATATCATAGATTCTGTATTTTACGGCGTTATTTTTGATCATCCTTCCAATAGATTAGCAACCTTATTTCCTGAAAGTACAGATGGAAAATTGTTTTTTGGCAAGGTTGTAGACATGTTTTATTTTCCTATTTGGAGTGGAGATTTGCCTAGTTGGATTCCTTTTATTGGCGGTGATCCTTTTACTTTTTTCCAATATATTTTTAATCCCGCAGATTCTTTTATAAGCATTGGGGTTGCTTTACTTTTTGTTTTTAGCAAACAGGCTTTCCCAAAAGAAGAAAAAGTAGTGGAGCAATAGTTGATTGTTTTAAAGAGATTAAATAGAGCTTTGCAAAAAATGTAAGACGCCTGTGTATGAAATCTGTGTGTTTACCATAAAATAGCTTTTATTTTTCACTAACTTGTGTTTTTATTGTAAAACTTAAGCTCTTTGTAATGCGTATTTCTAGATATATTCTCGTTTTTTTTGTTGGTTTCTTTATAGCTAAATTTTGGTATCAAAAGGAAGAAAACGAGCAACCGAAAGAAGAAATTAATGTAGTTTTAAATGCCGTTAAAAACATGAGCAAATTGGTCGTTGCTAGCGGAAGTTTTTCTGAAGTTTATAATTTTTCTGATTCTAAAAAATACTTTTACGATTATGTCTCTTTTGATAAACAAGCCATTGTTACTGTAAATGCAAAAGTAGAGGTGGGTTATGATCTATCTAAATTAGAACTTCGAGCAGATTCTGTCGCAAAGAAAATTTATATTAATAAAATTCCTAAAGAAGAAATTACCATTGCTCCAGATGTAAAATATTTCGATTTACAACAAAGTCAGTTTAATACTTTTTCTAAAGAAGACTTAAATAAAATTAACAAAAAAAGCATCGATAAAATTAAGCAAACTGTTGCGTTAACAACCTTAAAAAAAGATGCAAAAACACGACTTTTAGAAGAAATATCTAAAATTTATCAACTCTCGGCGCTCTATGGTTGGGAAGTTGTAGACAATACAAATTCAAGTTTTTTCACAGAATTTGTCGGCAAACTAGATTAATTTATCACACAAAAAGAAGTATTTTTTATTATGTCTGCACCTTTAGAACTTCAAATAAAAACCTTACCAAATGAACCTGGTGTTTATCAATATTTTGATAAAGACGATGTTATTATATATATTGGTAAAGCAAAAAATTTAAAAAAAAGAGTAAATTCTTACTTCACTAAAACTCATGAAAATGGCAAGACGAGAGTTCTTGTAAAAAAGATTGTCAACATAAAACACATCGTTGTTAATACAGAAACAGATGCACTTTTATTAGAAAATAACTTAATTAAAAAGTACAAGCCACGCTATAATGTTCTCTTAAAAGATGATAAAACATATCCTTGGATTTGTATTAAAAAAGAACGGTTTCCTAGAATTTTTATGACGCGTAGAGTTATCAAAGATGGCTCTGAATATTTTGGCCCTTATACTTCGATTAAAACGGTAAGAATTTTATTAGATTTAATAAAGGAACTATATGCTATTAGAACTTGTAGCTACGATTTAAGCCATCAAAATATAAATGAAGGCAAGTATAAAGTCTGTTTAGAGTATCATTTAAAAAACTGTAAAGGAGCTTGTGAAAGTTTTGAAACCGAGACGCAGTATAACGAATCTATCAAAGAAATTAGAAACATTGTAAAAGGAAACTTTAAAGAAAGTTTAGAGAAGTTTCAGGAAATGATGTTGCATTTTGCAGAGGAGATGGAGTTTGAAGAAGCGCAAAAAATTAAAGAAAAATTAGTTTTATTAGGCAATTATCAATCAAAAAGTACTATTATAAATCCGTCTATAAACAATGTAGATGTTTTTTCTTTAATTTCTGATGAAACACACGGATATGCAAATTTTTTAAAGATTTCTAACGGATCAATTATTCAATCAAATACCACAGAAATTAAGAAAAAATTAGATGAAACTGATAAAGAATTATTAGAGCTTTTTATTGTTGAAATAAGACAACGTTTTAACTCACAATCACCAGAAATTTATGTGCCTTTTAAAGTAAATATTGGCGAAAGTGTAAAAGTAACGGTGCCTGTACTAGGAGATAAAAAGCGTATTGTAGAGCTTTCTGAAAGAAATGCTAAATATTATAGAATGGAACAGTTTAAGCAAACACAAATTGTTGATCCAGAAAGACATGTAAAAAGAATTATGGCGCAAATGAAGAAAGATTTGCGTTTGCATGAAGAGCCAAGACATATAGAATGTTTTGACAACTCGAACATACAAGGTACAAACCCGGTGGCGGCCTGTGTGGTTTTTAGAGATGGGAAACCTAGTAAAAAAGAATACAGACATTATAATATAAAAACCGTAAACGGGCCCGATGATTTTGCCTCGATGGAAGAGGTTGTGTATAGAAGGTATAAACGTCTGTTAGAAGAAGGTTCATCTTTGCCACAGCTAATTATTGTGGATGGTGGAAAAGGACAATTATCATCAGGATTAAAAAGTTTAGAAGTTTTAGGGCTACGGGGTAAAATTGCGATAATCGGCATTGCAAAACGTTTGGAAGAAATTTATTATCCAGATGATCCAATACCGTTGTATCTTGACAAAAAATCTGAAACTTTAAAAATTACGCAGTATTTAAGAAACGAGGCACACAGATTTGGTATTACTTTTCACAGAAATAAACGTAGTAAAGGTGCTATACAATCAGAGTTAGAACAAATTCCTAGTGTTGGTAAACAGACTATTACAACTTTATTGCGTAAATTTAAATCGGCAAAGCGTGTAAAAGAAGCTACTTTTAATGAGATAAAAGAAGAAATAGGAAATGCGAGAGCCATGAAAATATATCAGTTTTATCACCCAAAAAAAGAAAATGAAAAATAAAATATTTCTTTTAATTTTTATAGTTCCTATGCTTGTTTTTTCGCAACAAAAACAACCTAAAGTGGGTTTGGTTTTAAGTGGTGGTGGGGCAAAAGGCTTTGCCCATATTGCTGTTTTAAAAGAGATTGATAAAGCAGGTGTTCAGTTAGATTATATTGGTGGTACAAGTATGGGCGCAATTGTTGGTGCGCTGTATGCAGTTGGCTATTCTGGTTTAGAGATAGAAGAAATTGTTCAAAAAATAGACTTTATTTCTTTGTTAAGAGATGAGCTACCAAGAAGTACTTCTACTTTTTTTGAAAAGGAATACGGAGAAAAGACAAAAATAACGTTACCGGTAACAAAGGGTTCTTTGGGTTTGCCAAGAGCCGTTTCTAAAGGACAAAATATTTTGAATCTGCTTTTTGAACTATTAGATAGTACAGAAGATGTAACCGATTTTTCTAAACTACCAATTCCTTTTTTTTGTATTGCAACCGATGTAGAGAATGGCGGTGCAGTATTACTAGAAAAAGGCTCTTTACCGCTAGCGTTAAGAGCAAGTGGTTCTTTTCCTACATTATTAAATCCTGTTATTTTAGAAGATAAACTTTTAGTAGATGGTGGTATTGCCAATAATTTTCCTGTAAGCGTTATGAAATCTAAAGATATGGATATTGTAATTGGGGTTGATGTAGAAGGAAGGTTATACGAAAAAGAAAAATTAACTTCGGCGATAGCTATTTTAAACCAGATTGTAAGCTATAAAATGTATGCGAAAACAAAGCAAGAAAAATTAAAATTAGATGTCTACATTCATCCTGATATTTTTGAATATAGCGTGGTAGATTTTGATAGAAAAAATGAGATTATTAACAAAGGCGAGCAGGAGGTAAAAAATTTTAAAAAAATTTTTAGAGAAATAGCAACAAAGCAAATTATTAAAAAAGAGCGAAAACCAATTATAATAAATAGAAAGAAAAGATATATTTCAGATATCAATATTATTGGAGCCAAAGAGTATACACGAGCTTTTGTGCTGGGTAAATTAAAGATTAAAGAAGGAGATAGTGTTTATAGGGAAGAGATTTCTAGAAGAATTAATTTATTATCTGCCACTAAAAATTATGAGCGCATTGTTTATAGTTTAAAAAAGCAAAAGGATGCTTCTTATCAATTAACTTTTACTTTAAAAGAGACGAAAGAAAATGCGACACTTAGCTTGGGTGCACATTATGATTTATTATACAAATCTGGTGTGTTGGCAAGTTACAAGCAGAAGAACCTTTTAAATAAGAACGATCTATTGGCTTTAGATGTCGTTTTAGGAGATAATTTACGGTATAATTTAAGCTATTTTGTAGATAATGGTTTTTATATTAGCTACGGTTTTAGGTCGCGATACGATCATTTTAGAGACAATGCAAAGTTTAATTTAGTAGCATCTCAAGTTCCTAATGTTACAAACATCAACTTAAATTACACCGATATTACCAACCAATTATTTGTACAAACTACATTTAATAGAAAATTTGCACTGGGCCTTGGCGTAGAACATAAATACATAAGTGCCAAAACAGCAACAATTACAACCAATAATAATGAAACGATATTAGACGATAGTAATTACTATAGCCTCTATGGGTATTTAAGGTTAGACACTTATGATAAAAAATATTTTGTAACAAAAGGATATTTTGCCGATTTAAACTTTAAATGGTATACGGCATCATCTGATTTTAATAACAATTTTAGATCATTTTCTCAAGCCAAAGGCACTTTGGGCTTTGCAACTACTTTTGGTGATAGGTTAACGTTTCAAAACACCAACGAGGCTGGTTTTACGTTTAACAATCCTACATCAGACGTTTTTGATTTTTATGTTGGGGGGTATAATCAAAACTTTATAAACACATTTGTTTCTTTCTATGGATATGAATTTGCAGATTTATCTAACGACTCTTTTGTAAAGTCAGAATTCAATTTAAGATACCGTTTTTATGACAAACATTACGCCACCGCTATTGCGAATTATGGTCGTTTAGATGACAATGTTTTTAAAGATATAGAGATTTTTAAAAACATTAAATCGGGTTATGCTTTAGGCTACAGTTATGATTCTTTAATTGGTCCTATTGAATTAAAATATAGTTGGTCTCCAGACACCAAGCAAAATTACTGGTTGTTTAATTTAGGCTTTTGGTTTTAATAAAAAAACCAGTGAAAAGAAGTTCACTGGTTTCCGTTTTAAATAATTTTTATAGCGCTTATTTAAGCATCATATAAGCTACAACCTTTCTTTATTTTACTTGTTTTGTGCTTAAATAAAACTCTTCATAGGTGTTTAAAAGATTCATTAGAGCAGAAATTAAGTCTTTAGTTTCTAGCAATAGGCTAAAGTATAAAGTGGTGTTTTTAGGACTGGTTTCATCCGTTCTTATTCTTGCAACTTGTTTTTCAATTGAGGAAGATACGTTTTTTATCAATTCTTGTTTTTCGAATAAAATATCACCTAAATTATCAAAGGTTCTTTTTTCAAAAGTTTGTGCTACTTTTATTAAAAGTTCAGTTAATTCTTCATTGATCTGTTTTAGATCGTTTAACTGTGCCTTCTTTAAGTTTTTATGATTGTTATTTACGTGTTTGTAACTTGCTCTAGAGATGTAACTAATAGATTGTGCTACGTCTTGTAAATAGCCTAAAACCATAATATAAAACCTACTTGCTTGCACAGAGGTTTCATCTAAAGATTTTATAAAATAGAAAACACCGTCTTTTAAACCATCAATTTCATCATTTAATTTAGCTACGTGCTTATCTGTTTTACGAAGTTTATTCAAATCATGATTCGATAAATCATTTACAACATTGGTATATAATTTATTTACACGAGTTGCAACTTCTGATATATGATCTGCACTTTCCTCAATAACACCGTTTATGGTTATTAATTCGGCTCTTTCAATATATTCTCTTTTTTTAACTTCTTTAGATTTGTTTCTAACGATTAAAGTATTTCTAGTTATTAAAATGGCAACAACTGCTAACAAAACAGGAATCATAACCATATCCCAACTAATTAAGTACGCTACTAAAGCAGCGGCTAAAAATGCTGTGATAGCTGTTAAAAACCAACCCCCAATAACATTAAGTACACCCGCAACTCTGTAAACAGCACTTTCACGGCCCCAAGCTCTATCTGCTAAAGAAGTACCCATGGCAACCATAAAAGTAACGTATGTTGTAGATAAAGGTAACTTCATAGAGGTTGCAACTGAAATTAAAATACCAGCAACAATTAAATTTACAGAAGCTCTTACCAAGTCAAAAGCAGGTAATTCATAGCTTTTATCTTTATTTATTTCAATTTTTGGTTTTTGAAATTTAGAATCGATAAGAGATAAAGTTGATTTTGGAACAATATAGCTAATACCAGTATTGATGCTCATTGCTAACCTTACAACAACTCTTGATAAGGGATTTGGCTGAAATTTTTCATGCCCTTCTCCTTGGCGAGATAAGTCAATCCCTGTTTTTATAACGTTTTGAGCTTTACTAGAAGTCCATAAAGTAATAACCATTATAGTACCTGCAGCTAATAGTAACCACACATTAGAGGGTACTTTTTCTGCTAAAATACCCATAGAAAAAGCATCTGCATTTACGCCAGAAACCTCCCATGCTTGGTAAGAATTCCAAGCTGCTATTGGCACGCCAACAAAGTTTACCAAGTCGTTTCCTGAAAAGGCCATGGCTAGAGAAAATGTACCAACCCCAATAATTAACTTCAAAATATTTACTTTAAAGAATTGTATTAATAGTTGAGAAATAATTGACCAAACAACAAAACTACCCGCTATTATGGAAAGTGAATTTCCTTCAATTAAGAACTTAATATCATCGTAGAAAGGAGTTCCTTTCATACCCTTAATAAATATAAAGTAAGTAATGGCCGTTATCGCAAAGCCGCCAAACAATGCATTTATATAAATAGGTCTCTTATTAAAATTAAAAGTATAGATTAATCTTGATAAAAATTGAACCATAGCACCAACAGAAAAAGCTACCACTACAGAAAGTAATATTCCATTAATAATTTCTAGCGCTTTTTTATGATTAATATAGTTCCAGATATCGGAGATTGAATGGTCATTATTTGCAGATATTTTTATTAAAGAGATACAAACAGCCGCACCTAACAATTCAAATACAATAGAAACTGTGGTTGATGTTGGCATGCCTAAAGAATTAAAAATATCTAAAAGTAGAATATCAGTAATCATTACGGCCATAAAAATGAACATAATGTCTTGAAACATAAACATATTAGGATTAAAAATACCTTTACGGGCTACCTCCATCATTCCACTAGAAGTAATGGCTCCAAAAAACACACCTAAACTAGCAATAATCATAATGTTTTTAACAGAAATTGCTTTAGAGCCAATTGCTGAATTCAAGAAATTTACGGCATCATTACTTACACCTACAACCAAGTCTACAATCGCTAAAACAGCTAAAGCAACAAGCATTAAAATATATGGATCTCCCATTGTTTTGAATTTAGTTTGCAAATTTACAAACACAATAAATTGTGAATGTTATGCTTATGTTATTTAATTTATATTAAAAATGAATATCTACTTGTAATCTATACATTAATTGGTTTGAGTTAAAACCAATAGCTGTGTAACTTATATCTGTCTGAAATTTTAATTTGTGACCTGCAATATATTTAGATAAACCCAAAGTATATTGATTTTCTGAACCTTTTCCTGTAATATTTTTATTCAGAGAAATATTGGTGTAACGTGCAGAGATTTCAACAGTTTTAGAGATCAAGTATCCTGTTTGTAAATTTAAGCCAGTACCAACTTGCACTACAGCTCCTGTTAAAGTTCCATCAGAATTTTTAGCAATAGCATCATCTGCCTCTCTGTTGGCGTATTCTGCCATCAATGAAAATCCTTTTCGCTTAAACATGGCATCTATAAACACAGTAGAAATATCGGTTGCATAAAAACCAAGATCAGTAGTCATATAAGCACCCATATTACTTCTGGTTCTTACAGCGTTTTTATTAATGTCATATCCAAAAGCAAAAGACAGTTTAGAACTGTCTTCAAATTTTAAATCGCTTCCTCTATAATCGCCTTTGTTTTTAAAGTTTCCGAAGGGAAGAAATTCTATTCTACTTGTAAATTGATGTCCTCCCTTGTTTCCTCTGGTAACATTCCTTCCTTCTCCTTGAGAAATTGAAAAAATTTCTTTCATTATAAAAGAGTCGGTAATGTTTGTTTTATGTCTTAATTGTATTCCAATATCTCGATCGATATTAAATCTACTATTTAGTAAAGATCGGTCTACCATTTGTAAATCTCCAGAAGAAATAACACGTTCTCTATTGCCTGGTAATTTTGTTTGTCCGAACCACAAGACAAATTCTCCAGAAAAGTTCCATTTTAAAACAGCATCCATAATGTATCTAGGAGAGTTGTGCGTAAATTCTGAAGCGCCAGATTGATCTCTATTAGATAATCCTAGTTCTAGTTTGTATTTTAATTTAGGAGAAAATGCAAAACCATCAAACTTTAAACGAGACCGTCTAATTAGCATGGATGTTTCGGGGTTCGATAAACCATTCTGATGATCCCACTGCGAAATTGCCAAAGTTTGAAACCTTAAACCTATTTTCATGACCCAAGTGCTGTCTTCACCTACTAAATTGAAAAGACCTTTTCCGAATTTTGGAGTGTTCGTTTCTTGTGCTTGCGAGCTCAAGAAAACGCATGTGCACAAGAGTATTACTACTTTTTGCAGCGTAGATAATTTCATTATTATTAGTTTTTGTCAACGCAAAGAACCAACAATAATGTTAATGCAACATTAAAAGATAAAAAAACTGCCTTGGCCAAAGGCAGTAAGTCATATAACATAGTCGACAAAAACTAATATAATTATAATGACAAGCTCTTTAAAGATTACTACAAAGATGCAACCCGAACTTAAATTTAATGTTTAACTTAAATTAAGAAATGGTTAACAAATTTTTCGATTTTACTTTTAGTTAATGTTTCTGTAACCCAACCATAATTTAAAGCTAACGTTCAGTTTACAGATGTAGATATACTTTTGTAGCGTAAAAATTATGTTTTAAAAATGAAGAAAATTCTATTGATCACTATATTATTTTTGAGTCAGTTACTAACGGCTCAAGATAAAGGTACTTTAAAAGGGTTCTTAACGGATAAAGAAACCAATAATGAATCTTTGCCTTTTGCGAATGTAATTATTAAAGGCACAACAACAGGTACAACTACAGATTTTGATGGTTTGTATTCGATACAAGTGCCTGCCGGAAGACATATTGTTGTTTTTAGCTTTTTAGGATATAAAAGTGTGGAGAAAGCATTCACTATTAAATCGGGAGAAACGGTTACAATTAATCAATTATTGTCTGCTGAAGAAGGTGTTGCTTTAGATGATATCATTATAACCACCACAACAACTAAAAATACTGCAAACGCACTTTTATTAGAACAAAAAAAGGCTACAGTGATTAAGGAGAGTATTGGCTCTGTAGAATTAGCGAAACAAGGGGTTAGTGATGCCGCTGGTGCGGTTACTAAAATATCAGGTGTTTCTAAACAAGAGGGCTCTAATAATGTATATGTTCGTGGTTTAGGAGATCGATATTTAAATACAACTATGAATGGTTTGTCTTTACCTTCTAATGATGTAAATAAAAAGAATATAGATTTAACTTTATTTCCGTCAGATGTAATACAAAGTGTTTCTATTAGTAAAGCATATTCGCCAGAATTTTATGGAGATTTTGCTGCGGGTAACATCGATATAACTTCTAAAGAATACAAAGGAGATTCTTTCTTTGATGTATCTGTTGGTTCTGGAGTGAACACAAGAGCTGCCGATAAGGATTTTAGAAAAACGCAAGGTTCTGGGCAATTAGGCTTTTATAGAAGATATGCGCACAATCCTTTTGCTGTTGTTCTTTCTCATGGTGTAGATCCCGAAAATGGGGGTACTCCTGTAAATATAGCTATTGGTTTAAGTGGTGGTAAATCTTTTAATTTTAAAGATGATTCTCGTTTAAGT
This sequence comes from Polaribacter sp. IC066, assembly GCF_007997085.1. GTDB lineage: Bacteria > Bacteroidota > Bacteroidia > Flavobacteriales > Flavobacteriaceae > Polaribacter. The sequence continues at coordinate 10,514 of NZ_VORR01000019.1, forward strand.
TTATTTGGTACAGCCTCTTTTCAAAACGGATACGAATACAGAGAAGGACCTGTTGTAGATTTTACAAATGTTTATAAAGTACGCTATCCAAATGCTCAAGAATTTGAATATTCTACAGCAAGCACGGTAATGGGTAATGCTATTTATAAAATTAATAACAATCATAAAGTAAAGTATACCACGATGTTTTTTAATAGCTCTTCTGATCAAGTTGGTTATTATGGTGTAAAAGGTTTGGGTCAAAATAGAGATGCTATTTTAGATACAGACAGAGGCTTTTATCAGATGAACGTTCAGTTTAATCAAGATTTAATTTTTGTAAATCAGCTTACAGGAGAACATAATTTTTATGATTATGGTAAAGAAGATCCTACTTATAAACTTACTTGGGGTGTAGGTTACAATAATGTTTTTGCACACGAGCCAGACAGAAAAAGAATAAGTTTAGAAAATTATCAATATGCATTAGATTCAGATCCAAACACCAATGCTTCTTTTTTCAGCAATACGGTATTTGATAATCAAAGATATTTTCAAAAAATTATCGATGAGGAATTAAATAGCCGAATAAATTTAGAACATACTATTTCAGAGACGTTTACTTTGAATTATGGGTATAACGGAAGGATTAAAAAACGTGATTTTGAGAACATACGTTATGGGTACGATTTTAACACTCCAAGATTGCAGGTTGCAGATCCTAATAATTTAGATGCTGTTTTTAACGTTGAAAATTTTGGAACAGTTTACAATACTGAGGTTTTTAATTCTATTGCACCGGGCAGATACGGAACAACAAATTTTCCTGGAGCTAATGAAAATACTTATAATGGCGAGTTAGAGATACATGCAGGTTTTATTTCTGCGGTGCTTTTAGCGAGCGAAAAATTATCGATTGTCCCTGGAGTTCGTGTAGAAGCTTTTAGCCAACAGATTAATTATGATGTGATCAACATCAACCCAAATGATCCTAAATTTAGACAAGCAAATGAAACATTTATTTTACCAAGTTTAAATATTAAATATGCTTTAAACGATAATCAAAATTTACGTTTTACATTTAGTAAAACCGTTTCTGTACCAGAATTTAAAGAAGTAGCTCCGTTTGTTTATGAGGCGGTAAGTCAAAGAGTTGGTGGTAACCCAGATTTGTTAAACGACCCATCTTTTTCAGAAGTATTTAATTTAGATTTAAAATATGAATGGTTTTTATCTAGAGGAGAAATCTTATCGTTAAGTACTTTTGGTAAGCAAATTAACAATCCTATAAACCTCGTTATTGCAAATGATGCAACAGGTACACAGCGTTATTTTAGAACAGGAGACAAAGCAACTGTTCTTGGCGTTGAGTTTGAAGGCAGAAAAAATTTCATTACCAATGATGATGATGAAACGCAATTATCCGCAGGTTTTAATTTTACCTACATGCACACCAAACAAGATTTAAAAGATGTAAACGGATTGTTTAGTGCAAACTTTAATAGAGCTTCAGACCAACTTCAAGGTGCATCACCAATTTTATTAAATGCAAATCTTACATATAGTCCAACAAAATTTGAAAACTATAAACCAATAGCATCTATAGTGTTTTCTTACTTTTCTGATAGAATAGATGCTTTAGGCGCAGGTCAATTAGGCAATATTATAGAAAAATCTGTATCAACTTTAGATTTTGTGTTTAAAAATCAAATAGGCGAGAACATAGAAATTAATCTAAATGCTAGAAACCTATTAGATCCTAATATTACAAGATTAAGAGAAAACACTTCTTTGGGAGATGTAATTTTATCAGAATATCAAATAGGAAGAACCATAAGCATCGGCTTCAATTATAAATTTTAAATAGTATAAATAACTAGAATTAGAAACTAAAAATGAACAAATTAAACTTTAAAACAATGAGAAATAAATTTTTATTTGCAATGACAATTGCTGCTGCACTTTTCACTTCATGTGGCGAAGACGGAACTGCTGACATCATAATTAATGATAATAGCGTTGTAAACAATAATAACGGAACGGGTAATTCAGGAACTACGGGCGAAGCTATTTCATTATCAGGGAACTACACAGAAAGCTTAACGCTAGATATAGCAAATACGTATACCATTACAGGGCCTACTATTTTCGAAGATGGAACAACTTTAACGATTCCTGCTGGGATGACAATTAAAGCTGCTGCAACTGGTGCAGATGTTTATTTAGCGATTGCTCAAGGAGCAAAAATTAATGCAGAAGGTACTTCATCTCAACCAATTATTTTTACATCTGCTGCATCTACTCCAAATGCAGGAGATTGGGGCGGATTAATTATGTTAGGTAAAGCGCCAGTAAATTCGGTTTCAGGTAATGCAACAGCAACTTCAGAAATTGCAAATTTACCTTATGGAGGTTTACTTGCAGATGATAATTCTGGAATGTTACGGTATGTAAGAGTAGAATATTCTGGAGGAAAAGCAGATGGGCAGTCAGAAAATAATGGTTTTTCTCTTTATGGAGTTGGGAATACAACTGTTTTAGAGTACATTCAAATGTTTGAAGGTAAAGATGATGGTATCGAGTTTTTTGGAGGTACTGTAAATGTGCGTTATTTATCTATTGTAAATGCAGAAGATGACTCTATAGACTGGACAGAAGGTTACACGGGTAATATAACAGATGCATATGTAAAGCACGGTGTAGAACACGATAAAGGTATTGAAGCAGATGGTTATAATTCTGATATTGGTAACAATTCTAGCCCAATATTTTGGTCTAGCCCAACCGTAACTAATTTAACAATCATTGGTTTAGGAAGCGGTACAGCGAATGAAGCTGTTCGTTTAAGAGAAGGAACTCAAGGTGTTTTTACAAATGTTTGGATTGAAGGTTTTGCAGAAGCTTTTGATTTAGATGGTAATACAGGAAACAGCCCAACGGGTCAAGGAGTGTTAGATGGTACATTAAAAGTAAATTCTGTAATTTTTGCGGATGTAACAAAAAAATTACAAAACGACACAGATTTCACTTTTACAGATGCAGATTTCTATACAGAAGATACCACTTTAATGGGAACAGATTATGCAACTTGGGGTGCAGGTTGGACAAGACAGTAATGCTAGTCTAAAGAATTAGTAACAAGAATATTTAAGTAGTAAAAGAGTGTCTAAAATTAAATTTTAGACACTCTTTTTTTGCTTCAAAAAATAATATTACTAACGAGTACTTTCATAACTTAAAGTCTCAAATAGCACCTATTTTTTTGTTTTTTGTACGTCATTCAAAAAATGTAAGTTTTCTAAACTGTTATGGACTCTAAAGTTAATCGTGCATTTTAGATCTGTTTGTAAGGTTTTTACCAAATTATTATTGGGGGTCCATTTTACCAAATAGAAACCATTTACAGCTGTCAATTTCATTTTAAAATCAAAATATTCAGTCATTTTTGCAGAAAAATGATTGGAGTTCGATGCTGAAAACATTGAAAATAAAACATAAATACTTCATTTTTTTAGGTTGATTTTTTATAGGTATTCTTTATTCCCTAAACCAATCACAAATTTAAATTCATATTCTTTTTGTTGATTGTGATGAAAAAAGACCCAATATTAATTTGTTTATACAAGGTAGATTTCGGTATAAAAATGCTTCATTTACGGGCTCCTGTTGATTTTTTTTTTGACTCCTAACTTTACATAGTCTTTTGTTCTTACTATTGTTGTTATTTTGAAAATAGTTATTTTCTAAAACATAATACGCAAGGCTTTTCCATGAATTATTTTCCTGATCTTTTTCAAATTTATTTGCAGTCCCAAAGTTATCCTGCAAAGCGTCAATATCTTTCACAAATAAATTATGGAGTGAACTACATCCTAAAAAAGTAAGGATGGATGCAATGAGTATTATATTTTTAAAAGCGAGGTTTATTTTTTGTAGATTAAAGTTTACCAACTAACTTAAGGTTAAAGCACTATAAAGACATTAGAGAAATTACTTCATAATTGCGCCCGAAAACAACGAGAATGTACTAATAGTAGCGCAAAAAAAGCACTTAAGATTAAGTGCTTTTTTAAATGTAAGATTCTGTATTTAAAAGTTAGAGCGTTATATTAACATGCTATTATTTTGTTAGAGAGGTGTTTGATTAAGTTTAGCAATAGTATGTACTGTTTACAAACCCTTTACAAACCCTTTATAAAGCGATTAAATAAAATGTTCTATTAAATCTAGTTAAGCTATTTGTTTAAGAGCTTTGCTTTTCTTGTAAAATAATTTTTTGCATCGTTTTTACGCTTACAGAACTTCCATCATGGCTCCATCCTGGAGGTCCAAAAACATACATTGCTTTGTGATACAAGTTTTTAGACTTTTTTGTGTCGTTCCAAATATCTTTATATTCGTGGGTTAAAATTGTCCAAGGATTGTAAGAGTTTGGTGCTTTTGTAACTCCATATTCTATATCAATATTCTCGTCTAACTCTTTCCAAGTTCCGAATACTCTATCAAAAATATTTAAAAAACCACCATGATTTTTGTCCATGTATTCCACATTTTTTGCGTGATGTACTTGATGCATGGTATGGGTGTTAAAGATCTTATCAACAAATTTAAGTTTTGGTATGTAAACAGAGTGCAATTGAAATTGCCATAAAGCCTCTATACCTAAACAAACCACAACCATTTCTGGCGGAAAACCAATAGCTGGCAGCCACATGTAAAAAAAAGGTTTGTATAAAATAGTAAACCAACCGTTACGGACGGCGGTGCCTAAATTAAAATTATCTGACGAGTGATGAACAATGTGTGCCGCCCAAAGAAAACGCACCATATGATTCTGTCTATGAAACCAATAATAACTAAAATCATCTAATATTTGACAAATAATCCAAACATACCAAGCATATCCAAAAGATTCCCATCCCATAATATTAGTACGAATCCCCTCTAATAAAGGATTAAAAAATTCGTACACATAATTAAAAATAATAATTGCCGAAATTGTTTTAATTAAAGGCGCAAGAATGGCAGAACCAATGCCCATTGTTAAACTCGATGTCAAGTCTTTCCAGTTATAAAGATCTTTTTTATCGTGTGTTTTGCTGTAGGTTAGTTCTAATAAAATGAGTCCCAAAAAACAGGGAACACCATATATTAAAGGGTTTGTGAAATCCATTGTTTACTAGTTTTTATTGATTATTTTTTTTCAACCAAGCTCTAATCTGTTTTCTTAAAGATTGCTCTGGCTTTGGTAAAGGAATCGTTTTTCCGAATTGTTTACTCCTATTAAATTTAGAAAACGTAATTTTTAATTGCTTCCATTCTTCAGGATACATCGCTAAAAACTTATTGAACATGCTCTGTTCAGTCTGTTTTTCTTGGAGTTTCTCAAAGATAAGTTGGAATTTTTCTTCTTGGTCTAAAAGCATTTTGTAAATATAAAAAGAAAAAAAAAGAAAATCAACTGTGATACAGGGCTTATTTTGATTAATTAGTAAAAAGTAGTATAATTCATCATTCCTGTCTGGTAAAAGAGGCAAGATTGCTTTGAAGGGAACCAAGACTTGATCCTAACTATCTGACAAACAAACATAATTTGAAATATAATTATCAATTTTATCTTGCTGAAATTATCTTCAAAAAAGCAAGGTATCATTTAAAAAATTCGTGGAATCCCTTATTTTAACAGAGTTTATCAAACTAACAATATTTGTAACCGCACACTAATGATAATTAATTTATGTAATCTTTTTTAATTTGATTTTCTAAAACTAAATTTACGGCGTTTGCAATATCTTTCGCAAATACTGCAATCTGATCTGCGGCAGTAATACTGTCTAGTTTTTTATCAATTATTACAGGGCTAATATGCACGGCAATTTCAATAACTAGCTTTTTGTACTCTTTTTCTGATAATTTACTACTCATCTTGTTTTTCTTACAATCTAGGCAATAATTATAGGACGGCACGCGAAATAAAATTAAGTAATTGTAAAGTTATTTAGAGTTTAATAAGACATATTTCATTGCTTTTGCCTTTAACAAACATTCTTCATATTCATTTTCAGGATTCGATTTTGCGGTAATAGCACTTCCAACCGAATACGATATGTACTTTTTTTCTTCATTATATAAGATGCTTCTAATGATTACATTAAAATCAAAATCTCCTTCAGGAGTAAAATAGCCTACTGTGCCAGAATACAAACCACGCTTTGTTTCTTCTAAATGTTCTATAATTTTCATGGCAGAAACTTTAGGAGCACCAGTCATGCTTCCCATAGGGAAAGTGCTTTGTAAAACGTCTATAGGGTGTGTAGTTTCGTTAATTTCAGAAACCACTGTAGAAATCATTTGATGCACTTGTTTAAAAGTATATACTTTACAAAGTTCTTCAACTTTTACAGAACCTATTTTTGCAGTTTTAGATAAATCGTTTCTTACCAAATCTACAATCATTACGTTTTCTGAAAGCTCTTTAATATCTCTCGATAAATCAGAGGCAATTTTATCATCATCAATTTTACTCCGTAAACGTTTTGCAGTGCCTTTTATGGGTTGAGAAATAATTTTGTTTCCTACTTTTTTAATATATCTTTCTGGGGAAGCAGATAATACATATTGATGCTCTATCTTTAAAAAAGTAGCAAAGGGAGGTGTAGAAATTTCGTTTAAATGGTGGTAAACTTTTAGCGGATCTATAGTACTATTTTCTGCGTAAAATTCTTGACAAAAATTGGCTTCATAAATATCACCTCTTTTAATATGTTCTAAAACGGTGTTTACTTTTGCGTAATATTCGTCTTTATGAATTCGTAGTTTTATTTTAATGTCATTTGCTAATTCTTGAGGGTTGGAATCTTCATGTTTTTTAATGGCTTCAAAATCATCTTCAATTTCATTATCGACCATTTTTAAATACTGAAATTCAATGGTATTTCCTTTGATGAAAAATAATTTTTGCGGCTGAAAAAAGTGGACATCAGCAAAATCTAATCCATCAAAATTTTTAGAAGAAAGTTGTTCTACATCATTTTTTACATCATAAGAAATATATCCAAAAATATAATCTTTTGTAATGGTTTGATATTCTTTTAACTTCTCAAAAGCATTTAAATAATCTGTCTTTATAGCCGTAAATTCTTCGACCGCCAAAGCACAATCAAAACTACTATATTGTTGTTTATAGGTATTAGAATCTAACCACAAAACAGTTTCAAATTGTTGCGCCCAAGGCAATAATCGTTTTTTGAATTCTGAAATATCATCCACAGAAAAACTTCTTATGGTTCTTTGCATACTGGTGTAAAAATATTTGAAAATTTTTAAAATAAAAAAGACCTCACAGATGTATGCTGAAGGTGATTCAGTATGTAATCTGTGAGGTCTGTAATTCTATAAATTTGTTTATGCATTTAACGGTTTCCCGTCCCAAGCAGCTTTTGCAGCTTCTTTTACAGCTTCAGAATAGGTTGGGTGTCCATGACAAATTCTTGCCAAATCTTCTGCAGATGCTCTAAATTCCATCGCTACAGCAGCTTCCATAATTAAATCTGCAACACGTGCACCCACCATGTGAACGCCTAAAATTTCGTCTGTATTTTTATCAGCCAAAACTTTTACAAAACCATCAATATCTCCACTTGCTCTAGATCTACCCAAAGCACGCATTAGAAATTTACCTGCTTTAAATTCAATTTTAGCTTCTTTTAATTCGGCTTCAGTTTTACCAACAGAAGCCGCTTCTGGCCAAGTATATACAATATTAGGAATTAAATTATAATTGATATGTGGTTTTTCACCGGCTAAATATTCGGCAACCACAACACCCTCTTCTTCCGCTTTGTGCGCTAACATAGCTCCTTTTACGACATCACCAATAGCATAAATATTGCTAACATTGGTTTGTAAATGATCGTTTACAGAAACTTGTCCGCGTTCGTTTACTTCTAAACCAACTTTGTCTAAACCTAAACCTGCTGTATATGCTTTTCTTCCTACCGAAACCAAGCAATAATCACCAGAAAACTCTATTTCTCTATCTTTTTTATCCGTTGCTTTTACAACAATAGTTTCGCCATCTCTTTTAACAGAATTTACTTTATGACTCGTTGCAAATTTAATTCCTTGTTTCTTAAATACTTTTTGTAATTCTTTAGAAACATCAGCATCCATTCCAGGAACAATTTTGTCCATATATTCAATAACAGTAACTTTTGCACCCAAACGCACATATATAGAACCTAATTCTAAACCAATCACACCACCACCAATTACGATTAAATGTTTCGGAATTTCTTTTAGTTTTAACGCTTCTGTAGAGGTAATAATTCTATCTTTATCAATGGTGATAAAAGGTAAATTTGCTGGTTTTGAACCCGTTGCAATGATAATGTCTTTCCCTTCAATTATTTCTGAAGAGTCGTCATTTTTGGTTATTTTAACGTGTGTAGCGTCTTCAAAAGAGCCTATACCTTCAAAAACATCAATATTATTTTTGTCCATTAAAAACTTGATTCCACCGGTAGTAGTTTCTACAACATTCGCTTTTCTTGCTACCATTTTTGTAAAATCGACTGTTGGTTTTTCAACGGAAATTCCGTGCTCTTCAAAATGATGAACAGCATCATAGAAATGATGAGAAGAATCTAATAATGCTTTTGATGGAATACATCCAACATTTAAACAAGTGCCACCTAAAGTTGCATATTTTTCTATAAGCGCTACTTTTTTTCCTAATTGTGATGCTCTGATAGCAGCAATATACCCTCCAGGACCAGAACCAATTACAATAATATCGTATTTCATGAGATGTTTTTAAATGAAAATCAAACAAAAATAAGCATATTTTTATAGAATATTGGTAGAAATCATTAGTTTTACATTCTTATAGATCTTTAAATTTGTTTCATGAAAATTCTTAAAAAAATAGGAATCGTTTTAATAATAGCACTGGTAGTTGCACAATTTTTTAGTCCTGAAAAAAATGATGGAGAACGAGATACCGTAAATGCATTTATTGCAGAAACGAATCCGCCACAAGATGTTTTAAAAATTTTGAATACTACGTGTTTCGATTGTCATTCTTCTAAAACCAATTATCCTTGGTATAATTCTATGACACCCGTAAATTATTGGTTAGATAGCCATGTGAAAGACGGAAAAAAACACTTAAATTTTTCTGATTGGAACAATTATTCTTTAAAAAAGAAAGAGCATAAAATGGATGAGTTGCACGAAGAAGTGGGCGAAAAAGAAATGCCTTTAAATTCGTATACTTGGACGCACGCTGAAGCAAGTTTAACGCAAGAACAGATTGATGCTGTTGTTAATTGGGGTAAAATTGTGCAAGAAGATTATAGAGCTCAAATGGGTGCAAAATAATTGAGCCAATCTGTTTTAATTATTGGAACCGTTTGGGTAGAACCGAATTCGTCTGCTGCTGGCAGTAGAATGTTGCAGTTAATTGAGGTTTTTTTAAAACGAAATTGGACGGTTACTTTTGCGTCGGCTTCTCAAAAATCAGAAAAGGCAGTAAATTTAACTTCTTTAGGAGTTGAGGAGGTTTCTATTCAATTAAACTCGTCTTCGTTTGATGATTTTATTAAGAATTTAAGCCCAACAATAGTTGTTTTTGATCGTTTTATGACAGAAGAGCAATTTGGTTGGCGCGTTGCAGAAAGTTGTCCAAATGCTATCCGAATTTTAGATACCGAAGATTTACATTTTTTAAGAAAAGTAAGACATCAACAATTAAAAAAAGGAGAAGATTGTACCAACGAAGCCTTGTTAAATTCTGAGAATGCAAAAAGAGAGATTGCCGCTATTTTAAGATGTGATTTGTCTTTAATTATTTCTACGTATGAAATGGATGTATTAAAATCGGTTTTTAAGATTGATGAACACATTCTTTATTATTTGCCTTTTCTGTTGGATAAGATTGATGCAAGTCAAATTACAAAATGGAAGTCTTTTGAAGAAAGAAATCATTTTATATTTATAGGTAATTTCTTTCATAAACCTAATGTTGATGCCGTCATTACTTTAAAAAAAGAAGTTTGGAGAACTGTAAGAAAGTTGCTGCCTAAAGCAGAAATTCACATTTACGGTGCGTACATAACTCCTCAAATTCAACAATTACAGGACAAAAAAGAAGGCTTTTTAATTAAAGGTTTTGCAGAGAATTCTAAAGAGGTTGTAACAAATGCTAAAGTGGTTTTAGCGCCTTTGCGTTTTGGTGCGGGTATAAAAGGAAAGTTAACAGAAGCGATGATTTGCGGAACGCCAAGCGTAACCAGCTCAATTGGGGCAGAAGGGATGTGTGGTAACTTGCCTTGGAATGGTTTTATTGAAGATGATTTTTCTGATTTTGCATGCATCGCTACAGAACTTTACACAAAGAAAAATGTGTGGCAAAATGCACAAGAAACAGGAATAGAGATTATAAATGAAATCTATGATAAAGATAAAATTAGTCCGTTTTTTATCAAAAAAATACAAGAAATACAACAAAATTTAGAGCAACATAGAACGCATAATTTTTTAGGAAATTTAATACAACATCAAACACTACAAGCTACAAAATATATGAGTAAATGGATTGAGGCTAAAAATAAGTAGGCAGTTTTGATGACATAATCGATGCTATATTACAAACAGATTTACTAAAAGTTAGAATCCGTAATGTAATCTAACGGCAAAGAATTCCCAAATTTTTCATAAGACCAATAGCCTTCATAAAAAGTAGCTAAAGGATTTATTAAAATACCATTTCTGTCTAAAAATATATTTTTTTCTAAAGGGATTAACGAGGACGTTTGCGGCAGTGGTTCTCTTTTTTTGCTAAAAGCATTTCTTGTAATATAGCGCAGTTCTTCTTTTTCTTTAGTATACACAATGCTTAAGTTATCTTTAAAAGAGAGGTAAAAAGCCTCATTTTTAAAAGTAATAATATCGTCTTTACTCAATTTAGATTTATATAAATAATCGATAAATTTAGGCAATTGAATTTTTTTTAACACAACCATTGCGCTGTCTAATGCACTCTTCGGTCTTTTAATATCCGTATAAAAATTAATTTTCGTGCTACTTAAACGTACTAGTTCTTTAGCTTTCTTGATCACAGTATCGGTTGGTCTTTCTGGGTTCAGAACTCTTTTAAATTGATTTACAATAAAGCCATCTTCTGTAAACGAGTTGTTTAATACGGCTTTGTAAAAATGAATTACAGAGCCATTAAACGCTTTTAATCGATTCTTTTTCCATTTTTTCTGTTTTCGTTTACCCCCTTTTAATTCTTGATAACGAGAGTAGCCTAAATAGGTAACTGTGTTTTTATTTCTGACAAAACTCTCTAATTCATAGGTGATTAAATACCCTAACCCTTTGTGCTTTAGTTGTAAAGGTTTCTTTGCATACGCTGTTAAAATATTTTTATTGGTATTAAAATCAAAATATAAAACATGCGGATTAAGAAGTATACATTTTTCAGATAATTCGGTAATACCAATAAAATCTTGTTTAAAAGCAGTTAAATTGTACTGCCAGTCCTCATCGTAAATTACTTTTTTAATGGTAATTTCATCCAAAAGATCATAGGTTTCCTCTAAATTAAAAATTAAAGGTTTGTTGTATTCTGTTGTGTTTAATGCATAATTAATTTTCTTAAAACCTAAATAAGAAATGATCAAATCATATTGCCCTTCTTTTACAGGAATAGAAAATTCACCATCGGTATTTGTTGTCGCGCCCAACATGGTGTTGTTTAAATATACAGCAACACCTTCTAAAGGTTCGTTTACTTGATAAACTTTCCCTTTTATGGTAATTTGTGCTAAACAAATGGAGGTTACAAAAAGGCAGACGAACAAAAATCGATTTTTCATTTGATAAAAATAATCAAAGAAAAATCGATTTTATAAAATTTAATGTTAATTAGTGTTTAGCTAATTAAAGAAATATCAGCATTCAGTCTCGGTTTTTAGGAACTGTTTGTAGTCAGATAAATACTGCAAACTGCCACTAAAAAAGCAATACTAAACCAAACCTGCTCTTTTTAATAAAGCATCTGGTTTTGGTTCTTGTCCTCTAAAACGTTTATACAATTCCATCGGCTTTTCAGTTCCACCTTTAGATAAAATAGTGTCTTTAAATTTTGTTGCTACTTCTTTATTAAAAATTCCTTTTTCTACAAAGTATTCAAAAGCATCTGCATCTAAAACTTCTGCCCATTTATACGAATAATATCCAGCAGAATATCCTCCTTGAAAAATATGAGAAAAAGCGGTACTCATACAATTTTCTGCAACATCAGGATATAATTTTGTATCTGCAAAAGCAGCGTTTTCAAAGTCTTTTAAAGATTTTATTTCTGACGGATTTTGTGAGTGCCAACTCATATCTAATAAGCCAAAACTTAATTGACGTAATGTTTGCATGCCTTCATGGAAACTTGCAGATTCTTTAATTTTTTCTACAAATTTCATAGGTATAACTTCACCCGTTTCATAATGTTTTGCAAACAGCTCTAAAGCTTCTTTTTCGTAACACCAATTCTCTAAAACCTGACTTGGTAACTCTACAAAATCCCAAGAAACAGATGTGCCTGATAAACTGTTGTATGTTGTGTTTGCTAACATTCCATGCAACGCATGCCCAAACTCATGAAACAAGGTTGTTACTTCATTAAAGGTTAATAAAGATGGTTTTGTTGCAGTTGGTTTCGTGAAATTACAAACGATAGAAATATGAGGTCTTTCATTGATGCCGTTTTTAATTTGTTGCGATTTATAAGAGGTCATCCAAGCACCATTTCTTTTTCCTTTCCTCGGATGATAATCAGCGTAGAAAACAGCAACAAAATTCCCTTTTGTATCGGTTACATTATAAGTTTTAACATCTGGATGATATTTGTCAATCGTAGAAACTTCTTCAAATTTTAAATCATATAAACGATTTGCAATTTCAAAAACACCATTAATTACGTTCTCTAATTTAAAATATGGTTTTAAGATTTCTTGGTCTAAATCGAAGATTTCTTTTTTTAACTTTTCTGAATAATAAGCGCCATCCCATTTTTGAAGCTGATCAATTCCGTCTAATTTTTTAGCGTAATTTTCTAAATCCTTAAATTCACGTTCGGCAGCAGGTTTCGCTTTTTCTAATAAATTGTTAGAAAACTCAATTACTTTTTCTGGCGTTTCTGCCATTCTTTCTTCTAAAACAAAATGTGCGTGGGTTTTATAGTCTAATAAATTTGCTCTTTGATGGCGTAAATTTACAATTTCTAAAACTACTTTTTCATTATTAAATTCGTTGTTTTGAAAAGCTTTTTTACCAGCTGCAATTGCCATTTTTTTACGCAACTCTCTGTCATCTGCATAGGTTAAAAACGGAATGTAACTTGGGTAGTCTAATGTAAAAATATAGCCTTCTTTTTCTTTGGATTTTGCAACTTCTGCTGCCGCTTCTTTTACAGATTCTGGCAATCCAGAAACTTCCTTTTCATCTGTTAAATGCATTTCAAAGGCGTGGGTTTCTGCTAAAACATTTTCTCCGAATTGTAATGATAATTTAGAAAGTTTTGCATCAATTTCACGAAGTTTATTTTTATCAGCATCTTTTAAATTGGCACCATTTCTAGCAAAACCCTTGTATTGTTTTTCTACTAACATGTGTTGCTCAGAGGTTAAATCTAAAGTTTCTTTGTGATCAAAAACAGATTTTACTCTTTTAAAAAGTGCTTCATTTAGGGTAATGTCATTTCTAAATTCGCTTAACCAAGGCGATACTTCTTGGGCAATTTTCTGAATTTCATCCGAAGTTTCTGCGGAATTTAAATTAAAAAAAACACCATTAATTCTGTTTAACTGTTCGCCAGAAAAATCTAAAGCAACCGTTGTATTTTCAAAAGTTGGTGCATCTGCATTATTAACGATTGCATCAATTTCGGACTTTGCAATTTCAATTCCTTTTTTAATTGCGGGTATATAATGTTCCGTTTTTATTTGAGAAAACGGCGCTGTATTAAAATCTTGTAAAAGTGGATTCATTTTGTGTATGTTTAAACCTCATAGGTTTTAAAAACCTGCGTGGTTTTGTTGTCATTAAATTTATTGATTTATTTTCTTACACGTTTAGAGGCTTGCTCAACTTTTAGTTTTAAGCCTTCTTTGTACGCAATTATTTTATCTAAAACACACTTGTCTGATGTTCCGATAATTTGTGCAGCTAAAATACCTGCATTTTTGGCACCATCTAGAGCAACGGTGGCAACAGGAACGCCACCTGGCATTTGTAAAATAGATAAAACAGAATCCCAGCCGTCAATAGAATTCTTGCTTTTTACAGGAACGCCAATTACAGGTAAAGGACTCATACTTGCCACCATTCCCGGCAAGTGTGCAGCGCCACCAGCACCCGCAATAATTACTTTTATACCTCGTAAATGCGCGTTTTTAGAATACTCAACTAACTTGTCTGGTGTTCTGTGAGCAGAAACAATATCAACTTCTATCTGAATATCAAAACTTTCTAAAATATCGATTGCCTCTTGCATTATTGGAAGATCTGAATCGCTTCCCATTATTATTCCTATCATACTCTTTATTATGCTAATTTTTTTCTATTTATTTTGTTTTTATCAACGAAATCAAAATCAGTCAAATAATTTAAATTTTGTTTTTAAGACTACTTACTTTGAGATCACTCTAATCGTTTCCTTCACTTTTTGCGCAATTTCTCTGGCTTTATCAATATCAGCATTTATAATGGTAACATGACCCATTTTTCTGAAAGGGCGGGTTTCTTTTTTTCCGTAAATATGCGGAGTAACACCATCAATCTTTAAAATTTCTTCTATATTTTGATAGACCACATCACCAGAAAACCCTTCTTCACCTACTAAATTTACCATAATTCCGGCAACTTTACTGTTAGTATTTCCTAAAGGAAGATTTAAAATAGAGCGTAAATGTTGCTCAAACTGATTGGTGTAACTGGCTTCTATAGAATAATGACCAGAATTATGAGGTCTTGGTGCAACTTCATTTACTAAAATTTTATCGTCTTCTGTTTGAAACATTTCTACGGCTAGCAAACCAATAAAGTCTAATTTACTGACTACTTTTAAAGCCAATTCTCTTGCTTTTTCAGCAACTTTAAAATCGATTCTTGCTGGGCAAATTACATACTCTACTTGATTTTCTTCTGGATGAAATTCCATTTCTACAACAGGATATGTTTTGGTTTCGCCCGCTTTATTTCTTGCCACAATTACAGCCAATTCATTCTTAAAAGGAATTAGTTTTTCTGTAATACACTCTACATTTGGCAAGTTTTCTAAATCTTTATTGTTTCTAACAATTTTTACGCCAGTGCCATCATAACCAAAACGTGCGGCTTTCCATACAAAAGGAAAACTGATGATGTCATTTTCATAAGAATGTTTTAATTCTTCTAAATACGCATAATGAGAAAATGCTGCCGTGGGTATTTGATTGTCTATATAAAAATTTTTCTGTTTGGCTTTACTTTGAATAATGCGTAAATTTTTAGGTTTCGGATAAATGCTTAATCCCTCTTCTTCTAGTTTATCTAGCGCATCTAAATTTACATTTTCAATTTCTATGGTTAACAGATTTACGGTTTTACCAAAGTTATAAACGGCATCAAAATCTAATAAATCTCCTACAACAAAAGTATTGCAAATTTTTGCACAAGGGGCATTTTTATTGTTGTCTAAAATTGAAGTATGAATGTCTAATTTTTGAGTTTCTGCCAATAGCATTCTGCCTAATTGACCGCCACCTAAAATACCTAATTTAAAATCTGAAGAGAAATAGTTTATCACGTTGTAAAGTTTTGTGTTTAGCAAAAATAATCATCTAAAGGACAGAAAGCTACTAAAAATTACTGATTCGAATCGAACTTCCGTTTTTTGTAACTCTATATTCAATTGCGGGGCATTCAAAACCATCCGTTTGTGGTGCACCACCAAAATCTACACTATATGTACTTTCATGACAAACACATTTTAAAAGTCTGTTTTTAAAGGTCATTGGAGTTACACATTTATTTTGCGGACATAATCTATCGAAAGCTACAAAACCATTGTCAAAGCCGTTTTTATTAAAAAGTAAAATTCCTTTAATTCCGCCAGGAAGTTCTGCAAAACCACCCGGAGTTTGTGCATTTATCAACGAAGGATTGTTTAAATCTGTATTAAAACTCAAGTTAACAGACCGAATACAATTGGTTAAATTGGTTGTGTCTGAACAGTTTATAAAGAAACAGAAACAAACTAAAAGCATTATTTTTTTAAACATATAAGCGTTGCGTTTTATATAAAAACGATGACAAGTTACAAATATTTTGTACATTTGTAAACCAATCTCATTGCTAATTTAGGCAATGGGATTTTTTTTAGGCAGTGGGATTTTTTAAATTAAAAAACTATGAGTGACATATCTTATTATTCGGAAGCAGGATTAAAGAAATTGAAAGATGAATTGGTACAACTTGAGCAATATGAAAGACCAAGGGTAACCCAAGAAATTGCAGATGCAAGAGATAAAGGTGATTTAAGTGAAAATGCAGAATACCATGCAGCAAAAGAAGAACAGTCTCATTTAGAGTTTAAAATTGCAAAATTAAAAAATGTAATTTCTAATGCACGTATTTTAGATGAAAGTCAGTTAGACACCACAAAAATATTGATTCACTCTAAAGTGAAAATAAAAAATGCGGCAAACGGAATGGAGTTCGCTTATCTTTTAGTTGCCGATTCTGAAACAGATGTTAGAAACGGAAAATTGTCTGTAAACTCGCCAATTGGTAAAGGTTTATTGGGTAAGAAATTAGGTGATGTAGCAGAAATTCAAGTGCCAAACGGAATTATGAAATTTGAAGTTATAGAGATTTCTAGGTAAAAAAAATATTTGGCTTTTGGCAATTAGTCATTAGCAAATTGCCAAAAGCTAAAAAAATATGAGTGTATTCACAAAAATAATTACAGGAGAAATACCAAGTTACAAAGTTGCAGAAGATGACAATTTTATTGCGTTTTTAGACATCAACCCAAACGCAAAAGGACACACTTTGGTGGTTCCTAAAAAAGAAGAAAATAAGATTTTTGATTTGTCAATAGAGGAATATAGAAACTTAATGGATTTTTCTTATCGCGTTGCGAAAGCGTTAGAAAAAGCAGTTCCTTGTAAAAGAATCGGAATGAGTGTAATTGGTTTAGAAGTGCCTCATGTTCATGTGCATTTAGTGCCTACAAATAAGATGGTAGATATGCAGTTTACAGATAAAGTAAAAGTGTCTAGTGAAGAATTTGTTGCTTTGGCAAAAAGTATTTCTAGTGAATTTGAGTAGGTAGTTATAGTGCGTTTATTAAAAAAAAATGAAAATCAAGAAAATAAATGGCATTATTTAAAATTGAGAAATCTTTTGAATATATAAAGGAAAAACCTTTTCGACTTGAAAAAGAAATTCAAGATTTGACAGAAAGAAATTTAAAGACAATTCTCGGACTTGACTTTGTGAAATCTGAATTTGCCCTAAATAATTTTCGAATTGACACGCTTGCGTTTGACAAAGAAGCAAATGCTTTTGTAATAATTGAATATAAGAGAGATAAGAACTTTAGCGTAATTGACCAAGGTTATGCTTATTTATCATTAATGCTAAATAATAAAGCAGACTTTATTTTGGAATTTAATGAAAATCTTGACAAAACACTCAAACGGAATGACGTGGATTGGTCACAATCAAGAGTTTTATTTGTTTCACCAGCTTTTACTAATTATCAACGTGAGGCAATAAATTTTAAAGACTTACCTATTGAACTTTGGGAAGTCAAAAGATTTGAAAACAATACTGTTTCTTACGAACAAAGACAAAAACCAGGAGCTCAAGAAAGTATAAAAACTATTTCAAAAACCGACCATACAATAGACAGTGTTGCGAAAGAAATTAAAGTCTATTCGGAACAGGAACATTTGGAAAACGCAAGCGAAGAAATAAAGGAATTGTATGAGAAAATGAAAAATGCAATTCTGAATTTTGACAACATAGAAGTTAAACCAAAAAAGAAATATATTGCTTTTGTTTCAGGGAGAAATGTAGTTGATATTCATCCGCAAAGAAAAGCTTTGAAAATTTGGATTAATATGACAATTGGAGAACTTGACGACCCGAAAGGAATTACAAGAGATGTTTCTTCAACTGGACATTGGGGAAATGGAGATTATGAATTACAAATAAAATCGGACGAACATTTAGAATATATTTTGAGTTTGATTAAACAGTCAATTAAGAAAAATAAAAAATAACGAAATGCTAACATCGTACAAAATTAATTGCTTTGGTTTTGGCTTATTTAGGAAAGTCCTAGCTGACTTTCTATGATTTATTTATTAAACTTAGTGCTTAACCACAGCAACTAGTCTTGTACAACAACGTTATAGTGCGTTTATTAAACTAACAGCTTCTAGTGTGTCTTTCAGCAAGGAACTCAAGCAAAAACTAAAAGTATATCGTGATATTTTTTTAGAATGATAAAAGGTGCTGTTTGCATAAAACTTTAAACTATTTTTTACAAACAAGCTCGATTTAGTTTGTTATATTGCAAGCATCTCACGAAACATATATTGTTAAAAAACATAACGTAGAATTCTTTCAGAGTGACAAAACCTTCTGTTATACTTTAGCCAAATCGTATCGTGTATTAGATTCTGTCTAATAAAATTTCAAAAGTGGTTCCTTTGCCAATTTCAGATTTTTTCACAACTATTTTTCCGTTATGATAGTCTGCAATAATACGTTTTGAGAGCGATAAACCCAATCCCCATCCACGTTTTTTGGTCGTAAAACCAGGTCTAAATATTTGTTTAAATAATTTTTTAGGCATTCCTTTCCCTGTATCAGAAATTGTGATTTCTACATTTGATGGATTGCTTTGAATGTGCAACGCTAACTCTCCTTTTCCTAACATGGCATCAATTGCATTTTTGATGAGGTTTTCTATTACCCATCCAAATAATTCTGTATTGAGAGCTGTATAAATTTCGGAATCAGAAGCAGAAAAAGAAAACGAAATCTGTTTAGAACTTCTAGATTCTAAATAATCAAAAGCTTGTTTTGTAAGCACCACTATATTCTCTTTTTTAAGAGCTGGTTTAGAGCCGATTTTAGAAAAACGATTGGCAATAACATTCAGTCTCGTCACATCTTTTTCTATTTCTTTGATATAGCTTTCATCTACTTTTTCCATTTTTAAAATTTCGATCCAACCTAATAAAGAAGATAAGGGAGTCCCAATTTGATGCGCTGTTTCTTTTGCCATTCCTGTCCATAATTTATTAGTTTCTGCAGCTTTGGTAGAGTTGTAAAATAAATATACAACAGATAAAAACAGGACTAAAATTAAGACTAGGGCTAGCGGATAATAGGTGAGTTTGTTTAATAAATCTGAATCTTTATAATAAATATATTGTTTGTTTTTACCCTTATAACTCACCTCTATAGGTGCGTTTCCAGACTTCATTTCTAGTAATTGCTGCTTTAAATATGTAGGGTTTAAAGCTTTAATAGAATCTAAATTTTGATAATTTAAAATGTCACCTTTTTCATCAACCAAAATCATAGGGATACTGTTGTTATTCTCAATAATCATCAATGATAAATCTACGTTGGCATCTAGGTTTTCATCACTTCCTATTTCTTTTTGGGCAGTTGCTAATATTTGCATTTTTACACGTTCTTCTTGCTTAAATTTCTGAAAGAAAGTATAGGTGTTCCAAAGAATTGAGGTTACAATTACAAAAGATATAAAAATGGTAATTCGCTTAAAAAGAAGCAATTTCGAAAAATTTTTCATCAAAACAAATATAAGGTTTCCTGTATATAACTCATTTCAAGATTAGATAGTATCTTTACAATAATAAAATTATTTGTCATTTTTAGTGAACTTATAAAGTGACATTCACTTAAATTTTTTTGAATATGCTATCTATAGATCCAAAAGAAATATCAACAGGTAAATTACACGGTTATTTATTAGGGGCTGTTGCGCCAAGGCCCATTGCTTTTGCAAGTACTATGGATGCAGACGGAAATCCTAATTTATCTCCATTCAGTTTCTTTAATGTATTTGGCTCGAATCCGCCAACTATGATTTTTTCTCCTGCCAGAAGAGTGCGAGATAATACCACAAAACACACCTTAGAGAATGCTTTAGCTACGAAAGAAGTAGTGATTAATGTGGTAAATTATGCTATTGTGCAGCAAATGTCTTTGAGTTCTACAGAATACCCAGAAGGTGTTAATGAGTTTGAAAAGGCCGGGTTTACGATGCTAAAATCAGACAAAATAAAACCTTTTAGAGTTGCAGAATCTCCGGTACAATTTGAGTGTATTGTAAAAGATGTAATTTTTACTGGTGATGAAGGAGGTGCTGGAAATTTAATTGTTTGTGAAGTTGTAAAAATTCATATTGCTGATGACGTTTTAGATGAGAACGGAGGCATAGATCAACATAAAATTGATTTGGTAGCAAGAGCAGGAGGAAGTTACTATTCTAGAGCTAGAGAGGGCTTTTTTGAAATTCCGAAACCAATTTCTACGCTAGGAATCGGAGTAGATGCGATAGCTTCTGAAATTAGAAATAGTACTATTTTAACAGGTAATAATTTGGGGATGCTAGGCAACGTAGACCAATTACCAATGGAGGCAACTGTTGATAACTTTGGGAAAGAACATCCGCAATTTATTGGGTTAGAAACTACAAAAAAACATACATTTGCTCAAGAGTATTTAAAAAAGAATGATGTAGAAAGTGCTTGGAAAGTACTTTTATTAAAATAAATATTATGGAAGTTATTGGTAAAGTAAAATTGATTGGAGAAGTACAAACGTTTGGTGCTAACGGATTTCAAAAGAGAGAGTTAGTTGTTACTACAGACGAGCAGTATCCGCAAATGATTATGATTGAATTTGTACAAGATAAAACAGATTTATTGAATAGTTATAAAGTGGGGCAAGAGGTTAAAGTTTCGATCAATTTAAGAGGTAGAGAATGGATTAACCCACAAGGAGAAGCTAAATATTTTAATGCAATTCAAGGTTGGAGAATAGAGAGTTTAGCTCAAGCGCCACAAGGAAAAGACTTACCACCAGTAGATCAGTTTGAGCCAGCATCTAATGTTTCTGATGAAGAGCCAGATGATTTACCATTTTAAAAAAAAATGAGACAAGACTTTTTAAAGTCAAGAATCATAATAAAAAAAAGAGTGCAATTTTTTAAAATTTCACTCTTTTTTTTATGACTTATTTTTCTATTAGGAATCATTCACGAGCCATAAATCTTACCTACTAAAACAGTAGTGTCTGATTAAAAATGTTTTTAGCCTGATAAACCCTTTTAAAATTAGTGATGCCAAGATTTTTTTAGATGATACCTTGCTTTTTGAGAATAATTTCAGGAAGGCAAAGTAAATAATTATATTTCAAATTATGTATGTTTGTCAGATAGTTAGGGTCAAGTCTTGTTACCTTGCCTACTAGCGTGGCTCTAAAGCGAAATAATCTTGAGTCTTTTACTAGACAAAAATAATACTAAAAAGTCTTTTTTATTTTGTCTTGGTTCTTGCATTTAAAAGCGAAGCAATTTAATAGAAGAAAAAAGAAATATTATTTTTCTTTTTTCTTCGGCATTGGTCCTCGCATATGAATTACCAAGCCATTCAAGAAATTACGTAAAAACTGGTCGCCACATTCTATATATTTCGGATGTTCTTCTGCTCTAAAAATAGCGCCTAATTCGCCTTTAGTTACTTCAAAATCAACCAAAGCACAGATTTCAATAATATCGGTATCACGAAACTTGTGTGCAACGCGTAATTTTTTAAAAATGTCATTATTCGTTAATCCCATAAAGCAAAGGTACTTATTTTTAATATTGATTTAATCTACAACCTGAAAAATTGCCCAAGCATAGAGTGCGAAACGTAAAAATCGGAATAGACCAAAGATAACAACGTTTCTAAAAGGGTATTTTATCATTCCTGCGGCAAAACATGCTATAGAAAAGGGTAGTGGTAATAAAGCACCTACTAGGATTAGAAAACCGCCCCACTTTCTGGTGTTTTTAAGGTTTTCTGCCATTTTTACTTGCAGATAATTTTTTATAGAGGCTATTCTTAAAGTCATTTTACCTAAAAAGTAAGAAACTAAACCACCTGTATATGAAAGTGTGGCCAGAATAGATAAATTTATAACAGGATGAGCCGTTTTTTTAGACCAAGCAATAAATATTTCTGGAGGAACTAATCCTAACAAGGTTTCAGAAATAAAGAAAGTAATTAAAACGCCTGTTTTAGAAAAAGTTTCTGTGACAGTTTCTAGACCTTTATTAATATCATATACATATCTATTAAAAAAATATAAGGCCACAACGACAAGAACAATGGGTAAAAAAGCTTTTTTCACACTTTCCCAAACAAATAGATAGAAGCCTGTTCTACCATAGTAATTATGGAGCCTTTTCCCTATAAATGCAGTTCTTTTTTTTCTTTTTTTACGCTTTTTTTCCAAGAAATTAATTGTTTTAATAGTAATGCAAAAATAAGAACAAATTATAGATAAATTGGTTTTGTAGTTTAGATTAACTTTTTTTTTAAGAATTCACTAAATTCGCCAAAAAAAAAAGAGTTTATAGTATGATTTGGTTAACAGAAAAAATAGAATTTCCAGCGTATAGATATACAACTAAAGAGGGTATTCTTGCTTTAGGCGGGGATTTATCTGTAGAGAGATTAATACTTGCCTATAAAAACGGAATTTTCCCTTGGTTTTCAGCTGGTGATCCAATTGTTTGGTATTGCCCGTATAAAAGGATGGTCTTATTTCCTGAAGCGCTAAAAGTGTCAAAATCAATGCGGAAAATTATCAATAAAAAAGAGTTTACCGTTACAGAAAATACAGTTTTTGAACAAGTCATTTACAATTGTAAAAATATTGATAGAAATGATGGTTTCGGAACATGGATCACAGATGATATGGAACAAGCTTATATCAACTTGCATAAAAAAGGAATTGCAAAATCTATTGAAGTTTGGTGCAACAACGAATTGGTTGGGGGGTTATACGGATTAGAAATTAACACTATTTTCTGCGGAGAAAGTATGTTTAGTAAAGTTTCTAATGCTTCTAAACTAGCTTTTATTCATTTGATAAAAAGTAAGAATTACAAATTGATAGATTGCCAGGTTTATAATGATCATTTAGCAAGTTTGGGCGCTAAAGAAATTGATAGAGATTTGTTTTTGGAGATTTTAAAGGGTTGATTTTTTGGAATTTTTTAAGTTGTTGTCCTTGAATAGTTACTTGTTGTAAGCACCAAAGTTAATGGATAAACACAAATAGAAAGTTTGCGAATATTCTGTTTAAAGACCAGCATTAGTCATAAATTATAGCCTGTTTTGTTCTTTTAAGTGATGCCTGTTTATTAATACGCTATTCTGTTTTATGTTACAGTGATTTACCAGTCAAATCAATAATAGTATGTTGTAGCGTTTCTAAACCAGTAAGTTGTGAAATAGTTAATTCAATTAAAAAAAGGTTGTTATCTAATAGGTTTTCTAACTGAATGCTTTGAAAAATACTGTAATAATCTGTGCTTATCTTACTTTTCCCCGACCAAGCTGTTTGATTATAAATATCCATTTGTCTAAACGATACAGTGTTTAATAAAAAGGGAGTGTATTGATTATTTTGCCAATTAGTCTGCACTTCTTTGTAAGACTTCATTTGTTCAAGAGATGCAATCCAAGTTTGTAAAGTGTTTTTAAGTTCTTCACTTTCTATCAGTTTCATTGAACCGGTTTGCAATATATTATCTAAAGAACTGCGAGTGGGGAAATAAAATTCTGCTTTAAGAGAAGAATTAAATAGACTGTCTAGATTTTGTTGAGCCAATTCTTTTTTGGTAGCACCAATTAGATTAATTAAGGATAAACAAGCTTCTAGGGCATATTGATTATGTTCTTTAGATGTTTTTAGAATATTCTGATTTTTAATGAATTCATTATGTAGATTTTCTTTCGCAACATCTGCGTCCAATTTATTCAACCTTTCATTATTCCAGTTATTTATCTGCAGAGCAATCAAAATTCCAATAACTACAAGGATAATTTCTCCAATAGCATATTTAAAGTACTTCCCAGTTTTGCTTTTCTGCATAAGGTCGTATCGAATTTTTCTAAAGAATTTAATCATTGGTTAGTTATAATGAAGCACAACGTTAGACTACTATGAAATCCTTTTCATAACTTATAATACAAGTTGGCGAATTTCGGATTGTTTTCCCAGAAAATCAACAGGAAAAAGCACCATTTTTGAACCAAAAAAAATAAGCTATCTCTCAAGATTTTAAATCCCCTCAACAAATTTTAAAAACACCTTTTTATGCAATTCCAAATCCATATTCGGAGAAAGTGATGCTCTCACAATATAATCTTTATCACCTTCTTTTGTGGTTCCTTGTGTTGAGGTAGCTGGAATCGTCCAATAACATCCATTTAATTGCCCGTAACTCACACAAAATTTACTTTCATCAGGAATTTCTGCAATCATTAAATTGATTAATTTCAGATTCAAAGCTCTTTTGTAAGTTTCTTTTTCTGCGTCAGTGTTTCCTTTTGTTGGTAAATCTAATGAAAATACAGAGGGCGTAATTTCTTGCGCTGCTAGTTCTTCTGAAACAAAATTAATTTTTGCTGCTGGCAAAGTCTCGCCAATAAAATTTACAAACTCCCGTGTATTTTTATAGGCATCATGTATTCTCTGATTCATAGAAGGCAATTGTTTTGCTAATATTGCCATTTGATGATGCGTAGCTTCATTATCGCAAAGTTGCAGATGAATTTCTATTTTCTCCATTAAACTTGCCGTTTTGTCATTTCCTACACAATAACCAGCCGTACATTTTCCGCCACTCGGAAATTTTGATCCACTCGCATAAGAAATAGTTCTGATGGTAGAGAGTATTTCACCTTTGCCTAAAAAGTGAATATTAGGACAAAACGTTTGATCTAATATAAAAACAGGATCAATGGCCATTTCACCATTTGCAGTAGTACGTTTCTTACGTAAGGTGTTTTTTAAATCGATGAGGTTAGGGACTTCAACTCTTGGGTTTGTAGGTATTTCAGCAATAATATAAGGTACTGCATCATCATGAGCAATTTTAGCTAAAATGTTTTCAATACTTTGCACCATTTCATTATCACCATCCACAGGTAAATCTACGATTTCAACATGATCAAGACAAGCAGCAACGCGTCTTGCTTGGTCATTTGTGCCACCATAGCAGTTTGGCGGAACAATAAATTTAATCGCTTTTCCTGCATGGTTTTCTTGGGCATCATGAATTAAGCCCATCATAATTGGGTACTGAATAGATAAGCCGCTCGAAGCAACCAAAGGTTTTAAAGTGGTACCTGTAATTTCTTTGATAGATTTTAAAACACTTTTTTTGTCTGCTTCAATGGTGCTATTGTTACTTTTAAAAGAAGCTTTTTCTATAAGATATTGCAGCGCAATAAGAGCATTAGATGGTGTCATTGCAATCGTTTCTCTTCTTCTTACATGCTGAATGTCTGAAATATAATTTTCGTTTTGTTCACCATTAATCAGTAAAACACTTCCTAAATGAGTAGTTAGATTGATAAGAAAGTCAATATTTGAATGGATATCAAAACTAGAAATATCATCATGATTCGAAAGTAAGATAGTGCTGCCGTTAAACTTGGCTATATCTGCTACTTGATCAATCTTTATGACATCAAATTTATAATCGTAGACATTTTTGAGAATTTCTGCATCAAAAAAATCAGGAATTTCATCCGTGTACAAAATTTGAGTATTCTTATTTTCTAATAAGTTTTTTCTTAAAATGGCTAAAATAGGCATCGTTTGTGAAGAAAAACTGATAATATTTTCTGGTTTTTGATGATTTATATGCGCAATTGCCCATTCTAAAACACACGATAATGGATGCCCTAAACGAATATAATCATACGCAGTTGGTAATTGGTGTAGTGCCGATGCTTCAGCATTATTACTTTGAAATAAGGTTTCAAAGTGATTTAAAAATTGATTTTTAGCTAATTTTTCATCGTAAATATCTAGTCTATGTGTGGTTAGATGTAACCAGTCTGTTGGCATGTTTTCTAACACAACTTTGATATACTTTTCTATCTTATTTTCTTGCATAATTCCTATCTTTAAATATGCATCAAAGGTACAATAACTAGATGCTCTCAAAGATTAGAAACCATAGAACTTATTAATAACCTAATTTAGAGAACAAACTATCCGAAGGTTTTAAGTAGTTAGATTTATTAATTTCTTCTGCCCATTTTTTAGAAATATACGCGCTTTTTTGAATCCTAGAATCTACCTTCTGAAAAGTCAAATTATCAATCCACATAGGTTGTGAAGGCCAATTCACATTAATATAACTAAATGCTTTTACAACATCTTGGTTTTCATTGATCACTTTAAAAAACGGCGTAAACCATTCATCCCAAGCTTTTTTTGCAATTTTTTCTTTGGATAAATTTGCATCAAAATAAAGAGCACCTTTTTGAAAAACAGGTGTTGCCTCTGCGATAAAAACAGGTTTTTTATGCTTTCTGGCAAAAGTGATCATTTCTTCATCGGGATTCCCAAAATAAGAATAGCCACACCAATCTACAAATTCGTCGCCTGGATACCAATCTTCTAAAATTGCTTGATTAGAACCTGTTCCTTTAGACTGCCAAACATAAGCAACGTTATCAACATTCATATCTGTAAATATTTTGTGAATACGTTTCCAGGCTTTTAAAAAATATTTCTTTTCGTAATCGTTCCAATCCCAGCCGTCAAATTCATAACCAATTCTTAAAAAGACAGGGCGTTTTATTTCATTAATCCATTCACCTAATTCAATAATTAAATCGTCATTTTTTCCTTTAGCAATTTCTTTTTCAGCATTTACCAAAGACAAACCTATGGAAATCATGCTGTTTTTAAATTTCGGGCTTTCAATATAAGACTGTGCACAGGTATCGCCTGCACCCCAATTGGCTTTGGTTTTTATACCGTCTAAACCTTTAAAATTGTATCTAAAAGATGAACCGCCAGCAGATAAATTTGTGTAAACTGTAAAACCTGCCGGAACAGCAAAAGTATCTACATAACCTTCATTATACTCATTAAAACCACCAACAGCTTCTAAATCTTGACCAATAAAAAAAAGGCATTCTCCGTCTTTAGGTTCAAATTTATTTTGTTTCATTTCTTTTGATTTTTGTTGCGCATACATTCGATTCACATCGATAGCACGGATGAAAATTAGAATAGAAAGCACGGCTATAAATTTATTTTTCAAGGGTAAAAGAATGTGTTTTGAGCTGACTAATTTAAACAAAAACGACCATTTTTTACGAAAATGATTGTTTTAAAACTCAAATAAAAATGGAATTATTTTTTTGTAGAAAAATATCGTCGCTTTTTGTGTTTAATTTTAAGGAGGATGTTTTTTATCGATGGTTGCAATAATTTTAAAAGTTTTTTTTATTTTTCAAAAAGGTAAACATGTACTGTGTAATGATAGATAAAAAAAACCTGAATAATAGTTCAAGATTTTGATATTTATAAGAAATATAATAGGCTATTTTTTAGCTAATAAATCTCTAATTTGAGCTAACAATTTTTTTTAATTTGGTTCTTTTGGTTCTTTTGGAGCTTCTTTAGTTTTACTCGCGTTCACTGCTTTTACAGTGATAAACATAACAAATACTACAATAATAAAATCGATAAGGTTGGTCCAAAAATCACCATATAAAATGGTTACTTCTCCAATAATTTCTCTGGTATTGTCTGTAAGGCCTTCTTTGGCAATTTAATTTTTTTTAATCAGTATTAAATAATACAGATTAACTGTGAAACAATTCTGCCAACAAAAGAAGTTACCACTTGTTTAAAGGCTGCACTCATTGCCAAAACTTACCGCAATATCGATCAAGTTTCCTTTCATTGCAAAGTTTTTAAACTCTTTAGGTACTCCCGTTTGTTTTTGATTAGTTAGACTTCAAAAGTAATGAAAACAACTACTGTTTTAATATTTTATGAACACGTGGAGAAATAGCTGTCAGAGTTTCATAAACAATAGTTTCAGAAATAGTTGTGATCTGTTTAATGGCTTTTTGGCTGTTAAAAATAATTACTTCATCGCCTTCATCACAGTCAATTTTAGTTACATCTACCATAATCATATCCATACAAACATTACCAATAATTGCTGCCTTTTGGTTGTTGATGAGTACATAGCCTTTTTTGCTTCCCAATTTTCGCGACAGTCCATCTGCATGGCCAATAGGAATTGTAGCAGACCTCGTAAGACCTTTTGCCACAAAAGCTCTGTTATAACCTACGGTTTCTCCGGGTTCAATAGTGTGAATTTGAGAAATGATAGATTTTAAGTTGTGCGTATTTTTTAGTTGGGCAGTTTCTTGGTCATCATTCCCAAAACCGTATAAACCGATGCCAATTCGCACCATATCAAACTGTGCATGTGCATAATTAACAACACCAGAAGTGTTTAAAACATGCAACATTGGCGTATAGCTTAATTGTTTTAAGAATTGTTGTGCGGTATTTGTAAAATTATTCAGTTGCTTCATCGTGAATTCTTTTTCCTTTAAGTCTTCACTAGCTGCCAAATGAGAAAAAAGAGATTGCACTTTAAGATGAGTTGTTTCCTTTAATTCAGAAATAATTTTAGGAATATCTGTATGCCAAAAACCCAATCTGTTTAAACCTGTGTTAAATTTAATATGAATAGGGTAATTTAATAAGTTAGTTTCACTTGCTAATTTTAAAAAAGCATTAAATATCTTAAAATTATATAGATTTGGTTCTAATTTATAATCTATAATAGATTGTAAACTGGGTATTTGTGGATGCAGCACAAGAATAGGGGTTTGAACGCCTGCCTCTCTTATGGCAATACCTTCATGCGCATAGGCAACTGCAAAATAGGCTACTTTGTCTTGTAAAAAAGTAGCAATTTGTACACCATCACTGCCGTAACCAAAAGCCTTTACGACTGCTAAAATTTTAGTTTCAGGTTTTAATTTTTTCTTAAAATAATTTAGATTGTGTTCTAGCGCATGTCCGTCAATTTCTAAAACAGTAACGTGGTTATTCATCTATAGGTGCAACCTTATTCGGTTTCTTTAATTTATGTAATTCAGTTTTTTGAATTTGTTTCGGTATTTTTTTCCTGCTGAACTTGTTTCAATACTTCATTATTATGTTCAGTTTTTTTTCCCAAAACAATTTCTTCTTGTTTCTTTTTTACTGCTTTGTAATAAGCAGCTCTGCTTAATGGCTCATATTCTTGCATTTCGCCAAGCATCACCAACTTATTATTTTGTGCTTTTCTAAAACTATAATGCGCTAAATTGCCTGTATGGGTGCAAACTGCATGCACTTTTGTAACGTATTCTGCAGTTGCCATTAAAGCAGGCATGGGCCCAAAAGGGTTTCCTTTAAAATCCATATCTAAACCAGCCACAATTACACGAACACCTCTATTGGCTAAATCGTTGCAAACAGCTACAATTTCATCGTCAAAAAACTGGGCTTCATCAATACCAACAACGTCTACATTACTGGCTAATAATCTAATGTTCGAAGAAACAGGCACCGCAGTAGAACGAATTCTAGAATCGTTGTGAGATACAACTTCGGTATCATCATAACGCGTATCTAAAGCGGGTTTAAAAATTTCTACGGTTTGTTTTGCAAATTGTGCACGTTTTAACCGTCTGATTAATTCTTCGGTTTTTCCAGAAAACATAGAACCACAAATTACCTCTATCCAACCAAATTGTTCTGTATGATTTACTGTATTTTCAAGAAACATTTTGTAATTTTAAGCATTATAATTTTTGTAATTTTGTTTACCTTTTATGCTGAACAAATTTATACATATTTAAGGTTAAAAAATAATTTATTCCCAACTTGATTTAGAACTTGAACAAACAACCCATGCACAAAAAAATAGAAAGCGATTTAATAGGTTTAGCGCACAGTATTTTAGAGATGAAAAACAAAGAAAATGTGTTTTTGTTAAAAGAAAAATCGAAAGAAATTTATGAAAAATTATCTGTTTTAGCATTTGTTGAAGAATATGTAAACTCGACTGTAAATTTAAAAGAAACAAAATCAGAATTATTAGAAAAAGTTGAAAAAGCTTATCAAATAAAAGAAGAGATTAAAGAGGTTAAAGCAGAAGAAACTGTTTCTGAAAATGATACGATAGTAGATGAAAAAGTAGTTTACAATTTAGAGGATGCTTTAGAGTTTGTTGAAAAAAAGGTCGAAGTTGCATCAACACCAGAAAAAGTACAGCCCAAAGCAGACGAAGTTATAGAGCAACCATTTGCAGAACTAGAAGAAATAATGTTTTCTGAAGATAAAGTAGAAGAGGATGTTCCTCTTGATATTGTTCAGATAGAGCAACGTAAAACAACGTCTTTAGAAGAAGAATTACAAGACACTTTTTCTGTCGATTTAATGGCAGATTTGTTTGAAAATGTGCAACCTAAATCGTTAAATGATAAATTAGCGGGCAACATTCAAATAGGGCTAAATGATAGAATTGTGTTTGTTAAAAATTTGTTTGGCGGCAGTCAGGAAGATTTTAACAGAGTAGTTTCTCAATTAAACACTTTTAAATCATATAAAGAAGCAAAAGATTTTATTGATCAAATGGTAAAACCAGATTATGATTGGTCTACTAAAGAAGAATTAGAAACGCGCTTTATGGGAATTATAGAACGTAAATTTGCTTAAATAGGTTCAAAGTTTTGAGTTTAAAATTCAAAATTAAGAATCTAATTTTTAAAATCTAATAAGAAGCTTTTGAAACCAGTTCTAATTCACACACATTTTCATAAACGCAAAACTGGGGTTACTAGAAGTATAGAAAATGTACTTCCTTTTTTTGTTGATAATTTTGAAACTTATGTTTACGGTTCTAATATTGATGGAACACAAATTACTACCTCAAAATTAAAATCTATATTATTTTCTGATGTAAAAACAGTAGTACATTGTCACAGAAATAATGAAATTATAAGAATGTTATGGTTTCGTTTTTTAGGTGGAAAATTTACTTTAATTGCAACAAGACACGCAGAAACGAAACTTTCGGGATTGACTAAATTTCTTTTAAAAAAAGCGGATAGAGTGATTACGCTCATTAAAAGTATGAGCGCGAATCTAGGGATGGAAAATATCATAGTGGGTCACGGCGTAAAAGTGAATGAATTTGTACCAAAAGAAGGCGTTGTTTTTAAAGAAATTAAGCAAGAAAATATCATTTTAAATGCGGGTAGAGTAAGGAAAGCAAAAGGACAGCTTGTTTTGTTGGAAGCTGCAAAAGTTTTAAAAGATCATAAGAATTGGGCGCTGTTAATTGTTGGTCAAATTGATAAACCAACATTTTCAGAAGAATTAAAAGAGATTACAAAAAAACATCAAATAGAAAATCAAGTATATTTTATTGATGAAACTAGAGAGATTATTTCCTATTATCAAGCGGCAAAAATTGTTGTTGCCCCAAGTTATTCCGAAGGGTTTTCTTTAGTGACCGCAGAAGCCATGTCTTGCGAATGTTCTTTAATTGCCACAAAAAATGTGGGAGTACATTCAGAATTAATTACGGATACAAAAAACGGATATTTATTTGAAGCCGGCAATGTTTCTGAATTAGAAAGGCTGTTATCTCAAAAATTAAAAGGAGAAATTCCGCTCTTAGGAAAACAAGCTAGAGCAGAAATTATAAAAAATTGCAGTGCAAAAGAAGAGGCAGAAAGTTTAATGAAAGTATATCAATCAAATTAAAATAAAGATGAAAAAAATTGTATTTGCTTTAGTAATTAGTTTGTTTACATTTTCAAAGATCAATGCTTAATAAGTTGAGATAAAAAGATCTTTTAGAGAAAATATATTTAATCAAAATGACAAAAAATTAAACATTAATCAATTAAAAGAGTTGATGAAAAATAATTCTGAAGCATTTGATTTGGTTAAATCGGCAAAATAAAATCAAACTTGGGGAATGATTTTATCGGGTTTAGGAGGTCTTTTAATAGGTTTGTCGATAGGAACGGCAATTGGTGGTGGAGATCTTGAATAGGTTTTGGCAGGTGCAGGCGTTGTTCTAGTTTTAGCTACTATACCAATTTTAAAAGGATTTAATAGAAAAACGAAGCAGGCCATAGAATTGTATAACACGGGTTTACCAATCGTGGGTTCTAATTTTCAACCTGAATTCAATTTAAATATAAAAGGTTTAGGTTTAGGTCTTTCAATGAACTTTTGATAAAAAATACCGTTTTGTAACAAACCCTTTTGATAGTCGTCTAAAATTAAAACGAACTATCATGAAACTATTAGTAACCATTTTCTTCGCATTTTTTATCACGGCTATTTCAGCGCAAGTCGTCGCTTTTGAGGATTTTTATAAAGTCAATAAAGCGAAGTCAACTTTTGCAATCAATTTATCGGCTTCTTTAGCGGGTTCATTTTTAGATGACGAAAATGATGGTGATTTAATGAATATTATTAAAAAATCGAGTGATTTTAAATTGATGATTTTTGATAACGAAGATGCTACTGTTGCAAAAGATTTTAACAAGTTTAAAAGAAGGAACAATTTAAAAACATTGGTAAGAGTAAAAGATAGTGGCAGTAATGCTGCGCTATTTTTTATCGAAAAGAATAACTATATCAGAGAAATTATCATCAAAGCAAATAGCGATTCTGAAAACCTAGTTTTATTTGGCTTAAAAACAAAAATAACCAAAGACGAGTTAGCCGCGATGATTTCTTCTTCAGATGTCAAATTTTCAACAGACTAAAATCCAATATAAGAGAGAAGGTTTAACCAATCTTCTCTTTTAATTTTTCAATTACTTTCTTACTATTTCCAATAAAAATTTCTCCACCAACCATAAAAACAGGACGTTTTAAAAACGTGTACTCTTCCAAAAGATAATTTTTATAAGCTGTTTCAGATAAGTTTTTATCCTTTAAACCTAAAGAATTGTATAATCTTGCACGCTTATTAAACAAGTTTTCATAGCTTTTAGAAATTGCATACATTTCTTCTAATTGCCCAATTGTAACAGGGTTTTCTTTAATGTTTTGAAGCTCAAAACCCTCTGTATTTACTTCCTTTAAAATTCTTTTACAGGTATCACAAGTTTGTAAAAAATAGACTTTCTTCATTTTTATTAAATTATATTTACAGGATCAAAACTACACATAAAAATGAACATACAATTTGATATTTTAAGAAAATCGAGAGCTCTTCTTTTAAAAGAATTAGAGGGTTTAACGTTAGAACAGTTGCATGAAATTCCGAACGGATTTAAAAACAATATTGCTTGGAATGTGGCACACGTTTTAGTTACGCAACAAGTATTACATTATAAATTATCGGGTTTAGATTGCTTATGTCCAGATGAGTTAATTGATGATTATAAAAAAGGAACAGCGCCAACAAAAGTTTTTACGGAAGAAGAGTTTGACGAAGTAAAAGATTTATTAATGGGGTTACCAGACACATTAGAGGAAGATTTTGAAGCAGGTATTTTTGAGAATTACACAGAATACCCAACAAGTGCAGGCGTTGTTTTAAATTCTATGGAAACGGCAATTCCGTTCAATAATTTTCATGAAGGCATTCATTACGGCATCGTAAGGTCTATCAAAAAGTTTTTGTAGTATTATTTGAAGCTGCCCGCATGCTGCTAAGCAGATTTCTAGCGTTCACTGCTCGTTTCACGCAAAAGTTGAGAGATGCCGAATAATTAGCGTGTCTTGAGCTTAAGGAAAGATTCAATCATGGCTAAACTTGTTTACTTGTTTTGGCAAACTATAAGAATGTAGGCAAGTTTAGAAACATAAAATTAAGAACATCAGAAAACTTATAAAAATGAAGTTCAATACCAAAACAATTCACGGAGGTCAGCAACCAGAAGAAACAACTGGAGCGGTAATGCCTCCCGTTTTTTTAACATCAACCTTTGCACAGTCCAGTCCGGGAAAACATAAAGGGTATGGGTATGCAAGAGGGTCAAACCCAACGAGAACGGCATTAGAAAATAATTTTGCTTCCATAGAAAATGGTACACATGGTTTTGCGTTTTCATCAGGCATGTCTGCCATTGATTGTGTTTTAAGATTATTAAAACCTGGCGACGAAATCATTACAGGAGACGATTTATATGGCGGAACTTATAGAATGTTTACGCAATTATTTCAAAAGTACGGATTAGAATTTACTTATGTAGATACCGATGATATAGTGAATATTACCAACGCAATTACAGAAAACACAAAGTTAGTTTGGTTAGAAACGCCCACCAATCCATTAATGAAAATTGCAGATATCGCGGCAATCTCATCAGCGGTAAAAGATATAAATTCAGACATTTTAATTGCGGTAGATAATACCTTTGCAACGCCCTATTTACAACAACCACTAACTTTAGGTGCAGATATTGTGATGCATTCTGCAACAAAATATTTAGGCGGGCATTCTGATTTAATTATGGGAGCGTTAATGGTAAAAGAAGAAGCGTTGGCAAAAGAAATACATTTTATTCAGTTTGCAGCAGGTGCCATCGCGAGCCCGATGGATTCTTTTTTAGCCTTAAGAGGCATCAAAACTCTACATATTAGAATGCAGCGTCATTGCGAAAACGGAAGTGCAGTTGCTAATTTTTTAGAGAAACATCCAAAAGTAGGAACGGTTTATTATCCGGGTTTAGAACATCATTCAGGTCATGAAATTGCAAAAAAGCAAATGAAAGATTTTGGGGGTATGGTTTCCTTTAAATTAAAAGATGAAAGTAAAGAAGCAACGTTTAATTTTCTAGAAAACACAAAGTTATTTACCTTGGCAGAGTCTTTAGGGGGTGTAGAGAGTTTGGTGAATCATCCTGTAACCATGTCTCACGGATCAATTCCAGAGCAAGAACGTTTAAAAATCGGAATTACAGATTCTTTAGTAAGGTTAAGTGTTGGTATTGAAGATATCGAAGATTTATTGGCAGATTTAGAACAAGCGTTAAATCAATAAAAAATTTAGAGCTTTAAATACCCTCGGTTTTTATACGTCAATAAAAAAATAATTTATGATCAGGTCTGATAGGTTTTTAAAACCTGTCAGACCTTTTTATTTATACTTTGATTTTATGAATTTTCGGTTCAAATTTTCTGGTTTCAGATTCTTTAATAAGGTTAAGTGTTTTGTCTTGAGTGTTTTTTGGTAAATTTAGAGCAAGGTTTAAATTAATAAATAAACTTGAATTTTATCAGACCTTACAGGTTTTAAAAGCCTATGAGGTCTTTTAAACGAATAGAATTTTAAATAATTTAGCCCAAAACGGTTTTCAAACCTTTTCTGGGTTTTAACCTAATTCTTATTATTGTTTTAAAAATTTTGGTTCAAATTTTCTGGTTTCAAGCCTAATAAACTTTCTCTTCAATTGGAAATATACTATGGATCCTAAAATAGGGAAAATCAAAACGATTAAAAGCCAAATAGTATTTATAGTTTGATTTTCAAATTTCGACTTTGAAATATCAAAAATTGCCCAAAACCATAATAAAATTGTTAAAATTAGAAGTATAATCATCATTGTTGATTCCATAATCATTTTATTTATTCAAAAGTAAAACGCTCTTCTAAAAAGTAATTGGCTCTTAATTCGGTGTTGTTAATGACCTTATGATAGATAATTTTTTCAGCAAGTTGCTTTTTCAAGTAACTACCAGTGTCCCATTTATTGTTTTTATTATCATCAATAATAGCTCTAATGGTATATTTTTTTGGTTCTAATAAGTCGAAAACTAATTTTGTAGAAGTTGATACAAATTGACGCGCTACAAGTTCGTCTTGTTTTTTTCCGGAGAGTACTTCTATAATTAAATTTTGAGACTTTGCGTTCTCTACATTGATGGTAATTCTACCATAATCGTCTATTGCTTTGGTGGCAACTTTATATATAAGAGTATCATTTGAAACATCGTAAATATCTGTGAATGAATTGGGTAAAAATTTTAGATTATATTTTTGTTTCGGTTCTTTTTCAAAAATAAAGCCAATTTTATTTTCTTTGTTTGATAACAACGTTCTGTAGTTAACGGCAATAGTATCTTTATCAAAAAGACTAATTTTACTAGTATCAATCTTAATAATTGGGGTATTACTCGTTATAAAAAAGGTGTCTCTAAAATGAAAAGTACCTTTTATTGTAGAACTCATAATTAAAGAATCTATTTTATTCTTTCTTAATCGAACCGTAAAAGTGTCTATAAATTGGTTGTTAGTAATTGTAAAATTTAAAGAATCTGCCTCAAAAGGCGTAAACCAATAGTTTAAAGTGTCTTTATCAACTTCAAATTTTGATACACTTTTAAAGTCAGCAGGCACTTTAGAAAGCATGTTAATTTTCATGTTTTTTGCATCACCCTCAAAACCAAACGCTATTTTTCCTTTGGTGATTTCTTTTCCTCGTTTAAATTCATAGGGCAAATCTTCTTTAAATAAAATAATTGGTGTGCTTAAAATACTGTCTCGAGGTAATTGAATTGTATCGGCAACAAAACCAATTTTATCGTTTCTAGGATCAAAAATATAATCGTTGATAACTTCTTTTAAAGCAATCATTAAATAGTTGCCTTTTCTTAAATTGGTAAATCTAAATACAGTAGTATCTAAAGTGCTTGTAATATAGTCTGGCTTTCTGTTGTAAACAATCGAGTCATTAAACGCACTATCTATTCTGTACAATAAAACGTTACTACTTTTGGGTGTTTCAAGAAGTTTGGCATCTTTAATACCGCCAGAAATTGTTAAAGAATCGATATAGCTTCCGGTAGAAAAAACATATTTAAAATTCTCTAATTGGTTACTTTCATTATTGTCTTCAACAGCATTACCAAAATTAAAAATATAGGTGGTGTTTCGTTTTAACGTATCTATAATTTCTATTTTAATTTGCTTGCTTGCAGATCCTTGAGGAGAAATTAATGGTGGATATTTCATAGGGGGTGAAACAACCAGCTGCTTATTAAGGTCTTTTAGTTTTACAAACTCATCGAACTTTATGACAATTTCTTTTTTCTTAAAATTGATACTTTCGTAAGGCGGATTTGCAGCAACAAACAACGGTGCATCCTCATCTTTTGGGCCACCTTCTGGCCTGCCTGTTCTAGCACAATTAGAAACAAAAACGAGTAAAAATATAAAAAAGAAAAATCTGTAAAAGGCTCTCACAAAAAAAGTAAATTTTATACAAATTAACAATTATTTTTTGAATAAAAAAGCATAAAATTCATTCGGTGTAGGCCATTGTTAGAATACTTATTTTGCAGTTTTTAGATTTTTCGAATTCTTTTGCGCACGCTTCTAAAGTAGCACCTGTAGTAATAACATCGTCAAGTAGTAAAACATGTTTGTCATTAAAAAAAGAAGGATCTTGTAATAGAAATGTCGTCTCTAAATTTCTAAAACGTTCAAAACGAGCTTTAAAAGTTTGTGTTTTTGTTGCTGAAGTTCTGGTTAGATTATTTTCTATTAGGGGTATTTGTAAATGATGTTCTAGTCGTTTCCCGAATTTTGTAACCTGATTATAGCCTCTTTCTCTTAATTTCTTTGGATGTAAAGGCACGGGAACGATAAAATCTACTGCTTTAAATTCTTGATTTTCTTTTAAAAGTTCACCTAACCAATTCCCGAAAAAGACACCAATTTCCTCATTTCCCTTATATTTTAAATCGTGAATTAGTTTTTGAGTACTTCCTTTTTTTCTGTAAAAAAGCAACGAAAATGCTTTTTCTAAAAGAATACTGCCATAAAAAGTTTGAGTTACTTTATTGTTGTTATAATCAGTAAAGTTGGTTAGTGGCAAATCATGTCTGCAAAAAGTACAAATTGCTGTTTCATTTTCAACTAAATGTTTTGTACAAATAGTGCATAAATTTGGGTAAAAAAGATGGAATATGTCTTTTAAAAGTATCATCTTTACGGAACTTTTTTTAGAAAGATACTTAATAAAAAAGAAAGAACAATTGTCTAGCAAAATAAAATTTTTTAAGGAAGCTGTAAAAAACATCAAAACATTGGGCACCGTTGCGCCAAGTTCTCGGTTTTTATCAAAAAGAATGCTACGAGAAATTAATTTTTCTAAAGCAGATGTTTTGGTGGAACTAGGGCCTGGTAATGGAGCGATAACCAAGTATATTTTAGAGAGGTTATCTCCTAAAGCAACATTAATTTGCTTTGAGATTAATGATAATTTTTACCGTCAATTGCAAGATTTAAAACATCCACAACTCATTGTTTTAAAAGCATCTGCAGAAAATATTATTGAAGAATTAAAAAAACTTCATATTTACAAAGTAAATTATATTATTTCTAGTTTACCGCTTACCATTATTCCGGATGAAGTTTCTGATGAAATTTTAGACAGATCTTTTGAAATTTTAGCTAAAAATGGTTCTTTTATTCAGTTTCAGTATAGTTTAAGTTATTTTAAGAAACTAAAAAAAGTGTTTAAAGAGTCTATTTCGTTAGAATTCGAACCTTTAAACATCCCTCCGGCCTTTATTTATCGTTGTAAAAAAGTCGAGTAATTTTTTCTTGATAAAATAGAGCAAACCGTTATATTTGTCCTAATTATGGCAAAACAAGAAGATCAATTTAAAAAAGTTTTATCGCACGCAAAAGAATACGGGTATGTATTTCAATCATCAGAAATTTATGATGGTTTAAGCGCGGTTTACGATTATGCTCAAAACGGAGTTGAGCTAAAGAAAAATATAAGAGATTATTGGTGGAAAGCAATGGTGCAAATGCATGAAAACATTGTGGGTATCGATGCAGCAATTTTAATGCACCCAACAACCTGGAAAGCTTCTGGGCATGTAGATGCGTTTAACGATCCTTTAATAGATAATAAAGATTCTAAAAAACGCTACAGAGCAGATGTTTTAGTTGAAGATTTTAGAGAGAAAATTCTAGATAAAATTAAGAAAGACATTGCAAAAGCACAAAAACGTTTTGGTGATTCTTTTGATGAAAATGAATTTGTAAAAACAAATCCAAATGTGTTGCGTCGTCAAAAACAAATGGATGAAATTACTGCAGAACTAACTAGGGTTCAAGAAGAAAGTGATTTAGAAGGTTTTAGACAATTGATCATCGATTTAGATATTGTGTGCCCAGTTTCTGGCTCTAAAAACTGGACAGAGGTAAAGCAATTTAACCTAATGTTCGGAACGCAAATTGGTGCATCCGCAGAAAACTCTACACAGGTTTATTTACGCCCAGAAACTGCTCAAGGTATTTTTGTAAATTTTTTAAATGTGCAGAAAACAGGAAGAATGAAAATTCCTTTCGGAATTGCGCAAACAGGTAAGGCTTTTAGAAATGAAATTGTTGCAAGACAATTTATTTTTAGAATGCGTGAGTTTGAACAAATGGAAATGCAATTTTTCGTAAAACCAGGAACACAAAAAGAATGGTACGATCAATGGAAAGAAGACCGTTTAAAATGGCATTTAAGTTTGGGTTTAGGCGCAGAAAATTATCGTTTTCATGATCATGATAAATTAGCACATTATGCAGATATGGCGGCAGATATCGAGTTTAATTTTCCCTTCGGATTTAAAGAATTAGAAGGAATACACTCAAGAACCGATTTCGATTTAAAAGCGCACGAAGCACATTCTGGTAAAAAACTACAGTATTTTGATCACGAAGAAAATAAAAGTTATGTGCCTTATGTGGTAGAAACTTCTATTGGTTTAGACAGAATGTTTTTGGCTGTTTTTTCTACTTCTTTGCAAGAAGAAGAACTAGAAAACGGAACCACAAGAACGGTTTTAAAATTACCATCAGTTTTGGCACCTTTTAAAGCGGCCATTTTTCCTTTGGTTAAAAAGGATGGTTTGCCAGAAGTTGCTCGTGAAATTATGGAGGATTTAAAATGGGATTTTAATGTATTTTACGACGAAAAAGATGCCGTTGGTAAACGGTATAGAAGACAAGATGCTGCTGGTACTCCTTTTTGTATCACAGTAGATCATGATTCTTTAACGGATAATTGCGTAACGATTAGACATAGAGATACCATGGAACAAAAAAGAGTTGCCATTGCAGATTTAAAAGAAATTATAAAAGCTGAAGTTGATGTAAAAACGTGGTTGCAAAAAATGTAATGACAATTAATTGTTGTGCGCTTGTGCTGAACTTTTTTGAGTATCACAGAATCAGCATATCGAAACATATTTATAATTGAACATAAAAAAATCCGTTAGAAATTATTTTCTAACGGATTTTTTTTTAATTTTCACTAAACACTAAACACTAAACACTAAACACTAAACACTAAACACTAAACACTAAACACTAAACACTAAACACTAAACACTAAACACTAAAGCCTCCAGCCTATATTTAAACCAATTCTAGGTACTAGAACTGGTGAGTTTGAACCAAATAAATTACGACCAACACCTACGTACCCATCAATAATTAAACCGCCTGTTGCAACATATTTTGTGCCCACGGCAATACCTAAAGCGCCATCAGTATAGCTAATATCGTAAACTCCGGAGTCTTTCATCATTTCTTTTTTACCAGAATTAATACCCACAAAACCTTCTCCAAAAAAGTTCCATTGTTTATTGGTTGTAAAATAATGACGATAATAAGGCGTAATCATCATATTTTCATTGTACCTGAAATTTACATCTTGTTTGGTTAAATTAAAAAGAGCAGACACACCAAAAGAAGAGTTTTCAGTTAAATAATTTTCATAAGAAAATTCTAAACTTCGAATTACAAGCGCATCGGCAATATCTAATTTTATTTCCTTTTGAGAAAAGGCAAAAGTGCTTATAAACAGTGTACATAGTATAATAACTTTTTTCATCGATTTATTTTTTAGAATAATAATTTGTTTGAGTCTATCTTATGAAAGTTCCAAAAATGCTACGTGCAAAATTATTTTTAAAATCTATAACCAACAGAGATTCCTAATCGACCAACAGCTTCA
Organism: Polaribacter sp. IC066; assembly: GCF_007997085.1. Lineage (GTDB taxonomy): Bacteria > Bacteroidota > Bacteroidia > Flavobacteriales > Flavobacteriaceae > Polaribacter. Next base: position 51,688 of record NZ_VORR01000019.1, read on the forward strand.
TTATTATCGCTTTCTAAAAAATTTCGACCAACACCTAATATTAATTCAGTTGTAAAACCTTTATAAGAAACAAATTTACCACCAACAGCAATACCAAGTGCAAGCCCAGTAACGTCTTCATTGTTATTACTACCAAAAAGAAAATTATCGTCTTCTGCCGAAAATAACATCCCAAAACCTTCAACAAAAAAGCCTCGTGCAAATTTTCCAGAAAAATAACGTCTATAATAAGGTGTTATTGCATAGTTTAAATCAGAAACATCGGCATCTGTATTTAAAGTTACAGCGGCTCCAAAAGAAGACTCTTCATCTATTAATCTTTCGTAAGAAACATCTATCCATTTTGCCGCAAGCAGCGTTAGCGCATTTATTTTTAGTTCGTGTTTCTTATTAATATCTTGGGGGTACTCTTCTTTTTCTTTGTCTTGTGCAACTAAAAAAGAACTTGCCAATAATAGAAGTGCTAGCGTGATTTTTTTCATTATATTTTTTTTTAATATGAATAACAAAAGTAGCAAAAAGCAACCCATTAAAAATAGAAAATGGTTTAATAGATTCATTTGTTTTTTTAAGGTAGCGATACCAACTATTTTTTAAAACATAGAAAGCCCTTTTGTAAGTATTTTTTGATCTTTTAGTTGTTGATGATTTTTAATTTCCACATAGTTTTCTTCTTGCAAACCAATAGTGATCTTTATTTTTTCAAAACGATATGAATCTGTATTCTCATCCTTTAAAACCAGTGCAAAATAATTGCTTTCACTTTCTAAAATAGCACTTTTAGGGAGCGATATCTCTTTTGATACATCGCTAATAATAGAAGCTTCAATAAACATACCTGTTATAAAATTGCTATTTTCATCATCATTAATATGACCGTGAACCTTTATAGTTCTATCCGTATTTACAAAAGTACCCACCAAATACACTTCGGCATCAAATATTTTATTGGATGCTTCTGGAATTTTAAATTGTATTTTCTGATGTTTTTTAATTCCTAAAATATCCTTTTCAAAAACATTCAATTCTAAATGAATATGATCTGTATTTATTATTTCTAACAACTCATCTGCCGATGAAATATAAGAACCATTGCTAACATTTACTTTAGTTACAAACCCACTTATTGGTGCATATAAATTTATGGTCGATGAAATTTCTCCTTGTTCTACTGCAGTAGGATTGATGTGCATCATTTCTAATTTTTTACGCAAACCATTGTAAGTTGCCAAATTGCTTTTGTAATTACTTTCGGCTTTTAGATAGTTTTTTTCAGAGGTAATGAGTTCGTCAAATAATGTTTTTTGTCTTTCATATTCATTTTTTAAATAACTTAATTGTGCTGTAATTTCTAAATACTGTTGTTGTATTTCTACAAATTCTGTGTTTTGTAAACTAGCAACTAGTTGGCCCTTTTTTACTTTATCACCAATTAAAAGCGGAATTTTAGTAATATAACCACCAATAAATGTACTCACACTCGCTTTGTTTTCTGGCGGAACATCAATAATGCCAGTTGTTTTTACCGTGGTATAAAACGCTTGTTCTGAAAGTTGACCAAAGGCCATTTTTTCGCTTTCAAATTGCTTTTTACTAATGGTTATTAAGGTACTGTTTATTGCTGTTTCATCAATGATTTCAGTAGTTTTTTCTGGATTTCCGCAAGCAAAAAGTACAAACGAAAATAAGAGTATATATATGCTTTTCATCTTTAATAAGGATTTAAAATAAGGTGATTTATGCTGATAATAGTTTGATTGTAAGCGTTTAAATTGTCTAAATAAGAAAGCTCTATTTCTTTGGTAGTTTCAATACTTTGTATATATTGAAAAAAGTCTATTTCGCCTTCTTTAAAGGTTCTATTCGCTGTTTTTATAATTTCATTTTTAAGATTTTCGCCTTCTTGATCGTAATAATTGATGGCTTCTTTATGTTGCTTTAAAACGGCTAAAAGTTCATTGTATTTCGCTTTTAGCATTACTTTATAATTTTGCTCTTGTTCAACAACAATATTTTTAGCAATTTTTGAAGCTTTTATTTTTGCTGAATTTCCAGAAAATAACAACGGAATTTTTAAGCCTATTTGATAGCCTCTTAAATTAGTATTCAGTAAACTATTGCTTCCTTGAAAATACTCGAAACTAATATCGGGCAGTAAACGCTGTTTCTCTAATTTGTAAAGCGCATCTTCATGATTTTTAGCGTTTTCAAAATACTGTAATCCCACATTGTCTTTGGCAGAAATGGTATTCATTGTTAACATTACCAAGGTTTCATCAACAATATGTAAGCTGTCAATTTGTACCAATGCTCTTAATTTTTCTTTGGATAAGAGTACTTCTTGCAACGCTTGTTTAAACAACGTTTCTATTTGCTTTTGTTTCGATTTTGCGGTAATCATTTCTAAATAATTAGTTTCGCCCAACTCAAACCTACGCGTTGCTTTTTTTACAAAATCTTGATACAAACTATCTAAAAAGCGATAACTTTCTACTTTGTTCTTGGTGTATACCAATTGATAATAACTGCTAGAAACCTCTTTTTTTATGTGTTGATATTCAAGGTCGTAATTTGTTTGTTCTAAACTAGATTGTGCCTTATTTACATTTTTATCAGCAAAATAAACAGTCGGGAATTTAAAATCTTGTGCAATACCAAAGACTGCTAAAGGCAAGTTGTTTAGGGCTAAATTGTTTTCATCAAACCCATAATAAACACTTGTTTTATCAAAACTAAAAGCACTTTTAATCAAAGCATTGCTTTCTTCTACTTTCAAACTCGATGCTTTTAAAGCGGCGTTATTTTCTAAAGCCAACGTTAAGGTTTCATGAAAGGTTCGTTTTGTTTGTGCGTTGGTCTGCAATACAAACAAAAAGCCAATAAGGGTTAGTACACTTGTTTTATTTAATTTAATTGCTTTTTTCTCTTCAAACCAAGCATATAAAACAGGTAACACAATTAAGGTTAAAAGCGTTGCTGTTATTAAACCGCCAATAACTACAGTTGCTAACGGGCGTTGTACTTCTGCACCTGCATTGGTAGAAATTGCCATGGGTAAAAAACCGAGTGCTGCTGCCGCTGCTGTTAAAATTACAGGTCGTAAACGTTCTTTTGTTCCTGTTTTAATTCGTTCTTCAATATTCTGTATCCCGTCTTTTTTAAGTTGTTTAAAATGTTCAATTAATACAATGCCGTTTAAAACTGCGATTCCGAAAAGAGCAATAAAGCCAACGCCAGTAGAAATACTAAAAGGTAAATCTCTAAGCCATAATAAATAGATACCGCCAACTGCAGAAAGCGGAATTACAGCATACACTAAGAGCGCTTCTTTTAAAGATCCGAAGGCAAAATACAAAAGTAGAAATATAAGCGCTAGGGCGATAGGAACTACAACTAACAACTTTGCTTTTGCACTTTGTAGGTTTTCAAATTGCCCGCCATAGGTAATGGTATAACCCACTGGGAGTTGTAAGTTTTTATCAATAATAGTTCTAATTTCATCGACTACAGACTGTACATCTCGGTTTCTAACATTAATACCGACTACAATTCTTCGTTTTGTGTCATCTCTTGATATTTGTGCAGGCCCAGTTGTGTAGCTGATTTTAGCCAATTCGCTCAAAGGAATTTTATTTCCGGCAGGCGTATCGACAAATAAATTTTGAAGGCTGGCCAAATCTTTTCTGTTATCTTCTGCGAAACGAACTGCTAAATCAAAACGTTTTTCACCTTCAAAAACATTTCCTACAATTTTGCCAGCAAAACCCATAGAAATCAAATCATTTACATCAGAAATATTTAACCCGTAACGCGCAATTTTACTTCTATTAAATTGAACGGTCATTTGCGGTAAACCTTCTACTTTTTCAGCAACAATATCGGCAGCGCCTTCTACATGCTGAATCAGGTCTTTTATGATCGCTGCTTTATCTGATAAAACCGTTAAATTTTCGCCAAATATTTTGATGGCAATATCTGCCCTAACACCCGTAATCAATTCATTAAAACGCATTTCTATAGGTTGTGTAAATTCTACTTCCATTTCTGGAATAATTGCCAAAGCTTCTTTAAATTTATCAGCGAGTTCGTCTTTACTTTTGGCAGAAGTCCATGTTGCTTTGGGCTTTAATTTAATAATGACGTCACTTTCTTCCATAGACATTGGGTCTGTAGGAACTTCTGCAGCACCAATTCTACTTACAACTTGGTCTACCTCGGGGAATTTATTTAACAAAATCTGTTCAATTTTTGTCGTAATTTCTATAGTTCTTCCTAAAGAGGTTCCTGTTTTTAACACAGGCTGAATTACAAAATCGCCTTCATCTAACGTGGGCACAAATTCGCCGCCCATTTTACTAAAAATCCAAATACTAGAGATTAAAAGCAAACTTGCAAAACCGATGACTATTTTTTTGTGATGTAAAGACCAGTTAATAATCGGATTATAAAACCAGTTTAAAAAGCTCATTATTTTTATAGAAACGTTGTTTTTACCCGGTTTTTGAGGTTTTAAAAATAACGAAGAAACTACAGGAACGTAAGTTAAACAAAGCAACATAGCGCCAATTAAAGCAAAACTAAAAGTAAGCGCCATGGGTTTAAACATTTTGCCTTCTACACCATCTAAGGTTAAAATAGGAATAAATATAATTAAAATAATTAATTGTCCAAAAATGGCAGAATTCATCATTTTTGAAGCACTTTTTAAGGTAATTGCATCAATTTGTTCTTGTTGTGCTGGTTTCTCTAGGAGTTTTAATTCATCACTTTTACTGACAATTCTAAACGTAATATACTCTACGATGATAACGGCGCCATCAATGATAATTCCGAAATCTATAGCACCTAAACTCATTAAATTGGCATCTACACCAAAAATACGCATCAATGAAATTGCAAATAAAAGGCTTAAAGGAATTACGGAGGCTACCACTAAACCAGAGCGGATATTACCCAATAGTAAAACCACAATAAAAATTACAATAAGCGATCCGATACTTAAGTTCTCTGCGATGGTAAAGGTAATTTTATCAATTAATTCGCTTCTTTCTAAAAATCCGTTGATAAAAACGCCTTCGGGTAATGTTTTCTGAATGGATGCAACTCGTTTTTTAACAGCGTTAATAATGGCTTGAGAGTCGCCATCTTTAAGCATCATAATTTGGCCAAGTACTTTTTCACCTTCACCGTTTCCGGTAATAGCGCCAAAACGAGTAGCACTACCAAAGCCTACTTCTGCAATGTCTTTTATATAAATAGGGATGCCTTCATTTTGCACCACGATATTGCGAACATCGTCTAGATTTTTTATCAAACCTTCACCTCTAATAAAAAAAGCTTCGTTGGTTTTTTCAATATATCCGCCACCTGCAATACTGTTATTTTTTTCTAATGCCTCATAAATTTTAGCCACAGAAATATTCATGGCATTTAATTTTGTAGGATTGATGGCAACTTCATACTGTTTTAAAAAGCCGCCCCAGGTATTTATTTCAACCACTCCTGGGATTCCTGAAAGCTGTCGTTTAACAATCCAATCTTGAATGGTTCGGAGTTCAGTTACAGAATATTGATCTTTAAACCCCGGCTCTACATCTAATATATACTGATAAATTTCGCCTAAACCTGTGGTAATCGGGCCCATTTCTGGTGAGCCAAAACCATCAGGAATTTTCTCGGAAGCAGATTTAATCTTTTCTGCAATTAATTGTCTTGGTAAATAGGTGCCTAAATCGTCTTCAAAAACGATGGTTACCACCGATAAACCAAATTTTGAAACAGATCTAATTTCTACAACTCCGGGTAAATTAGCCATTTCTAGCTCTACCGGATAGGTAATAAATTGTTCTACGTCTTGTGTAGATAAATTACGAGACGTGGTAATAACTTGTACTTGATTATTGGTGATGTCTGGCACAGCACCCACAGAAATGTTGGTTAAGGAATAGATACCAAAACCGATAATAAAAGCAGTAAATATAAAAGTAATCAACTTATTTTTTAAGCTGAATTTTATGATGTTTTCTAACATAATTCATAGAAATTTTAGGAATAATAAAATGCCTGTTGCTAAAAACAGGTGCTCTATCTAAAAAATGAATTATGCGAATTTTGGTGGCTGAAAAACAGCATGTTTCTCGAAAAAAGAATGAGAATCTTTGTAAAAATAATTGGGTTTAGTTTGCAAACGAACCTTATTTTTTAACTCATAAACATCAATGTTAAAATCGAAAATAGAGATAAGATGACTGCATGTTTGTGAACTGCTTTTAAAGGGTAAATCTTTATGTTCTGTATGATTACTAGTCGTTAAAAGATCTTTATCGCCGTAATGTTCATACAAAAACTCAAAAAAGCTATCACCATATGTTTTTTGATGAAATTGCGCATGTTCTAACAACACATTTAATTTAGAGAAAGACTCTAAATGAACGTTAAGACTCTGAAGCAGAATCAAATTAGATAAAATTATGGCAAACATTTTAAACATAACAGTACAAAGTAAAGATTTTTTTTTAATTAATGATGCAACTATTGTTACAAACATTAAAATTTAACAGTTTAAAAGTTGGCTCTTAATTGCACACTGCCGGTATGAATGGCTTTCGAGTTTTCGCTTTTTCTACCCAAGTAATTGAGATTTAAATTTAAAAATGAATTCAATTTTCGGTTGAATACTAAACTCCAAGTATAATTTTTTCCGGCCTGCAAACCTTCTAACATTTGATATGCAACGGGTGTATTTGAATTGCCCGTAAAATCATTTAAGAAGACATTGATATTTGCCGAAATTTGATTTTTCTGTTTTCCGATAAAGAAATATTCAACGCCAAATTTTTGCTGGCGTAACTGTTCTAAATTTTGAATCTGATTTTTTTTGTCTTTAAAGTGATAAAAAGCCGAGAACCGATTGTTTTCGTTATATAAAAAGCTAATTTTCGGACTTATTTCATAGGCTTTTATCTCAAAGTTTCTATCGGTTAAATTCTCTGTCTCTAGCGTATTTAACGAATTTTTACCCATAAAGTTGAGCAACCAAAAGTCGGCGAATTTATGTGCATAGTCTAGCTGGTGTAAATTGATGTTATTTTCTTGACTACCAATAAAAAACTGTTGTTTTAACTTGGAGTTTCCGTAGGTAAAAGTGACGCTATTTTTTTGCAAATCTTTGTTGTAGTACAAACTGTTTCTTATGTTTAAATTTAGGCTCACTAAAGAGTTTTCATTAAAATCAAAAGGATTTAATTGAAAGGAATTTTGAGTTCTCTCTTGTTCGTTTTCGATGGATAAAAAACTCTGATTATAAAAGTGAGAAACTATTTTTTTAATTCCTTTTTTTGTGGCCCAACTTCTTGGGTTTAAGGTAAGTGTTTGATTCCATTTTGCTCGCTGTGTCGCAATAAAACGCAAGTTGGGTTTTGGCAATCGTAAATAGTTTGCTTGGTCTTGAAATAGTGCAATTTCAAATTCATTAAAATCTTTAATTCCGTCTTTATTATAATCAATCCAAGTATAAAAACCCAAACCAGGTTCTGTTTGTACATAAATAAAATCTTGCCGTGCAACATTGCCAGAAGAGGTTTCGTAAATGGTACTTATGCTAATGAAATTGTTAAATAATTTCTGATTAAAAATCAATCTAGAGTTCAGCGCTTTTTCATTAGCCGTAAAATTATTTTGTGTACTTCTATAGTTTGCAAACACACTTAAATTGGTGTTTTTAGTGTTGATGAGTTTGCTATCGATATAGAATGTTTTTCTGTTGTTGATTTCTGTAAACTGATTTGATCTTATACTATCATTATCTCTATAATTAAAGCCGATTTTGGCAAATACTTTGGTTGAATCTCCAAGACCAACATAGGCTTCATATTCTTTAAAACGGTGACTTGTGTTTATAAATTGATTGGTGTAGATGGTTTTTCTGGCATTGGTTTCAAAGTTGATAAAGGCCCCAAACCAGCTTTTTGTGAGATAATGTTCGGCTTTTGCTTTCGCTATTAAAAACGAGTTGTCTTCTAGCGTAGAGGTATTTGCTAATAAACTCGCATCTGCAAAAAAGGTAGTTTTATCGAAGTTAATTTGAGATTTAAATTCGTGTTTAATTCCGTTAAAAGTATCCGTGTAATTCAAATTATTAAAGCGATAGGATACAAAGTCTTTCTTTTTGTTTTTTAACAAAAGTTCAGACTGAAAGTAATTTTTAGTCGCATTATTTGTTAAAATATTCCAATCTCTGTTAAATTCTACAGATTCCCAACGTTGAATACTTCTAAAATTTTTGTGAGCATATTCATGGCTAATGTTGGTAGATAACTGCCATTTTTTATCCATTAAAACTTGTTGCCAACCAATTTTTGCAGCAAGCGCTTTGTTTTGATCGTTATCAATGGTAGAAAATAAATTGGCATCATTGTTACTCAAAGCAATTTCGGTTTTTAAACTTGTTTTTTTTGTTGGTTGATATCCAGATTTTACAACAAAAAACTGGGATTTTGTTGGGGCAATTAAACGAACAATCGGTTTGTAATTTCCTTGATTAATGCCAACATATCTAAAAATAGAACCAATGGCAATGGTTCTGTCTAAAACATAATCTCCATTAGTTGTGCCAACATTTAAAAAGTTTACGCTGTATAACTCATCTGTTGAATTGGTTGAATACTCAAAATACTCTTCGTTTGTATTGTTGATTTTTTTGTATAAAATTTTATTTTCATTAAAAGCGTCAACAAAAGCACTTTCAGCAATCATGGCAGTCGGATTATTGCCTGCATTTGCTAAAATTTCTTTTTGTTCTTCTGTTAAACTTTGTTGTAAAGGTTGATTTTTGGCATCGTTTTCTGAATAAAAGTAGCCTGAAATTTGAAACTTATCTCGTTCATATTCCGCTTTTTCATAGGTGATAAAACGCGTATAATTTCTATCAGAATATTGAAATTCTACCGTAATTCTCATATCATTGGTAATCGGAAAAGTGGTGGTAAACGTTAATTCTGCCAAATTATAATTGACTGTAAAATCGTTGTTTTCTCCTTGTTTTAATAAAATACCGTTCACAAAAACCTGCTCACTACCTTCAATAATTAAAATGGCTGCCTCATTATTAGCTCCAAAAAGTTTGTACGGACCTTGATTGCCTTCTACGCCAACAAATTTAAGATTATTGAATTTACCCCGAACAACTGCGCCAGAAGCCGCTACTTTTAAATTTTCTGTAATGTTTGCTTCTACTTCTAAACCCGCAATTTGTTTGGTAAAAGGTAAAAAGAAACTCTTGTCGTTTCTTATAGAAATATCACCTGCTTTTACGCGCCAGTTGTCGCTAAACATTTCAATAAAAATTCGGTCGAAATCTGTTAGGTTTTGCGAATATCCGTTTTCTTGAATCGGAATATTAGTGTCAAAAATATTGGCTCTTAAAGTAACTTCTTTAGAGAGTTTACCGAAAATTTCTAAATCTAAAGCCGAGTTTGTTACAGCATTTTGATTGTTACCACTAGTAAGTCCTCTGGTAATAAAACCTTTTGTTTGCAGGCCTTCAAAAAGTTGAATTTCTGAAGCCTTCTTATTAGTAGTTAAACTATATAAGGTGCCGTTATTTGAGGAGTTTTGTAAAATAAGTTTTTCATCAAAAGGAGTATAAACTTTGGTTATAAATTCAGGAATTCTAAAATATTCAACAGTTATTTCTTGATATTTTTTTGAGTTGATTATTAAAATAGCGTTGCTAAAATCAACCGAATATTCTGATGCTAGAATTTCTTTTTTTAAGACGTTTAAAATTTTGAATTGTTGTGGATTGATCGCCACAGAATCTAATTGAATGGTGTCTTTTTGCACTTCAATAATTTTCTTTCTAAAATCTGAAGATATTTTTTGCGCATGGACAGAAAATCCAACAAAAAAAAGAACAAAAAGTAAATATTTTTGAAGCATATAAAACGATACGTCTTTAACGTAAAAATATGTTTTTTATGATTTAATACCCTTCAAATTAAAAAAGAGATTGCTGTTTTACAGGATTTTCATGTGCGAGCAACCATTTTTTACGCCAAACTCCGCCAGCATAACCAGTTAAAGACCCGTCAGAACCAATAACTCTATGACAAGGAATCACAATCCAAATAGGGTTTTTGCCATTAGCAGATGCAACGGCTCTAATAGCTTTCATATCGCCCAAAGACTTACTTTGTTCTAAATAGTTTTTTGTTTTTCCGTAGTTAATTTTAAGTAAGGATTTCCAAACTTTTATTTGAAACTTGGTTCCTTTCGGGTTTACCGTTAAGTTAAAACTAGCTCTTTTACCTTTAAAATATTCTTCTAATTGCCCCACACAATCTTGCAAACAATAAGGTGTTTTTGCTTGTAATAACGCTTCTGAAATAGTGCCATCATCTAAAATAGAAATTGTCTGAATTCCGTTCTCATCGCCAACAATTTCGGCAATTCCTATGGGTGTTTTGTAATAGGTGGTTTGTGTATCCAAATTATTTTTTTGATAAAAATTTACCTTCAAAACCATACGCGAAACCAATGTTTACACTGTAGCCTTTTAAGGTTTGATTAAAATTAGAAGTACTCATAAAAACACGGGCTCTAAAGTAACTGTTTCCTTCTTCTCTTAAACCAAAAATGGTTGGCGTAAAGTTGACGGTTTTTTTGTTTTTTAAATCAAAATTGACACCAAATATAGCACCTCCCGTAGAAATTTCTTGTTGGTCGTCTTGGTCTACGGCCTCTCCAAGAAAGGTAACACCATAACCCGCAAAAGGAATAATTCTAAACTTTTTTGTTTCGTATACAGGATATCCGAAATAGGCATTTAAAAGACCAATTGTACTTCTTTCTCCTTCAGGAATCATAAAAGAACCTTCGTTTAAATCGGAATTTAGTTTGCTGTTTGTAAAGTTCATGTTTACGCCCATAAAAACCTTTTTATAAGAAAACTCAAAGCCAAGTGAAATGGCAATTGTGTTATTAAAAACTTCATTGTATTCGCCACCATAAAAGCCAAAATCTACACCACCATTTAAACCGTAAGTCCAGTTACTTTTTTTAAAATCTGGTTTTTCAAAAGAATTGGTTGTTGCTAGTTTTTCTGTGGTTTTTAGAAGCCATTGTTCTGTTACTTCTTTTTGAATTCCGTAATTTCCCTCTTCTTGAAAGTTAAGTACCTCGCGTTCTAAATGGCTTTTGGTATCGCTGAACAAAGGATTAATTTCAAAGATATTATTTAATGTATAAATCCTTTTTTGTAGTTTTCTTTTATGAAGTTCTACCAAATTAAAAATTACTTGGTTGTATTTTAAATGATGTTCATCCTTTAGATTATGATGCACAAAAGAGAGCGATTTATCAATATAAGCATCAGCAAAAACACCATAATAATGTACATCATCAAATGTTTTTTTATCTGTTTGATACATTAAAACGTAGGCAAGATATGCTGGATTATTTTTAGTTGGTTTTGCCTGAAAGTCGGACCAAGTTAAGTTGCCATCTTGCCAGTATTTTCTGTATTCTTGAGAGCTGATAGTGCAAGAAAATGCTAAAATCACTAGAAATAGAAGCTGTTTTCTCATCAAATTATACCTCAAAAACATCTTTAGAATTTTGAGTAGTGATTGCCGCAATTTCATCAAAAGGAAGCTGGTAAATAGTTGCTAATGTATCGACAACATTAGTTATGTATGCACTTTCATTTCTTTTGCCTCTAAAAGGAACAGGAGCTAGGTAAGGAGCGTCTGTTTCTACAACAATGTGTTTGATGTCTATTTCTTTTAAAAATTTGTCGATTTTGCCGTTTTTAAAAGTAGCAACACCGCCAATGCCTAATTTCATATTGTAAGAAATTGCTTGCTTTGCTTGCGCTAAAGTTCCTGTAAAGCAATGAAAAATTCCTCTTAAATCATCTCCTTTTTCCGATTCTAAAACTTCGAAAATTTCGTCAAAAGCATCTCTACAATGAATTACAATGGGTAGTTTTTTCTCTTTTGCCCATTTAATTTGTGTTCTAAAAGCTACTTGCTGTTCTACTAGAAAACTTTTATCCCAATATAAATCGATGCCAATTTCGCCAATTGCGTAAAAATCTTTTTTATCGATCCATTCTTTTACATGGGCTAATTCTTCTAAATAATTTTCTTGCACAGACGTTGGGTGCAATCCCATCATTAAAAAAACATCGTTAGGGAAATCTTTTTCTAGTTGCAACATGCTTTTTGTATACGTAGAATCGATAGCGGGAATAAAAAACCGAGAAACACCAGCATCTTTTGCGCGCTGTATCATGGCCGCTTGATCTTCATTAAACTGACTAGAATATAAATGGGTATGCGTATCTGTAATCATTTTTTAGGTTGATTTTTCGGTTGCAAAATTAATGATATTAAAACTGAAATCATTATTGATACACTTTTTTATAAAACGTACCTTTGCATAAAATTTAGACGATGACTTTCAAAGATTTAGACTTATCAAATCAATTACAATATGGTATTGACGATTTGGGCTTTCAAAACCCAACTCCAATTCAAGAGCAGGCATTTTCTGTAGTAAGATCTGGTAAAGATATTGTGGGAATTGCGCAAACAGGAACCGGTAAAACGTTTGCTTATATGTTGCCTATTCTGCGTGATTTAAAGTTTTCGAAACAAATACACCCAAGAGTTTTAGTGTTGGTTCCTACGCGTGAACTAGTTTTACAAGTGGTTGATGAAATTGAAAAACTAGCAAAATATATAAATGTTCGTGTTTTAGGCGTTTATGGGGGTACGAATATCAACACACAAAAGCGAGCTATTTTGCAAGGGCAAGATATTATTGTGGCAACTCCTGGGCGCTTATATGATTTAGGTTTGAGCAATGCACTAAAGCTAAAGGCGATTCAGAAATTGGTAATTGACGAGGTTGATGTAATGCTAGATTTAGGGTTTAGATTTCAGCTGATGAATATTTTTGATATTCTACCAGAAAAAAGACAAAACGTATTGTTTTCTGCAACAATGACCGAAGATGTAGATTTGTTAATTTACGATTTCTTTAAAAATCCTGAAAAAATTTCTGTAGCAGTTAGTGGAACACCGTTAGACAATATAGAGCAAGTTTCATACAATATTCCTAACTTTTTCACCAAAGTTAACTTGTTAAATCACTTTTTAAAAGACAAAGAAACCTATCATAAAGTATTAATTTTTGTTGGTTTTAAAAGAACTGCAGATTTGCTATTTAAACATTTAGAAGAAGTTTTTGGCAGCGAAACATGTGTAATACACTCTAACAAAACACAAAATTACAGAATACGTTCTATTAGACAGTTTGATGAAGGTAAAAATAGAATTTTAGTTGCGACAGATGTTATGGCGCGTGGTTTAGATTTTGATGATGTAAGTCATGTTATTAATTTTGATACCCCAGATTTTCCTGAAAATTATATGCATAGAATTGGTAGAACAGGGCGAGCTGAAAAGGAAGGAAAAACGATTTTATTTTCAACAGAAAAAGAGCAAGAATCAAAAGAAGGTATTCAGGCTTTAATGGAGTATCAAATTCCGGTTTTAGAATTGCCAGAAGAGGTTGAAATTTCTACCTTATTAACAGAAGATGAACGCCCAAGAGAAGATCAAGGAATTTCTAAAAACAGAACATCTTTAGAATTTGTTCCTGGAGCTGCTTTTCATGAAAAAAGTGAGAAGAATAGTCAGGTAAATTTAGGAGGCTCTTACAGAAGAGAAATTGCCAAGAAATATAAGAAGCCAAAAACGAGAGGCGATAAAAACTATAACAAACATAATAAAAAGAAATAATGCAGATTTTAACAGCACAAGAATTGCACAATTTGGCAATGAATATTGTTGGCGAAAAGTTAGGCGAAATGGGCTACGAGTTTCAGGCAATCAACAGCAAATTAAAAAGGCATCCGCAGTATGTATTATTTAAAAAAGGAGAACCTACTATTTTTGTGTTGGTAAAAGCAACCACTAATTTACAGGCTCCTAATGAGTATGATGTTGTTTGGATGGAAACTTTTAAGGAACATGCCAAAAAGCAAAAAGCTAAAGTTTGGTTTGCTGGCGTTGGTATTGCGAATGCAGAAAGTGTAGAAAGTCCGGTTTTTAAAAACCAACCGTATTATGTTGCTTTTGAGGATTTTTTGAAGATTATAGCGTAGGCTGTGTATAGTTAGTTGTGTTGATTAGCAGGCAAATTAGAGAATACTAATCGCAAAGAAAACAAGCGAGCTTTTGTTAATCAACCTCGCATTAGCAATAAATTATATAGGGTGTTGTGCTTTTGCTATTTTCTATCGGCTTCAGATTTATCGAGCCATTTTATGTATTTTTATTTTAGAAATTGATAGCCATCCTCTTTATAAGTAGCGGTGCGCACTGTAAAGTGATTGCTAGGATAGTAACCAAACTGGAATGTTGATGTCAATTCATTCATTTGTGTTTCTAATAATTTTACGGCATAATTTAAGAGAAAATTATCTTGATTCCCTACTGTAATAAGTACTTTACCATCTAGATCTGATTTTAATGCATTCCAATTATTCTTTAAATTAAGAGCGATGTCATAGTTTTTCCAATGAGATAAAACAGTAGCATTTATCTCTCCGGTATCGCTGTTACAAATTTTTTCTAGTGTGCCATCAGTTCGTTTTTACCGAATACCGCATTAAAAGAATGCATCTGCTCACCTCGATTTACAACATGCTCCATTTCATACACATCTTTCATAGTAGCCCAATGTATAAACCCACCAATGGTGGCAACAAAAAATAGAGAATTATCTGTTTTGTAAAACATGTTTTTGTCTTCATATAAATTTACTCTTTGAAAACTTCTAAAGTCCACGGGGTCCGGTGCACTAGACCAACAAACATCAAATATTTTTGGGTATTGCGTTTGAAGCCAAAGAACTGTCCAGTCACCGCTACTATAACCTGTTAACAATCTAGCACCATTAGTTCTAAAGTTTTTTTCAAGTAAAGGAATAAATTCTGTGGTTAAAGCGTCGCCCCAAGGTCCGTTATTATCGCTGTTTGCATATACCGAATGGCCCAAAGAGCAATTGCCGTCTAGATATACTTTAATCACAGGAGCGCTATTCATTGCAGGATTGGGTATTTCATTACCTGAGTATCTTTGGTAATCGCCACCATAACCTGAAATGGTAAATAGTATTGGAAATTTTCTTTTTGGTTCTGTATAATATTCTTTTGGAAGTATAACCGCTGCATCAACCGTCATCGGTTTTTTATGAAATTGACTAAGCGATGCAGACGGTGCTTTTAATTCTTTTACAAATTTAGTTTCTTTGAAATGGAGAAGTGTTGGAATCATTTGCGTGGCAGTAATGCTAACAACTTCTTTGGTATCTTTAGTGATATTAATCCTGCTATACAGGTTAAATAAGTTTCCTGCACTTGCTGCTATAGAGCGTCCACCAAGGTGTCCTATACAATTTGAACATAGTACTCTCCGCGTTCAATATTTGACAGGGTAGTAGGATAGGAAGTCGCTTAATTATCTATAATAATAGCTTGTCCTGGTTGCATGTTTTTTACAGCAACGGAAAAGCATGGAAAGCGATTAAAACCTACAGCACCATTTTTTGGTTCTTTGTTTTCTTTTGACAAATAAACAATTACATTTCCTGTAAATGTTTGATCAAAAACTGATGGAGAATAAATAACATGAAGCTGTTGGCTAAAACTACCTGCAAAAAATAGTGAAATAAGTAAAAGGCTAAAATATATTTTTTTCATTTTTCAAGTTTATTAGCAGTTTGGTCTACTAGTAGAAAACTACAATGGCGTAAAGTGTTTTTAATGTTGTCTTTTAGAAGATAAACGAAGCTAGCTTATTTTTTTGAGAAAGTTAAGGTTGCTAAATTAAAAAACAACTATTTTGGTTTGTATTTCAGGTGTTTGCAAAGTGTATTGTCCGTGTATAGGTTGACCTTTTTTCAAGTTATTTCCGATTTTTTTTTAGCCTTTGAATAGGCAAAAAAAATCAGAATAACTTTCTGTTTATTGCTAATCTTCGAGTTAAGTTAAATTTACGTTATTTTTACGATATGACTTGTATTTGATATTTGGATTATTGTGTACTTGTTCTGGTTTTTTAAGATCTAATGAAAAATGTGTTCTTAAATTATTGTAAATATATACAGCTTGTTTTGCTGTTTTTTGAGCTATAGTTGTATTTTTGATACAGTTTTTAAGTCCATATTCATATTTTAAAGTTCTATTAACTCTCTCGGCAATTGCATTCTCATATGGGTCATATTGTTCAGTCATACTCATTATAATTACATTATCTTCTGCAAACTGAGTATATTCAGGGCAACAGTATTGCATCCCTCTATCCGAATGATGAATCAGCTTTTTAGAAGGGTATTTTCTATTATTTAAAGCCATTTTCAATGCGTCTACACATAGGGATGCTTTCATATTGTCGTCTAGTTTATATCCCATATTTTTTTTAGAATATGCATCTGTTACAATTGCTAAATAGTTGTGTCCGTTTTCAGTTTTAATGTATGTAATATCACTTACCCAAAGTTGTTCAGGTCTATTAGGTACTTTGTTTTGAATGAGGTTTTTATATTTCCTAAAGAGATGATTTGAGTCTGTTGTAGTTATGTAATTTTTGAGTTTAGGAACGAGTGAATTATGTAGCCTTAATACATCAAAAAACTTGTCTCTACCGATTTTAATTTCTTGTTCAATAAGCCTATTTTTAAGTTCTTTATATAGTTTTTTACCACCAGTTCTAGCACCTACTTTTTTACGATATTCTTTTACCATTGTAATAATTTTAGTGTCGTTTATAGCTTTTATTTCTTTTGATTTTTCTCTTTTGTAAAAGGCTTGTTTACTAATCCCAAAACACTGATAGAACCACTTTCTTTTAAACGGTTTTTCTTTTTTATTGCTATCTCTTTTGCTAACCTGCCTGCCGGCAGGCAGGTGTTTTGGGCAACGACTTTTTTGACAAATCGACTTCAGTAATAATTTCCATATCTGCAATGATATCCTGCTGAAAGCCTTTTACAAACTCCAGTTCTTCAATACGTTCCTTTAGTTTTTTAATCTCATTTAATTTACTCATACCCGTGTTTTGTTGCACTAAAGTACTGTATTTTTTGATCCAATACCCAATTGTGGTTCTAGGAACATCATGTTTTTTGGAAGCAAAATTGGTTGAAATTTGACCATTTTTAATTTGGTCAACGACGGATAATTTGAGTTCAAGTGTTACTTTTTGATACGATTTTTTTCGCCAGTGTTCTTTTTGTGTTTTCATAAGTGACTATAATTAAATGTTTAATTTTTAGTCAACCTATTTCAGGACGATTCAGGATTTAAATGAATGCCAACGTGATTGTATAATATTAGTTTGCGTAATTTACCAATAACTAATTAAACAATGCAAAAAAGAAAGGCGACACGGACTTTCATAAGTATGTTAAAACCAGCAAATTAATTTTATACGGTGTTGGCATACGTTTTAATTAATACGTATTTATATTCAAATTATGTCAGATTCAGATGATTGTAAACATAATTTCTCGCATTTAGATAACGAATATACTCAAGAGGAAATTCAACGGATTGAAACTCTACCAAAG
>NZ_VORR01000001.1 GCF_007997085.1 Polaribacter sp. IC066
TAAGGCAGAATGTCTTGAAGTAAGATTACATCAAAGGCTCATCGCATTACTTATTGCTATTCTTACCATTGTGGAAGAACTATTTCCCGAGGTAGATTCTCGAAAAATGATGACTAGGATGATAGCTAATTCTGATTATTTTCACAGGATAAAAAGAATTTTTGAGCCAGATCCTAACTTAAAACTAACCGAATAGTAGCTTGAAAAGTCAGTTTTGGAACAAAAGCAATAAACTTGTAATGATCAAGTGTTTAACTTACTTAAAGTCACTCAAAAAAAAATCTAAATCTCAATGTTCTTACGTTCTTTGGAGGTGCGAAACTTGAGTAAAGTATACTTGGCTGGGGTATTAATTACTGTATTTATTTCATCAACCATTAATTCATATTTACTATCTAAATTAAATTCAAGTGTTGAATTTTTCCTGAACTTCTTTATTTCACAAATTGGAAGTAATTCAATTATTATTTTTAATTTTTCCCAATCTATATTTTTTAATATTTTATCCCAAGACTCTTTCTTTTTGCAAGCTTCGTCTAGACGACCATCATCTAAATTCTTTAACAACAATTCATTAATATAAATTAAGAATTCTTTAATAATTGTATCAGGTATATTTAGACCTGCATCTTTCCATATAGACTGAAAGTCTATAGTTTTTTTATACTTTAAAAGATATTCTTGTATCAAAGAGATTGAGTAAGCAATCACATTTTTTCTGATTTTTCCTACGGCATTTTTCCCCATGCCATATTTTGTTTTTAATATCTTGTAAAAAATAAAAGATCCAATGAGATTTACGTAGTACTCTTCTCCTATTTTTTTATTTTCAGAATCAAAATAATCTTTCATTAAAGTGTATCTTTTTTCAGCACTTTGTACTGAAATATAAGGCTGAATTTTACCTCCTAAAGCACAATAATATAAAATTGATAAATCAGTTTTTTCAATTTTCTGATTATTTGGAAACAGATTTAAATGATACTTTTCATTCTTACTTAAACTTTTTTCGAGATGATATTGACCTCGAGTACGTTCAAAATAAAAATAATTATTAGAAGTAGGATTCCTGAATTTTTTAGAACAAGTATGCAGATTAATTAAGTAATCTTCACTACTTGACAAATCGGACTGCTTAACGGCATTTTGAAGATTACTGTTTTTAGCAATAGTAGATTGAATCTTAACTGAATCAATATTCCTTTTGATTTCAGTAATTTTTGCTATGACATGCACGCTATCCAAATCAACATCTAATTTTGTTTTTTTAGCATCTTGAGTAGCAAAAAAAATCGAAGACGTTGTTTGACCGCCATTTACAATTTGAAAGTTCTTAAAAGTTTTGACAGATCCATCCTCATTTAATATTATTTCAGAAACAGTTACACAAAGGCCGTTATTATATGCCAAAAACATTTCGGGGGCATTTATCAATGTCTCTTTTATACCCTTATTTATCTTAACTCTTGTCGATAAAAATGACCTAACATTACTCTCTAATAAACGGCCTCCAAAATCCCTATATATGTTATATAAAAACCGCCCAGGGAAAATAGCAATAGCGGTGCCATAACTTGAGTTACCTATTTGAGGTTTAAGTACATTTATCGGTTTATCAAAATAATCTTCAACATCAACATCTAACTTCTGATTATTCTTATGAAGCCTCTCAAGTTCTTTTACATCGTAAATTCTAAAATTGTAATCAATACTTGTTTTTTCATCAGCCTTTGAGATAACTTTTGCTGCATCTAGCTCTTTTTTATTTACTGCTGTATCATTCGTAAATAAATAAAAATCAATTTTTACAATGGTATTTTTAAAGATACTTCTATATTCGGTGTTTAAAAATGATAATATATTTGCTTTTGGAAGGCTATGATTGCTTGCCCTAATTACATAGTTCAACACCCTATAAAGTTGTTTAAATTGTATTTCTACATCTTTTAAATTTAATTTACCAATATCCGAAGAACTGTTAAATTTAGTAATAAATAAAGACAGAACAGTTTCATTTTCATTTATACAAAAACCATCAATCTTAAGGTTGCTGTTATTATTTTCTTCCTTAAAATAGTAAGAATGTTGGAAACCTGAAATTAATGACGAATCCGCCAAGTAATCAGAAGCTATTTCACAAAACGCAGATTCGGCATTTAATTGGGAATCTTGTGAAATTTTTTCTTGAATTAACGATTTTAGAGTTATAAAAAAGCTCATTATATAGTTATTAAATGATTAATGTCATTACTTAAAACCAATTGTTCCTGCAAGTTAAGGCTGTACTCTACCTTCTTAATAGAATTAGAAATAGATGCTCTTGCTAACTTTGGAAAAATAGAGTCAACATCATATATATCTGGTCCATTAATTATTTGAAATCCAAAATCTATATATTCAATTTCGGCTTCTGCCAAATAGCCTACTTCTAACAATAAACCTTCAAATTCAAATTTAGCATCTAAATCATGCTTTAATAGTCCTTCAACATCTTCAATAAGATTCGGCAAAGACTGAAACAAGGAACTCTCGATTATTTTGTGTCTTTTAACCTGATAAACAGCTAGAAAAAGACGAGCAAGGCCAGTGCAGTCCAATTGGTACTCGTTATTGATTTTCACTTCGTATTGATTATTTGATATAGTACATTTTACCTCAATAGCCTGAGTGTTTGGAAATATAAAGTCTTGATTTTGTTTTTTAGGGCCTACCCAACTATTAACTACGCTTAAAATATTTTCTTTATTATTTTCCAACAATACTTTAAGCATTGTTAACTCCGCAAATAAACCAATCTGTCCATTTTCTGATAAGACTCCTGTTTTTCTTGATTTAAAAAAATTCATCCAAGATTTTACTCTTTTCAAAATATCTAGAATAATCAGATCAGTGGTTGATTTTTTTGCGGTTTCCACGATATCAGAAATAAAAGTGTAAAAAATATCTTCTTCAGTATTTCTATCTAATTTTATACTATAATATGTATCCAATTCAGTCGTTCCAGGATCTGGTACTGGAAAAGTATCAATTTGAATACTATCTAAAGTATTAATGTTGTTTATAATAATCTCAGAGCGCTTTCCGCCATTTTTTAATTGCAACAGAACACACTGCTGATTATCCGATAACTTATCAATAGCTAGTATAGTTTTGTATCTATTAGCATCATCAAAGTCTACAAGTCGTGTATTATATTTACCACTCGTAGAAGGAGCATCTATCAACTCCGAAAATATTTCTCTTATATTCATAATTTATTGATATTATCATAAACCATTTGATTAACTAATACTGTGACAGAATTATTGTTAATTCGCGAACTATTTGGCAAAGTCGAAGGTGTTGCAATAGAAACACCATAAGGTAATGCAAAATAATCACCTGTAATGTTATCTTTTAAATCTGATATGCCATTGTGCATATTATCATAAGAAGGGTCTCCGCCTCGCGCAACTTTTACATTACTGTAGAAAAACTCTGGATCAAGAACTACAAAAGTAATAATTGGTCTTTCTAGATATGTGCACACAATTGATGGTGACCGCAACTCTCTCCCCTCTAATCCCGATGCTTCAATATTTATATAATTTGATAAATAGTTAGCATCAGTAAGTTTTCCATTTGGCACTTTAAAGTGCGGAAGGTATTCTGGCTCCTTGCTGTTTCTTTCGGCAAGACCAATTTCTTTATCAATAAATGAATAATTACCATCTGTGCCGGGCTTTCTTCCGACAATAGCTAAATCTACAGTTTCAAAACCTGACTTTTTATAAAACTCGAATATCTTTGATAATTCTAAACTGCCATTATTGTTCTCTATAATAAAATTGTTTTTGAAGTTATCCAACTCTCCTTCAATTAAAACATTTTCAAAGACTAATCTATTCTCAAATCTAGTTGTAACACGTTTATTTCTAATTTTATCAATTAGGCCAATTAATAGACTATGATTATTTAAAATTGTTTCCGTGTTACGTGCTAACAAATTTGTAATTACTTCACCACCTGCCCAACTTATTTGCATTTTACCACCTACACCCATTTTTGAAGTAACTGAAAGACTCGTAGTAGATTGTCTAATTTTAATTAAAAAATCTCTTGGTGAAGCGTTACTTCTAATCATTGCTGATATAGTGTCGTTCATGGTAGTATCTGCTAAACAAATTTCACTAAAATCCACAGCTATATCAGTGGATGTGATTACTCGACATAAATCAGCATAGTTAGATCTGTAACCAAACCAACGTCCCATTTGCATTAGGGTATCAAATGTTCTAGCATGCCTAATGAAATAACTAGTCTGTAACCCTTCTAACGTCAAACCCCTAGACATTGTATTTCCTCCAATAACTATTACTTTTCGACCATTTGGATGCAAATGATAATCTAAACTTACTCCTTTATTAACCCTAGTTCCGTTTACTACTAATATTTCAACTGCAGCAATAAAACTTCTAATATGGTCTCTTAATTCACTGAAATTAGTCGGTAAATCAAAATTATTATTTTGGAACGCTTCGTTTTCAGCATATGCCTCGGTATAGTTTTCTTGACTTTCAATTTCACTAATTAATCCAATAGCTATCTCTCCTGAATACAAAGAGCTTAATTCGTTCCATAAATTTTCGCTATTGTTCTCAATAGCTCCTTTAAGTTCATTCCAATAACTTCTAAAAACTGTTCCTAAATGATTTTGGATTCGAGTTAAATGAGAAACATGAATAAGCATAGACATATCAGATCCAGATTGCCCTCTATAAAATCGAAGTGCCCCTGAAATAATAAATTGTTTTGCAGCAATTTTTAATGAGTCAGGGATTTCTAAACTTTCAATTTCTTCATTTTTATAAGCTTTAAGTTGTTCCGGGAATCCTTCTGTGTTATCTATTTCCAAAATCCCTGGCAATCCTTGATCAAAATATTTTTCAGGTCCTAAATAATTCGACGGTTGTTTCAACCTTACAATAAAATCTTCAGGAAAAATACTTTGATGATTGACATTATCTAAAGGTATTAAAACATTCGCATAAGGAGTTGCTGTATACCCTGTATAAACCCTTCTACTAAATTTATTAATCAAATCAACTATACCAGCATTTATTGCACTTGGCCTATTAGCATCATCTTGATTTCCATCTTCATCAATTAATGGCGCATCTAGATCCTCTATTCTAAAATTATTATTAATACTAGCTTGATCAGCTTCATCATCTATAATTAACACAGCTTTGTCTGATTGAGATTCCATATTAATACCTATGACATTTTCTAACCATCTGTTCATATTTCCCAATGGATGAATATTCTTCTTGATTACTGCAATTAAAGGAGTGTCTACATTAAAATTAATACCATTCATATTAGCAGCTGCAGAATTAAAATCACCATTTGCATCTGCTGTTGTTAATGTTTGAGTTTGTGTATTAAATCTATTTAATAAAGTTCCAACACCCACTTGTTTTGTTTCCCCATTAATTCTTTGAACCCCATTAACTCCCTGATCAATTCTAAATTGAGTTTGCTGCCGTAAATTATTATGCATACCAGCTAACACTACTATAAATCGATACCCAACGTCTACAGCTTTATTAATTAAACCAACATAATTACCTGTTTTACCTGATTGAACATACCCTATAACTAATCCTTTCTTTTCAAAATTATCAGTCTCACGTGGATTAGACATTCCGTCTAATATAGCATCCGTACTTTGATCAATTTCATCAACAACATTTTGTGGTAATTGTTGTATTTCTGCTAAATATCTTTTGTAATTATTCCAAAATGGAAAATCAGCTAGATTGGGGTTATTTTGTTTGTAGTTTCGTACCCATGGAATCCTATGATTATACAATGTTTCACTAACTCCGATAGTTATAGTGTGATGGGTCTCTAATTCATTTATAATCCTTTCCCAATTGATGTTAGGATAATCTTTAGTTGGATACATAGGATGATACCTTGTTACTCTTTCTCTTATAACAGCACTTGTGATTTCAATACCTCGATTCAACAAATTGAGTAAATTACTTTGAACAGCGTCTTTAATTTCTTTATTTTCCATATAACTTGTGTTTATAACTTACTACTATCAACCCCTATTTCCTTTAATCGCTCTTCATCAAACGACAAACTATTAAAGGGTTCAATATTAACCAAAATTGTAAATGCTTCTTTTACATCCATATCCTCCTTATATATTGCCATAAAACCTTTAAATTTTTCGAAGATCTCAATATCTTCCTCAACGGGTTGCTCTACTTCATTATTAGCTTTTCTTGCAAAAATATTATCTATTGGTAGGTAATTTTCTATATATCTCAAAACTTGCTTAAACTCCTTTTGCATCGTTTTATCGGCAGAGTATTTCTTTAAAAAACCATCAAATAATGGATGTTTTATATTGATTTTATATTGATTTTTATCTCCACTCTTTACTCCTTTAGATTCAAAATTCCATATTGGTTGAATCTCTGTTTCAGTATTCTTTTTTCTTATTTTATGCCTCTTTACTCCTCCATGAAATCTAAATGTATTATTAGCCTCTGCTCTAATTTTATTGCATTCAGCCCTTATGTCTGCTTCAGCGAACCTCGGAATAGAAACTAAAGATTTGCTAATATTTACACCCCATGCTAAATCAGACTCTAAACGGTTGGATAAATTAATTTCAACTCTACCTAGTATATAGTGATGTTCTTTGTTAAATAAACCTAACCAACTTCCATAGTAAATTAACCTCCTATTTCTATAAACAAAAAAGCCTTGGTTTTGATTAAAAGTTCCAATTTTAGATTGATTCTCATATTCACTTTTATTTTGAAACTCACTTGAATGTTTTAATACATGTCCCTTTAAGGAATAAGTATCGTCTCCTGAATTATATTTAAAAAGTTTCGTTTGACTAGAAACTGCCGTTAAATATGGATCCCAATAACTCACAACTGTTCCATTTAAACGAATATCTAGAGTATTTTTGAATTTATGATATATCAATTCAAAGTGATTTCTAACTTTCGAGAGTTCTGAATAAAAACTAGCTGCAGAAGCAATTTTAATTTTATCTAATTTTTCCCAATAAACAACTGTCCAACTCTTACCATCAAAGATTCCATTATTTTCGACTCTAGACTTTATTTTTTTTATCAATAATTCAGGCTGTTCTAATGAATATACTTCCCATCCATTTTTGTCAATATATTCTAGATCAAACACTAAAGAATTAATCGTTTCTTTTTCCTTTTTTGAAATCAAAGTCAATTTTATACACTGCGAGAGACTAGCTGTTTTCAAACCTAACCCAAATCTCCCTAAATCTGCATCACCTCTTTCAAGCTCTATACCCTCACCTCCTAATGTTAAAGCTTTAATCATATCTTTCATAGTCATTCCAAAACCATCATCAATAATGGCCATCCATTCTAAACGGTCAGCACTTTGCTTGAAATCATTATTTACAATTTCTATTCTTTTTGCTTCTGCAGCAATCGAATTATCAATTATATCAGAAAGGGCAGTTTTTAAATTATACCCAATACTTCTTAGTGACCCTAAAATACTTCCAGGCTGCGGTTCAACTTTAAATTTATTCATTTTAAAACATTAGTCTTTTAATCTTTTGCACTTTGATAAATCAAATTATTTAATAAATCAATCATAACTATTTAAACAACCTAGCCTTGCTAGTATATATATTTTATTCCACATTAAGGATTAGAGAATGTTCTTCATATTTCACTTTATTAAAAGTATTAAAAATAATCAAATTTACATAACGGTTTGTTAAAACAGTTTATCTTCAAGTGGGTAAAAATGAGTCTTTATTTTTAATTATATTTACGGGATACCGTATTAAGTTTGATTTTAAACAGATTTTTTTTTTAATTATTCTTCTTATTAATTTCGTAGTCTTATAAAGATTTACTGGAATAGCTATATTGGCAATATAGTAATGCTGTTTAAAGAGATAAAGATTCGTTAAGGTAGTTCGACAATGTCCTAGTTAAGATGAAGCTTTAGAAATAATAACGAAACAAATTACTAAAAATTAAAAAAGACAAACTTAATACAGCACAAAGCCTAGTTTAATCCAAAACATTAACGCTTTGTTTTTTTTTGCCACTCCGTGAGCCTTGTAAGCTTAAAATTTTTGGTATTAATTATATACAGTATGAAAATATGTTTAAAAAAATTCAACACTTAACCGATAAAATTGTAGCTTTTTATTTTATTTGTCGCCCAAAAAAGATACTGTTTTAACAAATTTTTTAAT
Source organism: Polaribacter sp. IC066 (assembly GCF_007997085.1). GTDB lineage: Bacteria > Bacteroidota > Bacteroidia > Flavobacteriales > Flavobacteriaceae > Polaribacter. The sequence goes on from NZ_VORR01000001.1 coordinate 8,273, forward strand.
AATTTAATAAAAAGTCAGATTAATTAAAATGATTGAGGTTTATAATTATTCAATCAAATAATCATATTCAATTGAATTTTATGCAATATCATCCTAAATTTTATAAGTACGACTTCTGTAATAACTCATTTGCTGTTAATTAAACCAAACCGTCATAGAACAAAAGTCAAACCTCCATCTCATTTATCAATCACTGTAAAAATACTGAAGTCGCATCAGGAAGATCAGGTTCGCCACTTGCCACTATTTTCCATCTAACTCTAATACTTTTAATGTACAAGTTTTATGTATCAAAATAAATAATACAACAGGCATCTTTTAAACATACATACATACATACATACATACATACATACATACATACATACATACATACCTATCCTTTTAAACACCCAATCTATAGAACTGCAACACGCGTCAGTACAAATTTTATAAAGATACTAGGGTAATTACATAAAAGCTCTAGTATATTTTAAAAAATATACTAGTATAAATTGAAATAAAATGCAGTGTTTTTACAAAGCATGCATCTAATAACTTGCACAGGAGGTAGTAAGCTTAAAAATTAAAGGTATACCATAAAAACAACATAGCGATGGCGATTCGGTGCTGAATCACAGAAAAAAGCAACAGTTATGAATAGTGAAAATCGCCAACTTAACTAACAAACTTCCGTTAAACGAAATCAAAACATACATTTTTTAAAACAAAATACAAACAGGTGTTGGCGCCAAAACCTCATCCAAAAAAGTTAATGTACCGGTTTCTAAATCTCTCTTAAAACAAACAATCGTATTGGTGTCTTGATTGGCAACTAAAAGAAATTTATTGTCTGGAGAAATTGCAAAATTACGCGGATTACTTCCTTTTACAGGTTCAAAACCCACTAACTTTAAACCTCCGTTTTCTTGATTTACTTGAAAGATTGCAATAGAATTATGCCCACGATTAGAGGCATATAAAAACTGACCGTCTTTAGAAATATGAATATCTGCCGCTTTGCTATATTCCTTAAAATCTTCTGGCAACATAGAAATAGAAGTTTCTATATAATAACGCGCTTCTTTTTCTTTTACCAAAGAAATGGTGTTGTTGAGTTCGTTTAAAACATACATCCATTTATTATTTTGATGAAAAGTGAGATGCCTTGGCCCCGCTCCTACTGCCATTTTTAAGGTTTTTTGATTGGTAAACACAAACTCTTTTTTAGTTGTATCAATCGTAGAAAACCACAATTCGTTGCTACCTAAATCTACAGAAATAACTTCTTTTTTATTTGGATGAAACCAAGTAGAATGCGCGTGAGGCGCTTTTTGCCTATCTGTAGTTCCTTTGCCTGTATGTTGTTGCACATGCAGCAAAGGTGTTAGTTTGCCAGCTGCATCGGCTTCTAACAAGCCTACATTTCCGCTGCCATAGTTAGCAGTAATAATATAATTATCATCATTTATGGCCACAAAACAAGGACCAGCGCCACCAGATTTTTCTTTACTTATAAGCAGTAAAGTATCTTCTTTAATCTGAAATGATTTGATAAACCCTGTTCCGTTTTCATTCGTTTCGCCAACCGCAAAAAGTGTTTTATCATCTTTAGATTTCGTTAAAAACGTAGGGTTTACGGTGGCTGCCATTAAACCTAGCTGTTTTAATTTTCCTTGAGCATTTATTTGATATTTATAAATGCCTTTGCTATCGCCGTTTGTATACGTTCCAACATAAAAACTTGTTGTGGTTTCTTCTTTCATTTTTGATTTTTTACAACTAAAAAATAGTGCTACAGCGATGAGTACTAAAATATTTTTCATTCTTTTTTTAAAAATTTAATTGAGGAGCTTTCCAAGTAATTGTATCTCCTAAAACGGTATATTTTTCACTAATAATAGTAGCTTTATTCGGCGTAAATTTTATCAGTATATAATCGGTCGCTTTATTTTTATAAAAGTTTTTCCATGCTGTTTTCCAATATTTTTCTTTTTTAACCGGGCTGTTTACCATACTTGCCACTCCTTGTAACGTAACATAACTCTCACTTTTTGCATCAAAATAATACAAGGTTACATTTTTATTTTTTTGAATCTGTTGTACTTTTAAACTCTTTGAGTTGGTGCCCATCCAAACCGTAAAATCTTCTTCTGGTAAAAAAGGATCCATGGCTCTTGCATGTGCAACGCCTTCTGCATCAATTGTAATTAATGCGCAGTTTTTTGCGGTTGTCATAATCTCTTTCGCAATTTCTTTCAAATCTTTTTTAGCAAGATTTGGTGTAGAATTGCAACTCGAAATAAAAATCATTAGTATCGGAATCATATAAATTTTCATCATCAAAAAAAATTAAAAAACTTTAAAAACAGGTAATCGTACATGTGCTTTTTCATAATGCGGAGAATTTTTGTATATAAAATCTAATTGCATTCTTGGGTTTTTAGCAAAATCTGCATCCGAAGCTAATTTTTCATCAAACTGTTTTTTGAGTACTGTATTTTCTAACAACAGCTTCTCGGCAACCTCTTCAAAAACATAGGCAGAATAGCCTTCTTTTTGCTGAAGAATGGTGTCGAAAAAATTCCAATTAAAAAAAGAATCTGTAGCTTCTGCCTCTAAAGTTTCTAACAAATAACGCACTCCGTTTTGCTTTGTAGTTATGTAAATATCTCCTTCTTTAAAGTTAATGTTTTCTATGGATGCTAAAACGGTTGTGTTATAATGCAAATAATGACCTTCGTAAGGCGATTTTCTACTCTCAAAATCTTTGATGTGATTTACCGTGACCGCAATTGTAGTATCTTTCTTAAAACTAGTGTACTCAATATTATTAGTATCTAATCTGTCTATAATATCATACCAACCTTGTGGTAAAATATAAGCCTTCGGGATTTCTATTTCTTTCGTTACCGAAAACTCATCATAATAGTTAGTTTCCTTTGTAAAAGGTTTGCTTTTATCATAAAACAATCTTTTTCCGGTGGTTACTTTACTGTCAATCATTTCAGCTTCATAGCCTTTAAAATTTAGAATTCTGAATTTCTCTTTATCAACTTTATACTGAATAGGATAGGTTTTTTTTGCTAGTATTTCTTCACTTGCCTTTGCACGCAACTGTTTAATGAGTTCTGAATTTTCTTCGGTAAAATCGAACGCAGAAAGCATGAGTTCATAGGTTTGTTCTACTCTAATTTTATAGGGTTTTAACATGTGCGTTTCTACCATTAAACCAAGCGTATGAAAAAGCGTTGTATAGCCGGTAGAATATCTTGGCGAATCAAAAAACTGCGAAAACCCTACTTCTGGTGTATTGCCCCAAACGTTTACATACGGCGTAATATTAATTCCTTTTTCTGTTAAAGACGCTTCTAATTTTGGACGCATTTCATCTTGCAAAAACGTTCCTAAACTGCCCCCTAATTTATTATGCTGTGTAAATAAATGGGTAATTGCGTATTGATAATCTGCACCATTGCTTACATGATTGTCGATAAAAACATCTGGATTTACTGTGTGAAAAACCGCTGCAAAGGTGGCAGCATTTTTGGTGTCTTGTTTGATAAAATCTCTATTTAAATCGTAGTTCCTAGCGTTTCCTCTAAAACCATATGCTAAAGGTCCGTTTTGGTTGACTCTAGTCGTTGAATTTCTATTTAAAGAACCCCCCACATTATACACCGGAATTACACAAATAATCGAGTTTTTATAAGCTGCTTTTAACGAATCATTCTGCACAATATCTCGCAACATCAGCATCGAGGCGTCGATGCCATCTGATTCTCCAGGATGAATGCCATTATTGATTAAAATTCTATTTTTTTGCGAATCTTTAATTTCATCTACATTGTAAATTCCCTCTCTATTATACACCACCAAATGCAAAGGTTCGCCAGAATCTGTTTGCCCGAATGAAAATAATGAAATCTGGCTATATTCTTCTGCTAATTTTGTGTAGAAAGAAATTACGTCTTTGTATTCTGGTGTTTCTGTACCTTTAGAGGTTTCAAAAAGTGTTGTAAAATCTTTCTTTTCTTCAGCTAATTCATCACAAGAAATGATGCCTAAAAAGAGAAAAAAAAGGAACGTTATTTTTAGCAGTTGGTTGGGTTGTATTTTCATGTTTATTGAACTCTCACTGTTTTAGGAACTAATTTGGTATAATCGCCATTATTTCTGATAACATCTCTTACAATCGATGACGAAATATAAGAAGTATTTGCAGAGGTTAGTAGAAAAACAGTTTCAATTGGCGCTAAATCTCTATTGGTGTGTGCAATTGCTTTCTCGAACTCAAAATCTGCCGGATTTCTTAATCCTCTTAAAATAAAGTCTACCTGATTTTCTTGACAAAAATGAACGGTTAAACCTTTGTAAGCAACTACTTTTACTTTTGGTTCGTGCTCAAAACAGTCTTCAATAAACTGTTTACGCTGCTCTAAAGAAAACATGTATTTTTTATCGGCATTAATACCAATTGCGATAATTAATTCGTCAAATAACTTTACACCTCTTTCTATAATATCAAAATGACCTGAAGTTATCGGATCAAAAGATCCTGGAAATATTGCTTTTTTCATTTTTTTTAAAATTTGATGGTTGGCCTTGTTTCATTCATAAACCATAACTAGAATATTTAATATTTTACTTGATACTTTGACTTTTTTTGATTCATAAACCATGAATTAATGATCATGATCAAATGCTTTTCCCCTTTTCTCTATTTTCTCTTTTCTAAAATCTGTACTCATTAGGAAAGGGCCGATTCAATAGCATTCTCAAATAATTCATGTAAAGTTATCCCCGCTTGTTCCGCCTGTTGTGGTAAAATACTCTCTAATGTTAAACCAGGTACTGTGTTTATTTCTAAAAAATGTGGCTCTCCGTTTACAAAAATATATTCTGCTCTAGAAAACCCCGACATATTTAATAGGGTGTACACTTTTATAGCAATTGCTTCTACCTTGCTTTTTTCTTCGGATGTAATTCTAGCAGGCGTAATTTCTTGCGACTTTCCCTCGTATTTTGCCTCATAATCAAAGAAATCATTTTCTGATACAATTTCTGTAATCGGCAAAACTTTAATTGCACCTTTATATTGAATAACGCCAACAGAAACCTCTGTTCCGTTTAAAAAGGATTCTATTAAAATTGCAGCATCTTCTTTGTACGCTGTTTCAATTCCGTTTAAAACCTCTTCCTTATTATATGCTTTAGAAATTCCGTAGCTAGAACCGGCATTGTTTGGTTTTATAAAACATGGCAACCCAACTTTGGCTATTATTTTATCGGTATCTATAAAATCTCCTTTATTTAAATAAACAGAAATAGCGGTTTTAATACCGTATTCTTTTACAACACTTAAGGTATCTCTTTTGTTAAAAGTTAGCGCCATTTGATAAAAAGGAGCCGATGTATGTTTAATTCCTAACAACTCTAAATAAGACAAAATCATTCCGTTTTCGCCAGGATTTCCATGAATTGCATTAAAAACGCAACTAAAAGTTATTTTTTTATCGGCTAAAACAAAAGAAAAATCATCTTTACTAATGGTGTATTCTCTGTTTTTATCATCTAAAGCAACCCATTTTTCTTTTAATATATGAACTCTAAAAGGGGTGTATTTCTCCCTATCTAAATGGTTAAAAACAACATTTCCGCTCTTTAAAGAAATGTTTACTTCGGATGAATATCCGCCCATTATGATCGCAATATTTTTTTTCATCAACATAGAATATATAAACAAATTTATCAAAATATAAATAGAAACCACAACGTTTAGTTTTTATATATTTGTGCATCAATCAAAAAACAAATTATGAGTATTTTTCAGTTTCTTAAAAGCAAGTCATTTTTTAAACAAGTTACCATTGCGGTTATTGGTTTTGTGATTTTGTTTTTCATTTTAAAATTTTGGTTGAACATTACCACAAATCACGATCAAAAAATACAAGTTCCTGATTTACATAAAATTACAATTATTGAAGCAGAAAGAAAATTAAAAGAAGTGAGTTTAGGTTTTAAGGTAATTGATAGCGCAAGTTACAACCCAGATTATCCTAAAAGATCGGTGATAGAACAAAGCCCAGAAGCAGGCGATTTTGTAAAAGAAAAACGTAAAATTTACCTAACTTTAAATCCGTCTAAATACAGAGACATTACCATTCCTGATGTAAACGGACGCACAAAAAGACAGGCAGTTTCTGAATTACAAGCCATTGGTTTTATTGTAGGTACAGAATATACGTATGTAAATGATATTGGAAAAGATGTGGTTAGAGGATTAAGACACAAAGGAAAAATTTTAAATCCGAATGATAAATTGCCTAAAAATTCCATTATAGACTTAGTTTTAGGTGATGGAGAAGGTAATTAAAAGTTAGGAGTTAGGAGTTAGGAGTTAGGAAAAATGAAGCTGTTTTTATCAATATCCTTTTAAAATCTTTCAAACTTATCAACTATAAATAAATAAAATAACGTAAACGATTTGCAAGAAAATAATTCACAAGATTTAGAAAATGATGATTTGTATGAACATTACAGATTTACCGCTAGTGTTGGTCAAGAGGCTTTAAGGGTTGATAAATTCTTGATGAATTTCATTGAAAATGCAACAAGAAACAAAATACAACAGGCAGCAAAAGCGGGTAATATTTTTGTAAATGATCTTGCTGCAAAATCGAATCATAAGGTAAAACCAAATGATGTTGTAAGAGTGATTTTATCTTATCCGCCAGCAGAAAACTTATTGGTTGCAGAAGATATTCCTCTGGATATTGTTTATGAAGACGAAACTGTAATGGTTGTAAACAAACCCGCCGGAATGGTAGTGCATCCCGGACACGGTAATTATTCTGGAACTTTAGTGAACGGTTTAATTTATCACATAGAAAATTTACCAACAAATAGTAATGAACGCCCAGGTTTGGTGCATAGAATTGATAAAGATACTAGTGGATTGCTTGTGGTTGCAAAAACCGAATTTGCGATGGCACATTTATCGAAACAATTTTTTGACAGAACTACAGAGCGGTTATATTATGCCTTGGTTTGGGGAAATGTTGAAGAGAATGAAGGCCGGATAGAAGGCAATATCGGTAGAAGTTTAAAAAATCGTTTGCAAATGGCTGTTTTTCCTGATGCCGATTTTGGCAAACATGCAGTAACGCATTATAAAGTTCTAGAGCGTTTAACCTATGTTACGTTGGTTGAGTGTAAATTAGAAACAGGCAGAACGCATCAAATTAGAGCACATTTTAAACATATTGGGCACACACTTTTTAATGATGAGCGTTATGGCGGTGATGCTATTTTAAAAGGAACCACTTTTACAAAATACAAACAATTTGTGCACAACTGCTTTAAAGTGTTACCAAGGCAAGCTTTACATGCAAAAACACTAGGCTTTACACATCCAAAAACAGGCGAGTTAATGCAGTTTAATTCTAATATTCCGCAAGATATTGTAGATTGTTTAGAAAAATGGAGAACCTATAGCGAAAACTCTAAAGAGGTGATAGAGTAAGTTGTGTTTGATTTAATCGACCATCGAATTAACTAAATTTTATTTATCAATAATCGACTCGCTCTGCGGATCTATATCGTCATTTTCTTTATTTTCGATTGGAATGTATGGTATCGTTTTAAAACTTATTTTACTTTTTAAATCTATATATTATACTGAAAAAGGTTCACCTATTTCAGTATAATACATAATTAAACTATCTAAAATAGTTCGTTTAAAAAACAAAGAAATCTTAACAACATCCAGATTTAGGATCACAAGAAGAACTCGCAATTTGTGCAACTTTAACTTTTGTTTTCTCTACTGGAATTCCGCAAGCATCTAATGCCAAGCAAGCGGTAAGTTTAGACTTTAATAAAAAATTGGTTCCGTCAAAATCTAGATTATACTTACCAATCGTTTCTTTTCCTTGATATTCTACTTCAATTTCTAAATCCTCAAATTGAAACCTCTTTTCAGAAATCTCTATAATTTGTAATAATTTCTCTGGATGCAATCTGTGATTGTAATCTCTTTCTTCCCATAATTGAAAATTAATAATCACTTCCCTTCTTACTTTACCGCCACAATCCACAAAATCTTTCGTTATTTTACCAACCTCTGTAACATGAAAATGGGGAGCTACTAATTCTCCGTTTGGCAATTGAAAACCAATTTGTTCTAATTGCTGTAAATGCTTTTTTATTTCTGATAATTTCATAATTTTCTTGTTTTTAAATCTTCGTTTTCGTCGTTTCTCTTGACTTTTTTTAATCTTGATTCATTTTTTAAAATCTTGTTTCTTGGTTCTCTTTAGTCTTAATACTATAAAATTAACTTTTAATCAACAGCAATTATTCGTCATACTTTGATTTAAAAATTTACCTACCGTATTTTTTATCTGCGCCCAATTTTCTTGGTAAATGCAATAACAAACACTTGTTCCTTCTATTTTTCCTTTAATAATTCCAACATTTTTTAATTCTTTTAAATGTTGAGAAATAGTCGGTTGTGCAAAACCAATTTCTTTTACCAAATTTCCGCAAACATAAGATTCTAGTTTAATGAGAAACTTTAAAATTGCCATTCTTGCAAAATGTCCTCACACTTTTGCAATTCTTGCTATTTGATTCTGTTCTCTCGTGAAAATTTCTGACTTGGTTAAACCTACTTTAATTTGTTTATTGCAATATTACGATTAATTGGGTACATAAAAAAGCCTATTTATTTATTAGTACTCAAATCAAACATATAACCAGCGGAAAGATTGACAAAGCCAGTAGTATTTAAATTAGTTTCTTTACCAACTGCATTTGGTAAATTTAAGTTATAGCCTACTTCAAAATCCCACGAATTGGTAGTTATAGAAATAGGAAAACTAATTTGTGTGTTTAGTAAATCGAACACATTTTGTGTAAATTCTATAAATTCAGGTCCATTTGGTGTTCTTATCGTTTTACTAAAAAAGAAACTTTGTTGTGCAATTATAAAGTTGACATTTTGCCTAAACCTGATTGCTAAATTTGAAGCTCTTTTTAAGGTAAAGTTAGCAAAACTAGTAGACACAATTTGATAAGACTCATCTGTACCAAATATATAAGATGCTGAAAATTGTACCACCTAAAGTTCGTTTTTTATTTCTGATTCCGATACTAACATCCAAAGAATTTGTAAAATCATCAGCATAAAAATATTTAGTATATCCGAGATTATAAAGGAAGTTTTTTTGCTTACCAAACGTGTTAAAGTACCCTAAAGAAACACTGGTAAAATCCCAACTTGAGGAAAATCGTCATAATAAATACCTGAAATCCTTGCATTGAATCCTGAAGAATTATAGTAAGAAACTTGTGGAATTATATTAAACTGATCAATCCCAATATCTCTGCTTGAAAAAAAAGTATTGCTATTCTAAGAAACCGAAGTATATAAAAAGTTATATGAAAAATTACTTTCTATTAATTCATCTAAAAATTGTGAATCATCAAAAAAAAGTTCGTCTATTAATTCATCTAAATCATCTAAACTTTTTTCTTGTGCATAAGAACAAAAAGAAGTTGCTATTGAAAACAATAGCAACCCCAAAACTTTTAAAATTGTTTTAAATTCTTGATAGAGATGTATCATAAATATCTAAAAACTAATTTCTGCCGTTTCTTTTTTTCTTTCCGTTATTAGGATTGTTTACTCTTGGGTCATCTTTTAATTCTCCTCTATCTTTAGAGTTTCTGATTTTATCAATTTGTTCTTTGAGCATTTTTCTTTGCTTACCAGTTAATGTTTTTCTGAAATTATCTCTGGTTTTTCTTAAACGAATTTGCTGATTCTGGACCATCTTTTTGATTTCTAGAAAAAGTAGCGACTAATTGTTTTCTTATTTGGTTTTTAGAAATTGTTTTATTTCTTAAAATTGCTAACTGATCTTTGGTTAATGAAGCTTTAAAAGCTTCTCGATTGGCTTTCATTACCGTTCTCTCGTTCTGCAACAGATTGATTTGCTTTTGCGTTACCTCTTTTTTAATTAAATTGTAATTAGAATCTTGAGCAAAAAGTGTGGTATTAAAGAGCATCAAACTTATAAAGCTTATAATTAACATGATATTTTTTAATGTCATTTTTATTGTTTTTTAAGCTGCAAAATCTAAAACACAAATTAATAAATTAATCTGTACAACTATCTTCTGCCGTTTGCATTTCTGTTGCATTGCTAATTGTAGCCGTTGTATCGTCTTTATAGATAATGTCTGCAAGAAAATTTAAAGCTAGTCTTACTGTTGCTGCTTGATTTGCTTTTTTCCATTCTCTTACTAATTTAAAATCTGCTTTTTCATTAACTTCAATCACAGAAGCATCTTGCATAGTAAAGCTTACTGGCAAAATTAGTTTAAAACACTTTCTTTTATCTTTTCCTTTTTTACAAGATTTTTTTAGCCCTTTTAATTCATCCCTATCCATTAAAATTTGAGTTGTTCCGTCTTCTAAAGTTACATCTACAGGAAAAACTAATTCCGGACGTTCAGTCGCATCCGGATTTGCTTCATGCCATTCTTTAATTAAAGCCCACTCTTCTTTACTATTTAAAGTAATTAATGTTTGATCTGCCATGATAAAGTCAACCGGAAAAACAAACTCAAAACATTTATTTCTTCTTCTTTTCCCTTTTTCACTAGTATCCTTTAATTGTCTCCCTTTCGCCGAAAAGAACACATCACTTTTAGCTTCTTCTCTAGCCTCGTTATCTCTTACAAGCGCTACTTTATAGCCTAAACCTGAAGCTAACTGTACGTTTTCAATGTAACTATCTGCTAAATCTACTTTTAATACTACTGCAGTTGCTGCTGGTAAAATAGAAGCTTCTACAGAAACTTTTGATGCACTTTCAATTTTTGCAATTAATGCTGAATCATCTATTGTCCCTATACCTTCAGAACCTGAACAAGAGGTACATAATAAAGCGAAGAAAATAAATGCCGAAATGGTAAAAATAAAACACTGCTTTTTGAAATTGTAGTTCTCATAATTGATAAATTTTAATTATTCATTGTTTCTACTTATTTAGAACCAAATTTTTTACGATAGTTTGAACAGTTTATATTTTTTTTATAAAATAATTGATTCGATAAATTTATCATCCATATAACTCCCTAACAACGAGTCTTCTAAAATTAATGAATTCAAAATTAAATTATCTAATTTTTGTTCAGAAAGTTCTGCTTTCACTAAAACTTCCTTAAATAAAATTGCTTCGGTAAAGGCGTCTACTTCCGAATCTTCGATTAATAAAGAGTTGACTAATACATCATCTGAAAAAGCAAGAAGTTCAAAACTGGGTGCACTTATAGCATCTTCTTTATTAGAGTTTTGCAACCAAACGGTTAAACTCAACATAAAAACTAAAGAAGCTACTGCCCTATATTTAAATTGGGGCTGCGTCCAAAAAACCAAGTGCTTTTTAGGTTTTTCTATGGGTGCTATTTTAGCTTCATCTTGTATCCTCTCTAAAATAGACAGCTTCGATTTCGCAAAATATCCTTTAGGAAGTTCTGTACCTAAATATTTTTTATGATGTTTAGAAATATCACCTCTTAAGCCTTCTTTTAGAAAGCGTTGTTTGTTGTTATTTTCTGTTGATTTTTCCATAATATCTTAGTTAAACCCCAATTGTTATCAATAGTTTGGATTTATAATAAAATTTTTTCTTCGATAATTTTTACTGTTGTGTAATACGTCGATTTTAAGGTACTTTCTGATACTTTTAAAATTTCTGCAATTTGCCTGAAACTCAAATCATCAAAATATTTCATTTGAAAAACTTGCTGTTTTTTTCTGTAAACCCATCAATAATTTTGTTTAATTTTCTTTGAATTTCATCACCATCAAAATATTCATCTTCGAATAAAACTTCTAAACAAGCTTCCGAAACTTCATCAATATTATGATAATTTTTCTTGTTATTCTTTTCTAAAAACCGAATAGATTCGTTGTAAGCAATTCGATACATCCAGGTATGTAAACTGCTTTTTTCTTGAAAGTTAGCAATACTTTTATAGATTCTAATAAATACGTTTTACAGCACATCATCTGCATTTTCATGGGTTGTAACAATCTTTCTAATATGCCAATACAAGCGTTCTTGATAGCCGTCAAGGAGCGCACTAAAAGCGAGGTCTTTTAGTACAGGATTTTTTAACTTTTTTACAAGTTCAGCGTCTTTACTCAAATACGATTTTGTTAGTTGCCATTCTTTGACCCATTATAAATGAAATAGTTTGTTGCATTTATAAAATAAAACTGACTTTATCCTTAAATAAATTTTTCAAATAGGTTTATCAATTTAAATTGATGGGTTTATTTGAGAAATTTTAGAATGATTTGTATATTTATATTTTAAAGTACGCAATCATTAATGCTCAACTTGGTTTCGTATCTAACTTTTCAACTTTAACAAATGAAAATTATTATATCTCCAGCAAAATCTTTAGATTTTGAAAGTACAGTGCCAACAAGTTTGTACACACAACCTCGTTTTTTAGCACAATCAGAAAAATTAAGTAAAAAGTTAAAAACGCTTTCAAAAAATAAATTATCAGATTTAATGAAAATTTCTGATGATTTAGCCGCCTTAAATTACGAGCGTAATCAAACTTGGGAAACTCCTTTTCATCCAGAAAATTCAAAACAAGCTATATATGCTTTTACAGGTGCCGTTTTTCAGGGAATTGATGTCAACTCTTTATCCGAAGAAAAAATTCCATTTTTACAAGAAAATTTAAGAATACTATCGGGTTTATACGGTTTGTTAAAACCTTTAGACTTGATACAACCTTATCGTTTAGAAATGGGAACGAGATTACCGGTTGGTAAAACAGAAAATCTCTATAAATTTTGGAATCATAGCATAGCAGATTCGTTAAACGAAGAATTAGCCGACGATGAACTGTTCGTCAATTTGGCAAGTACAGAGTATTTTAAAGTAATTCCTACAAAAGTTTTAAAAGTACCAATGATAACGCCTGTTTTTAAAGATTTTAAAAACGGACAGTATAAAATAGTAATGACCTATGCCAAAAAAGCAAGAGGTTTAATGGTACGTTATATTATTGATAAGAATGTAAAAACGATTGAAGATTTAAAAGGTTTTAATGTTGATAGATATCGTTTTTCTGAAGAATTGTCTGATGGAAATGAGTTAGTTTTCACGAGATAAAATCTTCTTTTCAGTCTTCTTTTCAGTTTTTAGTTTCAGTTCACAGTTACTCATTGTAAACTGAAACTAAAACCTGAATTAATTTTTCATCTTATGCATTACCCAAGTGTGTGGCGCTGTTACTGCAAATAAAATTACAAAAACTACGCTTGCAAATAGTTCTATTTTAGGCACTAACTGATATAAAATTAACAACCCCGCAATACTAATTACCCAATAAACCATTGCTTTTTTTACGTAAAATAAAATATTCTTTTTGTTTAAATTTCCTGAAATAAATTCTACTTGATGAATAATAGAAGGTATCGAATGCCAAAAAATAAAGTAAATGGCAAAACCTAATATTAAAGAAGAGGTATTAAACACTAAAAAAAGCAACACCAGATAAAAGAGCTCTTTTAAAAACATTTTCAAATCGCTCTTTTTAATTACAATCAAATAAGAACTTCCAAGAAACAACAAAATAGCGCTTACAATTAGGGTAACTTCTACCTGAACCTTTGAAAAACTTGTACCTGTTAATTCAGCCATAATTTTATCAACATCCAAAAGTGATTGATAAAAAAGTAGCGAAAAAATAAACAATCCGTACGCTAAAAAAAAGATTGAATTAAATAGTGTGTTCATCTTTATTTTATCGCCAAAATGCTCTTCGCCAAAATGATAAGCACTCAATAAAACAAATAATAAAATGGCAATAAAAGGGCTGATAATGTAAATTAAAATGCAAGCAAGTATAATACTTACATAAATAAATAAGTTTTTTATGAACGATTTATTTTTTTTATCTTTTACAGATAAAATCAGTAAATCATTTGCCCCGTGAATAATCCCTATAGATATTACTAGAACATATGCTAAAAAATCTTCTACAACTTCCCCAAATTGAATACTGATCCAAAATAAGAAAAATGTAAAAAAAATCATAAAATTTTGATAATTATTACTTTTTATTCCTTCCATCTTTCAAAGTTAAGAATTATTTATGTAAATTTGTTTAGCGCTTTATTTAAAGTGTTAAACATTTATTTACTAACTTAAATTTTTTAATATGAGTTTAATTACAAATTTTTTCGCCGTGTCAAAGATGGCTCCGGACGATTACGTAGGATTTACATTTTTTGTAGGTTCGATGGCTATGATGGCCGCTTCGGCATTTTTCTTTTTATCAATGAGTAGTTTTGATAAAAAATGGAGAACATCAATTTTAGTATCAGGTTTGATTACCTTTATTGCTGCAGTGCATTATTTTTACATGAAAGAGTACTGGGCAGAAATCGGTGAATCTCCAACATTCTTTAGATATGTTGACTGGGTCTTAACGGTTCCGTTAATGTGTGTTGAGTTTTATTTAATCTTAAAAGTTGCAGGAGCGAAGAAGTCTCTAATGTGGAAATTAATTTTCTATTCTGTAGTGATGTTAGTTACAGGATATGTAGGAGAGGTTCTTTACAGAGACAATGCTTGGTTCTGGGGATTAATTTCAGGAATTGCATATTTTGCAATTGTGTATGAAATCTGGTTTGGAGAAGCTAAAAAATTAGCAGTAGCTGCTGGTGGATCTGTACTAAAAGCACACAAAACGTTATGTTGGTTTGTTTTAGTTGGATGGGCAATTTATCCTGTTGGATATATGGCTGGAACTCCAGGATGGTACGAAAGTGTTTTTGGAGGATGGAACTTAGATGTTATTTATAACATTGGAGATGCTATCAACAAAATCGGATTTGGATTAGTAGTTTATAATCTAGCCGTATTAAGTTCAAGTTCAGAAACAGTAAAAAAATAACATTTAGTTAGTTATTGTTGAAAGTCCAGAAGCCCTAAAAAGCTTTTGGACTTTTTTTTTATCACTCGGCTAAACCAACATGAATAGTCAATCGACTTTCAAAGGTTTCTTTATAATTCTTATGCGTGTCTTTGGTAGTTTCTGGATGGTATCAATTACTTATCTAAATGTACCAAACACTTTTTAACAATAGGATAAACCAATATGAATAGTCAATCTTCCTTCAGAGGTTTCTTTATAATACTTATGCGTGTCTTTGGTAATTTCTGCATGGTATCAATTACTTATCTAAATGTACCACGCACTCTTTAACAATCGGCTAAACCAACATGAATAGCCGAACCACCTTCAGAGGTTTCTTTATAATACTTATGCATGTCTTTAGCTGTTTCCCAGATGGTATCAATTACTTATCTAAATATACCACGCACTCTTTAACAATCGGCTAAACCAACATGAATAGCCAAACCACCTTCAGAGGTTTCCTTATAATTCTTATGCATGTCTTTGGCTGTTTCCCACATAGTATCAATTACTTTATCTAAATGTACCAAGCATTCTTTAGGGTCGGTTTCTAAAGCAATTTCTGCGGCATGAATTGCTTTTATGGCGCCCATAGAGTTGCGTTCTATACAAGGCACTTGCACCAAACCTCTAATAGGATCGCAGGTTAAACCCAAATGATGCTCCATTGCTATTTCTGCAGCCGATAAAACTTGTGCTGCCGATCCGCCTAATAATTCTGTTAAAGCCCCCGCTGCCATTGCAGAAGAAACGCCTATTTCTGCTTGACAACCACCCATTGCTGCAGAAATTGTAGCATTTTTCTTGAAAATACTGCCAATTTCGCCAGCAACTAATAAGAATTTTTTAATTTGCTTAAAGTCTGCCTCATGATTTTCTATGACCAAATAATACATTAATACTGCCGGAATAACACCTGCACTCCCGTTCGTTGGTGCGGTTACAACTCTGCCCAAAGCAGCATTTACTTCATTTACAGAAAGCGCAAAACAACTTACCCATTTTAAAATTTCTCTAAATTTCACCTCTGTGCTTCGTATTGCTGTAATCCATTCTTTAGGATTTGTATAACTCGTATCTTTTATTAATTTTCGATGCGTATCAAAAGCGCGTCTTTTTACATTTAATCCGCCAGGAAGTCTGCCCTCTGTATGACAACCAATATACATAGACTCTAGCATGGTGTCCCAAATTCTATGCAATTCCGCATCAATTTCAGAATCCGTTCTTAATTCTAATTCGTTTTTTAATACAATATCTGAAATTTGTAAGTTCTCTTTTTCGCAATATTCTTCTAATTGAATGGCTCTATTGATAGGATACGGAAAGTTCTTTTTATTAATTTCAATTTCTTCTTCTAAATTGTCATCTTCTTGCACAATAAATCCGCCACCAATAGAAAAATAAGTTTCCGTTGAGATTTCTTGATTTTTAGAAAATCCTCTAAAAGTGATTCCGTTTGAATGAAATGGTAAAAATTCTTTGTTAAAAATAATTGCACTTTTTAAAAAGGCAATTCTTTTTCCGCCTTTAAAATACAATTCTTCTTGCGTGTTAATTCTATCAACAATGGTAAAAAGATCTTCAATGGGAATATATTCAGGGTCTGCTTCACTTAAACCTAATAAAACAGCAATATCGGTAGCATGACCTTTTCCTGTTAAAGATAAAGACCCGTATAAATCTACCTCAACCTTGTCTAAACGATCTAGAAGATCTGTTTCTTTTAACTTTTTAACCCATGCAATGGCAGCTCGCCAAGGACCTAATGTATGTGAACTTGATGGACCAACGCCAATCTTCAACATATCAAAAACACTAATAAATTGCGACATCCTTAAAAATGATTAAAGTTTAGTTTGTAAAAATAAAAAATCCAACTCAATGAGTTGGATTTTTTATGATAAATATAAAACTCTATTCTAAATTAGAAATAGAATTTTTGTGTGATTTAAAAAATAGCTATCTACATTCCGTAAACATCTTCTTTTTTAAAGTGCTCTGCTAACATATAATAAACAACAGCTCTGTATTTGCTTCTTTCAGATTTACCAATAGCTTCTACAACGGTATTAATTGCTTCGTCTAATTTTGGTCCATCAGCCAAACCTAATTTTTTTATTAAAAAGTTGTTTTTAACAGTTGCTAATTCTTTAGCATCTGAACCAGAAACTGTTTCTGCATCTCTCTTATAGATTGATGGCCCTAAACCTTTTGTTACTGCTTTTAATAAATCTGCATTGTATTTTAGGCCTTTATCGTCCATAAATTTAGAATACTGTGCTACTTTCTCGTCAAATTTGCTCATGATTTTTTGTTTAATTTATTTAATAATTATTTAATTCCTAAAGAATAATCCAAATATAAGAAAATAAAAATGGTTTCCTATTTATATGGTTGTACTACTCTTTAGATACATTTTGTGTCAATATGTCACATTTATTTTGAAAAACTTTTTTAAAACTGACATTTTTCTATCAAAAACCTGTTGGCATACAGTTTGACTATTGGTAGTTGTAAATTGAAAAAACGAATTTTTAATAAAAATAAGTATTATGAGTAAAATTATAGGAATAGATTTAGGAACAACAAACTCTTGTGTTTCCGTAATGGAAGGTAATGAGCCAGTTGTAATTCCAAATTCTGAAGGAAAAAGAACAACACCATCTATCGTTGCCTTTGTAGAAGGTGGAGAGCGTAAAATTGGTGATCCTGCAAAAAGACAAGCAGTAACAAACCCAACAAAAACAGTTTCTTCTATCAAACGTTTTATGGGAAACAAATTCTCTGAATCTTCTAACGAGATTAAGAGAGTACCTTATAAAGTATTAAAAGGAGATAATGATACCCCAAGAGTAGATATTGATGGTCGTTTATACACACCACAAGAAATTTCTGCAATGGTATTACAGAAAATGAAAAAAACAGCTGAAGATTATTTAGGCGCAACTGTTACTGAAGCTGTAATTACGGTACCTGCATATTTTAACGATGCACAAAGACAAGCTACAAAAGAAGCTGGTGAAATTGCTGGTTTAAAAGTAAGAAGAATTATAAACGAACCTACTGCTGCTGCGTTAGCGTATGGTTTAGATAAATCTCACGACGATAAAAAGATTGCTGTTTTTGATTTTGGTGGTGGAACACATGATGTTTCTATCCTTGAATTAGGTGATGGTGTTTTTGAAGTATTAGCAACAGATGGTGATACGCATTTAGGTGGTGATGATGTTGATGCAAAAATTATCGACTGGTTAGCTGCTGAATTTAAAGCGGATGAAAACATGGATTTGACAACAGATCCTATGGCTTTACAACGTTTAAAAGAAGCTGCAGAAAAAGCGAAGATTGAACTATCTTCTTCTGCTTCAACAGAAATTAACTTGCCATATATTACTGCTACTGCTTCTGGACCAAAACACTTGGTTAGAACATTATCTAAAGCAAAATTTGAGCAATTAATTGATGATTTAGTAAAAAGAACAATAGAGCCTTGTAGAAAAGCTTTAAAAAATGCAGATTTAACAATTGCTGATATTGATGAAGTTGTTTTAGTTGGTGGTTCTACAAGAATACCTGCTGTACAAGAAGCTGTTGAAAAATTCTTCGGAAAAGCGCCAAGTAAAGGTGTTAACCCTGATGAAGTTGTTGCTTTAGGAGCTGCAATTCAAGGTGGAGTTTTATCGGGTGATGTAAAAGATGTATTGTTATTAGACGTTACACCTTTATCATTAGGTATTGAAACAATGGGGAATGTTTTCACAAAATTAATTGATGCAAACACAACCATACCTACAAAAAAATCTCAAGTATTTTCAACTGCTGTTGATAACCAACCGTCTGTAGAAATTCACGTTTTACAAGGTGAGAGAGCAATGGCTGCTGATAATAATACAATTGGTCGTTTCCATTTAGATGGTTTACCTCCAGCACAAAGAGGTGTACCTCAAGTAGAAGTAACTTTTGATATTGATGCCAATGGTATTATTAAAGTTTCTGCTTTAGATAAAGGCACCAACAAATCTCATGAAATTAGAATTGAAGCTTCATCAGGATTGTCTGAAGAAGATATCAAGAAAATGAGAGATGAGGCTGAAGCAAATGCTGATTCTGATAAAGTTGCAAAAGAAACTGCAGAGAAAATTAATGCTGCAGATTCTATGATTTTTCAAACAGAAAGTCAATTAAAAGAATTTGGCGATAAATTATCTGCGGATAAAAAAGAGCCAATCGAAGCTGCTTTAGTTGAATTAAAAGCTGCTCATGAATCTAAAGATTTAGCATTAATTGATGCTGCAATGGAGAAGATTAATGAAGCTTGGAAAGTTGCCTCTGAAGAAATGTATGCTGCTGAAAAAGGAGATGCAGGATCAGAAAAAGAGGAACCAGATGCTAGCAAAGCTAAAGGAGACAACGTTGAAGACGTAGATTTCGAAGAAGTAAAGTAAGCAGAGAACCACTTTTGCCTTTTGGCAAAAGTGTGTGAATCGCTTATCCCGCTTTTTCAGCGGGATCTTTAAGAAGTAATCTAAATTCAATTTAAAAAATCAATACAAAATCCCACTTTTTCAGTGGGATTTTTCATTTTCTGAACCTTGCTTAATCATCAACAAAATTATAAAATAATAAAATAAACCGATAACGCTTTTTCAGCGGGATCTTTAAGAAGTAATCTAAATTCAATTTAAAAAATCAAAACAAAATCCCACTTTTTCAGTGGGATTTTTCATTTTCTGAACCTTGCTTAATCATCAACAAAATTATAAAATAATAAAATAAACCGATAACGCTTTTTCAGCGGGATCTTTAAGAAGTAATCTAAATTCAATTTAAAAAATCAATACAAAATCTCACTTTTTCAGTGGGATTTTTCATTTTCTGAACCTTGCTTAATCATCAACAAAATTATAAAATAATAAAAAAAACCGATAACGCTTTTTCAGCGGGATCTTTAAGAAATTATCTAAATTCAATTTAGAAGATCAATATAAAATCCCACTTTTTCAGTGGGATTTTTCATTTTCTGAACCTTGCTTAATCATCAACAAAATTATAAAATAATAAAAAAAAATAGATTTCAACAAAAGGCAAAAGTGTGTGAATCGCTTATCCCGCTTTTTCAGCGGAATCTTTAAGAAGTAATCTAAATTCAATTTAGAAGATCAATACAAAATCCCACTTTTTCAGTGGGATTTTTCATTTTCTGAACCTTGCTTAATCATCAACAAAATTATAAAATAATAAAAAAAATAGATTTCAACAAAAGGCAAAAGTGTATGAATCGATTATCCCGCTTTTTCAGCGAAATCTTTAAGAAGTAATCTAAATTCAATTTAAAAGATCAATATAAAATCCCACTTTTTCAGTGGGATTTTTCATTTTCTGAACCTTCCTTAATCATCAACAAAATTATAAAATAATAAAAAAAAATAGATTTCAACAAAAGGCAAAAGTGTGTGAATCGATTGTCTCGCTTTTTCAGCGAGATTTTATATTGACCTTTTCAACGAATATAATTCTTAAAAGATCAAATTATTTTTTTCAATAGTTATTTGCACCTTGTAAAAATAATATTCTCAAAACCACGCATCAAAAGTGATATAAAATAAGTTTGTATATTTTCTAAAACAACCATTTTTTGGCAAGGTTTGTGAATAAATATTTTTTTGACAAATATTAATCTAACTAAAAAATTAAATTTTAACCTTATGAAAAAGTCACTTTACACAACCTTACTCCTATGCGTTTTACTCTTAACCTTTTCTGGTTGCAATGATGATACTAATTCAAAATACCCCAAATTAATAGATGTCGAGTTTATGGTTACAGCCACTAAACAAAAGGTTACTTCTAGAATTGAAACATCAATAACAACACCTACAAGTGCATATGGAGCTACTAATTTAGACAAAAAATCATCTTCTTACTCAAACAATCACATACCCTTTAACAAGAAAATTATACAACAATCCATTCCTTCTTTTGCCATTTTAGGTCTTCGTTACCAAGATGATTCAGTACTTAATGTGGGTGCTGTTTTTGAACCTTATAGCGTTAATTTAGAGATTAAAATTGATCGTAAAATTGTTGCAGACACTACTTTTAGTATTGATACTGAAGGCAAAACTATACACCTTGAATATGATTTTGAATAATCATTAATGAAAATTCATACAGATAGATTTTACCACTGTGATTAACAAAAAAACGCAATCAGTAATATGATTGCGTTTTTTATTTATTACAATATATTTGCAACTTTAAAGTAAATCTTAACATGAAAAAAATAACCTTATTTACCTTAATTTTAATATCCGTACTTTCTTGCACAAAAACAAATAATGCATCCTTTAAAATTGGTGTTATTTCTGACTGTCAATACTGCAATTGCGATGTAAAATGGAATCGCTATTATAAAAAATCTCCTGAAAGATTAAAAGAAGCAGTTGCGATATTAAATAAAGATACTTTAAATTACACCATACATTTGGGCGATTTTATCGATAAAGATTTTGAAAGTTTAGATAGCATTTTACCTACTTGGCAACAATTAAAATCGAAATCTTACCACGTACTAGGAAATCACGATTTTGAAGTAAAAGATTCTTTAAAAGAACAAGTACTGCAAAAATTAAATATAAAAACCAGATACTACAGTTTTGTAGAAAAAGATTGGCGTTTTATTGTTTTAGATGGTAATGATTTAAGTTTCTATGGCGCGTTAACCCCAACTAAACAACAACAAACCGATTCTATTTTTAAGTTGTTAAAAGATAAAAACATACCGTACGCAAAAAAATGGAACGGGGCTTTAAGCACAAAGCAACTAAATTTTATTCAAAAAGAATTAGATATCGCAGTTCAACTAAATCAAAAAGTTGGTTTTTATTGTCACTTTCCAATATACCCAATAGATCAGCATAATATCTGGAACAGAGAGCAATTTTTAGCACTTATAAAACCATATAAAAATGTAAAATTGTTTTTTAATGGCCATAATCACGCGGGCGCTTATGAATTGGTTGATAATGTTCATTATCTAACTTTTAAAGGAATGGTAGATACCGAAAATACCTCTGCTTTTGCAAAAGTATATTTTGATAAAGACACTGTTTTTGTGAAAGGATTTGATAGAGAAATTTCAAGAAAATTAGTCATTAAATAAACCCTCCAATTGAAAATCTATAACCAAACCAACTTCTTCAAACATACTTTTTGCGAGTTTTTACAAGTAGATACTTTTACATTTCCCGAAAACGAAAACTATAAAAGTAAATCTGAAAGTATTTATTTTTATACAGGTGAAGGGGTTTACCGAAAATCGAATCATTGGGGAAGAGTTGCCAATTGCAGATGGAAATTACTGGCTAAAAAAAATTACAAAAATCAACAAACAGTTACTGGATTTGCAAAATGGACGGAATTCTATCCAATTAATTCCACAGAAAAGATCTTTTATATTGATGTGAATTTTGAAGAAAAAACTGCAAAAATTCAATCGAATACAGCCAATTCAACTAACTATGCATTTACATTTTCTGATGCTCAAAAAAAAATAAAACAAATACAGCATTTATTTAAAGATGATAAATGGGTTAAATATTTCAATTTAGAAATTAACGAATTACAGAATCAGATTATTTCTAAATTTGTGAATTCAGAGAAAAGCTTGCAAGAAATAAAGCGAAATTTTAAATGATGTATTCAAAAAAAGTGTTTTTCAATCTTAAAAATCGTTAGAATATCGTTTTTTATTACGCACAATCTTAAAGTGTAAAATAGCTCAATTTTCAGTAAATTTGCTACTCAATCAAATCAGACTAAATCTACATGAACATTCCACAAACAAGTTTTCCTAGAGTTGTAATTAATGGTGGTGGTTTTGCAGGTTTGGCGGCTGCAAAGGGTTTAGAAAAACAAGAATTGCAAGTTGTTTTAGTCGATAAACACAATTATCACACATTTAAACCGCTACTCTATCAAGTTGCAACGGGCGGACTAGTGCCCGACGCTATCGCTTTTCAATTAAGAAAACCTTTTAACGATGTAAAAAATTTCTATTTTAGATTAACCGAAGTCGTTAAAATTAATGCTGATAAAAATAGCATAGAAACCACTACTGGCAATTTAGACTATGACGAATTAATTATAGCTACAGGCTCTACTGCCAACTTTTTTGGCAATACCAATATCAACAAATTTGCAATGGCAATGAAATCCATTCCGCAATCTTTAAACATTAGAAGTCTTATTATAGAAAACTTTGAAGACGCCTTACTTACATCAAACATAGAAGAAAGAAATGCGTTAATGAACTTTGTAATTGTGGGTGGTGGCTCAACAGGCGTTGAGTTGGCTGGTGCTTTGGCAGAAATGAAAAAAGGAATTTCACCAAAAGATTATCCTGATTTAAACATCCGTAAAATGCAAATAAATTTAATTCAGAGTGCTGAATGTTTATTAAAAGGAATGAGTGCTAAAGCTTCGGAAAAAGCAGAAGATTTTTTAATTAGTTTGGGCGTAAATATTCGGAAAAATTTACGCGTTTTAGATTATAACGGAAAACTAGTTACTACAAATGGCGTAGATCATTTTAGCACAGAAACCATTATTTGGGCGGCAGGTGTTCATGGAGCAACTCTTGATGGTTTAGAAGCAAATTGTATTATTGAAAGAGCCAAACGCTTTAAAGTAAACGAGTTTAGCCAAGTTGAAAATTATAAAAACATCTATGGAGTTGGTGATGTTGTTTCTATGGCGTCAGAAAAACACCCCAAAGACCACCCAATGATGGCGCAACCTGCCATTCAGCAAGGTACATTAGTTGCAAAAAATATTTTAGCAAAATTATTACAAAAAGAACTAAAACTTTTTGAATATCACGACAGGGGTTCTGTGGCAACTATTGGATGCAATAAAGCCGTTGTAGACTTACCAAAATGGGAGTTTCAAGGAGTCTTTGCTTGGTTTGTTTGGATGTTTGTGCATCTTTTTTCATTGATTGGCTTCAGAAATAAATCGATTGTTTTTTTTAATTGAGTGTATAATTATATTCGTTTTTATAGAGAAACAAGATTGATCATTCGTCCGTATAAAAAAAGAAAAAATTAGTTTAGAGTATGAGTACAAGAATCATAAAATGCCCAAAATGTGGACTTTTTAATACCAATAAAGATTATTGTGAAAATTGTAACACACTAATTTCTAATGATAAAAAAAGAGAATTAAAGATAGCTGCTGTAAAGCAGCAACAAATTGATGAGGCAATTTACAGCATAGAAAATCCTGGTTTGGCAGAACGTTTAAAAAAACACCCCAATGCTTTTTACAGAGTTGTAGGTTGGGTACTCTATTCTATAATTACCGTGGTAAGTTTAATTGGTGCAGGTTTAGCATGGGCAATTACAATGGTTGCAGCTGGTTAATATGAACAAAAAACTCACTTATTTCTTTTTTTTCTGCTTACTTACAGGTACAATTATCTATATTTTTCAATTTTTTAAAATTCCCTTACCTCCTAGTGTTAATAATTATTTGAATGATTTTTTTATCGTACCGATTGTACTTTATATCAGTTTGGTTGTTTTAAGGTTTACCCGAAACAACAAGAATTTCTTTCTTAAAATTCCGATTATTTTATATGTCTGTTTTGTATACAGTATTTTATTTGAATACTTCTTACCAAAATATTTAGCAAGATACACGTCAGATAATATTGACGTGCTGCTCTATTTTTCTGGCGGATTTGTGTTTTATTTTTTACAAAACAGAAAAATAAAGTCCTAAATTACAACTCATCAATTAAAAATTACAACTCGGTATTTCTTCTTTTTAAAACCTCGGTAACTAGTACATATTTGTAGCATCAAACTTAATCATGATGAAACAACTAGTCTTTTTACTTTGTATTTTATGTCAATTCTCTAACGTTGCACAAACAATTTCTGGAAAAGTTACCGATGCTAAAAACAAGGCTATTTTCGGAGCAAATGTGTATTTAAAGAGTACTTATGATGGCGGGTCAACCAATGAAAAAGGCGAGTTTTCTTTTGAAACATCAGAAAAAGGAAACCAAACTTTAGTCATTTCTTTTGTCTCTTTTGAACCTTATCTTAAAACTGCCGATATTTCAGTTCTCAAAAATTTACAAATAAAATTACGAGATGATGTAAATTCATTAGACGCAGTTGTTATCAATGCAGGAACTTTTGAAGCTGGCGAAAAAGGAAAAGTTACCGTTTTAAAACCTTTAGATATTGTTACCACAGCAAATGCAATGGGCGATTTTTTGGGCGCTTTGCAAACATTACCTGGCACCTCTGCAAATGAAGAGGATGGTCGTTTATTTGTAAGAGGTGGTGAGGCAGAAGAAACACAAATTTTTATTGACGGAATTCGCGTGTTTACTCCCTACACGCCTGCCGCAAACAACCTTCCGGTTCGTGGCCGTTATTCGCCATTTCTATTTTCGGGGATTTCTTTTTCTACTGGCGGATATTCTGCAGAATACGGTCAAGCCTTGTCGAGTGTTTTATTATTAAACACTATCGATACACCAGATCAAGAAAAAACCGATCTATCTTTTATGAGCGTTGGTTTAGGTCTCGGAAATACACAAATTTGGGGTGAAAATTCTTTAAGTGTAAATGCTTCTTATATCAATTTAGCACCGTATCAATTTGCGTTGCCAGACAGAAATAAATGGTACAAACCCGTAGAAACTTTAAGCTGAGAAATGGTGTATAGACATGCTTTTAAAGACGATTCTTTATTAAAAATTTACGGTGCTTTTAGCGCAACCAATTTCGATTTGGTTCAAGATAATATTAATTTTAATGAAGGTGTTCGTTTTGCTTTAAATAATGCAAATCTTTATATAAACAGTTCTTATAAAAATAAATTTGGCAATAATTGGCGGCTTGAAACGGGGTTGAGTTTTACCAACGATCAAAATGAGATAAAAATTATAGATGATATAATGAACAGCAACGAAAATTCTGCACATTTTAAAATAAAACTAAAAAAAAAAATTTCGAGTCGCTTTAAAATAAGTCTTGGTTCAGAGTATTTTGTGACCAATTTTAAGGAAAATTATAATGCTTTTACAAACAACGATTTTAGCTATGGCTTTGATAATAATTTAGTTACCTCTTTTGTAGAAACCGATATTTTCTTTTCAAAATATTTGGCAATAAAAATAGGCGTTAGAGCAGAAAATTCTGAATTACTACATGAATTTACTTTGTCGCCAAGAACTTCTATCGCGTATAAATCGGGTAAAAACTCACAATTTTCATTTGCCTATGGTCAGTTTTATCAAAATCCAAATAACGATTTTTTAAAGTTTAGCAACAATTTTAAGGCAGAAAACACTTCGCATTTAATTGCTAATTTTCAACATACCAAACAAGATCAAATTTTTAGAATTGAGGCCTACTATAAAGATTACCAAAGCCTGGTAAAGTTTGATACTGAAATGCCCAATTTTAATTCAAACTTTAACAATACCGGAACCGGTTATGCAAAAGGAATCGATATTTTTTGGAGACAAAATAATAAAATAAAAAATACAGATTATTGGGTTTCGTACTCTTATTTAGACACCGAAAGAGATTATAGAAATTTCCCTGTAACTTCCATGCCTAGTTTCGCATCTCAACACAACCTATCAATTGTTGCCAAACATTGGATAAGAAATTTAAAAAGTCAGGTTGGTTTTAGCTATAGTTTTGCTTCAGGCAGAACCTATACAAACCCCAACGAAGGTGGTTTTTTAAACAGTAAAACCAAAAATTTCAATTCTTTGAGTCTAAATTGGGCGTATTTAATAGACCAGCAAAAGATCTTATACATCTCTGCATCTAATGTTTTAGGCACTCAAAATGTATTTGGCTATAATTATAAAGACACCCCGAATATGAATGGAAATTTTGACAGACAAGCCATTTTACCAAACGTAAACAGTTTCTTTTTTGTTGGTTTTTTCTGGACAATTAGCGACGATCAAAAAAGGAATCAACTAGATAATTTATAATTTTTTTTTGAAGCTATTTCCTGCTTTTCACTATATCTTTTTATGAAAAATAAAAAGGATGCCGTTTCAATCAGGGCTAAAAATTTTTAAAATTCAACAATAAAATTAAAAAATTTGACCCATAAATTATTGTGTACACCTTTAAAATGAAAACTATTCATTTTGCATCGCTACCACAAAAACTGCAAAAAATAAATAACTCATAAACTGTTTTTACAAAGCAAAAACCAATCTCTTCAATACATACAGAAGTTATTCTAATCTAGCTAAAAAACATAAATTACAATTCGGCCATAAAAAATCACAATTCGGTATGTTTCTTGTTTTAATTTGCTAAAAACATCAGATATTTGAATTAATAATAATTATAATAGAAAAAGTTATGAAAAAAATAATTTTAACAGTCGTTATGATCTTAACAGGAGTTTTCTCAACAAATGCTCAAGAAGAAACTTTTACGTTAACTGTAAATATTTCTGGTTTAAACTCTAACCAAGGATCTTTAATAGTGGGTGTTTATAACACCGAAGATAGTTTTTTAAAAATCCGATTTAAAGGTGCTATTATTAAAATAAAAGACAAAAAATCTATGGTTATTTTTAAAGACCTCCCAAAAGGAGAATATGCCGTTTCTTTTGTACATGATGAAAATAATAATAAAAAAATGGATACCAATTTTATAGGCATTCCAAAAGAAGATTTTGGCTGCTCTAACAATGCTACTGGTTTTATGGGACCACCAAAATATAAGGATGCAAAGTTTTTATTAGAAGAAAACAAAACAATTGATATGAAACCATAAGCATCATTAACTTCTCTAAAATCATTTAAAATGAAAAATGCAATTTTAATCATCACACTATTATTTGTAGAAATTATAACAGCCCAGTCAAAATATGAAACAGGAATGCAAAAAGCGTTTGGTCTCTGGGAACAGGGCAAAATGACAAAAGCCTCTCAACTTTTTGAAAGAATATCTAAAGCCGAACCCACAAAATGGAAACCTGCTTATTATGCGGCAACCGTAGAAATTTTAAGTAGTTTTGGTTTAAAGAATGAAACAACTTTAAACGCAAAATTAACTAAAGCACAAGAATTTTTAGAGGTTGCTAAAACAAATTCAGAAAATAATCCAGAAATTATAATTACACAGGCATTGTTGCATACGGCTTATATCGCTTTTGATGGTCAGAAATATGGCATGTCTTTATCAGGCAAAAACAGCCAATTATACTTACGGGCATTGGCAATTTCCCCAAATAATCCGCGAGTAATTTTAGGTTACGCAGAATGGAATATGGGTGCTGCAAAATTCTTCGGAAAACCTACCAAACCGTATTGCAACGAGATTAAAAGAGCTATTGAATTAGGCAAAGAAGAAAAAATTAAAGAAGCATTTTATCCGAAATTTTTAATTTCTAGAGCAGAAGAAGCCTTAAAAGGATGTAGGAAATGAGATCAGTATACAACTACAGTTTTCAGTTAGCGACTTACTGAAAACTGCAACTACGTACTGTAAACTTATTTTAAAATTTTATCAATCAACTCTTGTTTTGCTTTTTCATCGTCACCAAATAACCATTGCAAAACATTGTCTTCCCAAATTTGCCCTTTTTCTAATTCGCTTATAATATTTTGGTCAATTGCCAAATCTAAAATCTTACCAGGATATGAAGATTGCTTGTCGCTTTCCATTTCTCCTAGAGGATACGGGTCATCTAAACCCATTAAAACCTGACTTGTACCTTGTCTTTGTAACATTAATTTTAGAGAATCTGTATCGTGCACCAACGTATCAAAAAAGATATTTTTATGCCCCACAGCTTTTCTTGGGTGATATTTTCCTTCAAATAAATCGGGTCTTCCGTCAAAACCTTGAATTCTTCTTCCTAAATTCATTTGTGCCAGCTGACCTCCATGCGCAAAACACGTTCTTATATTTTTAAAACGTTCTTGCATTCCGTTTAAAGTATAAAAGTGATACGCATCACCACATTGCGCCAGCATCCAAATTAAATGAAAACGCCAATTGGTATTTTCTAATTTGATCATTTTATCGCCGTCATACGGATGAATTTCAATGGCCAATTTATACTTATCTGCCAATTCAAAAATTCGATCATTTTCTTCATCAAAAACACAGCGCCACTGCCCAATAGAATCCATAAAATGGGTTGGTAAACACAAAACTTTTAACCCTAATTCTTCTACACAGCGTTTCATTTCATCTAGTGCACCATAAATAAAACCAGGATGCACTACAAAACCACAGGTAAATTTATCGGGATGACTTTTTTGCACTTTAGCATTAAAATCATTCTGAAAACGTAATGCCTTTTTCATTTCTTCTAAACGCAATCCATTACCATATAATTGAGACAAATTTAAAACTACGGCATGGTCTAACTTATTTTTTTCCATCCATAGTAATTTCTCATTTAAGAAAAAACTCGAATCTGTTACCGGTCGTTTCCACCCCTTTTGCAACATGTGTTTTCGTTCATCATCTACCCAAAAAATTTCTTTTTCCTTCATAAAGTCAGGAATTTCTTCTGGATAAGGCAATAAATGTGAGTGTCCGTTAATACGTAGTTTTCTATGGCTCATGTTAATCTTGTTCTCTTAAATATTAGAATTTACTGCTTACTGCAACTATTTAACTGCCAACTTTTTTTGGCTCTTTCATTACAGCTCCGCACTTATTACAGGTACATTTTTGTGTATCAGAATAATATGTATTGAATATTTTCTGCATATCTGTTTCAATATTTTTAACCGAAAAATTTTCGCTGTATAATTGATTCCCACATTTTTCACAATACCATTCTAATGCATCTAATACACCTTCAGAACGCGGATACTCAATAACCAAACCAACCGTATTTTCTTTTCTTTGTGGCGAATGTGGCACTTTTGCTGGCAGTAAATAAATATCCCCTTCGTTAATTGCTACATCAATCATTTTACCAGAATCGTCAATAATCTTCAAAATCATATCACCTTCTAACTGATAAAAAAACTCTGGAGTTTCATTATAATGATAATCTTTTCTATTATTTGGTCCGCCAACTACCATCACAATAAAATCGCCATTGTCCCAAACTTGTTTGTTTCCGATGGGTGGTTTTAATAAATGACGGTGTTCATCAATCCACTTTTTAAAATTTAAAGGTTGTACTAGATTACTCATATTCTTTAGATTTTTTTTGATTATTAGAGCCAAGACTAAAAAACATGAACCCAAACTGTCTTGTTTCTAAAAAATCTTGATTTTTGATTCTTTTTATAATGATTTTGTTCTACCACCATCTACAGGCACATTAATTCCGTTGATGAAACTTGCTTTTTCACTTGTTAAAAATACAATAGCATTTGCAATTTCTTCTGGTTTAGCAAAGCGTTTTGCTGGTGACGAGTTTTTCATATTAGTTGAAACTTCTTCAATTGACAAACCTGTTTTTGCAGATTTGTTTTTGATAATTTCATTTAAACGTTCTGTTCCTGTTGCTCCTGGCA
Source organism: Polaribacter sp. IC066 (assembly GCF_007997085.1). Lineage (GTDB taxonomy): Bacteria > Bacteroidota > Bacteroidia > Flavobacteriales > Flavobacteriaceae > Polaribacter. The sequence goes on from NZ_VORR01000001.1 coordinate 38,826, forward strand.
GCACGTTGTTTACTGTAATTCCGAATTCGCCCAACTCATTTGCCAACGTTTTAGACCAACTTGCCACAGCTCCTCTAATGGTATTAGAAACGCCCAAACCATCTAAAGGTTGTTTGACAGAAGTAGAAATTACATTTACAATTCTACCATAACATTGGGCTTTCATAAACGGCACTAGCGCCTGCACCAATATATGATTGCATTTTAAATGCTGTGTAAAAGCACTTTCAAATTCTTCTATTTTCGCATTAAAGATAGGACCTCCTGCCGGACCTCCTGTATTATTTATCAGAATATGAAATTGTAAATCTAACTGCTCTAAAACGTGTTTCAGTTCCTTTGGTTTCGAAAAATCGGCAACTAAATAATCATGAGATTGTTCTCCATTGTTCTTTAATTCTGATAAAACAGCTTTTAGCTTCTCTTCATTTCTAGCAATTAAAGTTACGTTTGCCCCTTCCTCTGCTAATAAAATTGCTGTTGCTTTTCCGATTCCTTGTGTGCTTCCGCAAACTAATGCGTTTTTATTTTTTAAGTTTAAATTCATAATCAGCCCCATCTAACCTCCCCAAAAGGGGAGAAACTCAAACTGGGTTAAACAGAGTTCTATTAATATTTATTTTTCATCATGATGCTCATTTTATCCCTTCTGGATAGTGGGGATGAGCTTTTATCATTTCCTTAATCTTAACCGCTTTTTCAAAATAATTTAATTGATGCGATTCAATCCACCATTTGGCAACTTCCATCAATAAAACTGGATGTTCATTTTTATTTTCAAAAAAAGCATCGAATGAGACTCCTTCATTGTCTCCTTTTTTTTGCAATCTTCTCATCACAAACTTGAATGATTTTTTCTTTTATCTCCTTATTCATAAACAAAATAAAGGTATTCGTTCATGTTTAAAGTTCTATATAATTATTAAATAACGACACAATATTTATTGTATTCGCAACAGTTTCTTCCCTTTGAGAAGATTAAAATGACCTTTAATACTGTATACAAATGTTTTTTGCTTCTGTAAAAAATCGCAATGCTTCAAAACCACCTTCTCGCCCAACTCCAGATTCTTTTTGTCCGCCAAATGGCGTTCTTAAATCTCGTAACATCCAAGTATTTACCCAAACAATACCTGTTTGTAATTGTTTAGAAAACTGCATAGTTCTGTTTAAGTTATTTGTCCATAATGTTGCCGATAATCCGTATTGAACTTCGTTTGCTAAATGTAAGGCTTCTTTATCGGTTTTAAATGACATGATGGTTACAACTGGTCCAAAAATTTCTTCTTGATTTAATCTGCATGTATTATCAGTAATTTCTATAATTGTTGGTTGTAAGTAATAACCGTTTTCAAAGTTTTTGACAGTAACGCTGTCGCCTCCAAATAAAACTTTTCCGCCTTCTTGTGCTGCCATATCAATATAACTTTTTACTTTTTCTAAATGTTCTTTAGAAACCAAAGCACCTAAATTTGTGGTTGTTTCTAATGGATGTCCGACTTTTAATTCAGCTACTTTTTTTATAAAATCTATTTTAAATTTTTCATAAATTTTTTCTTCTACTAAAATACGACTTCCGCATAAACAAATTTGCCCTTGATTGGCAAAAGAAGAGCGAACTGTGGTTGCGAGCATTTTATCATAATCGCAATCTGCAAAAATAATATTCGGATTTTTACCACCAAGTTCTAGAGATAGTTTCTTAAACATGGGTGCAGCAACTCTTGCAATATGAGCACCCGTTTTTGTACCCCCCGTAAAAGAAATCGCTTTTATCTTTGGATGCGCTACAATTGCTTGCCCTGTTGCTGTTCCTACACCATGTACCATATTTAAAACACCTTTTGGCAAACCCGCTTCTGTACAGATTTCACCTAGTAAAAAAGCGGTCATTGGCGTAATTTCACTCGGTTTTGCAACAACACAGTTTCCTGCAGCAATTGCAGGAGCAATTTTCCAGGTAAATAAATACAACGGCAAATTCCAAGGAGAAATACAGCCTACAACGCCAATCGGTTGGCGTAATGTAAAATTTATCGCATTCAGACCGATACTTTCATGTGCTTCTGATGAAAACTGAGTAATCGCATTTGCAAAAAACTGAAAGTTACTTGCTGCCCTCGGAATATCAACTTGCTTTGCTAAACTAATTGGTTTTCCGTTGTCTTTTGATTCTGCAGCTGCTAAAAAATCTAGTTTTTCTAAAATTAAATCTGCTATTTTAGAGAGAATTTTATGGCGTTCATCTAAAGTTGTATTGCTCCATTTTAGAAAAGCGTTTGCAGCAGCTTTATAAGCTTTTTCTACATCTTCTTTTGTTGAGTTTGGTATTTGACCATAGACCGCGCCAGTTGCAGGATTATAATTATCTAACCAATTATTCTGAATTGGATTTACAAACTTGCCGTTTATGTAGTTTTGTATTTTCATGCTATGGTTTTCAATTCTTATTAGATATTTTAACAATACGATCTATGGGTACTTTAATTTAAAAAAAATAAAAATTTAACTTCCATTTAAAACCTGTATCAACCTTTCTGTTTCCTCTCAAACATCGGCTGTTAAGCCGATATAGCGATCCATAGAATGCCTTTGAATAAACAAACAGTATATTTACATTACAAAAAAAATTACGCATCAACCTCTTGCCATAATTGATTTACAAGATTTTCATTGTCACTAATCAAAGTTATAGATGCATATTGCTTATCATACTCACCGTATAAATCAAAATATGCTTTAGAATTGCCGCTAGAAACAAAGGTTTCATAAGCTTGCAACCTATTTAATTCCATATATTTTTGTGCCACGGTATCCTTAAAAAGATCAATTGTACCTGTTGAAACTAGTAATTTAAAGGTGTTTGTGTTATCTGTTTTTAGAGTTCTCACCCCACCTATTGTATGCGCTTTCACAAAATCTTTACTATTTATTTTTGTGGTCGTTGGCTTTCTTATAAACGCTATAACTGAATCTAGTATTTTAAGAGTTTCCTTATTATCTATCAGCTGTACATTTAATTGTTTGGCGTCTTTGGTTAAGTCGTTTATTAAATTTGCCGAATACACTTGTTTTAAACTTCCATTTTTTAAAGTTTCATTCCAATTACTAATCTGTAGTACTACTAAAATACCAGCAACAACCAATACAATTTCGCCAATGGCGTATTTAAAATACTTGGATGTCTTATTCTCAAAAAGTAAGTTTCGACGAATATTTCTAAAGATTTTTATCATTTTTTTATCTTTCTCAATTCAATTTCTATTTCGTTACGCAAAGCTTTGTTTAAATCGAAAAAGACAATTAATTTAGCCAAAGTTCCTCCGTTATTGTCTTTAAAACCTACCATTTCTCGGTAAAGCTCATTCTTTAAGTTTTTATCATTATAACTTCTAATCGACACCGTTTTATTTAAGTTCACCGATTCAAAAAAACGAATAATACCAGCATTATTTTCTAATATACCAAGTATTGCTTTTTCTACGTCCATAATACTTCTATTCATTTTTTTTTGTTCATAATCGTAGTAACGTGATATTTTAGTGGTCAGTAGATTATTAGATAATTGCAGCCCGTTGGCTTTTAAAATTTCGTAGGCGTTGTTTATCGGAAAATATCTTTCAAAAGTTAAAAAATTAACAACATCTTTCTCTAAACTATCTTTATTAATCTCCTCTTTTTGTAGGTACTTTAACATAGCGACTACAGATGTTTTTGCTTTTTGTCTTTGCTCAATAATCTCTTTTAAAATAAGAGCATCTTCGTTCAAATTACTCAATACCTCTGTTAAAACATACACCTCTGTGCTGCTACTTTTTATCGCTTCATTCCAATTATTAATTTGCAAAGCAATTAAAATACCTATAACAACCAAAAAAATTTCGCCAATGGCATATTTCAAATACTTGGTTGCTCTGCCCGCTGGCGCAGTAGCCGAATTTTTTGTTAGTATATTCCGACGAATTTTTCTAAAAAATCTAATCATTATTTCCGTCGTTTTTTAAATCATTTTGTATCAACTCTTTCAACTTTAAAAGAAGTATTGTCATCTTGTTATGCCCTCCTTTAAAACCTATATTATTCATTACGGCAAGCTTTAACCCATTTCTGAATTCATTAATCTTTAGTAATCTATTGTATCCAGGAATTACGGTAGCTATTGAAATTTGAGATGGATTACTAAACACTGGTATTCCCGTTATAGCAGTTTTTTGAATGTCTAATAAATTGAGAACTTCACCATTTTTTATAGCAACATTATAAAGATACTCTTCATACTCTCGATACATGTGATGCTCCCCATTATTTATGGCCACATACATTTTATCTAGCTCTAATAATTCATTTTTAATCGCATCATTTGTAATATAATGAAGATTGCCAGAACTTAATAATTCTTTATAGGTATTGTTTGTAGGAGTGAAAATTATTCTACTAAAGACTTTATTGATTGCCATTTCTAATTCTACGACATCATTGGCTGTTTCTAGTGTTTTAAACTCAAGTAGCCGAGCCGCAGCTTTAGCCGTTTCCCATCTATAATTAATAATACTATCGTTGTTTTTAAGTTCTAACTTAATATCTGCTTTCAAATTTTTAAGATAGCTTACTTCTTGCTTACGTAACTTTTTGACCTCGTTATTATTATTTATAGCAAGCGCTATTAAAATGCCAATTACTACAAGAATAATTTCGCCAATAGCGTATAATAAATACTTTGTTGTTCTATTTCCTTTTATCATTGATTTACGGGCATTTCTGAAAAGTTTGATCATTGGTTTTTTTAAGTTTGATTTTTTTAATAAATTTTAAAAAATACTCCTTTACAGCAACTTAATCTGCAGGCAAAAGCAGTAGAAAGTAATCGCCCATTTGTGTATTTTAATTCATTTAGATATTTTTAAGAGAATGTTGTTCTTTATCAGCAAAATTCTCGACAAAATTACCGCGTTTATTCACCTTCAAAAATTCTTTTGTAATTTGACTTTGTCTTTGAAAACAACCTATTAAACATCGATTTATCATTATTAAATTCTAAATACTCACCACCTATATGCAAAGTAATAGAATCTCTTACTGTTACGTTCATAGCTTCTAGTTTTTCACCTGACCTATTACTACTCCAGTTCCCAAATAACATATTTTTCTCAATATTATACTGTAGGCTCAACGTATAATTCTTGTTGGTGTAATTACCTACAAAGTATTTTAAATTTTCAGGATTCATCGTTATGAACATATGGTCTAATTCCTTCATGTTTTTATCAGGAAAGCCTAATGCTACCATTTGCCTATAAATTTTAAGTGCCTTATATTTCTTTTGCACCAACTCTGGCGCTATGTCATCTAAAGTAAAACTATATCTTGCTAGTCTGTTTTTGTGGTCTTTATCCGTTAATAAAAAACAAATATAATCATCCGTTTTATCACGATACAGCGATTCAGCAAAATCTTGAATAAGCTCAAAATTCCTTGTGCTTAAATCTAGTAAGCCAGTATAAGAGGTTTCAAAAGCCGACAGATTATAAAGTTTTTTCATTTCTAAAATTAGTGGTCTATAAATTTCAGGTACATCATCTGCATTTTGAATAAGTTTATTAAAAGCTTCATTTTGGGTTTCAACGGCACTATAACTCGACATAATTCTTTGTAAACTAATTTTATTTTTATAATCTTTAAAAGTCAAGGTGTCTGAAAATACACTTCTTACATCGCGAAGTTTATTATAGTAATAATTGCCTTTATACTCAAACTCAAGTATATTATTTAAAATTTCATTTTGCACCTCTAATAATTGGTTATAGGCTTCTTTTTCTTTCGTTTTATTGGTGCTCCATTTACTTACTTGAAACGCAATTAATATACCAATCACCACCAATACAATTTCGCCAATAGCATATTTAAAATACTTTGATGTTTTATTTTCCAAGAGCAAATTCTGACGGATTTTTCTAAATATTTTTATCATGATTAATCATTAAAATGAGGCTTTTCTATGATTTCTAAAAATTCTAAAGTTTCTTTACGCACTTGCTCATGCAGAGATTCTTGAACCCTATAATGATTTAAAAAAACAGCATTATTATTATTATTATTATTATTATTATTATTATTATACTTCCTCATTTGAGGAGAACCCAAGTTGTATCTCCAGTTTATCACTTCCTTATGCTCTTTTTCAGAATAGTTATATGGGTACATTAAGTCAATATCATTGTCATATATTTGACCGTTGTTATTGGTGTTTTCTGACCTTTTTTCTTCCCTGTATCGATTATAATCCGAAAAATTTTTAAATTTTAAAATTACATTTTTTTATCCATTGGAAATAGTTTTAAATTTCCTGTGCTAATTAAATCTTGGATTGAATACGTGCTTGTATGTAATATTCTTAAGTCAGTAAAAGCACTATCCGATTTACGCTTTAAAATATGCATATCAACATTTTCAGAATTATAGTATTTTACATAGGCAAGCAAACTATTATTCCAAATAGTTCGAATGCTATCCATTTCTTTTAATCGTAAAATATCTGTCTTTAATTCTAAAGCTATATTTTGCTCGTAAGTAGTTACGAGATCATTAGACTTCCTTACTTCATTTTGGTTATTTACTTGCAATGCTAATAAAATCCCAATCATTATAAGCGCTATTTCGCCGATCGCATAGGGCAAGTATTTACTAACTTTATTATTCAGAAGTAAATTTTTACGGATTTTACCGAAGAACTTAATCATCAGCTTCGTCTTTTTGTTCGTTTTTCATTTTTAAATATCCTGTTACCAATCGTACTCCTAATCTTGCGAATAGAATAATTGCGATGACCATAACTACATTAAATCCATCCATTTCAGTCCTTATTTACTACTTGCTTTTGCGCTATTAGTACTTTAAAATTTTAGCGATTTTTCTTTTTTATTTCGTGTTTCAAAAAACCTAAAAGCAGCATCTTATTTTACACAGGTCTTTATGACTTCTTTATTTCACCTTTACTAAACGACTTTTAATAGCTATTTTTTAAGTGTATTATCCTTTACAAAACCGTTATTATTAATTTCTAGCAAATAACTCTTTATCAATAGCTACTAAAAGAAGACGAGCCCTTGCTACAATTCTTTTAAACACTTCTCTTCTATATATTATTTATTTCTTGATTCGCATTTAAAAAATTATCTACACATAAATAGGTTGCAGATTTTGGGTTATCTATCCAAGTAGTATCGATTGATTTTAAAGCTATTCGAGATTTTTCTATTTGCGAAATCAATAGTTTAAAAGGATACATCGCCGGCTCTAAATGCCATAATTGGCTATGCGTAGTATTTATACTTCTAATATATTGTGTGTCCGCTTCTACAGAAAGATAATACCTATTTATTTTTTTAAGCCCTTATTTTTCATAGAATACATACTACCCGAATTAATCATCTCATGATACGTGTTTTGGTTGATATACAGTGCATTCCAAAGCGGTTCTGTTAAATCGGAAACCAAATTAATGTCTTTGACTGTTTTGGCTTTATAAGATAATTCTATTGCCAGTTCTGAATTAGCCTCACGCTGTACAAATGAAGAATGTTGTCGCTTTAAATTAGAAACATCAGATTCCAAATCACTTTTTATATTCACCAATAAAGCCAATTCTTTTTTTGATGCATTTTTAGATTCTTTCCAATTGTTTATCTGAAATGCAATCAAAACACCAATTACCACGAGAATAATTTCTCCTAAAGCATATTTAAAATGCTTGGATGTTTTATTCTTTAAAAGAAGGTTAAAACGAATTTTTCGAAAAAATTTAAACATATTTTAACCCATTTTACCATCGCCGTCTATGTCTATTGTGATATGCTTTTCTAATGCTACTAAAGTTTTGCGCAAAAGTGTTCTTGTTTTTTCAAGTTCTTTTTCTAGCAACTCCACCCTATCTTCTAAATTATTCGCTTTATCCTCTTGCTTATTTAATTCGTCTTGCTGCATTAAATCCCAGAATATTCCCATTGTTTTTGTTTTGGTTGATTTGTTTCCTTTTAAAATAAAGATAAATATCACCTTTTATTATTGATTTACACAAAGTTAACTTCTATAATATACTATTTCATGAAACCTATCTGAATAACTCCTTTTCGATTTAAGACATAAAGCTATCAAAAAGCAACTAAATGTATTTGAATTTGAGAAGATTCTAGGCTATGATATTCTTTATTTTAAGAACCCTAATTTGAAGATTTAGATAGCTTTAAGAGTTGCTATGTGCGCGCCAATTATGGCTTTTAATTTTAAAATGATCTTTGTCTTTATCGTGGTCTACAAGGGATTTGTAATCACAATAAATCAATCAATATTAGTTGCCTACCCTCGGAAGACAAAATTAATTAATCACAGGTAACAGCCAAAAGTAATTACAGTCATCTTATTAACAATAAATTAGCTACACAAGTCCATGGTTTTTGGCTTTTCATTTAACAATTCAATTAGTCTGGGTTGTAGTATCCATATACCCGTTAGAAACATCCAAAAACCTAACAGATACCAACCATAACCTTCATGTCTATTTCACAGTGTTGCTATGCATTTTGAAAAAAAGTATAGGATATGAATTATGAAATACATTAAAATGAAATGAAGTGAAATGGAGTAATTACCCAAGCTTTCTAGCTATAGTCAGCAATATTTTCGGTGTTAATTTCGTATCCCCACCAGAAACTGAAACAATAACAAGGTAATTAACAACAAATAAAATTTGTGCTTTAAATCGTTTTAAGTTCAGGGTAGATTTGTTTGTTAGTTTATTGTGTAATTTTTCTCCAACTTTTAAAGTCCAATACGTACATAATAACAACCAAATTATGATGAGTATCATTCTGATAATTGTTTCAGAAAAAACCGATAATATAGTTATAGATAAAAAGAATATCCAAAGTTTTAAAGCCAGTAATGTATTCAATTGATTTTTCATTTTTAGTTTGTAAAAAATGATTTCATGAATAATTGAGATTCTAGTTTATATAATAGTAACGAACGTTAAATTTTCTATAAAATAAACACAGTAATTTAATACTTCAACTTTCTCTAGATAATTTTAAGGAATATATCTCAATTTTAAAAAGTTTGCTTCAAACCAGATAAAAACAATCTAGCAGAACTAAATCACTCTTAATGCTATAAACTCGTATTTAAAATAGCTAAACAGATTTTAATACCCTGCCTAATATTTCCAATTCTAATGTTTTCATTTGGGTTGTGCTGATTGTTATCCATATTCACCATAGGAACAATAATCGCAGGAATATCTAATTCCGTAATTGCAGGAACAATTGGCACAGTGCCTCCCATCGTTCTGATGCTAATAGGTATTTCACCAAACGACGCTGTTAAAGAACTCCTGATTTTTTCTCCGAAAAATGAGTTTAATGGTGTTCTGAAAGCATGTACTCCAGCATTTCCCTTAAAAGTTACAATTTTAGAATTTTCTAGTCTTTCAGTATCCGTTGGAGCGCGATTTAAAACCAAAAATCCCTGTTCTGTAATATGATTTTTAATTTTATCTAACTGTTTTTGTCCATCGGTTTCTACTACTAAACGAACATCTATATCCGCAGTGGCATATTCTGGAATAATTGTTTTCAAACCCTCTCCCTTCCAAGAAGTGCCAATTTGTCTGATATTTAAAGTAGGATATTGCAGTGCTTCTTGGTAATTATTTCCCACATTTTCAGCTTTATGAATCAACAAAGCATTATTAATATCTTCTGTGTTATCCGGTACGGCATTTAGAATCGCAGACACATTTTTAGGAAGAACAATTCCTTTGTAATAGTCTTTGACACGTACTTTTCCCCCTTCAGATTTCATCGAAGCAAGCAATCTAGACAACGTAAAAACAGGATTTGCTACATAATTTCCGAAATGCCCACTATGCTGCGGAAGTTTAGAACCATAGGTTGTAATACTACAGGTTGCAATACCTCTGCAACCAAAGGTTAATGTTGGTTGGTTAGAATTATGCGCAGGACCATCCATAATAATCATATAATCTGACTCGTAAATTTCTTTGTATTTTTTTAAGGTGGATAGGAATCCTTCTGACGAATACTCTTCTTCTAAATCAAAAATAATTTTGATGTTAAATTTTGGATGTAAGTTTTGCTGTTGCAACAACTCTAAAGCAGATAAAAACATTACAATGGGTGCTTTATCATCTGCAGCTGCTCTTCCAAAAATTCGCCAATCGTCATTAATTTCTTCTTCTAAATTAGACCAAGGAATTGCTTCCCATGTTCCATCTAATTTTTGTTCTTTTAAAGCAGGAATAAATGGATTTTTTTGATTCCACATTGCAGCATTTACTGCTTGGCCGTCTAAATGAAAATAAAACAACACGGTTTTGAATGTGGGATCTACTATTCTCTCGGCGAACAAGACCGGCAATGTAGGCGATTCTAACGCTTTGAGTTGAAAATGAACTTTTTGAAACCTGTTTTTTACCCAATCAATATTTTCATACATTTTTGGAATATCCGCAGGCAAATTAGGAATGCTCACAAAAGCCCTATGACTAACCAAAACTTCTGGAAGTTTAGAGTTTATTTTTGCGTCCCAATTTTCTTGAGCATTTGCAAAGTTGAGCGACAGCATAAAAACTAATATTGCTACTATATTTTTCATCACTTCTTTTTATAGGCAGTCACTTTAATCTCTACCACCAAATCTGGATGCGGCAATTGATGCACGGCAACTGTGGTTCTTGTTGGCCCCGTTTCCTTATCAAAAAATTCTGCGTACGCTTTATTATACCCTGCAAAATCATTCATATTTACTAAAAAAGAAGAAACATCTACAACGTCTTTAATGCTTGCGCCAACAGTTTGTAAATTTTTATCAATATTTTTTAAAACTTCTCTAGTTTGTGTTTCTGCATTCAAATATTTTGTTCCCATCTCGTCAATAATATCGACTCCTGCAATGGTATTATCGGCTCTTCGAGAACTTGTTCCTGATACAAAAATAAAATCTCCTACCACTTTTACATGCGGGTATGCGCCTCTTGGTGTTACTTTCATCTTAATACCCTCTTAATCTCCCCGAAGGGGAGAAACTCAAACTGGGGATTTGAGTTCTTATTAATTTCTGTTTTACGCTGTAAAATTATATTTCATATTTTTTTCCCACAAACCTGCTCACTTCTTCCCTTCGGGAAGACTGGGATAGGCTAGAGAGCTGCAACTTTATCTTCTTCTAAAATACGATTTGTTTCAACAATCACTTTCTCTAGAACCACTTTCAACTCTTCTTTTGTCATCTCTAAATGCGTGTGAATTTCATCACCGGCAATCATTTGCAACAGCGCTTTATCTTGTGCTCTACCTCTTCTCATCGCTTCGTCATAGCCAATATGCTCATTAAAAGTTACCAAAGAGTACTTTGACGAATATTGCGTTGGAAATGTTTTCTCCAAATCCATTTCTATCTTTCTTTTTTCTTTAAAAAGCGGATTTGCAACATGCGCTCTCATCTCATGATAATTATCAATCGCTAAAGCTGCAATGGCATCTACATCGTGTTTTCTAGCTTTTTGATACGCTTTAAAAATAGCATCCCAACTCTCTAAATCTTGATTCAAAACTTCATCTAACACAAATACATCTTCAAAAGAAGCGTTCATTCCTTGGCCATAAAACGGTACAATTGCATGAGAAGAATCGCCAATTAGCAGCGTTTTACCTTTATAACTCCAAGGCGAACATTTTACAGTTCCTAAAGGTGCTGTAGGATTGTTGATAAATTCTTCTTTTATATTCGGAATTAGCGCCAAGGTATCTGGAAATTCTTTCTCAAAAAACTCCGTTATTTTCTCTTCGGATGTTAGGTTCTCAAAATTAAACTCCCCTTCATCATAACTTAAAAATAAGGTTACTGTAAAACTACCATCCATATTTGGTAAAGCAATTAACATAAAGTCGCCACGAGGCCAAATATGCAAATGTCCATTACTTATTTGATGCTTTCCATTTTTATCCGCAGGAATCTCTAATTCTTTATACCCATGATTTAAATAATCTTGAGAATAGCTAAACAAGAATTTTCGTTCTGCCATATAACTTTTTCTTAAAGAAGAACCTGCACCATCACCGCCAAAAATCACGGTTGCATCTATAGAAAAAGTTTCTTTCGTTTTATAATCTTCAAAATGAGCAATTCCTTTTTCTATATCAACATGGTTACATTTTTTATTAAAATGAATGTTTACATTTTCATGTTTTTCTGCTTCATCTAATAAAATTGCATTTAAATTTCCACGAGAAATAGAGTTGATATACTCATTTTCTCGCCCTGAATAATTAGAAGAAAAGGTATTACCGGCTGTATCATGCATTAATCTGCCATACATAGGTATGCAAATTTCTCTCGCTTTTTCTTCCATTCCGCATAAGCGCAATGCTTTTAAACCACGGTCTGACAACGCTAAATTGATAGAACGCCCAGCAGAAATAGCTGTAGTTCTTAAATCGGGTCTACTTTCGTACACCTCGACTTTATAACCTCTTTGTGCTAGTCTTAATGCGAGTAATGAGCCACAAAGTCCGGCTCCAATTATTAATATCGTATCTTTTTTATTCATTCTAAATTTTTATATCCGTTCGAGCGCAGTCAAGAACTAAATTAAATTCGTTATTTTTTTTAAAGAAGCTGAAATAAATTCAGCTTAACTGTTTTACAAAAGTGTTTGTAAAACAGTCACCATCCTATAAACATCTTTATAACTCGTATACATTGGCACTGGCGCGCATCGTATTACGTCGGGTTCTCGCCAATCTGTAATAATATTATTTTCTGTTAGCTTTTTATGCAAACTTTTATCTGCGTTTTTAACTTGAATTGATAACTGACAACCTCTTTCTTTCGGGTTGCTTGGTGTGATAATTTTAATATCATCAGAACCAATTTCATTGATTAAAAACTCGAAATACCCAGTTAATTTTTCTGATTTTTCTCTTAAAGCATCCATGCCAACGGTATCAAATAAATCTAAAGAAGCTTTGATGGCCGCCATTGATAATATTGGCGGATTCGATAATTGCCAACCCTCTGCTCCTTCCATCACATCAAATGGTTGCCGCATATTAAAACGCGTTTCTTTGTTATGATTCCACCAACCTGCAAAACGCGGTAAGTCTTTATTTTTTGAATGTTTTTCGTGCACAAACAGTCCTGCTAAACTTCCTGGTCCTGAATTTAAATATTTATAGGTACACCAGGCTGCAAAATCGACATTAGAATCGTGTAAATTGGGTTGTACATTTCCTGCTCCGTGTGCCAAATCAATTCCTACAACACAGTTTTTTGAATGACCGATTGCTGCAATTTTTTTCAAATCTAAAAACTGACCCGTATAATAATTTACACCACCAATTAAAAGTAGTGCAATTTCATCACCTTGATTGGCAACAATGGTTTCTAAATCTTCTAGCTGCAATAATTGTTCCCCTTTTCTTGGTTTCCATTCGATAACATCATCATCTGAAAAACCGTGGAATTTTAATTGCGATTGCACCGCATATCGATCTGAAGGAAACGCGTCACTTTCAATTACGATTTTATATTTTGTTTTGGTAGGTCTATAAAAAGACACCATTAACAAATGTAAGTTGGTCGTAAGCGTATTCATTACTACTACTTCCATAGGTTTTGCGCCTACAATTTTCGCCATTTTATCGGTTAAATATTCGTGATAATTCAACCACGGATTCTTCGCTTCAAAATGACCTTCTACACCTAAATTTGCCCAATCTTCTAATTCCTGATTGATGTATTCTTTAGTCGCTTTTGGCTGTAAACCCAAAGAATTCCCGGTAAAATACATCCATTCATTCCCGTTTTTATCTTTCGGAATATGAAACAGACTTCGCAGATGAGCCAGTTTATCTTTCTGATCTAATTGTTTTGCAAATACTAACGAATTTTGATATTCCATTTAATATAAAACGATTTAAACCAAATATAAAACAATCCTATTGAGAATTCAATGATTTAGACACAAATTTCGTGAAATACCATAAACAAATCTCTGGTAATTCAGAATGATTTCCTTCCTTTTACAAAACAGTATTTAGTTTTGTATTTTTGCAAAAAATCATTCTTAATGAAAATCCTAAAATACTTCTCTGTGCTATTATTGCTTGTTTTTATGTCTTGTAAAAATGACTCAAAAACGATTTCTGAAATAGAGCGAATTCATTCTTCGATAAAAAAAGATTTTGCACCGGATAAACGTGTTGAATTATTTGACATTCAATTTAGCACGTCAAATGAGAAATTTATTTTAACAGGAGAAACTACTTCTAAAGAGGCATATATGTTACTTTTAGACAGTTTAAACGATAGAAAATTAACGTTTGTTAATAAGGTTCGAATGCTACCCGACTCTGCCGTAGGAAAGCAACAATATGCTGTTGCTAGAAATTCTGTTATTAACATTCGTTCTAAACCCAAGCATTCTGCCGAATTAGGCACGCAAGGTTTGTTAGGCATGTCTTTAAAAATACTAGATAAGAAAGGTGATTTTTACAGAATTCAGACGCCTGATAATTATATTTCTTGGGTTGATAAAGGAGGGATTACAAAAATGACAAAAGATACCTTTGATCGCTGGAATGCATCAAAAAAAATCATTTTTACGAAGAATTTTGGATATGTATATGTTGATGCATCAGAAGATTCTCAAATTGTTTCTGACATTACTTTAGGCGGCTTGTTGCACTATATTTCTGAAGATAATCAATTTTATAAAGTAAAATATCCTGATAACAGAACAGGTTTTATCAAAAAAGAAGAAGGGATTATGTACAGTTCTTGGTTACAGAATTTCGTTACATCCAAAGAAAACATTGAAACTGTTGCCAAAAAAATGGAAGGTTTTCCATATTTATGGGGCGGGACCTCTAGCAAAGGAATGGATTGCAGCGGCTTTACGAAAATGGTGTATTTAATGAACGGTTTTGTAATTCCTAGAGATGCTTCTCAACAAATAAATGCTGGTAAAACTGTGGACACAAATTTAGATTTTTCTGATTTACAAAAAGGCGATTTATTATTTTTCGGAACAAAAGCAGAAGAAAATAAAAAACAAAAAGTAGTGCATGTTGGTATTTGGCTGGGTAATAATAAAATGGAATTTATTCATGCTTCTGGAAATGTTCATTTAAGTTCTATGGATAAAAATGAGACTAATTTTGATGCAATGAATAAAAACAGATACTTGGGAAGTAAACGTTATTTAGGGGTTAAGGATAAGAATATTGTTGATTTGAAAAAGAAGATAAAGCTTTAGTTTGCAGCTATTTAACAGAGATTCACAAAGACATTTTTCAATTGCAAGGGGTTTCAACCCCTTGTAAAATGATTAAAAAAAGAAATCTATTCATTGAAATAAAGAGATTACTTCTTTCCTAACAATAACAGCAGGCATAAAAAAAGCCTTTCAAATAATTGAAAGGCTTTTTTTTTTAAAAGATTTAACAATCTAGTCTTAATACAAAACTCTAAACTTAATTGTACCTTCTATATTTCTTAATTTTTCAATTACTGATTTGTTATATTCTTTATCTAAATCTGTAATTACATAGCCTACTTTAGAATCTGTAGATAAATACTGACCTATTATATTCAAATCGTATTTTGCTAAAATCTTATTGATCTTTGCCATAACACCGGGCACATTTTTGTGAATATGTAAAAATCGGTGCGCATTTGTTTGTCTCGGCAAACGAATATTCGGAAAGTTGACAGCATCTACCGTATTTCCAGAATTCATGTATGCCATTATTTTACTCGGCACAAAATCTGCAATATCTCTTTGGGCTTCTTCTGTACTTCCGCCAACGTGAGGTGTTAAAATTACATTTGGTAATCCTTGTAATTCTGTAAAAAACTCACCGTTTTTTCTTGGCTCTTCTGGATACACATCAATTGCTGTACCTGCAATTTTACCTGATTTTAAAGCAGCAACCAACGCCGGAATATCGACAATAAAACCTCTTGAAAGATTGACTAAATGCGCACCATCTTTCATTTGGCTAATTTCTTTTTCTCCGAAGAAATTTTTATTCGCAGCATTGTCATCAATATGTAAGGTAACCACATCAGAAATTGACAATAAATCTTCTAACTTAACTATTTTCTTTGCATTTCCTAAAGCCAATTTATCTTCTACATCATAATAATACACATCCATCCCTAAAGCTTCTGCCAAAATAGAAAGCTGCGAACCGATGTTACCATACCCTATAATTCCTAATTTCTTACCACGAACTTCTCTTGAGCCCGCTGCCGTTTTGTTCCACTGGCCATTATGAATTTCTGTGCTTCTTTGAAAAACAGAACGCATTAACATAATAATCTCGCCAATTGCCAATTCAACCACAGAACGTGTGTTGCTGTAAGGCGCATTAAAAACAACGATTCCTTTTTCTTTACAAGCCTCTAAATCAATTTGTTTGGTACCAATACAAAACGCACTTACCACCATTAATTTGTCTGCGGCATCTACAACTCTTTGAGTAACATTTGTTTTAGAACGAATTCCTAAAACATGCACATCTTTTATTTTTTCTATCAATTCATCTTCAGACAAACTTTTAGAAACTGTTTCTACAGAAAAACCATCGGTAGACAACTTTTTAAAAGCATCTGGATGCACGTTTTCTAATAATAAAATTTTAATTCTATTTTTCGGATATGAGATATTTCTTGTCAAATTGTTTACGTATAAAAATTCATCTAAATTTGGGGCAATATGGTCTGCGTTCTCTGTTGTTTTATCTCTTGAAATATTTTCTGTATACGCAAAAAACTTGTGCGCCACACCTGCTTCACGCGTTACATAATCGCTATAACCATCGCCAATAACTTGCACTTCTCCATCTAAATTCATGTCTCTTAAACACTGAATTTTTCCGTTGTGTTGTGATAGTGGATTGTGAGCATCAAAACCAATAATTTCTCCGTCTGCTGCAAACTCAAACGTATTTGCAAATACTTTTTCTGACGGAATGTTGTATTCTTTTACAATAGGATCTATAAATTCTTTAAATCCGCAGGAAATGACATAAATATCATCTGCATACAACTTAAAAAACTCTTTATTTCTTTCGATAGATATGGATACTTGCTTTTTTAAATCTTCTACTAACTCGGTTAAATTAGATTTATTAGCTTTTAATAATTTAATTCTTCTTTCTAAAGATGCTGTAAAAGATATTTCGCCATCAATTCCTAAATTGGTAATGTCTATTATTTCTTGAATAATTTCATCTTTTCTAGGATCATTTTTGAGCGTAATTTCGGCTAAAACATCTAGCGCCTCTACTCTTGTTAATGTGCTATCAAAATCGAAAATATAATTTCTTTTTATGGTACTCATTCCTCTAAAACCTTGGTTGAATTTAAGTGGGTAAAGCTACAAATATCGTAAGTAATTCAGTAGCTATTTTACAGTTTTATGAAATCTGTTTTATTTGCGAGAGATATTAAAATAGTTGATAAAAAAAACAACAATTCTCTTTAAAAATTATGGAATCCTAAAAGAACTAACCACCACACAATGGGCAAAGACTCTACCCAGAAAGAGCTATAGTATTTAGATTGTGTTGTTTCTGCCCTCATTAAGAGTAAAATTGTCAGAAAAAAGAACATCATAAAAGGTGTTTTCACCATCAATTCTGTCGCAAAAAGATACTCTAAAACTAATGCAAAAATCAGCAACATTAATCCTAGTCTCTTGGTTTTTTCTACGCCAATTTTCTTGGGGATTGTTTGCAGAGAAATAGCATCGTATTGCACATCTCTAATATCAAAAGGAAGTATTAAAACCACCACAATTAAAAAACGTTGTAGCGTTAAAAACACCACATTTAATGAGATGGCACGGTCTGCATCTATAATTGGCAGTAAAACTGTAAAGCCAGCCCAAACCAAAGCCACTACTATTATTTTTAAATAACTTATTTGTCTTAAATTTTTATGAAATCCGCTTAAAAAAGGAACGGCGTATAAAACTGTTAACAAACATAAGGGAATAGAAAATAATAAAGTATTTACCTGTATAACAAACCCAAAATAACACAAGGCTAAAAAGCATAAAAACGAAAAAACCTGAATAACTTTTAGATTGTCTGTTAAACTTTTATGGTGAAGTTTTGCCACTCCAGCATACTTTACAAAGTTATACCCTGTAATGGTGCCAAAAAAAATAAAATAATCGATGTTTTTATCATAAGAAAGATCAAAATATATTTCAGTAACTTTTAACAATGCATACACGGCAAAAGCAACATGAATGCTTGCATTAATGTAAAAATTTAAGACCTGTTTTACTACCTTCATACCACAAAAATAACTTTTTGTTTATAATTATTCTATATAGTTGATAATTAATTATATCACCCCCGCTTTTTGGCGTTTTATAATTTATAGAATGCTTATTTTTGTAATGTATATAAAGTATATATTTTAAAATTTAGTAGGCAATCAGATAATTCATTGAGTTATCAATAATTTTAGACGCACAAATGGATACGAATTCGTTTCAATTAAGACACATTGGCCCTAGCAAAAAGGAGCAAGACAAAATGTTACAAACCATTAAAATTGATAGTTTAGATCAATTAATTAATGAGACAGTACCTGATAATATTCGTTTAAAAGTCGATTTAGATTTAGAACCAGCCATGAGTGAATACGAATACTTGGGGCACATTAAAGAATTATCAGAAAAAAACAAAGTTTTTAAAAGTTACATTGGTTTAGGCTACCATGAGGCGATTGTGCCGAGTGTAATTCAGCGTAATATATTAGAAAATCCGGGTTGGTATACAGCGTACACTCCTTATCAGGCAGAAATTGCTCAAGGTAGATTAGAAGCGTTGTTAAATTATCAAACCATGATTTGCGATTTAACAGGCATGGAATTGGCAAACGCTTCGCTTTTAGATGAAAGTACTGCTGCTGCAGAAGCAATGGCTTTATTGTTTGATGTTAGAGAACGTGCAAAGAAAAAAGCAGGCGCTAATAAGTTTTTTGTTTCTGATGAAATTTTGCCACAAACATTGTCTTTATTACAAACTCGCTCTACGCCAATAGGCATTGAGTTGGTAATAGGAAACCATGAAGATTTCGATTTTGCAGATGATTTTTTCGGTGCAATTTTACAATACCCTGGTAAATTCGGACAAATTTTTGATTATGAAACTTTTGTTGCAAAAGCAAATGACAACGATATAAAAGTTGCTATTGCCGCAGATATTTTATCATTAGTAAAATTAAGAGCACCCGGAGAATTCGGAGCATCTGTTGTAGTAGGAACTACGCAACGATTAGGAATTCCGTTAGGATATGGAGGGCCTCATGCAGCATTTTTTGCAACTAAAGAAGCATACAAAAGAAGTATTCCTGGACGAATTATTGGTGTTACCAAAGACATGAACGGAAAGCGTGCCTTAAGAATGGCATTGCAAACTAGAGAACAACATATTAAACGAGAAAAAGCAACCTCTAACATTTGTACTGCACAAGTTTTATTAGCGGTTATGGCAGGAATGTATGCTGTTTTTCATGGAAAAAGCGGAATTCAGTTTATAGCAGACTCATTGCATGACAAGACAAGTACGCTAGCAAATGCTTTATCAAATTTAGGTATTGAACAAATAAACACTTCTTACTTTGATACACTTACCGTAAAAACGGATGCTAAAAAAATTAAAGTTGTTGCAGAAGCACATAAAATAAACTTTAATTATATAGATGATAATACGTTGTCTATTTCTTTAAATGAAACTGTTGGTTTAAAAGAACTAAATGCAATTGTTACTGTTTTTACAGAAGCTTTGCACTTAACTGCAGACACTATTTACTCTATTTCTCAAGGAAATAATATTCTTATCAACGCACAAAGAACTACGTCATTTTTAGACAATGAAATCTTTAACAAGTATCAATCGGAAACGGATATGATGCGCTATATTAAAAGATTAGAACGTAAAGATTTAGCCTTAAATCATTCGATGATTTCTTTGGGATCTTGCACCATGAAATTGAATGCAGCGTCTGAAATGTTGCCTTTAAGCAATCCGCAATGGGGAAACATTCATCCCTTTGTACCTTTAAATCAGGCAGATGGGTATCACGAAGTTTTAAGAAAATTAGAACATCAATTAAACATTGTAACTGGTTTTGCAGGTACTTCTTTGCAACCAAACTCTGGCGCACAAGGAGAATTTGCTGGGTTAATGACCATAAGAGCATATCATTTATCAAGAAATGATGGGCACAGAAATATTTGTATTATTCCGGCTTCGGCACATGGTACAAATCCTGCTTCTGCGGTAATGGCAGGTATGAAAGTAATTGTAACAAAAGCTGCGGAAAACGGTAACATCGATTTGAATGATTTGCGCGAAAAAGTATTGCTTCATTCTGATAATTTAGCGGCATTGATGGTAACCTACCCATCAACACACGGAGTTTTTGAAAGTGAAATTCAAGAAATTACTCAAATTATTCATGATCACGGAGGTCAAGTATATATGGATGGCGCAAATATGAATGCGCAAGTTGGGTTAACAAATCCGGCAACGATTGGTGCAGATGTTTGTCACTTAAACTTGCACAAAACATTTGCAATTCCGCATGGTGGTGGTGGCCCAGGCGTGGGTCCTATTTGCGTAGCGCCACAATTGGTACCATTTTTACCATCAAACCCTATCATTCCTACTGGCGGAGAACAAGCAATTACAGCAATTTCTGGCGCACCTTGGGGTTCTGCTTTGGCTTGCTTAATTTCTTACGGCTATATTACCATGTTAGGTTCTAAAGGATTAACAGATGCTACAAAAATTGCAATTTTAAACGCCAACTATATTAAAGAGCGTTTAGATGGGCATTATCCTACTTTATATACAGGCGAAAAAGGCCGTGCTGCACACGAAATGATTATCGATTGTAGAGATTTTAAAGAACGTGGTATTGAAGTTGTAGATATTGCAAAACGTTTAATGGATTATGGTTTTCATGCGCCAACAGTTTCTTTTCCTGTAAATGGCACCATGATGATTGAGCCTACAGAATCTGAATCTATTGCAGAATTAGACCGTTTTTGTGATGCGATGATTTCTATTCGCAAAGAAATTGTAGAGGCTACGCAAGACGAAACTAATAATTTGCTCAAAAATGCACCGCATACACTAGAAATGCTAACGGCAGATGAATGGGATTTTCCATACACAAGAGAGCAAGCCGCTTTTCCTTTAGATTTTGTTTCTGATAATAAATTCTGGCCTTCTGTTAGAAGAGTTGATGATGCATACGGAGATCGAAACTTAATTTGTTCTTGTGCTCCTATGGAGGCATATATGTAACACACACAATATTTTTTAAGATTTTAAAACCGTTTTTTTTTACTAAACTTGATTTAGTAAATTAGAAACGGTTTTTTTTGTTTGTACGTCAAAAAAACTACAATAGTAGCTAAAAAGTAGTTGCAATTTATTCACTTATTTTAAACTACAGATCAATAGAAAATCTGTTAGAAAGGTTTTTCTGAATTCCTAATTTAAAGGAACAGCTTCGAAGAGCGCCTTCGAGGTATCAAAAAGGAATCCTCTTATACTATTTAGACGCATAACATGGTAGGTATTAAGCCCAAGATTCCGCTAGATACTAAAACAAGTGCAGCATATGGAACAGGATTAGTTCTAGTAACAATTTTGAATTCATAGTTGCGCTATTTTTCAAAATTGAGTTTCACTCATAAAAAATGACAAAACTGTTTTAAAAGTGTTATCAATGCTTGGTTTTCATTTACTGAATATTATTTGGCAGATAGAGAACAATTTTTTGTTGCTAAAAAATTAATTAACGTAAAAATTTATCTGTTTGTTCCTCTTTTTCTTATCTTTATACGTATAGAAATCTGGTTAACAACCAGGTACCTCTACTTACATTTTATAAAAACACTACTTCTTTTTATAATTTATACTAGTATATTTATTCATAAATACTAGTACTTTCTGTAAAATATACTAGTATTTTTAGAAAAAACAAACGTATCCGAAACAAAAAACTTACCTATGTTTGTCAAAAAAGTAAAGTGTGTTTTATAAAATTTGTTGGGAATTGATTTCAAAATTGTATTTTTAGTGATAATTCACAAGATTAGTTTGCTATAACCAGACTTGTACACAAGCTAAAGCCAGTTGCACAGTCAAGCACATTTCATTTTTTTCGTACCTCAAAAAATAAAAAGAGCTTGCCTTTTTCCAACGCTACCACATACCGAAACTTATCTTTTATATCTATTTAGTCAGTAACAAGCTGACTTAACTACATTGAAAAGTAAATTATTTAAATAATTATTTGTATCCTTGTAGTCAGTTTTAAGCTGACGCATAAACTATGAGAACAAAAAACATATCAACACAATCAAATAACATTCTGACTTACTTTAATAAGTTAGACCAAGATTGTTTTGCTTATGCAGAAGCAATAGACGCTTTACCAAATTCTAGCAATAGTGCCTTAAAGGAATTATTGAGCGATATGGTAAAAAGAGGACTTTTGATGCGTTTAAAAAAAGGGTTATACTATATCATTCCCTATGAAAAAGATGCAGAATCTTTTATGCCTGATTGGCACCTCATTGCTGGACATCTTACAAAAGGAGAAAACCACTATATTGGTTATTACTCGGCCTTGCAAATACACAATTTGATTACTCAACCATCACTAAAAGAACAAATTGTTGTTTCAAAACAAGTTCGACCTTCAATAATTAAAATAAAGAATGTTGATTTTCAATTCGTTTACCATAACAAAAACCATTTTTTTGGAGCTAAAAAAATATGGGTTGATAGCTTTCACAAAGTCCTTTGTTCTGATTTAGAAAAAACATTTATTGACTGCTTATTCAAACCTGATTATGCAGGAGGAATTGTTGAAATAGCTAGAGCAATTTATACCTCAAAAGACAAAATTAAGTTTGACAGACTTCTTGAATATACAGAACGTTTCAAATCGCAAGCAGTTATTAAACGTTTAGGGTTTTTATTAGAAATATTAGAAATAGAGACATATATTATTCCTAAACTTAACAAGCTAAAAACAACATCTTACGTGCTTTTAGATACCGAATTACCAAAATCAGGTAAAATGATTAGTCGTTGGAGTATTCAACAAAATTTAGAAACAGAAACTATTAAATCTGCCATTTACACGTGATAAAACCAGGAGAAATACAAAACAAAGCTCGTGCAGTTGGTGTACGAGACCAACAAATTGAAAAGGATTATATACTTTCTTGGATTCTTCAAGGAATAGCACAACATTCTACGGTTTCAAAAAAAATAGTTTTTAAAGGTGGAACAGTTTTAAAGAAAATCTATTTTGAAGATTACCGATTTTCAGAAGACCTTGACTTTACGTTATTGGATGATTCAATAACCAATGAACAAATTTTTGAATGGTTTACAGAAGTCTTTGAATATATAAAAGAAGAAGCAAATATTCCGCTTGAAATCATTGACGATAACGAACATCAAGATGGCGGAATTAATTTCTATATCAGTTATGTTGGTCCGCTTGGTGGTTTAGGTGCAAATAAAAAAGTGAAAGTTGATATTTCAAGAAGTGAAAAATTAGTGTTAGAGCCTGTTTTGAATAATGTATTTATTGGCTATTCAGACCAAGAAGAACACCAACTACTCTGCTATTCTCTAGAAGAGGTGTTGGTTGAAAAGCTACGTTGTGTAATGCAACGAATGCAAGCTAGAGATTTTTATGACATTTGGTATTTATTGGAAATACACAATATGGATATTGATTTTTACATAGTAGAATTTAGACAGAAATGTGAAAGCAAAGAAATTGACCCAACAGAGTTTCACGCTAAACTAGAACAAAGGTTGCCACAATACAAAGGACGTTGGCAAAAATCTATGGCGGACCAAATCCAAGATTTACCAGACTTTGAAACCGTTTTACGTGCATTAATGCGTCATTTAAAGAAATTAGAACTCTAATGAAATCAACCGAAATAAAAACTAATGTTCAGAACTTAATAGATACCTTCTCAAAAGAAGAATTTATCTATGATTTGTTAATCGCTTACGGAATTTCAAAAACCTCTGTAACTCGACTTAAAAAAGGCGATTACAATTTTGCCAAAGCAGATGGCGAAATCTTATACAAAAAGAAAATATTCTTTAAAGTAGAAGCGACTGATAAACTATTGAGTAGCATTGAAGAAATTTCCAAAGATGAACAAATTTTAAAGCACAAACCAAGATTTGTAATTCTTACAGACTACAAACAAATAGTAGCAAAAGATTTAAAAGTAAATAAACTGTCTTTAGATATTAAACTAAAAGAATTACCCAACTATTTCGATTTCTTTTTGCCATTAGCTGGAAGTGAAATTTATACTGCCAAAAATGACGATGAAGCTGATAGAAACGCTTCATACAAAATGGCAGATTTATATGATTTGCTAATTGAAGAAAATCCACAGATTTACAAATCAAAAGCTAGTATTCATCATCTTAATATTTTTCTATCTCGTTTATTATTCTGCTATTTTTCAGAAGATACAGGAATTTTTAAAGAGAATATTTTCACAAATACGTTAGCTCAACATACAGCAGAAAACGGAAAAGACACTCATACTTTTTTAGATAATTTATTCGACAGATTAAACGATAAAAAAACAGATAAATATCAAGATTATTTAGCAAAGTTCCCTTACGTAAATGGAGGATTATTTAATGACAGCATAAGTTCGCCTGTATTTCCATTCATGCAATGCTTGTTGTGAATTGATTTCAAAATTGTATTTTTAGTGAGAATTCACAAGAGATGTTTAATGTTTTAAAAGCGTGGATAGGTTGTGAATTGATTTCAAAATTGTATTTTTAGTGAGAATTCACAAGATTCAATCAAATAGGTTGGGAAGTGGAGGGGTTGTGAATTGATTTCAAAATTGTATTTTTAGTGAGAATTCACAAGAACTATTGCCCAAGAATTTAGTGAAATTGTGTTGTGAATTGATTTCAAAATTGTATTTTTAGTGAGAATTCACAAGTTAGCAAATGATTTTGGTAAGATTATTATAGTTGTGAATTGATTTCAAAATTGTATTTTTAGTGAGAATTCACAAGAAGCAATTGATGCGACTAACCCGCTAGATGGTTGTGAATTGATTTCAAAATTGTATTTTTAGTGAGAATTCACAAGTACTTTAACGCATACATTTTTGAGAGTGGGGTTGTGAATTGATTTCAAAATTGTATTTTTAGTGAGAATTCACAAGAGGCTGGTTATAATTATGATGAAATGATGCGTTGTGAATTGATTTCAAAATTGTATTTTTAGTGAGAATTCACAAGAATGGCAAAACAAGGAAAAACAACAACAATGTTGTGAATTGATTTCAAAATTGTATTTTTAGTGAGAATTCACAAGTGACTAGAATTATCTAATGCCAAAGCATCTGTTGTGAATTGATTTCAAAATTGTATTTTTAGTGAGAATTCACAAGGAAAAAATAGTATATAATACCGATGTCAATGTTGTGAATTGATTTCAAAATTGTATTTTTAGTGAGAATTCACAAGAGTTGATTTGGTAGCAAAGTACAAACAGCTGTTGTGAATTGATTTCAAAATTGTATTTTTAGTGAGAATTCACAAGCTAGTTGGTAGACGCCTGTTTTTCTGTCTTGTTGTGAATTGATTTCAAAATTGTATTTTTAGTGAGAATTCACAAGTACAAATCGTTCATAGTAAACTTTGTAGTCGTTGTGAATTGATTTCAAAATTGTATTTTTAGTGAGAATTCACAAGTTGCACCATTTGAAACCTCGAAACGATCTAGTTGTGAATTGATTTCAAAATTGTATTTTTAGTGAGAATTCACAAGATCTCCTCTTGCAAAGCTCCACAAACAGGAGTTGTGAATTGATTTCAAAATTGTATTTTTAGTGAGAATTCACAAGAATCTTCTGAAAATTTTAACGCATTAGGTAGTTGTGAATTGATTTCAAAATTGTATTTTTAGTGAGAATTCACAAGATTTACACTGTCATTTAAACCCGTTAGCCTGTTGTGAATTGATTTCAAAATTGTATTTTTAGTGAGAATTCACAAGTACTATTTTATTATATTCATCTATTCGTAAGTTGTGAATTGATTTCAAAATTGTATTTTTAGTGAGAATTCACAAGAGAATACACAAAGACATCAAGTCCAGTTAAGTTGTGAATTGATTTCAAAATTGTATTTTTAGTGAGAATTCACAAGTTCTATCTTCTCCTTAATTGCATCACGTATGTTGTGAATTGATTTCAAAATTGTATTTTTAGTGAGAATTCACAAGATAAGAGGATTGAATATCTACAGTTTCACTGTTGTGAATTGATTTCAAAATTGTATTTTTAGTGAGAATTCACAAGTCTAATGTTTTAATAGTAATAGATCTCCTTGTTGTGAATTGATTTCAAAATTGTATTTTTAGTGAGAATTCACAAGCAGAAAACTCCAACGTTAAACCCTCTGTATGTTGTGAATTGATTTCAAAATTGTATTTTTAGTGAGAATTCACAAGATTAACTTACTAAACGAATTATTTACGCAAGTTGTGAATTGATTTCAAAATTGTATTTTTAGTGAGAATTCACAAGTTTCTGCAATTTATGCAATAGCTGTCGAGAGTTGTGAATTGATTTCAAAATTGTATTTTTAGTGAGAATTCACAAGTTTTAGAGGCATGTGGCCTACTAATGGGTAGTTGTGAATTGATTTCAAAATTGTATTTTTAGTGAGAATTCACAAGTTTAAAAAGAATTATATCACCAAAACAAGAGTTGTGAATTGATTTCAAAATTGTATTTTTAGTGAGAATTCACAAGCAAATCGAGCAGACACGTTGTTTGCTGCTAGTTGTGAATTGATTTCAAAATTGTATTTTTAGTGAGAATTCACAAGTTCCTCATTTTGTGGATTACCAATTACAGAGTTGTGAATTGATTTCAAAATTGTATTTTTAGTGAGAATTCACAAGCTCTAGGTTATATTGCTCCACAATTTAGCAGTTGTGAATTGATTTCAAAATTGTATTTTTAGTGAGAATTCACAAGTACCAAGCGGAACTAGATAATAATTACCCAGTTGTGAATTGATTTCAAAATTGTATTTTTAGTGAGAATTCACAAGGTAGAAACGGTTTGGGATCATAATAATTCAGTTGTGAATTGATTTCAAAATTGTATTTTTAGTGAGAATTCACAAGCATTAAATGCCGTTTTAGTTGTTGCATAGTGTTGTGAATTGATTTCAAAATTGTATTTTTAGTGAGAATTCACAAGTCAAAAGGAAATTAAATATATACCTTCTAAGTTGTGAATTGATTTCAAAATTGTATTTTTAGTGAGAATTCACAAGAGTGTTCCATTCTTTAGCTAGCTTACCAAGGTTGTGAATTGATTTCAAAATTGTATTTTTAGTGAGAATTCACAAGGTACCAAAAAGAGGGACAAGAAGTAAAGGTGTTGTGAATTGATTTCAAAATTGTATTTTTAGTGAGAATTCACAAGTTATGCAGCACAAGCATTAGCAGCAGATGAGTTGTGAATTGATTTCAAAATTGTATTTTTAGTGAGAATTCACAAGAAATACAGATCACTTTGTTTTACAAGGCGGGTTGTGAATTGATTTCAAAATTGTATTTTTAGTGAGAATTCACAAGTATGTTGGAGATAGTAATGAGGTGCTAAAGGTTGTGAATTGATTTCAAAATTGTATTTTTAGTGAGAATTCACAAGACATATACTTTACAGTTAGTCAACAGCGTAGTTGTGAATTGATTTCAAAATTGTATTTTTAGTGAGAATTCACAAGAAATCCTGTCAAGTTTATGTTGCCTTGGCTGTTGTGAATTGATTTCAAAATTGTATTTTTAGTGAGAATTCACAAGTGAAAAAAAACACTCTATTGTACAAGGTATGTTGTGAATTGATTTCAAAATTGTATTTTTAGTGAGAATTCACAAGTATAACAACGATTACAAGTCTTTGTCTGAAGTTGTGAATTGATTTCAAAATTGTATTTTTAGTGAGAATTCACAAGTCATAGAAAAATACGAGTTTCCAACAAAAGTTGTGAATTGATTTCAAAATTGTATTTTTAGTGAGAATTCACAAGCTTAAGACCATTTATTGTTTTGTCGTCATTGTTGTGAATTGATTTCAAAATTGTATTTTTAGTGAGAATTCACAAGACTCAATTGCTTTTTTACTTCTTTTTTTATGTTGTGAATTGATTTCAAAATTGTATTTTTAGTGAGAATTCACAAGATAGATTAAGTATTTTCATGTTTGTTATTGGTTGTGAATTGATTTCAAAATTGTATTTTTAGTGAGAATTCACAAGAACAAAAATTCTTTGACATAATCGCAACCTGTTGTGAATTGATTTCAAAATTGTATTTTTAGTGAGAATTCACAAGTTTAAAAAAGAAATTACTTATGAATCTTTAGTTGTGAATTGATTTCAAAATTGTATTTTTAGTGAGAATTCACAAGAATTATAATCAATTCCGTCTACTGTCTTTAGTTGTGAATTGATTTCAAAATTGTATTTTTAGTGAGAATTCACAAGAAATCTACTGCCAAACGCTTGGCGTGCAAAGTTGTGAATTGATTTCAAAATTGTATTTTTAGTGAGAATTCACAAGCGTATCGCAATTCTTTGCAATATCAGCCGAGTTGTGAATTGATTTCAAAATTGTATTTTTAGTGAGAATTCACAAGACAATAATGTAAGTGCTTTACTAGATAAGGGTTGTGAATTGATTTCAAAATTGTATTTTTAGTGAGAATTCACAAGACAGAACATACTTTTATAAATGAGCGAAAAGTTGTGAATTGATTTCAAAATTGTATTTTTAGTGAGAATTCACAAGGTGTTTTTGCAGAGGGTGTTTTTACGCCAGGTTGTGAATTGATTTCAAAATTGTATTTTTAGTGAGAATTCACAAGATTTAAATACAATTATGAAGACACGGGCGAGTTGTGAATTGATTTCAAAATTGTATTTTTAGTGAGAATTCACAAGTTCTAACTTAATTTTAAGTACATTGTGTGAGTTGTGAATTGATTTCAAAATTGTATTTTTAGTGAGAATTCACAAGATTTAGTCCAAAATCTGTTTAAAACTGCATGTTGTGAATTGATTTCAAAATTGTATTTTTAGTGAGAATTCACAAGTTTCGTCATTTTCAAGAAAATGTCTTTTGTGTTGTGAATTGATTTCAAAATTGTATTTTTAGTGAGAATTCACAAGCTTTAAAGATGCATTCGCTGTTAGTGGGGAGTTGTGAATTGATTTCAAAATTGTATTTTTAGTGAGAATTCACAAGAGTAGTCTAAAACCACCAGCAACACTATCTGTTGTGAATTGATTTCAAAATTGTATTTTTAGTGAGAATTCACAAGTTATATATTTTTTGGGTTAATGACTTTAGTGTTGTGAATTGATTTCAAAATTGTATTTTTAGTGAGAATTCACAAGAAGTTCAATACAATTAAACGGTAGTTCTTTGTTGTGAATTGATTTCAAAATTGTATTTTTAGTGAGAATTCACAAGTTCTCCTGATTGTTTTGGTCGAAAGTTTCGGTTGTGAATTGATTTCAAAATTGTATTTTTAGTGAGAATTCACAAGTTATATATTTTTTGGGTTAATGACTTTAGTGTTGTGAATTGATTTCAAAATTGTATTTTTAGTGAGAATTCACAAGAAGTTCAATACAATTAAACGGTAGTTCTTTGTTGTGAATTGATTTCAAAATTGTATTTTTAGTGAGAATTCACAAGCGAAAGCTGAACATTACTTGCGTCGGACATGTTGTGAATTGATTTCAAAATTGTATTTTTAGTGAGAATTCACAAGTAGTGTTTCGTTGTAACTTTTTGCTACTGTGTTGTGAATTGATTTCAAAATTGTATTTTTAGTGAGAATTCACAAGGAAACGAGCCGACAATATAAAAGAGCTGAAGTTGTGAATTGATTTCAAAATTGTATTTTTAGTGAGAATTCACAAGTTTTAGTTTCTTTTACTGAATCAATTACTTGTTGTGAATTGATTTCAAAATTGTATTTTTAGTGAGAATTCACAAGTTAGGACCAATAAAGAAGGAGTTAATGTAAGTTGTGAATTGATTTCAAAATTGTATTTTTAGTGAGAATTCACAAGAGAACCTTACAAAGAATTAGATGCGGGTGTGTTGTGAATTGATTTCAAAATTGTATTTTTAGTGAGAATTCACAAGTACTTTGAATGTTCTAATAATTGTTGGCTAGTTGTGAATTGATTTCAAAATTGTATTTTTAGTGAGAATTC
This sequence comes from Polaribacter sp. IC066, assembly GCF_007997085.1. Taxonomy (GTDB): domain Bacteria; phylum Bacteroidota; class Bacteroidia; order Flavobacteriales; family Flavobacteriaceae; genus Polaribacter. Next base: position 69,269 of record NZ_VORR01000001.1, read on the forward strand.
ACAAGTATACTGCTAAAAACCCGCCACGGTTGTGGGTTGTGAATTGATTTCAAAATTGTATTTTTAGTGAGAATTCACAAGTTGTATTTAAATTTATTATCTCGAGCGTATGTTGTGAATTGATTTCAAAATTGTATTTTTAGTGAGAATTCACAAGGTCAATCCCAAAATATTGAGTAATATCAATACTTTGGGATTCCTTTTTTAAATACTAAAAAGCCACTTAATTTTATTTTTCGGAGATCGAAACACTTATTTTTCTATTCCTAATTGATCAACTCTAAAATAATTGTAGTTGTTGTGTTGGTTTCGGTACATCTACTTCTTTTACTCCGTGAAATAATTCCATATTTCCAAACTGCTTGTCTGTAATTTCTAAAATACAAACTTTACCATGTTTTGGCAAACTCCTTTTTACTCTTTTGGTATGTACTTTTGCATTTTCTCTACTTGGGCAGTGCCTTAAATAAATAGAAAATTGAAACATTGTAAAACCATCATCAATTAATTTTTTACGAAACTGGCTTGCGGCCTTTCGTTCTCTCTTGGTTTCTGTTGGCAAATCAAAAAACACTAAAATCCACATAATTTTATAAGCGCTATATCTGTTAGCAGACATTAATCTAATTCAGGATATTTTATCTGACGTAATTCGCCAGTAAAACATTTATACAAACTTGCCGTTGTGGTGGTTACCGCCACGAATAGAGGTCTTACAACACCATCTATAAAAACATCTTGCGTTGCAATTGTTAAAACATGGGCTTTTGCCTCTTTCGTTAGTTCATTGTTATTGCTGTTTGTAACATAATTGTAAACAAGCTTGTCCACAAAAGGTCTGTAAGGCTCCATAATATCATCTGCCAAACAATACGGATTGTATTTATTTCTATGAAAAATACCTAAAACAGGCAATAAACCGCTACTGACCAAAGCTCTGGCCACAATACTTCTTAAAACCGCATACCCAAAATTCAATAAATTATTGGGTTCGTCTCCAAATCGTTCTCTAGAGAAATTGTCAAATAAATGTTTCCAATAAAATTGAGCCGCCATTCCTTCTCTATTCGTGGTATCGCCACTTTTTACGTTTAATTTATACTCGGCTAAAGGTTCTGAAACTTTATTGTTTAAAGTTAACAATGCTTTTTGATTTTCTATTTTTTGCTCAACGGTTTGTTTCCATAATTGTTTTCTTAGAGGTTCTGATGCTGCTAATTGGTGTTTAATTCTTTCAGAATATTCAGAATGTCCATACAAAGGCAACATCAATCCAAAAGGCAAATGATGCTCATCACAAGTTATGACCGCAACATTATTGCCCTGCAATTTTAACAATAATTGATTAGAGATTGTTATTTGATAATGGTCTAGCATTAACAAAGCGATATCTTCAATAGGCACAGTTCCTTTAATTTCTTTCGTTTCTGGCTCTTGTACTACTAATTGTTTTTGCTTTAATTTTAGATAAGATGGATTTCCGATGTAAATAGTACTTTTTATCATAAGTTTACACCTTAATATTCACCAACATGAACTATTTTTCCAATATGATTTATTCTTACTTTTAATATTTGATCAAAATCCCCAATACTTTTAAAAACTTTATAGGTTATATTTTTTGTTTCTTTTTTATCAATTAGCTCTGTTTCTAGATGATGTCTAAATACATAATCTCTTATAGAGGAATTACCATAATCTACTTTTGAAAACTTTTGAACTCTAAATAAATTTTTACTAATTATCTTTAAATTCGATTTATCAGATAAATCAGATTCTAAAGGATTAAAACCTTCCGATGGAATAAGAAACATCTCATTTTGCTTCATTGTAAATAAAAACTCCCAACCATTATTAGCATTTAATTCCTTATCTATTGCAGGTAAACCTGAATTCATTCTTGCAACAGCTTTATAAAAGGAAACAACATTATCATGTAACTTTCCTTTTTCATCAATATAGATCGCCATGTGATGATTATTACCTGTGCTTACAAAATCATTTTTAACCTTTTTATTTGTTTCATCTAAATGATCGTCACCAAAATGATTTTTCTTCACGTGGAGATTTTCAGCATTTTTAACGCCACTTATTGCTACTCTTTTAATTGAAATCCCTTTTTGTTTATGTAACCAAATAGGATTTTTAATTAAATCTGAAAAAGCTTCTTTAGGCTTGCCGTTATACTGCGCTAATCTTTCTTCTAAAATTCTACGAATACCAACATCAATTACTTTTTGTAAAGATTTTAAATTTTTAAAATTATCTGGATTTACCTCTTTTCTAATGGTATAGCTATCTTCAAAAGTTCTCGTCTTTATCTCGATTGGCACTAATTTACCTTCTATTGTATAAAGAGGGTTTTTAGAGAGCGCATTTTTACCCGCAAATGCTTTTTTCCCATCATTTTCAAATTCTTGAAAACGTTTTAAAAGTGCTTCTTTATATTTTGGTTTTGTAACTTCATTAATTTTTTGGAGATCAAAATTTGCATTAATTTTCTCAATTTTAATAATTTCATCTTTACTTCTACCGTAAACAGTTTCTTTATGGAGTTGACCTCTTGGCGTAAGTTGCGTTTTAATAATATAATTGTCTTTTCCTGCTACTTTTATCTTATTTTTATTATTTGTAACTACTTTATTCTTTGCTTTAAAAGAAATTAAAATGTCTCCAATCTGGTCTTTTGCTTCACTTCTAAAGTTCTCTGAAGGCGGAATAAACTTTCTTTTTCCTCTGCCTTGTTTATCTTTATATACTTTTGTTATTTTTTGTTTTATACCAAATAAGTAACTTTTATCAAGGTCTCTTTTATTTTTAAAACTACTATTAATAGCACCTAGATTATTCAAATATTGAATATGGTTATGGGTTGTAAAAGCAACCGTTAAAGCGTCCATTGCATGATGCCTATGATCGTTTCTTTTTGTCCAATCAATAATTTTTTCAACTTTTTGGTCGTATTTACGCTCCTCCCATTCAGTTAAGCCCAACTCTCTATATTTTGAGAGATTTAATTCTTTCATTACGTTTATCAAATCCCAATCTTCACGTAATTTGTCAGTAATATTACCTATTGTTGGTGTTACTTTTTCAAAAACTTCTTCTAAAATTTGCTTTGCTTTTTTAGCAATATATTGGCTATTTCTTAAATCCCTATCAATAAATCCGTCTGGTAAATTTTTCTCTGAAAGTAATAATTTTTTATATTTTCCTTTGGTAATTGCTCCAGATTTGAAAGTACTTTCTACTCTTAATTTATAGTTTTCTAAATCTGAATTGTATTTATTATCAATAAAATCAAAGGCCAAAGTATCTGCCTTTTCTAAATTAACTTTCCTATAAGCCAATGTTTTATTTGAAAAAGAATCATCGAATAACTTTGCTTTTGGTATAATGTGTTCAATATCTATTTCCTTTGAAAATAATTTTTCCGTAGGAATATAAGTGTTTGTAAATAGTGTTCGGTAACCATTATTTTTCAACTCTTGATACAATTTATACTTTATAACATCATTTCTTGTAGGATTTTTAATGCGAAATTCATCTTGCAAAACCTTTCTTACCGCTTCGTTCTCTAAAGTCGCTTTGTTGATATATTGCGTTGTATCGGCCCTTTCTTTTGCAGATTTTTTTAAATCTCTTGCCAACTCAATTCGTATTTCTTTAGGCTTGCCATATTCTGCAATAATCCCATTGATAACATTTACCATCTGATTAAGAATTTTCTCTACAACAGGGTTTCTCAAACTATTTTTTGGTAGCAGCTCTAAATTATCTTTTAAAACTCTATTCTCTAACTCTTCTTTAGTTAGCGAATTAGAATGATTATACCCTGCCAATCTGCTTGCTTCAGAATATTCTTGACCACTTTTTAAATAAGGTAATATTTTCTTAATGGCTTTTGCACTTAACTTACCATAATCTTGCTGTAAAGGCACGTTTGCCAATAAGTTACCAAAGTCTGGTTTAAAGCCATATTTTTGATGTAGTTTTTTCTTTAAAGCAACATTAGAATTCCCGTAAGTAATTTTATCAACTTCAGAAATTTTATCATCATCTTGAGCGGAATACAATAAATGCCAAAACTGATAACTATCTTGTTTATCAAAGTCGTTTCCTTCTAAATCTGAATTAAAGTCTAAAATAGATTCTTTAATTCTTACCATTTTAAAAATAGCCTTTAATTCGTTTTCAATTTCTTTAGAAGATTTTTTATCCCAGTCAAAACCATAACCTTCATTTTCTGCAATAGTTTTATAAACTTCGTAGATTTTCTCGTTGGTTTTATTTCCCTCAACACCTTCAGAAAAATTCGTTTTCCATAATTTGTCTGATAAATCAACAAATTTTAGAATTTCTTTTTCGGTTAATTTTTTAGAGCCGTTTAATTTCTCAAATAAGTCTTGTTTAATTTCTTCCCCTAAAATCTTCTTTTCTTTAGTTTCTATATTCTCAAATTCAAGGTTGTTTAGAATAGACCATATTTTAAACTCCTGAAATAAAGGAGACGATTTTGGAATTGCTTTATGATATCTCTCAAACTGGCAGTCTGAAATTAAATGCTTTTGGGATTTTAGTTTTCGCTGATAGAAAATCACAATATCGCGAATCTCTTTTTTCAATTCTAATGTTAATTCGGAATGAAATTTTACTTGTGTTTCCCAAATTTGCTCAAATTCGTCTAAATAATCTTGTCTATAAAAAACCTGATTTCTTAACGAAGTATGTTTATTCTCTTTAATTTGATTGTATAAATTCTCCCCAACAGTTTCTTTATTAAAATACAACTCTTTACTTCTATCACTAATTGCCCCTAAATAACCACTAGATTGATTTAGATTGTTATTTATTTCAACCAAAACATAGGCAACCTCTTCAATTTTTAATTGTTTAGAAATAGCCTCACTTCTCCATAAATAATGTTGTTTTTTAACTTCTTCTCTTTTTCCTTTATTTTCAGCTGTATATATTCCTTTATATTTTAAAAAAACTTTTCTACTTGTCTGTTGTCCTTGTCCTTCAATTATTTTGTAAAATTCATCATCTAAAACATCAATATAAAATTGCTTTTGAAAATTCCAAACTAAATTAAACTCTTGTTGTAAATCAGATCGATAAAAATCTGGAATAAACTTTTTACCACTTTCAAGTAAATTGCTTACATATTGTCCTACAGTTAAATTATTATCATACAATTCTTTGGCAATTTTCATTCCATCAATTGAATTCCCCTCCTCTTCACTATTTGCTTTTCTGCTACTTTTGTATCCTCTTTTTTTATTGATAGCAAGTAATACACGAGCAAACTCTGTTAACTCAATTTTTTCTTTTGCACTTTTTGCCCTTAAATTTAAAGTTTGATGCGTTGTAGATTCTCCAACTTCTGTTAAAGCTGTACTTTTTGAAATAATTTTATTTTTTATTAAGATTTCAATTAGGTTTGTTCTACGTAATTTAAATCGCTGTAAATTTCTTCTTGCACCTCTTTTTAAAGTTCTGCCGGCATTTGGGGATAAACCCTTTCCAGCTAAAAAATCACTTTCCGGATTTTTAGATTCTGAAACCTTTCCGCTTTTATCTACCTTACTAAAATTATCGTATTGTATAATTCTTACTCCCAATTTTATAATTTCTGATTTTTCAATTTTAGTTTCTGCTTCATTTACTAAAGCCCAACCAATTGAAGTAGTCCCTAAATCTAACCCTAAAATATTCTTCATAATTTATTTTTTTATTCACAACTATAAAAATAAAACAAAAAAACAACACATACTTGCGGGAATCCGTAAAAAGGCTATCTTTTTTTATATTATATTTGCAGTACAATTATTGAAATCAATTCACAATAAGGATTATTCCGTTGTGAAAACATTTAAAGCGGCATGAAAATGTCGCTTTTTTTATTGTATATATTATTTCCTTTCCATTTTTTAAAAATAAAACAAAAAAAAGAACACAAACCAACGGAAACCAGTAAATACGCTATCTTTTTTTATGCTATATTTGCAGTACAATTATTGAAATCAATTCACAATAAGGATTATTCCGTTGTGAAAACATTTAAAGCGGCATGAAAATGTCGCTTTTTTTATTTAAAATAGCAAATCATAAAAAAGTAAGAAGCTAAAGAGTAGGCTACTTTTAGACTTAAAATACAGGAAATACAAGTTTTAAAATCAGTAAAAAATACAATTAGTCTGTGCTAAATTCTTGTCATCAACTAAAAGTAAATGCTTTTTTTTACATTGAGAACAAGACGGCTACAATTCATGATATCTAATAAACTTAATAAACATCACTAAAACACCTCATATAAAGTAGTCACAATAACACCTTTACCTAGATCTAAATTAAAAGACAACAACTCTTTTTCTTCTTTTACTTTAAAGTTAAAAGGAGGTTTTGTTAAATGGAGTCCGCTTTGTTTTTTAAGCCGAATTCCTTGCCCAGAAATAATGTCTTTATTGGGTGTAAAATTCTCATTAGGCACGTGTTCTGTTAAAATAACATATTTAAAAGCAGCTAATTTATTTGCAATACTTTCAACCTCTGCATTAGATAGATGTTGCAAAACTTGCCGTATTAAAGCACAATCTCCCACGGGTAAATCATCTACTGCAATATCTAAACATCTAAATTCTAAATTTTCTGCAATAAATGCTTTTTTGTGATGCGCTATAAGTTCTGGTACAATATCTACTCCAATATACTTTTCAGCATATTTTACAAGTTCTTTTCCTGTATTAAAATCTCCGCAACCTAAATCGCAAACTATTAAAGGGTTTTTAAAAGAAGTTAAAAACTCTTTAACAATGGCTACATAAGGTTTTACAATTTCTGGATTGTGAGAACCAAAACCTGAATAAAAATCAGCAGTATTATTCCCCCACAAGTTTAACTCATACACCTGTTCCATGGCTTTTTTTGTTGGCCAAGGTATTTTGCTTTTTTTAGGTTTATTTTTCATCAATTGCTAGTGTAAAATTTCTGTTTGATTACTTATGCGATATGAACTATTTAAACATGAAAAAGTTTTAGAATATAAGTTATGCAACTTGTTAATTTCGAAATGTTCTCGATACAATTTCGATAAAAAAATCGAAATCACTCGAACTGACAAAACGTGCTCCTAGCATTCATAAATACACGGTCACTTCGAATGAAATTTCTTTTTTAGAAATTTTACACTGAATCAAGTTCAGCAGCACTATCGAGCATTTTTTTTTAGTATTCTTTAAAAAATTCATCTTTCTGTAATATTCTCAACAATCATTTTTGCGTGCACTCTAGAGTTTTCTATAAACCATTTATGCGTTTCCATTCCGCCACAGATAACGCCCGCTAAATAAATTCCTTTCACATTGGTTTCCATAGTTTCTTCATTGTAAACAGGTCTTTTTTTATCGTCTTTAGACAAGTGAACTCCCATATTTTCTAAAAACAAAAAATTAGGTTTGTATCCTGTTAACGCCAATACAAAGTCGTTTTTAATACGAATATGTCCTTCTGGAGTTTTAATTTCGATTTTATCTTCCGTAATTTCTACCACTTCACTTTTGTAAAAAGCCTTGATACTTCCTTCTTTAATTCGGTTGATAATATCTGGTCTTACCCAATATTTTACACGCTGCCCAACTTCGTCTCCTCTAATGATTAAAGAAACTTCTGCTCCTTTTCTGTAGCATTCTAAAGCAGCATCAATCGCAGAATTACTTGCGCCAATAATGGCAACTTTTTGACCTGCATAAAAATGTGGATCGTTGTAATAATGAGAAACTTTCTCTAAATCTTCTCCAGTAACTTTTAGGGTATTCGGAATGTCATAAAACCCCGTTGCCACCACAATATTTTTTGCTTGGTAGTTATTTTTACTAGTTTTTACATCGAATATACCCTCGTTATTTTCAACCGAAATTACTTTTTCGAACAAGTGAATATTCAATTGGTTAGACGTTATTATTCTTCTATAATATTCTAGAGCCTCTCCTCTACTTGGTTTTGCTTCTCTGCTAATAAACGGAATTTCATCAATCTCTAATTTTTCTGAAGAAGAGAAAAACTGCATGTTTACAGGATATTTAAAGAGTGAATTGACAATAGGGCCTTTTTCTAAAATTACATACGTAAGCCCTTTCTTTTTAGCTTCTAATCCGCAAGCAATGCCAATAGGACCACCCCCAATAATTACGATATCTAATTTTTGCATGTAAAACTTTAATATTTATAAATTTCTTGATAACTCGCCATCTCATTCTTTTTACGTCTGTAAATATGATTTGGCTTACTATCTGCCATAGAACTAATGCTCATAGCAGCAACCGTTTCTTTTACAGATGCCATTGTTTTATGATGGTAATTTTTAACACGTATGTTTTTATTCGCTAAAACTAGCACCTTTACTAAATCGCCATCTTATGTGGCAACCCAACCTTACAGCTGTCTAAATGGCATTCTCTGGCTTGTATACAACTTAAACTTACCATAAAACTTCTTACCATTCCGATAGCATTGCTGCTAAAGCCAAGAGTTTTACACTATTAAAAGCAGCAACTGCTTTACCAGAAACTATCCATCTAATTTCATTTTTTAACTTGTACTTTAGGAATACCATATTCACAAAAACCAAGCCTTAAATTAAAGGCGTTCCTATATAATTTGCTAATTCTATTGGTGCAACGCCAATTACTTCTGCGCAACCATCTATAGAAATAAAATAAGAATAATTATTTGCCGCTTTAAAAGCTTTAAACATATCTTCTATTTATTCATTATTACCGAGACAAAATTTAATTCCTTCAAGTTTTCCTTCGGATGCATCTCTGACTTTTTGAATAAAAATAACCGTTTCTTCATAATTAGAAAATGCTGCGTGACTTGGCGGAGAATCTACTTGTATTCAGGTTCAACAGCGCTCATTTTTGCAATTTCTAGTGTATTTTACGGCAGGTAAAATACCTCTGTACCCAGGTTTTGCGTCTTGAAAAAACTTAATCTCAATCATTTTTACCGATGGAAAAATGGCATTTTGTCTAAAAACCTCATCATCAAAAACACGTTTTCGGTTTACAGATTTTCTTGATCCAAAAGAACCTATACCTACTTAAAAAATGACATCTCATCCTTGCAAATAGTATGGAGAAATTCTGCCCTCACCTGTATTTTGCGCAAAACCGCTCATTTTTGCACCTTTATTTAATGCCATAATCGCGTTTTTACTCAAAGAACCAAAAAACATTGCAGAAATATTACTCATAGAACCATTCTATTTTTGGGCCATTTATCAGAACCAAAAATAATGCGCTCACCAACCAACCAAATGATGATCTTTAGAGAACAACGCGTGTTTTACAAACTCATATCCTTTTTTATACACATTATGTTGCGTAGCAAAAGGAACTGTATCTTTCTCTAATTTTGAACGTTGGTATACCATACTTCTTTTTTCTCTTTTGATAGGGCTTACGTTTAAATTATCTTCAATAAAATATTGCTAAATTTTTTCTCGATTACCTTCAAGCAAACTTAGCAAATGGGCAATTAAAGGAAAATTTCTTGATAAAGGATGTCTGGTTTGTATGCTATCATGAATTGTTATAATGGTTAACAATCCTGAAATAGAGCGTAAAATAATAGCATCCGTTTCTGGAAAAAAATAAACGAATGCACCTATTAAAAGTGCTGCAATTATAAAGATAGAAGTATCGTCTTTCTCATTTTTTAAGCTTGATTTTAAAAGGTTAAAAGTAATCTTATCGCTTGAGGTTTTGCAATTACCTTTGTTTATAGCTGCGTTAAGGATTGCAGTGAAAATCCTTTTTGTGAAGTATGAACAAAAAGATTGTAACAAAAAGCCTGACCTGCAAGGGAACGCCCAAAATATTTTGTAGAAAGCATTGTTGCATAGAAAGTATGATTCTTATAGAAAAATTGGATGTCAAAAAGGAAAGATGATGAAACAAATTCAGCACAAAAAAAACTCCAACAAATACATGTTGGAGTTTTAAATATATTGAAAATTCTAAAAGAGTTAGTCTTTTTTGAATTTTGCGTATTTCGTTTTAAATTTATCGATACGTCCTGCAGCATCAATTAATTTAGATTTACCAGTGTAAAACGGGTGAGATGTTCTTGAAATCTCTAATTTTACTAAAGGATACTCTACACCGTCTACATCTAAAACTTCTTTAGTGTCTACAGTAGAACGTGTTAAAAAAACATCTTCGTTAGACATGTCTTTAAATGCTACCATTCTGTAATTTTCTGGATGAATTCCTTTTTTCATTTTATAATATTTTAAATCTTTAATGTTATGTTTGCAATAAGTAAAGTTGGTAAGATTTTACTTAATCTTCTAAATAGCTAAATATTACTATTTTGAGGATGCAAATCTAGCGATATTTTTTAATTTAAAAATAATTATTTTACTTTTATTTGATATTCTAAAAATATTCTTTAAAAAACGGTTTACATTTGCTTTAAATGATAGGTTTATTGCACTATTGATATCTATTTAAATTAAAAAATAATGAAGAAAATTGCCTTTTTTATAACCATTTTAACCTTATGTGTCTGTTTTGGTTGTAATGAAAATTATAAATTTACGTTAGAGGTTGCAAAAAAAACGACTTTAAACACAAGCATCACCATTAGTTTAACCGAAAAAAATAACAAACCTTTAGATAAAATTCAGTTTTTTATAAACGGACAAGAAATTACCGCTGATGGCAATACTGTAACTATTAAAACAGCTGATTATGGCGTTGGTAAACATCAAGTTTCTGCACTAGCTTTTTACCCCGGAAAAACAAAAAAAATCAATAATTTTTTTGAAGTCTTTGCAGATGTTCCTTACCAAGCCTACACGTATAAAATTATCAATACCTACCCGCATGATACAAAAGCGTACACACAGGGTTTAGAATATTATAACGGGTTTCTTTATGAAACTACCGGCAGAAGAGGCCAATCTACCTTAAGAAAGGTTGATTATAAGACTGGTAAAGTTTTAAAATCTGTAGATTTAGATAAAAAATATTTTGGGGAAGGAATGACCATTTTAAACAATAAAATTTACTGGTTAACCTGGGAAAACAAAAAAGGTTTTGTGTATAATTTAGAAACTTTTGAGCAAGAAAGTAGTTTTGATTATGATAAAAGCGAACAAGGTTGGGGTTTAACCAACAATGGTAGCTTGCTAATTAAGTCTGACGGAACTACAAAAATTTGGTTTTTAGATTCTAATTCAAAAAAAGAAATAAAATACATTCAAGCCTACACCCACAAGCAAAGCATTCCGAAACTGAATGAATTAGAATATATCAACGGAAAAATCTATGCTAATTATTACTTAAAGCCTCTCATTTCGATTATAAATCCTGAAACTGGAGTTGTAGAAGGGATTGTAAATTTATCAGGTTTAAAAAAAGAAATGGAAAAAACTCAAAAACTAGTTACCGATGATGAAGTTTTAAACGGCATTGCTTTTGACAAAGAAAATAACAGATTGTTTGTTACTGGTAAAAACTGGGGGAAACTTTTTGAAATTGAATTGGTTAAGAAATAATAAACCTCTAATTTTAAAGTTCTAGTTAAATAAAATATCTAGCAGGGCGCAATCGAGACTCATTAATTTCTGAACTGCGCACTCATAGAAAGAAAACAAAATTATGCGTTACCTCCTTACTTTTCTTATTTGTATTGCTCTAATTTCGGTAAGTTCTTGCAGAAAAGATTTTTCTACCATCCCTAATTTTGGGAGTTTAGAGTTCTCTAAAGACACCGTTTTTTTAGACACCGTTTTTACCAATATTGGCTCTGCTACTTATAATTTAAAAGTGTACAATAGAGGTACTAAAGCCATTACAATTCCTAAAATTGCGCTAGAAAAAGGCTCTCTTTCTAAATATAGATTAAATGTTGATGGCATTCCGGGTAAGGATTTTAACGACATTAATATTCTTGGTAAAGACAGTATTTTTGTTTTTGTTGAAACCACCATTGATGCTAATAATATTGCAGATCCTTTATACACAGATCGCATTTTGTTTGATACAGGTAGCAATCAGCAAAATGTAGATTTGGTAACTTTGGTACAAGATGCTAATTTTATTTTTCCGGGCAAAGACCCAATAACCATGAAGATTGATAGTTTAACGATTAACGGACAGGCAACCACAATTAAAGGTCGATTTTTAACGGATGCAGAATTAACTATTACCAACACAAAACCAACTGTAATTTATGGGTATGCAGCGGTAGCTGCCAATAAGACTTTAACGATTGAAGCAGGATCTAAAGTTTATTTTCATAGCAACTCTGGCTTAATTATCGACAAAGAAGCTACCTTAAAAGTGAACGGAACTTTAACCGAAAAAGTTACTTTTGAAGGTGATCGACTAGAAAATGGTTTTAGGAATGTTCCAGGACAATGGGGAACCATCTGGATGCGTGCAGGAAGTAAAAATAATGAAGTGCATCACGCACAAATTAAAAACGGAATTATAGGAATTCTTATTGACAGTATTGGGTCTACCTCTACGCCTACTTTAAAACTGCAAAATACAGAAATTTACAATCATTCTAATTTCGGAATTTTAGCAAGAGAAACCAATATTGAAGGCCATAATGTAGTGATTGGTTCTGCGGGTCAGGCCTCTTTGGCAGCAACAATTGGCGGCACTTATAATTTTACACATAGTACTTTTGCTAATTATTGGAATCGTGGCATTCGACAATTACCTGCAGTTTTAGTAAACAATTTCTTTGTGTATAACGATGAAAACGGACAAGAAATTATAGAAACTAGAGATTTAAAAGCAGCTAATTTTACCAATTGTATTTTTGATGGCAACAACAACATTGAATTTATTTTAGATAAAGTTGATGGCGGCCTATTCAAGTATAAAATTAGCAATTGTATGATTTCGTTTACCGACTCAAATAATTCATTTGAAGGTAATGTTGAGTTAGATTTTGAAAACAATACTAATTATAAAAACAATATTTTAAACGGATTTTTAGCTTTTAGAAACTCTAGAAATGAAGATTTTATTATTGGTGAAACTTCAGATGCCATCAACAAAGCAACGCCTACTTCTTTTTCTTTTGATCTTTTAGGAATTGATAGAACTACAAATCCTGATATTGGTGCATACCAACATATTACTTTTGAATAATACCTAAAAAGACCTCATAGGTTAGATACTGAAACAAGTTCAGACATGGAACCCGTGAGGTCTAGAAATTTTTATAAGGTTTAAAACAAGACTTTATTTCCTAGCGGATTATTTTTACACCAGTCTGCCAGCAAGAACATCAAAACTATACCGGTACTCGTTAAAAACGAGCACTAGCCTTGGGCATTTTAGTGTTTTATATTTGATGTGTATTAAATAGTTAGAAATACAAATCTTGATATTAGAGTGTACCAAAGTATTACTTTTGAATACAACTTTAGAAAGACCTCGCAGGTTAGATACTGAAACAAGTTCAGACATGGAGCCTGTGAGGTCAAAAATACTTTTAACTATCAAACAACCCAACTTGAATTTCTGCATGCGCAATCGTACATATACGAAGCAAACTTACTTCTTATAAACAACCCCATTTTTCATCACAAAGACAACGTTTTCCATGGTAGAAATATTTTTGGTAGGATCGTCATTTACGGCAATAATATCTGCAAAAAAACCTTTTTTAACTTGTCCGATTTCGTTTTCCATTTTTAGCAACATGGCATTCGTAATGGTTGCTGATTGAATGGTTTCCATCACTGGCATTCCTGCCTCCACCATAAAGCCAAATTCTTTTCCATTATCGCCATGTCTAAAAACACCAGCATCGGTGCCAAATGCAATTCCGACTCCTTTTTTATACGCCTTGGCAAAGGTTCCTTGAATTTGTGGGCCAACAGCCAACGCTTTAGGAACTACAATAGCAGGATAAAAACCGGCTATTTTCGCCTTCTCTTCCACTTCTTTTCCTGCAGTAATTGTAGGTACTAAATACGCATCGTACTTTTTCATCAACTCCATGGTTACATCACTCATATACGTACCATGCTCTATTGTTTTTACACCACCAATAATAGCTCTTTGCATTCCTTCATCTCCATGCGCGTGTGCGGCAACATGCATTCCGTAATCTTTTGCGGTATCACAAATTGCTTTGATTTCCTCTAGTGTAAATTGCGGATTATCACCAGACTTGGCAACACTTAAAACACCACCAGTAGCCGTAATTTTAATACAATCCGCTCCATTTTTATACCGTTGTCTTACTGCTTTTTTTGCATCTTCAACAGAATTCACAACCCCTTCTTTTGGCCCCGGATCCCCAATTAACTTTCTGCTACTTCCATTTGTAGGATCTGCATGCCCCCCAGTTGTAGCCAGAGATTGCCCCGCGGTAAAAACTCTTGGTCCAGGAATTTTCCCTTGGTCAATAGCATTTCTAATCGAAATATTCACACCCGTTCCGCCTAAATCTCTTACCGTTGTAAAGCCATTTAAAAGCGTGGTTTTTGCAAAACCAACGGAGTTAAAAGCAACATCTGCCTCGTTTAAAATATATTCATTTAATCTTGTGTTTCTATCAAATTCTTGCTCAATATGCACATGCATGTCAATTAAACCTGCCATCACAACTTTGTCTCGTAAATCAATTAAAGTTGCTCCTTTTGGCATGATGTAGCCATCCATAACATCAATGATTTTGTTTTCTTTTACTAAAATTGTTTTCTCTACATCAATGTTTCCTGATTTTGTATCAATCAATTTTCCGCATAAAATATAGGTAGTTTGCGCTGCTAAATTCTGAAAAAGAAAAAGTGCTAAAAAAAGTAATATTGTTTTTTTCATTTGTTGGGTTTTAATTTTTAAATGTATGAAAATTTAAGTAGATTGCTTCTTCAAAATTCTTAATTTAAATGAAAAACATTGTTATTACAGGAACAAGTAGAGGAATTGGCTTTGAACTAGCACAATTATTTGCAAATGCAGGGCACCAAGTTTTAGCAGTTTCTAGAAACACTGCCCCCTTAACGACTGTAAATCACCCAAATATTTCTGTGCTTTCTGTAGATCTTTCTAATCATTCTGATATAAAAAAAGTATCCGATTTTGTTAAAAAAAATTGGAAACAAGTTGATATTTTAATCAATAATGCTGGTAAACTGATCAACAAACCTTTTACAGATTTAACTTCGGATGATTTTTTAGAGGTCTATAAAGTAAATGTTTTTGGCGTTGCAGAATTAACAAAAAATTTAATTCCGTTTTTACAAAAAGGAAGTCATGTAGTAACTATTAGTTCTATAGGCGGTGTTCAAGGAAGCATGAAGTTTCCGGGTTTAGCAGCCTATTCATCCGCCAAAGGCGCGGTAATTACGTTATCAGAATTATTAGCAGAAGAATATAAAGCACAACAAATTGCATTTAATGTTTTAGCACTTGGGGCTGTGCAAACAGAAATGTTAGCAGAAGCTTTTCCTGATTATAAAGCGCCACTTTCTGCCTTAGAGATGGCCGCTTATATCTATGATTTTTCTTTAACAGGAAATAAATTTTATAACGGTAAAGTTTTAGAGGTTTCCTCTACGACTCCGTAAAAAAGAAACCCTCTTAACCTCCCCGAAAGGGAGGAATTGCATGCTCTTTAAATTACATAAATAAAAAACAATAATCATTTCAAACAATAAAAATAATATAGACAAGAGTGAGAGTTCTATCCCTTCGGAAGGTTTAGAATGGGCTTCTTTCATCCCGATGAAAGCGATTCCGTTTGTTCAATATTTAATTGATGCACATTCTTTTGATTTATTGATAGTAAATCAGCGACAAACAAAACATGGCGATTTTAGAAAATTACCAAATGGCAGATTTCAAATAACGGTTAATAACAACCTCAACAAACATCAATTTTTATTAACCTTGGTGCATGAAATAGCACATCATGTAACGCATCAAAAATTCGGAAGAGTGCAACCTCATGGCCAAGAATGGAAAGCTGTTTTTCAGCATTTAATGTTGCCTTTTTTACAGCTTGAAATTTACCCGAAAGAGATGATTTCGCATTTAGCACATTATTTAAAAAACCCAAAGGCAAGCACAGATTCTGATGTTAGGCTGTCTTTAGCGTTGCGTGGTAATACCGCAGAAGAGGGTAAAAAATTTATTTTCGCTCTGAATGTTGGCAATTTATTTATCTTTAAAAATGTTATTTACAAAAGAGGAAACAAACGCAGAACGAGAATAGAATGTATGAATATGAACAATAAAAAGGTGTATTTATTCAATCAAAATGTGGAAGTAAAGTTATTTGAGCAAGAATAGTTATGACATCTCACCTCCACATTTTCATAAACCTAAAAAATAAGTTGGCTATTTTTCTCGCTTTATAAAGAGCGTATCTAAACTCAATTCTTTTTGCAACCAAGCTCTTAACTCTCTTTCTTTTGGGGCAATAATACTATCTGTCATTCTAGCATTCCATTTAATAGTTGCCACCGGAATCGTATCAATTTTTATAAAATCTTTAGAAGACAAAAAGTTTGCAAATCCTATTTGCTGAATATCAGCATATCTAATTTTAGCATCTTTGGCAATTGTACTAAAAGCAATTATATTTTGATTTTTATTTAAAGCGTCTTGCTCTATTCTTCTATTTAATGAAGATATTGTTTCTTGTAAATCTATAATTTGCTTTTCTAGATCTGCGATAGTATTTTTAGTC
Organism: Polaribacter sp. IC066; assembly: GCF_007997085.1. Lineage (GTDB taxonomy): Bacteria > Bacteroidota > Bacteroidia > Flavobacteriales > Flavobacteriaceae > Polaribacter. Next base: position 86,003 of record NZ_VORR01000001.1, read on the forward strand.
TCTTGTAATTCCTCTCGTTTCTCTTTATAAGCTGTTGTTATAATCTCAAAGCTTTTGGTATCACTTCCCTTAATCTCTAATTTAAATTCTTTTAAACTGCTATAAAAAACATTATGAGTTAGCTCATTATTCAAATCGTTATAAGTTGCATCGGTCACTTCATTAAAGAAATTAAGTTTTAATGTTTTTCTTTCGATATTAGGATCGTAATCGATTAAAGTTAACGATTGATTCGTTTTAATTTCGGTTTTTATAAAATTCTCAATTTCATTTTTTATTTGATTTTCTTTAAAAACATTTATAAATGTAAAAATTGCAGGAATCATTACTGCGAAACCTACAACCGTTGCAATGGTAGAATATCGTTTTCTTTTTGCTGCGTTTGCATATTTATGCATCGGAAAACGCAATAATTTTAAAACTAAAAAAGTAGCTAAAGCAATAAATATAGTGTTGATTGTGAACAGATACATGGCCCCTATAAAGTAAGAAAAGTTACCTTTTGCCAATCCGTACCCCGCTGTACACAATGGCGGCATTAAGGCCGTTGCAATTGCCACACCAAAAATTACCGAGGCTATGGTCCCTTTTTTAGTTCTAGCAACCATAAGCGCTAAACCACCAAAGAACGCAATTAAAACGTCTCTAATATCTGGACTTACGCGCCCTAAAAGTTCTGAATTATCTTCACTTAACGGAAAGAAATAAAAGAATAAAAATGATGCAAACAAACTTAGTCCAATCATGGTACCAAGGTTTATTAACGACTTTTTAAATGTTTCAATGTCATTTAAAGCAAAAGACATTCCGATTCCTAAAATTGGCCCCATTAAAGGTGATATTAACATGGCACCAATAACAACTGCAGTAGAATTTGCATTTAAACCAATAGAGGCTACAAAGACAGCAAAAATTAAAATCCAAGCAGTTGCTCCTTTAAACGGAATATCTGCTTTTATGGCCTCTATAGTAGCTTCGTGATCTGTATCATGTCTAAAGTCAAAGAGATCTATTAGAAACTGTTTAATACTCTCAAACAACCCCCTAGCATCTTTCTGAACATTTTGTTTAGAATTTTCTTTAGAACTTATATTTTTTTGCGCGTCTTCCTCCATCATTTTTTATAAATAACCATGGAAAGATACAAAAAAGTATTGCTATTTTTAGCAGTTTTACTCTAGATAAATTTCATCAATTTCTAACATAAAGCGCTGTTCTTTTTTATTGCCGATAAGAATTGCTATTTCTTCAATTATTTCTGATGAAAAATTATCCATGGCCAACTTCCGTCCTCTAAAAGCAGGATACATTTCTGATAAATTAATCTCTATAAGCTCCCATTCTTTAGAGGTATTAAAAGTTTTTATATAAGAATAAAAATTTCTATAACTATCTTTTACTCTAAATTGATATGGATTTCCGTCTCCTTTTACCTTTAGAACTACTTTTGTGTACGATGCAACTTTTATTTCTTTAAATTGATATCTTAAAGAAGAAAAGCCTCCATTATTTTCTAGAGAAACTTCTCCAGAAAAAAGACCATTCCCGTTTTCGTTTACTTTAAAAGTACCTTGAGACCTTCCACCCATAACAACATCATCTACCACCTTCCACGAAGAAATATTAGAGTCTTTAGAAAAATCAAAAATTGTATGATTAGGAGTATTCATAAAAAATAGAATTAAGATGAAATAAGATACGATGTTCATTTATTTTAAAAATAGATTAAAACAAAAGTAAAATATTTTTTCTGAAGCTTTGTTAAAAACGAAAAAACTCTGCAAAATATGCAGAGTTTTCTCATTCAATGTGACCGGGCTGGGGCTCGAACCCAGGACCCTCTCCTTAAAAGGGAGATGCTCTACCAACTGAGCTACCAGGTCAATCTTTTTCCTTACGGGCTGCAAATATACACCTTATTTACAATAAACCAAACATTTTTTTATTTAGTTTCATTTAAATATGCCTCTCTTACTTTTTTAAATAAATTAGATGAATACACAAAATCGACAACAGCTTCATTATCAGTCTTAAACATATCTTCACTACTACCTTCCCATTCTTTTCTTCCATCTTTTAAAAAAATAATTTTTTCTCCAATTTCCATTACAGAATTCATATCATGGGTATTTATTACCGTTGTAATTTGATATTCGTCTGTAATTTCTTGAATTAGATTATCAATTACGGTTGCTGTTTGTGGGTCTAAACCCGAATTTGGCTCATCACAAAACAAATATTTAGGTTTCATAACAATTGCCCGAGCAATTGCTACTCTTTTTTGCATTCCGCCAGATAACTCTGCTGGCAGTTTGTCATTCGAGTCTTCTAGATTTACTCGATTTAAAACGAAATTTACGCGCTCTAACATTGTTTGATAAGATTGCTCGGTAAACATTTTTAAAGGAAACATCACATTTTCTTCTACGGTTTGCGAATCAAATAAAGCGCTGCCCTGAAAAACCATGCCAATTTCTTGCCTCCATTGTCTTTTCTGTTCTATTGAAAATTCTGTATTTATTTTTCCATCAAAAGAAATACTGCCTCCTTCTGGCTTATGCAAACCTATTAAAGATTTTAAAAAAACAGTTTTTCCGGCACCACTTTGCCCAATAATTAGGTTTGTTTTACCGGCATGAAATGTAGTTGAAATTCCTTTTAAAACTTGAACATCACCAAAACCTTTGCGTAAATCTTTTACTTCTATCATCTATGTTAGCAACATTTGAGTTAATAAATAATTGGCAATTACAATTAAAATGGTGGTCCAAACTACTGCTTGTGTACTTGCTTTACCAACCGCAATAGAACCTCCTTTTACATAATACCCGTGATATGAAGGCACCGTAGAGATTAAAAAAGCAAAAACGAGTGTTTTAATCACTGCATATACTACAAAAAAGGGCTTAAAATCTGTTCGTAAACCTTCTATATAATCTACACCACTAAATAGACCAGAAAAAACACCGGCCAACCAGCCTCCAAAAATACCAATACACATACCAAGTATAATTAGAAAAGGATAAAAGAAAACTGTAGCAATTACTTTTGGTAACACTAAATAATTTAGAGAATTTATACCCATAACATCTAATGCATCAATTTGTTCTGTAACCTTCATCGTACCAATACTAGAGGTAATATAAGAGCCTACTTTACCAGCTAAAATAATGGAACAAAATGTTGGTGCAAACTCGAGTATAATGGATCTTTTTGCAGCAAACCCAATCAATGATTTCGGAATAAATGCACCATCTAAATTTAAAGCTGTTTGCAAAGCGATGACGCCACCTATAAAAAAGGAAATAAACATGATAATGCCTAAAGACTTTAAACCAAGCTCTTCGATTTCTCTGAATAATGCTTCGTAAAAAACTTTTCCTTTTTGAGGTCTTTTAAAAACCTCCTTTAACATTATAAAATATTTACCTACGTGTTCTATGTAATTCAATAGCTGTATTTTCGGCTAAATTAATAAATAACATTTACACAATGTAAAATAAGCGCAATCAAAATAAAAATTAATTACTTTTAATGCAATTAGCATCATAATACGCTCATAAAAAATAGTTTGTTTTACGCATTCTTGCTTCCTTTTGTACTTTAGGCTGCACTCCTCAAAAAATAAAGCAAACACGTGTAATGGGTATTATTATTGACCAAATGCGCTGTGATTATTTAACTCTATTTTCTGACAGGGATGCAGAAAACGGTTTTAAAAGATTGATAAATGATGAGTTTTCAATTGAAAACAAAAACTACAACAATAGTCCGGTAAGTAAAGCGATAACTGCCAGAGCTCTGCAAACTACAAAATTTACAGATGGTATTATGAACTCTTTACAAAACGGATACCATCAAAATTTCTGGTGATGTGCCTTTACGCCCTAACTTATAGCTTTAATAATTGTTAGAACCGCGACCTCTCTAAGCGCTGTTTATCCTTATGGCACTCATATTCCTATGTTATTTTATGGTATTAAAGTTTAAAAAAAGGATTTCTTAAAATGTTATAATAATAGTTATATTGCGCCAACCATGGCAAATACCTTGCAAATAGAGCCAACAAATTCATCAACCAAAAAATTATTGACCAAGCTTTAAAAAAAACTTATGGTAAAATTTATAGGAATTTTTTGTTGTATCATTTTTACGTTCAGCCCTTTTTTAGGACAATCACAAATTAAAGATTTTAAAGAAAAATTTGAGCTTCCGTCAGCAGTAAAAGAAACCTCTGGACTATTGATGATAAATGGCAAAATAATAACGCACAATGATAAAGGTGATGCTGCAAACTTATATGAAATTGATAGTTTAACAGGTAAACTGCTAAGGACTATTCAGATTACAAATGCTACAAATGAAGATTGGGAAGATCTTGCAGAAGATGAAGAGCATATTTATATTGGCGATTTTGGTAACAATAACGGCAACAGAACAAATTTAAGAATTTATAAGATTTTAAAATCAGACTTTAAAAATAGTACAGCTGTTACTGCCAAAAGAATTTCGTTTGGGTATGAAGATCAAATTAATTTCTCGAACCAAACAAATAATCACAATTTTGATGCTGAAGCACTCGTTGTTTACAATAATGATCTTTTAATTTTTACAAAAAACAGAAAAGATTTTAAAACAAATGTTTATAAAATACCAAAAGAATCAGGTGGCTATTCTGCTAAAAAAATTAGCTCTGCAAATGTTAGAGGGTTAATTACAGGTGCTACCTATAACAAAGAAGACAATAGTTTTTTTCTATGTGGTTATAGTTCAAATACAATTCCGTTTTTAATATATATTAACGAAAACAGGGCCGCTGGTGACGCTATTTTTTCTGATGGTTTTTTAAAAATATCGTTACAAAATGAACTTGGTCAAGGTAGCCAAATTGAAGGCATTACGAATTTTAATGGCGGCGGTAATTATTATTTATCTAGAGAATTTTCTAACGATACTACTGGAGATAATCAGTCTAGATTTCAACAAAAGTTATTTCAATTTTATGATGAATCAAATCCTATTTTATCTGCTATAGAAAATACTTTTACAGACATTTCTATGTATCCAAACCCAACAAAAAACACCATTACAATCGATACAACAGCGCCCTTAAAAGCCATCAGTATCATTAATCAAATAGGCAAAGAAGTTTTTAAAAGCACTGCAAACGAGCATCAAATTGATATTTCTTATTTAACTAAAGGAATTTATTTTATTCGAGTAGAAATAAATGCCACAAAAAGCTTTTTCAAGAAGATAGTTAAGATTTAAAACAGCAGATTTGTATATAGAAAACGCAAAAAACTTTGTTTTTATTGTATGCTTGAACAACTATTTTAAAGCTTCTTTTAATGACAGTTTTAAGCAGCACATAATTACTTTTTAAAACTTTAAAAAATAATTATGTGCCTTTAAAAGCAGATTATACACTAACTTTTGGCAAAAACACTTCTGCCATCATGCAACGTGCACTTCCTCCGCCACAAGTTTCTATGGTATTTAAAGAACTAGAAATAATTTTACAGTGATTGTTAATTTGTGCTTTTTGACTTAAAGTTAAACTATCAAGAGCCGTTTGACTCATAATTAAAAACAACTCGTCTTTATTATTACGAACTTGTAACATATTGCCAGCAAAATTATTTACCTGCTCTTCTGTGATATCGATTACTTTTTTACCATCTTCTTTTAAATGTTTTAACAGATTTTTACGGTCTTTTTTATCGTCTATAGAAGACAAACAAACTACTGCAAAAGTTTCTGCAACGCACATCATTACGTTGGTATGGTATATAGCTACTCTTTTATTCTTTACTGTTTGATTTGCCGTAAAAACAACAGGCGTGTACTCAAAATCTTCGCAAAACTCTATAAATAAATCTTCGTCTGCTCTAGGAGATAAGGCACAATATGCTTTTTTATGCACTCTATCTAAAATCATACTTCCTGTAGCTTCTAAAAAGATATTTTCTTCTTCTGCAGAAGTATAATCAACAACATTATCGATAAGAAAACCATGCTTTTCTAGCGTTTGTAAGATATCATCTCTTCGCTCTGAGCGTCTATTTTCTGCAAACATTGGATAAATTCCGACAGTACCATCTTGATGAAAAGAAATCCAATTATTAGGAAAAATGGAATCTGGTGTATCAAATTCAGTTGTATCAGAAATAACGACTACGTTAATATCGAAACTTCGCAATTTTTCTACATACGTATCAAACTCTTTTTGCGCCTTTTCATTTATTTCAGAATTTTTAAGCTCCAAATTTCCTTGATAATAATTATTTACGGCAGTTTGCTCATTCATCCTAAAGTTTATAGGACGAATCATTAAAATTGTATTAGTGGTTTGTTGCATAAATTATTTATATATGACAAAATTATCGCTTTTTATGATCATATTCATAATTAACCGTAAAAGATAATTCGTTCTTACTAAAATAAATATTTTTTAAAAAAATGTATTCATAATACTATGTTCAAAATCTTATACCCTTTCAGCTAAACGATTTTACTCGTATACTGCTAAAATAACAGCACGCTATTTAAATGTTTAAAAGCCAAAACCTGACTTTTAAATTTTTAATGACAAATAAACATTCTGATAAAGGCTCTTTTAATGGAAACCTAGAGCCAGTGTGCGTAAAATTATTTTCGTTAAAATTAACTTTGTTTAAGTTCTTTTAAGTTTTACTTAACAAAATACTGTTTTTTAAAAATCTAAATTTGTTGTAATAAACCCTTTAAAATGAATCAAATGAAAATTATAAAAAAACTATTACCCATTTTAATTTTAACTTTTTTTTTTCAGTCATGTAATAACGATGATGACAATGCAGTTGTTCTTCAAACAAACACGATTGTAGATGTAGCCATTAATAACAACTTAACAATTTTAGCTACTGCCGTAACAAGGGCGGGTTTAGCAACTACGCTATCTGAAGAAGGAAATTATACTGTTTTTGCCCCAACTAACGCTGCTTTTAATAAATTTTTAGAGTCTGATACAAGATGGACTACTATTAACGATGTACCTGTGGAAACTTTAAAATCTGTGTTGCTTTTTCATACTTTAAACGCTAAAGTGATGTCGGGAAGTTTAACCAATACGTATGTAAACACTTTATCTACAGGACCCAATGCAGAGCCTTTATCTTTAAAAGTACAAGTAACAGGTGGTGTTCAATTTAATGGAGATGCAGAAGCGACACCGGTTACTGTTGATGTTGAAGCTAGTAATGGTATTGTACACGTTATTAATAAGGTAATGATGCCACCAAGTGTTGTAACGTTAGCGTTAAGCAATAATAATTTCACAAGTTTGGTTGCCGCACTAACCAGAGCAGATTTAACTACTGATTTTTTAAATGTATTATCGCAACCCGGACCGTACACAATATTTGCACCAACAAATGACGCTTTTAACAAATTGTTAGCGTCTAATACTGCTTGGACTACTTTGGCAGATATTCCTGCAGAAACTTTAGAAGCCGTACTTTTATACCACGTTATTAGTGGCGGCAATGTGCAAGCAGATCAGTTATTTAACGGACCTGTTGCAACACTTGGAGGCAAAATTACGATTGATATAACAAACGGAGCTCAAATAGTAACTTCTAGTGATCAAACCGTAACGATTGCTCTTACAGATGTACAAGGAACTAATGGAGTAATTCACGTTATTAATACGGTTCTATTACCGTAATAAACTTAAATGAACAACCTCGAGGCAGAGCCGTTGAGGTATCAAAAAAGAATAATCTTTTAATATTTCGACACAGAACGTCGAGGTATTAATCCCAAAATCCTTCTAAATACTGACACAAGCCTACTTACCTGGCGAGCAGTTCAACTTACAATTTTGAAATTATAGCTTGGCTATTTTTCCAAATTAAGTTGCACTAATAAATAAGAAAAAAAAAAGCTGTTTATCGCAGCTTTTTTTTTCCTAAACATCCTCAAAGGAAACTATCGAGGCGTCAAAAAAGAATATATTTTTAATATTTTAACGCAGCGAATCTGAATACTAAACCTAAACTCTGCTAAAGACCAAAACAAGTTCACCATAACAAAAAAGATTAGTTTAACTCAACTTTTTGAATTGAAAGCTTCGCTATTTTTAAAATTGCGTTTCACTGCATAAAGTGTTTTTAATCTCTAATTAAAGGCATTGTAGAGCAGCGCAACAAACCCTCTTGTTTTGCAATTTGTGTATAAGAAACTTCTTCTACTGTAAAACCATTTGTACGCAACCAAGTGTTTAACCTGGTAAAGCTTTTTTCTGAAATAATTACGCTTTCAGAAATTGAAAACACATTACTATTCATGTTATACATTTCATCTTTTGTAATTTCAAATACATTTTCTTTTCCGAAGAAATTTAACAACCACTCATACTCACTTTCAATAAGAAATCCGTTTTTATGCAAAATAGCTTTATCTTTCCCTATCGGCTGAAAACAGCAATCTAAATGTAAGGCGTTCTCTTTAGGCATTTTAGACTTCCTTAACTCAAAGGGCTTCACTATTTTATGAGGAAATAATTTTTGTATCGCTTTTACAGCTTCTATATTTGTGCGCGCTGTAATATAGTTAGAATAGTCTTCACCTGTGTAAGTACCTATAAAAATATACTCATTCCAAGGCATTATATCCCCACCTTCTACGTGGCATTCTTCTGGTAATTGAATTAGGTTTTCTGGATGAATTTGCTCTAAAACATGATGTATTGCCAGGTACTCTTTTTCTCTATCAGGTAAAATATTTGCTTTGATTAATTTATCTTCAATTACAAAAGCAATATCCCTAGAAAATATTTGATTATAGTTCTCAATAATTTCAGGTCTAAAAACACTGATGTCATATTTTTCGAAAATTTTAGCGACTGCTTCCATTTCAGGAATCATATCTTCTTCCTTCGGATAGGTGCCTGCCAAAACATGTTGTAAGCTTTTAGGGTCATAGCATTCTTTTGGTTGCGGAACTGCTCCATTGCTATTCGCTATTCCCAAAATTACAGCCCTTAATCTAGCTGTCTCATTTTTAACATTAAGTTCTAACATATTCTTAAATTTATAAAAAAAGCCTCATAAAATATGAAGCTTTTAATTATTATGTAAAAATAATACTATTTTTTATCTTTTCTCTATATTTACAAAAGGTCTTACTGTTTCTCCTGTATAAATTTGGCGTGGTCTACCTATTGGTTCTTTATTCAATCTCATTTCTTTCCACTGTGCAATCCAACCTGGTAAACGTCCTAAAGCAAACATTACGGTAAACATTTCTACCGGAATTCCCATAGCTCTGTAAATAATTCCTGAATAAAAATCGACGTTTGGATATAGTTTTCTTTCTACAAAATAAGGATCATTTAATGCTTCTTGCTCTAAACCTTTAGCAATTTCTAATATAGGATCGTCTACACCTAAATCGTTTAAAACTTCATCTGCTGCTTTTTTAATAATTTTAGCTCTTGGATCAAAGTTTTTATAAACTCTGTGACCAAAACCCATCAATCTAAAAGGATCATCTTTGTCTTTGGCTTTGGCCATATATTTTTTAGTGTCTCCACCATCTGCCTTAATTGCTTCTAACATTTCTAAAACAGCTTGATTTGCACCACCATGAAGTGGCCCCCATAAAGCAGAAATTCCTGCAGATAAAGATGCAAATAATCCTGCATGCGAAGAGCCAGCAATTCTTACGGTAGACGTAGAGCAATTTTGCTCGTGATCTGCATGTAAGATTAGTAATTTATTTAAAGCATCTACAACAATATTATTTGTAACATATTCTTTGTTTGGCTGCTTAAACATCATTTTATAAGTGTTTTCTACATACCCTAAACTACAATCTCCGTAATCTAATGGTAAACCTTGTTTCTTACGCATGGTCCATGCTACTAAGACAGGAAATTTACCTAATATTTTAACAATAGCTCTGTACATTTCTTCTTCAGAATCTACATTAACCACAGAAGGATTGAATGATGTTAACGCCGACGTTAATGATGAAATAACGCCCATCGGATGCGCAGATTTAGGAAATGCATCTACAATTTTCCTAATATCTTCGTCAACGATTGATTGCTCACATATATCTTGTTTAAACTTTTTTAATTGCTCGTTGGTTGGCAAATTTCCAAAAATTAAAGCGAATGCAACTTCTAAAAAATCTGCTTTTTCAGCTAATTCTTCTATAGGATATCCTCTGTATCTCAATATCCCTTTTTCACCATCTAAAAATGTAATAGCACTTTCACAAGAGCCTGTATTTTTAAATCCTGGATCTATTGTGATTACTCCATTTGTTGCACCTCTTAAATCTTTAATATTAATGGCAACTTCATTTTCCGTTCCTTTTACTAGAGGAAATTCGTATGAATTCTCTCCAATCTGTAATTTAGCTATATCTGACATTTATGATGATATTTTATTAGAATTATGTACTTACGAAGATACCAATTTTTACAGGATTCTGAAAGAGGTATGTATAGATTTTTGATATTGAAAAATAAGTAGGATTGATTTAACAACTCTTTAATAAACAAAAAAGAGCCTTACAAAATTGTAAGGCTCTTTTTTTATACGATATAATCACTTTATAAGTTAAACGCTTTCTCTTTTGGAAAATAAGCAGTTTCTCCTAATTGTTCTTCTATTCTTAATAACTGGTTATATTTTGCCATTCTATCAGAACGAGAAGCAGAACCTGTTTTTATCTGTCCGCAATTTAAAGCGACCGCTAAATCTGCAATTGTATTATCTTCCGTTTCACCAGATCTATGCGACATTACTGACGTATAACCGGCATTTTTCGCCATATTTACAGCTGCAATTGTTTCTGTTAAAGTACCTATCTGATTTACTTTTATTAAAATTGAATTCGCAATTCCATTTTGAATTCCTCTAGATAAGCGTTCAACATTTGTAACGAATAAATCATCCCCCACTAATTGAACTTTATCTCCTATTTTTTCAGTTAAATACTTCCATCCTTCCCAATCATTTTCGTCCATACCATCTTCAATAGAGATAATTGGATAATTAGCCGATAATTCTGCTAAATAATCTGCTTGTTCTTGACTTGATCTTATTTTTCCTGTTTCTCCTTCAAATTTTGAATAATCATACTTTCCGTTCACATAAAATTCCGCCGCCGCACAATCTAAAGCAATCATAATATCGTCTCCTAATTTATAACCTGCATTGCTAACCGCCAAAGCAATAGTTTCTAACGCATCTTCCGTTCCACCAGCTAAATTTGGTGCAAAACCTCCTTCATCACCAACCGCAGTTGATAACTTTCTATCGTGTAAAACTTTCTTTAAATTATGAAAAATTTCAGATCCCATTTGCATTGCATGAGAAAAAGTTTTGGCTTTTACTGGCATTACCATAAATTCTTGAAATGCAATAGGCGCATCAGAATGAGACCCTCCGTTGATAATATTCATCATTGGTAAAGGTAAAGTGTTTGCTGAAACCCCACCAACATATCTATATAAAGGCATTCCTAACTCATTTGCTGCAGCTTTTGCTACGGCCAAAGAAACCCCTAAAATTGCGTTGGCTCCTAATTTAGATTTGTTCGGTGTACCATCTAAATCAATCATTAATTTATCAATAGCATTTTGTTCAAAAACAGAAACACCTAAAAGTTCTTCAGCAATTAGAGTATTTACGTTCTTTACTGCCTTTAGAACTCCTTTTCCCATATAAGCATCTCCACCATCTCTCAATTCTACTGCCTCATGCTCTCCTGTAGATGCGCCAGAAGGAACTGCCGCTCTACCTAAAATACCATTTTCAGTTGTTACATCTACTTCTACCGTTGGATTTCCTCTTGAATCAAAAATTTGACGGGCATGAACGTTTATAATAATACTCATTGTATTTTCTGTTTATTTAATTAATTTCTATCCTTTATTAGTTCTGCTAATTTACAAAATGTATAAAGATTTTAAGAATATGTCTTAAATTAATTACGAAAACGATTACTGTATCGCATAAAAAAACCCACTCAATAAATTGAGTGGGAAAATTGCTATGAAAAAGAATGTGATTTCTCAACCACCCTACAAATATACAACTAATCCTTTGTTATTTTTTTAGCTTTTAGACGAATAACGTAAAAGAAACGCTTAATAGTAAAAAGCTTACGACTAAACCCTCTTTGAAGTCATAATATTCGATATAAACTGATCGAATAAGTATTCCGCGTCATGGGGCCCAGGACTTGCTTCTGGATGATATTGTACAGAAAAAACATTCTTATGTTTCATACGAATCCCTGCAACAGTGTGGTCATTTAAATGTACATGTGTTATTTCTATATCTTTATTTGCTTCTGTTTCTTCTTTGTTGATAGCAAAACCATGATTTTGTGACGTTATTTCTCCCTTACCTGTTAATAGATTTTTTACAGGATGGTTAATTCCTCTATGACCATTATGCATTTTATACGTAGAGATTCCGTTTGCTAACGCAATAACTTGATGCCCTAAACAAATACCAAATAAAGGCAAATCTCTTTTAATAATTTCTTTTGCTAATAACTGCGCATCTAATAAAGGTTCTGGGTCTCCAGGGCCATTTGAGAAAAAATATCCGTCAGGATTGAAATCTGATAACTCCTCAAATGTAGCATTGTAGGGATATACTTTAACGTACGCACCTCTTTTCACAAAATTCCTTAAAATATTTTTTTTTATTCCGATATCTAATGCAGAAATCCTGATTTTAGAATTTTCATCACCCACAAAATAAGGTGCTGTAGTTGATACTTTAGAAGCCAGTTCTAAACCTTCCATACAAGGTACCTCTGACAATTGTTTCTTTAACAACTCTATATTATCAGTTTGTGTAGAAATAATGGCATTCATAGCCCCATGATCTCTAATATAAGCAACTAAAGCTCTGGTATCTACATCCGATATTGCCACCAGATTATGCTTTACAAACCAATCTTTTAAGTTGCCATCAGAGTCTGCCCGAGAGTGTGTAAAACTAAAATTCCTACAAATTAAACCAGCTATTTTTATTCCATCAGATTCTACTTCCTCATCATTTACACCATAATTACCAATATGGGCGTTTGTAGCAATCATTAACTGACCAAAATAAGAAGGATCCGTAAAAATCTCCTGATAACCAGTCATACCTGTGTTAAAACAAATTTCTCCGGTTGATGTTCCTTCTATTCCAACAGATTTGCCATAGAAAATTGTTCCATCTTCTAATAAAACTAAAGCCTTTTTACGTGTTTGATATTTCATCCCTAATTCAATTTACGATTCCTAATACTACTGTAAAAATATAAAAAAAGGGATAAACGTAAACGCCTATCCCTTTTTTATATGATTAAAAAATTTTCATTCTTTATTCTTCAGATTTCTCTTCTGTGGTTGTTTCTTCTACTTGACTAGTTTCCGCTTTTTTGCTTCTTCCTCTTCTCGTAGTTTTCTTCGCTTTTGTTCCTTTAGGATTGTAAAGCTCGTTGTAATCAACTAACTCTACCATTGCCATCGGAGCATTATCCCCTTGACGATTTCCTAATTTAATTATACGAACATAACCACCTGGTCTGTCTGCAACCTTTACAGATATCTCTTTAAATAATTCTGTAACTGCAAATTTATCACGTAAATAAGAAAATACGATACGTCTATTGTGCGTAGTATCTGCTTTCGACTTTGTTATTAAAGGCTCTACAAAAACTCTTAAAGCTTTTGCCTTTGCTACAGTCGTATTAATACGCTTGTGCTCTATTAAAGAACAAGACATATTTGCTAACATTGCTTTTCTGTGCGCTGTCTTTCTTCCTAAATGATTAAATTTCTTTCCGTGTCTCATGAAGTTTGTTGTTTACTCTCATCTTGCATCAACTCATTTTGAGGAGCAAATTATGAAAGGTTAATCTCTATCTAATTTGTATTTTGTTAAATCCATTCCAAAACTTAAACCTTTAACAATTACTAATTCCTCTAGCTCTGTTAATGATTTTTTACCAAAGTTTCTAAACTTCATCAAATCGCTTTTGTTAAACGAAACTAAATCTCCTAAAGTATCTACTTCTGCCGCCTTTAAACAATTTAAAGCTCTAACAGATAAATCCATGTCGATTAATCTCGTTTTTAATAACTGACGCATGTGTAATGATTCTTCATCATACGTTTCTGTTTGTGCAATTTCATCTGCCTCTAAAGTGATACGCTCGTCAGAGAATAACATAAAGTGGTGAATTAAAATTTTTGCTGCTTCAGTCAATGCTTCTTTAGGATTAATTGATCCATCAGTATCGATATCGAACACTAATTTTTCGTAATCCGTTTTTTGCTCTACACGAAAATTTTCGATTGCATATTTCACATTCTTAATAGGCGTGTAAATGGAGTCAGTGAAAATGGTTCCTATTGGTGCCGAAGATTTTTTATTCTCTTCAGCAGGTACAAATCCTCTTCCTTTTTCTATGGTAATCTCTGCATTTAACTTTACTGATTTGTCCATATTACAGATTACTAAATCAGGATTTAACACCTGAAAACCTGAAATAAACTTCTGTAAATCTCCTGCAGTAAATTGATCTTGACCTGATACTGAAACCGAAACGGTTTCTCTATCCGTCTCCTCAATTTGCTTCTTAAAACGAACTTGTTTTAGATTTAAAATTATTTCTGTAACATCTTCTACAATACCACTAATGGTAGAAAACTCATGCTCTACACCGTCTATTCTTAAAGAAGTAATAGCAAAACCTTCTAAAGAAGATAAAAGTACTCTTCTTAAGGCATTACCAACGGTTAAACCGAAACCTGGCTCTAAAGGTCTGAATTCAAATCTACCAGTAAAATCTGTAGATTCAATCATTATTACTTTATCGGGCTTTTGAAAATTTAATATTGCCATAATAGGTATATAAGTATTATTTAGAATATAATTCTACGATTAATTGCTCTTTGAAGTTTTCTGGAATTTGTAATCTTTCCGGTATTTTAACAAAAGTTCCTTCTTTTTTGTCAGAATTCCATGTTAACCATTCGTAAACATTGCTATTAGCAGCTAAAGCATCTTCAATTGCTATTAATGATTTAGACTTTTCTCTAACACCAACAACATCACCTTCTTGAAGGCTATATGAAGGTATGTTAACAATCTCTCCATTCACAGTAATGTGCCTATGAGAAACTAGTTGACGTGCTCCACTTCTTGAATTAGAAACTCCCATTCTGTAAACCACATTATCTAAACGTGCTTCACATAATTGTAATAAAATTTCACCAGTAATACCAGATGCAGATTGTGCTTGCTTAAACAAGTTACTAAACTGACGCTCTAATATACCATACGTGTATTTTGCTTTTTGCTTCTCCATTAATTGAGTTGCATATTCTGATTTTTTTCCTCTTCTTCTAGCATTTCCGTGCTGTCCTGGTGGAAAATTTCTTTTTTCGAAGTTTTTATCTTCTCCAAAAATTGCCTCGCCAAATTTACGAGCAATTTTAGTTTTTGGTCCTGTATATCTTGCCATTTCTTTTATATTGTAAATAGGGATTATGAATTAAGGCTTTCTCCTTCGATAATCTTAATCCTATCAAGTTAAAATAATTAATTAAATTGAGTATCAATAAGATTATACTCTTCTTCTTTTTGGAGGACGACATCCGTTGTGCGGAATTGGCGTCACATCAATAATTTCTGTAACCTCGATACCTGCATTATGAATAGATCTAATAGCAGATTCTCTACCATTACCTGGACCTTTAACATATACCTTTACTTTACGTAAACCTGCCTCTTTAGCCACGTTTGAACAATCTTCTGCCGCTAATTGAGCTGCGTATGGAGTATTCTTTTTAGAACCTCTAAAACCCATTTTACCTGCAGATGACCAAGAAATAACGTCACCTTTTTTATTTGTTAAAGAAATAATGATATTGTTAAAAGATGCAGTTACATGCGCCTCTCCTACAGCATCAATAATTACTTTACGTTTTTTTGCACTTGCTTTCGCCATAATTTTTCAGTTTTAGTAATTTAGTTTTCTAGCCTAATAGCAAAACTATTGCTAGATCTTTATTACTTTATCTAACTTATTTTTTCTTGTTAGCCACAGTTTTTCTCTTACCTTTTCTAGTACGAGAATTGTTTTTGGTTCTTTGTCCTCTTAAAGGGAGCCCCAGTCTATGACGAATTCCTCTTTGGCAACCAATATCCATCAAACGTTTGATGTTTATTTGTACCTCCGAACGTAATTCACCTTCAATTGTGAAAGATCCTACTTGCTCTCTAATTGCTGCGATTTGGTCATCAGTCCAATCTTGAACTTTAACACTTTCGTCAACCTTTGCTTCTGCTAAAACTTTTTTAGCTCTGCTGCCTCCAATACCAAAGATGTAAGTTAAAGCAATAACCCCTCTTTTATTCTTTGGAATATCAATACCTGCTATTCTTGCCATTACCCTTGTCTTTGTTTAAATCTAGGATTTTGTTTATTAATCACATATAATCTACCTTTCCTGCGCACTATTTTGCAGTCGGCACTTCTCTTTTTAACTGATGCTCTAACTTTCATCTGCTCTGTCTTTTTTTTAGTATCTGTAAGTAATTCTTGCTTTTGATAAATCGTATGGGCTCATCTCTAATTTCACCTTATCACCCGGTAATAGTTTGATATAATGCATGCGCATTTTACCCGAAATGTGTGCCGTAACAATATGTCCGTTTTCTAATTCCACACGAAACATTGCATTTGATAATGCCTCTGTAATCGTTCCGTCTTGTTGAATTGCTGATTGTTTAGCCATATTATTTATTCGATTTTCTGTTGCTGTTACCCGCTTTCATTAATCCATCATAATGACGATTTAGCAAATACGAGTTAATTTGTTGCAACGTATCAATTGCAACTCCAACCATAATTATTAATGATGTACCTCCGTAAAACATAGCCCAACTTTGTTGCACTCCGAACTGAACTACAATGGCTGGTAAGATAGATAAAGCTGCTAAAAACACCGATCCTGGGAACGTTATTCTCGATAGCACAGAATCTAACCTATCTGCTGTATCTTTTCCTGGTCTAATTCCTGGAATAAAGCCACCGCTTCTTTTAAGATCATCGGCCATTTTATTAGTAGGAATGGTAATTGCGGTGTAGAAAAAACTAAAAACAATAATAAGCAATGCAAAAATAACATTATAACCTAAACCATTAATGTCTTGTAAACCTGCAATCACTGGAAATTTTTGCGCTAACGCCACTGGTAAAAACATAATTGCTTGCGCAAAAATGATTGGCATTACTCCTGCTGCATTTAATTTCAAAGGTATATAATCTCTTGAACCCGCAACATTTTGCACATTTCCTGCAACCGTTCTTCTGGCATATTGTACTGCTATCTTTCGAACAGCAGTAACTAATAACACAGTTAATAAAATTACGACAAACCAAACAATAATTTCAATTAAAACCATCATCAAACCTCCAGCACCAGCATTTGTTGTTTTTGCAAGAAACTCTTGTAAAAAAGCTGATGGAAAATTAGCGATAATACCTACAGTAATTAATAATGAGATACCATTACCAACACCTTTATCTGTAATACGCTCTCCTAACCACATTGCAAAAATTGTACCTGCAGTTAAAATAATGATTGATGAAATCCAAAATGTTGGTCCACTCACTAAAAAAGCCTCTGGTCCTAAACCAAATTGCGTTTTAATAGCTGTGATATATGTTGGTGCCTGCACCAAAGTAATACCAATAGTTAACCATCTTGTGATTTGAGTAATTTTCTTTCGTCCACTTTCTCCATCCTTTTGTAATTTTTGTAAATAAGGAACCGCAATTCCCATTAACTGAACCACAATAGATGCAGAAATATATGGCATAATCCCAAGTGCCATTACTGACGCTCTAGAAAATGCTCCTCCTGTAAATGCGTTTAATAATGCTAAAATACCAGTCCCCGTACTTTCTTTTAAAGCTGCTAACTCTAATGGATCTATTCCAGGTAAAGGAACAGCCGCCATAAATCGATATACAGCAATTAAACCGATAGTAAGAAGAATTTTATTTTTCAATTCTTCTATGCTAAAAACCTCTTTTAACTTATTAATTAACTTCATCATTTACGTTCTTATAAAGTAACTACCTCTCCACCAACAGCTTCAATAGCCGCTTTTGCAGTTGCAGTAAATTTATGTACAGTTATATTTAACTTAGCCTTTAACTCTCCGTTACCTAAAATCTTAACTAGATCGTTTTTACCTGCTAATCTATTAGCAACCAAAATGTCTAAACTAACTGTATCCGTTATTTTTCCGCTGTCAACTAAAGATTGTAATTTATCTAAATTGATGCCTTGATATTCTTTACGATTGATGTTTGTGAAACCAAATTTTGGTACACGTCTTTGAAGTGGCATTTGACCCCCTTCAAAACCAATTTTCTTTGAATATCCTGAACGAGACTTCTGTCCGTTGTGACCTCTTGTAGCAGTACCACCTTTCCCAGAACCTTCACCACGTGCAATTCTTTTTCCCTTTTTAATGGAACCTTCTGCTGGTGTTAAATTATGTAAACTCATTTTTCTAAATATCTTATTTAACTTCTTCGAAAGAAACTAAGTGTTTAATTGTATTTACCATCCCAATAATTGCAGGAGTTGCCTCATGCTCTACGGTTTGGTTCATTTTACGTAAACCCAATGCTTCTAAAGTTCTTTTTTGACTTTGAAGACGTCCGATTTGACTCTTTACCTGTGTAACTTTAATTTTTGCCATCGTTTTTAGATTTATCCGTTAAAAACTTTTTCTAAAGACACACCTCTTTGCTTCGCTATTGAAGCTGCACTACGTAATTGTAATAATGCATTAAATGTAGCCTTTACTGCGTTGTGAGGATTCGAAGAACCTTGTGATTTTGATAATACATCATGTATACCAACAGACTCTAATACCACACGAACTGCCCCACCGGCAATAACTCCAGTACCAGCAGATGCAGGCTTGATGAATATTTTAGCACCACCAAATTTCCCTTTTTGCTCGTGAGGTAAAGTACCATCCAAAATTGGAATTCTGACCAAATTTTTCTTCGCATCTTCAACAGCTTTTGCAATTGCTGATGATACATCTTTAGATTTTCCTAAACCATGACCTACAACACCATTACCATCTCCAACAACTACAATAGCAGAGAAACCAAATGCTCTACCACCTTTTGTTACTTTTGTAACACGTTGTACACCTACTAATTTGTCGACAAGCTCTAACCCACTTGGTTTAACTCTTTCTACGTTTTTATAACCTTGCATAACTTCTTAAAATTTTAAACCAGCTTCTCTTGCAGCCTCTGCTAATACTTTAACTCTACCATGGTATAAATAACCATTTCTATCGAAAGCAATTACTTCTACACCCGCTTTAACAGCTTTTTCTGCAATTGATTTTCCAACTGCTGCTGCTGCCTCTAAGTTTGTAGCTGCTTTTATATCTTTATCTCTTGATGAAACTGAAGCTAATGTTACTCCTGTAACGTCATCAACTAATTGAGCGTATATTTCTTTATTACTTCTAAAAACCGATAACCTTGGTTTGGTAGCAGTACCAGAAATAATTTTTCTAATTCTACGCTTAATTCTTGTTCTTCTTTGTAGCCTTGATAATGCCATAATACTATATATTATGCAGATTTACCTGCTTTTCTTCTTAATATTTCACCAACAAACTTAACACCTTTACCTTTATAAGGCTCTGGGGCTCTGAAAGAACGAATCTTTGCAGCAATTTGACCAACTAACTGCTTGTCAAATGAAGATAATTTAATGATCGGGTTTTTCCCTTTCTCTGATACTGTTTCAACTTTTACTTCTGGAGCAATTTCCAAAACAATATTATGAGAGAAACCTAAAGCTAAGTCTAGTTTTTGTCCTTGATTAGATGCTCTATAACCAACACCAACTAATTCTAAATCTTTCGTCCAACCTTTACTTACACCTTCAATCATATTAGCGATTAAAGCTCTCATTAAACCATGTTGTGCTTTATGGTCTTTACTTTCTGATGCTCTATCTAATGTGATAATGCCATCTTTAATTTCAACTGTAATTCCGTTTGAAATAGTTTGAGTTAATTCACCCAACTTACCTTTAACAGTTACAACATTGTCTTTTACGTTTACATCTACACCTTGTGAAATGCTAACGGGATTTTTTCCTATTCTACTCATTTCTTAAGATTTAATAAACGTAACACAAAACTTCTCCTCCAACATTCTCTTGACGAGCCTTTTTGTTTGTCATAACACCTCTTGATGTAGACACAATAGCAATTCCAAGACCGTTTAATACCCTAGGCATCTCTGTAGACCCCACATATTTACGTAAACCTGGTGTGCTAATCCGTTGAATTTTTCTAATTACTGATTCTTTTGTTTCTCTATCGTACTTTAAGGCTATCTTAATAGTTCCCTGAACTTTATCGTCATTGAACTGATAACTTAAAATATATCCCTGATCAAACAAAATTTTAGTCATTTCCTTCTTCAAGTTTGAAGCTGGAATTTCCACTACTCTGTGTCCTGCTGCGATTGCATTTCTTACTCTCGTAAGATAATCGGCGATTGGATCTGTATACATATTTATTTATATTGCGATTATGGTTTTCAAATACCTCTATTTACCTACAGATTTTTCTGTGATACTTGAACCTATAATCAGTTAAAATTCTACTATTCAAAAAAATAGAGCGTGCAAAGATACACATTCTATTTTTATTAATTACATAAATTATTTTAGACTACCAACTTGCCTTTTTAACCCCTGGAATCAATCCCTGATTAGCCATTTCGCGAAAAGTAACACGTGACAAACCGAACTGACGCATATAACCTTTTGGACGACCTGTTAATTTACATCTATTATGTAACCTAACTGGTGAAGCATTTTTTGGTAATTTTTGCAAAGCATCATAATCTCCAGCTTCTTTTAAAGCTTTTCTTTTATCAGCATACTTTGCCACAATACGTTCTCTTTTGCGCTCTCGCGCTTTCATTGATTCTTTAGCCATATCTTAATTTTTTTTGAATGGTAAACCTAATTCTCCTAACAATGACTTCGCTTCTTTATCAGTATTTGCAGATGTTACAAATGTAATGTCCATACCGTTAATTTTTTTAACTTGATCAATATTAATTTCTGGATATATGATTTGTTCAGTAATTCCTAAATTGTAATTACCTCTACCATCAAAACCATTAGCCTTAATTCCGTTAAAATCTCTTACACGGGGTAATGAAGCTGTAACTAAACGATCTAAAAACTCATACATTTTATCGCCACGTAAAGTAACTTTAACACCAATCGGCATTCCCTTACGTAATTTAAACGCTGCAACATCTTTTTTAGACATTGTAGAAATAGCTTTTTGACCTGTAATTTTAGTCAACTCTTCTAAAGCGTAATCTATTAACTTCTTATCTGCTATTGCAGCACCGACACCTTTAGAAAGAACTATCTTTTCTAACTTCGGTACCTGCATTACATTTTTATAACTGAATTCTTCCGTAAGAGCTTTAACCACTCTTTCTTTGTATTCCGATTTTAATCTTGGTACGTAACTCATGATTATTATTATTTTTTAGTTTTTTTAGAGATCCTAGTTTTAGTGTCTCCATCAACTTTATAACCTACTCTTACTGCGATACCATCTTCTACTAACATAACATTAGAGATATGAATCGAAGCTTCTTTCTTTACAATACCACCTTGAGGACTTTGAGCACTTGGTTTGGTGTGTTTTGAAACTAAATTCACCCCTTCTACCAACACTCTATCCTTTTCCTTAATGATTTGTAAAACTTTACCTTCAGAATTTTTGCTTGTACCCGCAATTACCTTTACAGTATCTCCTGCCTTAATTTTGAACTTCTTCATCCTTTATAATGATTTAAAGCACTTCAGGTGCTAATGATACTATTTTCATGAATTGTTTCTCACGAAGCTCACGCGCTACAGGTCCAAAAACACGTGTTCCTCTCATTTCCTCTGTAGGATTTAAAAGCACACATGCATTATCATCAAATCTAATATAAGATCCGTCCTTCCGTCTCACTTCTTTCTTTGTTCTTACAACAACTGCTCTCGATACTTGACCTTTCTTTACAGTTCCGTTAGGAGTTGCAGATTTAATAGATACAACAATCTTATCACCAATACTTGCGTACCGTTTTCTTGTACCTCCTAAAACTCTAATTACTAAAACCTCTTTTGCTCCAGTATTATCTGCGACTTTTAATCTTGATTCTGTCTGTAACATATTATTTAGCTCTTTCTAAGATTTCTACTAATCTCCAACGTTTAGATTTACTCATAGGTCTTGTTTCCATGATCCTAACAGTATCTCCTTCGTTGCAATCATTCTTTTCGTCGTGTGCAACGTACTTTTTCGTCTTTAATACGAATTTTCCGTACATTGGGTGCTTTACTCTTTTAGTTTCTGCAACAACAATAGATTTCTCCATTTTATTACTAGATACAACACCAATTCTCTCTTTTCTAAGATTTCTTTTTTCCATCTTTAAAACTGACTATAGAATTATTGTAATTCTCTTTTTGTTAATTCTGTTGCAATTCTTGCTACAGTTCTTCTTAAACCTCTCAATTGCAATGGATTCTCTAAAGGAGTTATCGCATGAGCCATTTTAAGATCAGTATAATTCTTTTGCAACGCTCCATGCTTTTCATTAAGATCTGCAATAGATAATTCTTTAATCTCTGATTGTTTCATTTTATATCGAATTATACGTTAATATCAAAATCTCTTGCTACTACAAACTTCGTTCTTACTGGAAGTTTTTGTGCTGCTAAACGTAAAGCCTCTTTCGCAACGTTTAAGGGTACTCCACCAACTTCAAACAGAATTCTACCTGGTTTAATAACTGCAACAAAATGATCTGGTGCTCCTTTACCTTTACCCATACGAACCTCTAAAGGTTTCTTGGTGATAGGTTTGTCTGGAAATATTTTTATCCAAAGCTGCCCCTCTCTTTTCATGTGACGAGTAGCCGCGATACGAGCTGCTTCTATTTGACGAGAAGTCAACAAGTTTTGATCTATAGATTTGATACCAAACATTCCATTAGAAAGTTGATTTCCCCTACCAGAGATCCCTGTCATATTTCCTTTCGACTTCTGTACCTTACGGTATTTTACTCTTTTTGGCTGTAACATTTTTAATTTTCTGGTTTAAAAATTATTTTCTTCTACGAGGTTGTGGACGTTTCGCTCTATCATTACCACCTTTACTACCCGATTGTTTTTTAGACAAACCAACTAATGGCGATAATTCTCTCTTGCCATAAACCTCACCTTTCATGATCCATACTTTAATACCTAATCTTCCATAGGTAGTATGAGCCTCAACAAGTGAATAATCAATATCTGCTCTGAAAGTAGATAATGGAATTCTTCCTTCTTTAAAGTGCTCTGAACGCGCCATTTCTGCTCCATTTAAACGACCTGAAATTTGGATTTTAATCCCTTCAGCATTCATTCTCATTGTAGCTTGAATAGCCATTTTAATAGCTCTCTTATAAGAAATTCTATTTTCAATTTGACGTGCAACACTTGTTGCCACTAATTTAGAATCCAATTCAGGACGCTTAATTTCAAAAATATTAATTTGAACCTCTTTCCCTGTAATTTTCTTAAGCTCTTCTTTTAACTTGTCTACTTCTTGACCACCTTTTCCGATAATTATACCCGGTCTAGCAGTAGTTATAGTAACAGTTACAAGTTTTAAAGTACGCTCGATAATTACTCTTGATACACTTGCTTTTGTTAATCTTGCATGAATGTATTCTCTTATCTTATAATCTTCGGCAATTTTATCTCCGTAGTCATTACCACCATACCAGTTAGATTCCCAACCTCTGATGATTCCTAAACGATTTCCTATTGGATTTGTTTTTTGTCCCATTTCTACTTCGATTAATTACTTAAATTTTTACTACCTAACTCTAAAGTAACGTGATTAGAACGCTTGCGAATTCTGTGAGCACGCCCCTGCGGAGCTGGTCTTAATCTTTTTAACATTCCTGCGCTATCTACACAAATAGACTTCACGAATAACCCAGCATCCTCAATAGATGCATCTTCATTTTTAGCTTGCCAGTTTGCAATTGCAGACAACAATAACTTTTCTAAATTTATAGATGCTTCTTTAGGACTGAACTTTAAGATTTGTAAAGCTTTTTCAACTTCCACTCCTCTAATTTGATCCGCGACTAAACGCATTTTTCTCGGTGACGTAGGACAGTTAGTCAGCTTCGCGAAAGCACGTTGCTTTCTGTCTGCTTTTAACTGATCTGCCATATTTTTTTTACGAACTCCCATTGCCTACTATTTTTTACCTTTATTTTTTGCACCAGCATGCCCTCTAAAAGAACGAGTTGGTGAAAATTCGCCTAATTTATGCCCTACCATGTTTTCAGTAACGTAAACAGGTACAAACTGACGTCCGTTATGAACAGCAATTGTTTGTCCAACAAAATCTGGAGTAATCATACTTGCTCTTGACCAAGTTTTGATAACAGTTTTGTTTCCAGCCTCTACATTAGCTAAAACTTTTTTCTCTAATTTATAGTGAACGTAAGGTCCTTTTTTTAGTGATCTTGCCATAACTTATTATTTCTTTCTGCGTTCTATGATGTACTTATTACTTGCTTTGGTTTTAGATCTAGTCTTAAATCCTTTAGCAGGAATACCATTTCTAGACCTTGGATGACCACCAGAAGCACGTCCTTCACCACCACCCATTGGGTGATCTACAGGGTTCATTCTTACAGCATTTACTCTAGGTCTTCTACCTAACCATCTTCTTCTACCGGCTTTACCCGAAACTAAAAGTTGATGATCTGAATTAGAAACAACACCAATAGTAGCCAAACATGTTAACAAAATTAATCTTGTTTCACCAGATGGCATTTTAACTGTTGCATATTTACCTGCTCTTGCCATTAATTGTGCAAAAGAACCAGCTGAACGAGCCATAACAGCACCTTGACCTGGACGTAATTCAATACAAGAAATTGTTGTTCCTAAAGGAATTTCGCTTAAAGCCATAGTATTTCCAATCTCTGGAGCAATACCTGTTCCTGACATAACCGTTTGACCTACTGTTAAACCGTTTTGTGCAATAACATAACGCTTCTCACCATCAGCATAACTTAATAGTGCAATAAATGCAGTACGATTTGGATCGTATTCTATAGTTTTTACTGTTGCAGGAATACCACTTTTATCTCTTTTAAAATCGATAATACGATATCTCTGTTTATGACCTCCCCCTATATTTCGGGTGGTCATTCTTCCTTGACTATTTCGACCTCCAGATCTTTTTTTCGGAGCAAGTAAACTTTTCTCCGGCTTATCAGTTGTAATGGCGTCGAACCCATTTACAACTCTAAAACGCTGACCTGGTGTTATTGGTTTTAATTTTCTAACTGACATTTGGTCTTTTCTTAAAGATTGTTATAAAAATCAATACTTTCTCCTTCGGCTACTTGTACGATTGCCTTCTTATACCCACTTTTAATACCCGTTACTAAACCTTTTTTAGTAAATTTTGTATTTCTCTGAATTGGATAATTTAAAGTTTTCACACTTAAGATAGAAACCCCATAAGCCGCTTCTACAGCAGATTTAATTTCTATCTTATTAGCTTTTTTATCTACAACGAATGTAAAACGATTAAATAATTCACTATCGTTTGTAGCTTTTTCCGTAATAATAGGTTTTATTAAAATACTCATTTTGAATCCCTATTTGCTTAAGTTTGTATTAATACCTTGTAAAGAGCTTTCAGTAATTACAATCTTACTAGCGTTTAAAACGCCATAAGTATTTAATTCTGAAGCTTTAACTACTCTCGAGTTTTTCAAGTTACGTGATGACAAATACACATTAGTGTTTTCATTATCTAAAACAAATAAAGATTTTCTAGTATCTAATTCTAATGCCTTCAATAAATCTACAAAGTTTTTAGTCTTTGGACTCTCGAAATTAAAATCTTCTATTACTACTAAATTTTTATCATTTGCTTGAATACTCAAAGCTGATAAACGTGCTAAACGTTTTAAGTTTTTATTCAACTTAAAAGAATAACTTCTTGGTCTTGGTCCGAACATACGCCCTCCACCTCTAAAAACACCAGACTTGATAGAACCTGCTCTTGCAGTACCAGTTCCTTTTTGTTTTTTTATTTTTCTTGTAGAACCAGAGATTTCTGCTCTTTCTTTAGACTTATGAGTCCCTTGACGCTGATTAGCCAAGTATTGCTTTACATCTAAATAAATAGCGTGGTCATTAGGCTCTATTCCGAATACATCTTTAGAAAGTTCAACTTCCCTTCCTGTATCTTTTCCTGTAATATCTAAAACTGCTACTTTCATTATTTCTGAATAGTTACAAAAGCATTTTTGTGACCAGGAATTGCTCCTTTAACAACAAGTAAGTTCTTTTCAGCAACCACTTTTAACACTTTTAAGTTTTGTACTTTCACTTTATCTCCACCCATTCTACCTGCCATTCGCATTCCTTTGAATACTCTAGCTGGATAAGATGCAGCACCAATAGAACCAGGAGCTCTTAAACGATTGTGTTGACCGTGAGTAGCTTGACCTACACCCGCAAAACCATGACGTTTTACAACACCTTGAAATCCTTTACCTTTTGAAACACCAGATACATCAACAAATTCTCCTTCAGCAAAGTGATTTACTGTAATTGAATCTCCTAATTTATACTCTTGTTCAAATCCTTGAAATTCAACGACTTTCTTTTTAGCAGTAGAGCCAGCCTTTTTAAAGTGACCATCTAACGCTTTGTTAGAACTCTTTGCTTTTTTGTCATCGAAACCAAGCTGCAACGCATTGTAGCCGTCAACCTCTTCGGTTCTGACTTGGGTAACAACGCAAGGACCCGCTTCGATTACTGTACAAGGAATATTCTTCCCGTTTTCATCAAATAAACTGGTCATTCCAATTTTTCTTCCTATTAACCCAGACATTTTGTTAATTTTTTAGACGATTAAATAATAGCATTCAGCGCGTCTATTAATAATTACGTGTTTGAAACAAATGTTTCGTTTATTCCTTTGAATTCCGACCAAAAAAAACAGCGCAAACAAAGTCAACGCTGATTTTGTTTTTTCCGTTTTTCCTTTGCGAAACGCTTGGGACATGTTACTATTCTTGAATATAACTTCAAAAAAGCTTTACCCTACTCTAATTCGGGTTGCAAAAGTATTAAAAACTTTCGGTTTAACAAAATTAAACCGAAAGTTAATATACTATTTGCTTTATTTTTAAGAGATCCTAAAACAATTTCAGGATATTCACTAAAAATTTTACTAAACTTTTATTTCTACTTCAACACCGCTTGGTAACTCAAGCTTCATTAAAGCATCAATAGTTTTCGAAGAAGAACTATAAATGTCTAATAATCTTTTGTACGAAGCTAATTGAAATTGCTCTCTAGACTTTTTATTTACGTGTGGTGAACGCAATACAGTAAAAATCTTTTTATGTGTTGGTAATGGTATTGGTCCATTTACTACAGCACCAGTACTTTTTACCGTCTTTACAATTTTTTCAGCAGATTTATCTACTAAATTGTAATCGTAAGACTTTAATTTAATTCTAATTTTTTGACTCATCTTGTATTATTTAGTAGGTTATCCTTTTGATTTTGCGATTACTTCTTCTGAAATATTTGATGGAGTTTCTGCATAATGTGAAAATTCCATCGTAGAAGTTGCTCTACCTGATGACATTGTTCTTAATGCTGTAACATAACCAAACATTTCTGATAATGGTACTATAGCTTTTACAACTTTAGAACCTGCTCTATCTGACATATCATTAACCTGACCCCTTCTTCTGTTTAAATCTCCAACAATATCACCCATGTTAGCTTCAGGAGTAATTACTTCTACCTTCATTAAAGGTTCCATAATTTTTGCTTTTGCAGATTTTGCAGAAGCTTTATACCCCATTCTTGCCGCTAATTCAAAAGATAATGCATCAGAATCCACTGCGTGAAAAGATCCATCTCTTAAAGTAACTTTCATTGAATCCATTTCGTAACCGGCTAAAGGACCATTCTTCATAGCTTCTTTGAAACCCTTCTCTACCGAAGGAACAAATTCTCTAGGAACATTACCACCTTTTATCACGGATGCAAACTGTAAACCTTGAACACCTTCATCAGCTGGTCCGATGGTAAATGCAATATCTGCAAACTTACCACGTCCACCAGATTGTTTTTTATAAACTTCTCTGTGATCTGTTTCCGCTGTAATAGCTTCTTTATATTCTACTTGTGGTTGACCTTGATTAACTTCCACATTAAACTCACGTCTTAAACGGTCTACAATTACATCTAAATGCAATTCTCCCATTCCAGAAATAATAGTTTGACCTGAAGCTTCGTCAGAACGCACTGTAAATGTAGGATCTTCTTCCGCTAATTTAGCTAAACCAATCCCTAATTTATCAACATCTGCTTTCGTTTTAGGCTCAACAGCGATACCAATTACTGGATCAGGAAAATCCATTGATTCTAACACCAAAGGAAATTTTTCTGCAGTTAATGTATCTCCTGTCTTAATCGACTTAAATCCTACAGCCGCACCAATATCTCCTGCTTCAATAAAATCGATAGCATTTTGCTTGTTGGCATGCATTTGATAAATACGTGAAATACGTTCTTTTTTACCAGAACGATTATTTAAAACATAAGAACCAGCATCTAAACGACCAGAATATGCTCTAAAAAACGCTAAACGACCAACAAAAGGATCGGTAGCAATCTTAAATGCTAAAGCAGCAAACGGCTCATCTACACTTGGCTTACGTAATTCTTTTTCATCTGTATCTGGATTTATACCGATAATACCCTCTTTATCCATAGGAGAAGGTAAATAACGACAAACAGCATCTAAAAGAAACTGAACCCCTTTATTTTTAAATGCAGAACCACAAATCATAGGAATTATAGACATGTCCATAACAGCAGCTCTCAATGCAGCATGCACTTCATCTTCTGTTATAGAATCTTCATCCTCCATGTATTTTTCTAACAAATTTTCATCGTAAGCAGCAACCTCTTCAATAAGTTTACCACGAAGAATTTTTGCTTCTTCTTTTAATTCTTCAGGAATCGCAACAACATCAAATGTTGCTCCCATACCTTCATCATGCCATATAATAGCCCTGTTTTTAACCAGATCTACAATACCTTTAAAATTCTCTTCATCACCAATATTTAATACAATTGGTACTGCGTTAGAACCTAACATTTCTTTAACCTGCTTACAAACCATCATAAAATCAGACCCTTGACGATCCATTTTATTAACGAAACCAATTCTTGGCACTTTATAGTTATCCGCAAGTCTCCAGTTAGTTTCTGATTGTGGCTCAACACCATCAACTGCAGAGAATAAGAAAACTAAACCATCAAGCACACGTAAAGATCTATTTACTTCTACCGTAAAATCTACGTGCCCTGGTGTATCTATAATATTAAAATGATAATCTTTGGTTTCTGGAAGAATTTCAGCGTTTTCTTTTGGAAATTGCCAAGTACAAGTAGTAGCAGCAGAAGTAATTGTAATACCTCTTTCCTGCTCTTGCTCCATCCAGTCCATCGTAGCTGCCCCATCATGCACTTCTCCTATCTTATGAGAAACACCTGTATAAAACAATACACGCTCTGTTGTTGTGGTTTTACCAGCATCAATATGTGCTGCAATACCAATATTTCTTGTATACCTTAAATCTCTAGCCATTTCTATTAAAATCTGAAGTGTGAGAATGCTTTGTTTGCTTCTGCCATTTTGTGCGTATCAGTACGTTTTTTTACTGCTGCGCCTTCTTCTTTAGCTGCTGCTAAAATTTCGGCAGCTAAACGCTGAGCCATCGTTTTTTCGTTTCTCTTACGAGTGTACAAAATTAACCACTTAATAGCCATAGATACTTTACGATCTGGTCTAATTTGCATTGGGATTTGGAATGTTGCACCACCTACTCTACGAGATCTTACTTCTACGTGTGGCATTACATTTGACAAACCGTCTTTCCAAATTTCTAAAGCTGACTTTTCTTCGCCCTCTCCTTTTCTTTCTTCTATGATGTCTAACGCATCATAAAACACTTTGAACGCTACAGACTTTTTACCACTCCACATTAAGTTGTTAACGAAACGTGTTACTAACTGGTCGTTAAACTTTGGATCTGGTAATAAGGCTCTTTTTTTTGCTGCTCTTTTTCTCATGTCTTTACATTAAAAAAGTTAATTAATTTAGCTATCAATTACTATCAAATAATTATATAATAAAATCTACAAGGCGTATTGCCCAATAGACTTTATTTTTTTTATCTAATTAGTAACTTTTAACTTTTTACTTCTTTGGGCGTTTAGCTCCGTATTTTGATCTACGTTGCGTTCTTCCTTCAACTCCGGCAGTATCTAAAGCCCCACGTACTACGTGATACTTTACACCTGGTAAGTCTTTAACCCTTCCACCTCTAACTAATACTATCGAGTGCTCTTGTAAGTTATGTCCTTCACCTGGAATGTATGCGTTTATCTCATTACCATTTGTCAATCTAACTCTGGCAACTTTACGCATTGCTGAATTAGGTTTTTTTGGCGTTGTAGTATAAACACGAGTACAAACTCCACGTCTTTGAGGACAAGACGACAAAGCAGCCGATTTACTCTTCTTAGTTATTTTGGTTCTTCCTTTACGAACTAATTGTTGAATAGTAGGCATACTAATAATTGCTGTTTTTCGTTTATAATTAAACTTGTCTCTTTTTTAAGAGTGCGCAAATGTACAAATAAATTCTAATTATTCAAATACCAGCAAGTTATTTTTTCTTAAAGACTATTTATGACCAGTTCTTTATGATTTTAATTTACTTTTGAAGTTAACATCTCGGCAATTTTGAATCAAACAAATACTGTATATCTATTTCTGCTTTTACTCTTTCTTATCGTTAAAGGAACTTTCGCTCAAGATTTTTCTTTAAATGTAACCTCTAAACATAAAGTTGAAGCTGACGTTTTAGAAAAAATGAATTACAAAAAGAAGCATAAGGATACAATAACGTTAAAATTACAAGTTGATAAAATTTCTGATTACTTGAAAACCATCGGATATTTCGCTACCACTTTAGATAGTATAAATAATATTAATAACAATTTTACAGCTTATTATTCTTTATTCAACCAAACAAAAATTGCCTTTATACAAATTGATTCCGCATCAAAATTTCTTCCAGAGAATATTCAAAAAGAAGGCACTAATGTATCTGTTCCGATTAATCTGTTACAATCTAACTTGAACAGTATTTCTAAAAATTTAGATAGGCAAGGCAAATCATTTTCTAAAGTGCAGCTAAAAAATATAAAAATAAAAAACGATACCCTATTTGCTGATTTAAACATCAATGAATCCAAAAAAAGAATTATTGACGACGTTATTATAAAAGGGTATCCTGAATTTCCCAGAACTTTTTTAAAAAATTATTTTAATATACAATCACAAAACACTTTTAATCAACAGAAAATAACCAAAATATCAACACTGTCCAAGAACTTACGCTTTGTTAAAGAAATAAAACCACCCGAAGCTTTGTTCACTGCAGATTCTACTCAAATATTTCTATATTTAAAAAAACAATCTAATAATAGCTTAGACGGTATTGTAGGTTTTGCATCCAAAGAAAATGGAGAACTATTATTTAATGGAATTATTGATTTAAAACTACATAATATTCTAAACACTGGAGAGAAATTTGAGTTATTTTGGAACAGTATTGGAGAAGAAAGACAAGAATTTAAGTTAGCAACAGACCTGCCATACGTATTTAATTCAAAAATTAGTCCACAACTTTCGTTTTCTCTCTACAAACAAGACTCAAGCTTTTTAAACACAAAGTTTGATTCGAAACTATTGTACAGCATCAACCCTGCTATAAACTTTGCGCTCACCTACAATTCAGCATCTTCAGAAAATCTAAAAGAGAATTTAGATAACAATATCGAAACCTTTAGTAATTATTTCTTAGGATTTGAGTTTCAGTATACCATTCCGAGCAAGGATTTCTTTTTTAATGATACGTTTGCATTCGCAATAAATCCTACTTTTGGAAGACGAAAAACAAACCAAGCTGCATCTAATCAATTTAAAATTGAAACAACAACTTCTTTTTTATGGAATTTAGGTTTGAAAAACAGTGTCTTTATTCAGAATAAATTAGGCTACCTACAATCAGATAGCTTTCTCGATAATGAACTTTTTAGAATTGGTGGTGCCAACTCTATTAGAGGTTTTGACGAACAAAGTATCTTTGCTAACAATTACACTTATTTTAATATCGAATACCGCTATTTAACATCTCAAAAATCCTATTTATACTCTATCACGGACATTGGCGCTATCGAAACAAGATCTAAAAAAGATACTATTTTCGGGCTTGGGCTTGGTTACCTTTTTACTACAAACAACTCTCAAATAACATTAAGTACAGTAATTGGAGCAAATTCTTCGCAAAACTTCAATATAAAAAACAGTAAACTTATTATTAATTGGGTTACTTACTTTTAGCTAAAACCCATTGAAAACAATAATTTTTGAGCAAGAAAATTCTTATTGTGGTTTCTTTAATAAACCAACAACTAACAAAAGCTAATTTTAATATTAGTTTTTAAAAATAAACCATGTCTTTTTTTATAATATAAGCACCACACAATCAGTATATTCATAAAAAAATACGCCTTAAAATGCTATAAACGCTGATTTAACAGGAATTATTTATTTTTAAAATAAATTCAAAAAATACCTATTATGATTAAATTATTTTCAATGTTTTAGCTGGTTTACATCATTTTATAAAAAAAAATTAACATCTATTAAAACATTTTAACATATTTCATTGTGTGTTCAATAATATTTCACAACCTTTGGCGTAATTAATTCAAATTAACAAAAATAATGAAAACAAAGTTTAAAGGAATCTTGACGCTGTTATTAGCGTTTATTGTGCAAATTACCTTTGCACAAGAGAAAACTGTTTCTGGTACTGTGTCAGAATCATCTGGAGTTTTACCAGGGGTTAGTGTATCAATTCAAGGTACAAACAAAGGTACAGAAACTGATTTTGATGGTAAATATTCTATAAAAACTAAATTGGGAGATGTTCTTCTTTTTAGATATTTAGGATATAAAACTATTGAAAAAACAGTCGGTAATACAAATGTTATCGATACAGAAATGATTCAAGACGCAAGCGTTTTGGATGAGATTGTAGTTACCGCACTCGGTATTAAAAGAGAAAAGAAGAGTTTAGGTTTTGCGCAGCAATCAGTAAAAGGAGAACAATTAGTACAAACTAGAGAGGTTGATATTAACAACTCGATTGCAGGTAGAGTTGCCGGTGTTCAAATTTTAGGGGCTCCAAGTTCTGGGTTTGGAAATGCTTTAGTAAGATTAAGAGGTGAATCTGATTTATTATATGTAGTTGATGGTGTAAAAATTAGCAACGCATCTGACATAAACACAGATGATATTGAAGACTTAAGTGTTTTAAAAGGTAGTGCAGCAACTGCGCTTTACGGACCTATTGGAAAGAATGGTGTTGTTGTTATTACTTCGAAAAAAGGTAAAAACGGAAAAACAACTATCGTTTTAGACCAATCGGTGCAAATCTCTAACGTGTATATTTTACCAGACTATCAAAATGAATATGGTGGTGGTTATACCCAAGAGTTTGCAATGTTAAACGGACAAAAAATTCCTAATTACGCAGCAGATGAATCTTGGGGACCAAGATTAGACGGCTCTATGGTAAGACATTGGGATAGTTGGATAGAAGGATCAGATGAATTTGGTGAATTAAGACCTTGGTCTGCGAACCCAAATAATGTTCAAAATTTCTTCAATTCAGGAATTACCAATAACACTTCATTAAATTTCACTAAAGGTGGCGAGGGCTATAGTGTAAAAGCTAATTTAAGAAATGTAGATATTGAAGGAGTTATGCCTAATTCTTCTAGAAAACAACAACAAATTGGTGTAAGTGCTAGTTTTGATGTTAATG
Organism: Polaribacter sp. IC066; assembly: GCF_007997085.1. Classification (GTDB taxonomy): domain Bacteria; phylum Bacteroidota; class Bacteroidia; order Flavobacteriales; family Flavobacteriaceae; genus Polaribacter. The sequence continues at coordinate 120,182 of NZ_VORR01000001.1, forward strand.
ATAAATTAGAGGTGTATAGTAATATAAACTATCAGCATAGATCAACTATAAATAACCCTTTAGGTGGTTATGGTGGTGTTGCATCTAACTTTAATCAATGGTGGCAAAGACAAACTGATATTGATAGATTACGTGATAATGATTTTCAAAACGGCCAATGGTACACTTGGAATCTAAGAAGTACATCAGATACAGGACCTCAATATTGGGATTCTCCATTCTTTGAAACTGAAAACAACACCAAAAATCAAGTAAAAGATGGTAATTTTGGTGCAAACTATGCCGCTACTGAAAACTTAAGTTTAAATGTAGAATTAAGAAGAACTGTAAATACGTTTAGAGACAACTCTAGAGTAGGTTTTGGTGGTTTAAACCAAACTGCTTTTAACGAAAGAGAACAAACTATTTCTTCTTTTGAGTTTTTTGCAGCAGCAACATACAATAAAGATTTAACAGATGATTTAGATTTAACTGCAACAGTTGGTACAGAATTAAGACAAGACCAAGAAAGAAGGATTACTTCTGAAACGGTAGGTGGTTTAACCATTCCTGGAGTTTTTACAATTGCATCTTCTAAAGATAGACCGTCTTATGTTGCTTACAATCAAGAACAAAAGAATAATGGTTTATTTGCAACGGCTTCTTTAGGATTTAAAGACATGCTTTATTTAGATGGATCTTTAAGGGGTGATTGGAATTCTAATGCTTATTCTGAAGAGAATAGAGTTATTACGTACGGTCTTTCTGGTAGTTTCTTATTTAGTAAATTAATTAAATCTGATGTTTTATCTTTTGGTAAATTAAGACTTGGTTATGCCGAGGCGCCAGATTTCCCAAGATTTGGTAGTACAACACAAACGTATCAATTAGGTTCTAATTATGAAGGTACGGTCCCTTTCTATAATAATTCAAATCAAGCAAACCCAACCATTCAAGGTGGTGTAAGAACTGAATTTGAAATCGGTACAGAAATGCAATTTTTCAAAAGAAGACTTGGTTTAGACTTTACATATTTTAATAGAAAAGATGAAAACCTAGCAATAGATGTTCCTTTATCTCCTGCTTCAGGTTATTTCGGAGCAGCTGTAAACTCTGGTAAATTTACATCGAGCGGTATAGAGCTTGCTTTAAACGGTACGCCAATAACCAACGATAATTTTACTTGGAATATCGGTGTTAACTTTGCTACCTTAAGAAAAACAACAGATGAGTTGTACATCGATCCAGAAACTGGTGAAGCTATTGAAAGTGAAATATTAGATACCACATGGAGAGATATTACTATACAATCTAGAGTTGGTGAAGAATTCGGAGCAATCTATGGTAGAAAAATTACCAGAGATGATTCAGGAAACATGCTAATAGATGACCAAGGTAGAATAGAGTTTGAACAAAACCAATATTTAGGTAATTTGTTACCAGATTTTACAGGAGGTTTAACAAATACTTTTAGATATAAAAACTTTTCAGTAAGTGCAAATATTGATTTTCAAAGTGGTGGTAAATTCTTCTCTGTGTCTCAAATGTTCGGACACTACTCTGGTTTATTAACACCTACTGTAGGTGACAATGAACTTGGTAACCCTGTAAGAGATGCAGTAGTTGGTTCTGCTGGTACTGCTAACGTTGTAAATGCTAATGACGTTCAACCTAACTCGGGTGGAGTTTTAGTAAGTGGAGTTGATTCTAATTCTGGTGCACCAGTTTCTTATTATGTAGAATCTCAAACATATTGGGGTGGTTTATTTGCTTTGCACGAAAAGTGGTTATATGATGCTTCTTACGTAAAATTAAGACAAGTATCTATCGGTTATGATTTACCAGTAAGTGCTTTTGATAAATCATTTGTAGAAAGTGTTTCTTTAAACCTTTTTGCAAATAACTTATGGTTAATTTATTCTAGTGTAGATGGTATAGATCCATCAGAAATTGAAAACACTTCTGCTGCTGGTTTACGTTGGGAAGAAGGTGGTCAATTACCTAGTGCAAGAACCTTTGGTTTGAACGTAAAAATTAAATTTTAATTAAAAACATATTTAAAATGAAAAAAACATTTAAAAGCTTGTTGGTCATAGCAACCACATCTATTTTATTAATAGGTTGTGAGAGTTACGACTTTGGTTCTACAGGTGTAGACACCAACAATCCTGTAGAGGCAATACCCTCTTCTTTACTAACAGGAGCACAATCAAAATTGGTGGGCACCGTTAGTTTAAGCGGTACTGCTACACCTTCTTTATATGTGCAACACTTATCACAAACACAATATACAGAAGAATCTAGATACCAAACTATTAACTTTAACTGGAATGCAGTTGGAAGTGGTGGTGGTTTTGATGGTAGTGTAAATTTCTATAACAAAGTATTGATCAATTTAGCTAAAATTATTGAGCTAAATACAAATGAAGATACAAAAGCTGATGTTGCAAGTTATGGATCTAACAACAACCAAATTGCAGTTGCAAAATTGATGTGGGCATACTACTTTCAATGGGCTACAGACCGTTGGGGAATGTTACCATATAGCGAAGCATTTGGAGGTGTTAGCGCATCGAAAGCAAAATATGATTCTCAAGAAGAAATCTATGATGATTTGTTTACTAAAATAGATGAAGCATTGGCACAAATGGATAATGGTGCAGGTCCTCAAGGAGACATTTTATTTTCTGGAGATATGACACTTTGGGCTAAATTTGGTCAAACATTAAAAATGAACATGGCCATTCGTTTGGCTAAAGTTTACCCATCATCTGGCGGGTATGCTGCAACAAAATTTAATCAAGCAATGGCAGGTTCAATTGCATCAGTTTCAGAAAACATCATGTTTCCTTCGATATCAAATGATGCTTATGACAATCCTTACCAAGATGATTATGTAGATTTAAGAAGAGCAGATGAATGTTTAAGTGATGTTTTAGTAAACAGAATGGACGCATTAAACGATCCACGTTTACCAATGTTTGGAGAACCAGCAATCACTACTGGAACTTTTGTTGGCTTAAGATATGGTTGGGAAGGAGCAGGAAGTGTTCCTAACGATGATGTGTCTTTTATGAATGATGATTTAATTAAGAATGGCGAAAGAGCTTTACCAATGTATACATTTGCACAGATTTCTTTTAACAAAGCAGAAGCAGCTCTTTTAGGTTGGATTTCAGGTAGCTCTCAAGCTTATTATGAAGAAGCTATTGCGGCTTCAATGGCGCAGTGGGGCGTTTCATCTGCAGATTCAGATGCGTACTTATTAGAAGCAGATATCGTTTACGATGCAGCAAATGCCATGAACCAAATTGCTGAACAAAAATGGTTAGCGTTATTTTATCAACCCTACGAAGCATGGGCAGAATGGAGAAGACTAGATTACCCAGTTTTAACGCCAGCTGTAGATGCTTTACTTGGTAACTCTATACCAGTAAGACATGGTTACCCAGCCGCAGAACGAAATCAAAACCAAGCAAACTATGAGGCTGCCGTTGCAGCGCAAGGTGCTGATGGTTTGTTTACTAAATTATGGTGGGACGTTAACTAATCTATTTTTATTTTTAGAATATAAAAAAGGCACTTTTTAAAAAAAGTGCCTTTTTTTTGTTTTAAATTTAAATAAAGTAACTAAACCTTTATTTGCAACAGTGAACTAGTTACTAAAATAAGTAAATTACTATATTATTTTCAGCACATTAGAGAACAGATGACCTAGTTCTTCTAAAGAAAAAAACCAAAATATACTCTAAAACAGTAAATTAACTTCAGTTCTAAACACTCATTGATTCCATAAAATAGATTTAACCCGACTAAAATTCGTTTCACATTTTGTTATCGCTTTGCATTAAGCATAAACAATTACTTTAGAAAAAATTGCAAATGCCTTCACTATTTTGTAGTGTTAATATTCATCTTTAAGACGCATACAGCATTTTATGGCAACCTATAATTTAAATTCAGATGATATAACACAGCTAGCTTTTGATATTCTAATTCGCCAAGAAAAGTCATTTTACGCATGAATACAACGAAGAAAAATTATTGCTAACCAAACATAGATATTTTTATGCTTTGTACTGTTTTTAAGAGAATTCCTTCCCATACAATTTAAAGTGCTTGATAAAAGAAGAAACCCTAATAATTAAGAACGAATTAGATTCGTCCATAACTGTATACAGCTTTTCGAAAAAAAAATTATTCATCTATTTTGCTGATAGAAAGTTTGTAATGAAATACGGATTAGCCTTCTTAAATAAAAACAAAAAAGTTAAAGCGTATCATCTGTTTAAAATATTTAAAACCAAAGAGTTTTCATGTGATCATAGAATTATAGGTATACTTTGAGAACGCTGCCAATTGCAACGTTATATCATCTATCCGAAGAATTTAAAACAAATTTTTTAATCATCTCGTTATTTAATAAGCATTAAAATGCAAAAGGAGGTTCTTAAGAAAGGTGTTTTAAACCAATCTAACCTGGTAAATATGATATTGAATAAAGAGGTCCACAAAAAATTCGAAGAATATAGAATTTATTTTACTAGATATGATCGCCTTTGTGTGGTGCTATAAAATCGGAAAATAATTGCATCAAATAAACACTATCAAAATTAAAAACATGACAGAAAGGCTTTGGCGTTTCTAGTATAAGACTTACACTTGCGAGTGAGAATCTATTTACCATAACAGATTATTCAGATATAGATCCAGAGGCTGCTTCTAACCTAAATAGTGCAGCTGAAAGAGGTTTAGATCAATATGCCTTTCCAAATTTCAAGACCTATTCTTTAGGTGTTCATATAACTTTTTAAAAATATATCATAAAAAAATAAATTAATTTAGCCTTCATAATATCTATTTTGGTGTTTTCTAATTGTTCTGATGACCAATTGGCTATACAAAACCCTAATGATCAACTTTTAGTGCCATAGAATCAGAATCAGGTATTAACCAACTAGCTTCTGGGGTTTATCTTTCTTCAGGTAATATTTTTCACTGGTTTGCCATGGCTAACCATGAAATTGTGGGAGATGCCATTTATACACCTTGGGGAAACTTCGGTTGGCGCTGGGTAAATCTACCAACCTCTATAACTTTAGATGATGGTACTATAATAACACCCCCATCTGAAGGACCGCAAGGTGAAGCTTTAGAGGTAAGAAATGTACAAACCCAAGGAGATGCTAAAGCTTTAACACATGAATGATCATCAATGTATCGTGTTAATAATACGTGTAACTTATTGTTGAGTTTAGTAGAAGAAACAGGTTTTTCTGAAGATACAGATCTTAATAAAAGTGTTTATAAAGCTTGGGCTTACTTCTAGAAAGGATACGCATACTCAAGAATAGGATCTATGTATGCAGCTAGTCTTATTATTTCTGAAGCGGGAGCTAACAATGGAAATAGGTGTCTAGCACAGCTATTTTGGAAGAAGCTAAAGGTAATTTAGAGTTGGCAAAAACTGAATTACAAGACATATTATCTGGTGACATAAGTGATTTAACCGGAAAAATTATACCTAGCAATTTAAATCCTTCTGCATTTAGAGGAAATACTTCATCTGCATCGCTAACAAAGGATGCTTGGATACGCAATATCAATACGCTTTTAGCTAGAAATATTTTAGTTAATAAAAAAATTTCGGACATGACAGCAGCTGATTGGGCAGCAATTACTACGCTTACTAATAATAGTTTACCCGCTTCAGATTATGTATTTGTTATGGAACTAGACGGTAATAATAATAATAATAATGAGGTAAGTACAACTGTAAATGCAATACTTTCAATTGGATGGCATTTTTTAAGTGAACGTTTGGTTCAAGACTTTAAGGCTAGTGATGCTCGATTTATTGATAATGTTGTTTTATTAGGTTCTCCACCACTTAATAGAAGTGGAAGAGGTGTTCAGTACGGTACACGATATGGTCTTATAAATGACGCTGATTATGCTGCTACAGCAAATAAGAAAGCAGACATCTACTAAGCAGATACTTATGATGAAAATGAATTGATGAAAGCAGAAACTTTGATATTTTCTGGTCAGGTTGAAAATGGCCTTACTATCATAGACGGCGTAAGAACGCAACAACAAGCAAGTTTAGCTAGCGCTGCTAGTAAAGGTTTAACACAGACCCAAGCGCTAGAAGAATTAAGAATAGAAAGAAGAATAGGGTTGTTTTTAAGAGGTGTTTCTTTTTATGACGCTAGACGCTGGGATATTACAAAAACTCCAAAATCTAGATGATCTGTATTGGATGGTGAAGAGAATTTAAATGTAATTGCTACTTTTAACTAGAATTATAAAGATAACTAGAGTGTACCAGACCAGGGGTTAGTTTTTAATCAACCCAATGAACAATCTGTTGGCGTAGTTTCTCCAAACTAAAAACGTAATTAAAGTTTTTCATACAATAGAAAATATATAAACTGGTAAGTAACCCTTTAACAGTTTATATATTTTTTATTTTTACCCAGCTAACCAAAATAAGTAATGTTCGTGATTTTAAAATCAGGACAGGAACTGGCGAAATTAATAGTATTATCCTTTAAAAAGTAGAAGATTTCTTGATTAAACCAAACCAACAGACCACTATTTTTAGATAAAAACCAGTTAAGTGAAAAATCGTTTAAGCTTAAAATTTTTCATGATAAACAAAAAAAAATACCTTTTTTTTTGTTTATCATGAAAGTAAACTAGTTAAACACCGACCAAAACACTGAATTGAATATTAAAATGAATATTTTTTACACATATTAGTGTTAAAAAATTGTTTTTTTAAGTTTTATTTAGGACTTTTGGGAAATATTAATTCAAATAATTATACAATGAGAACAAAGTTTAATGGATTTTTAACGCTATTACTGGCGTTGGTCGTGCAAATTACCTTTGCACAAGAGAAGACTATTACTGGTATTGTTTCTGATAACTCAGGAAGTTTACCGGGAGTAAGTATTATAGTTAAAGGAGGTACTACAGGTACAGAGACAGATTTTGATGGTAAATATTCTATTAAAGCTAAAACAGGTGCTGTTTTGGTATTTAGATATTTAGGTTATAAAGCTGTTGAAAAAACTATAGGTTCTTCAAATGTTATTAATATTACGTTAGCGGAAGACGCTAATGTTTTAGACGAAATTGTAGTGGTAGGTTACGGTACTTCTACAAAACAAGCGTTTGTAGGAACAGCTTCTGTTGTAACACAAGAGCAATTAGAAGTTAAGAACTTCTCAAATGTTACGCAAGCATTAGCAGGTGAAGTTGCCGGTGTATCGGTAATTAACGGATCTGGACAACCAGGTACTGTAGGTACCATTAGAATTAGAGGATTTGGTTCTGTTAACGGAAACAGAGATCCTTTATATGTAGTAGATGGTGTACCCTTTGATGTAAATACTGTTCAAGGTGCTAACCCATTAAACTCTATTAACCCTAGTGACATTGCTAGTACAACTATTTTAAAAGATGCAACTGCAACTGCAATTTATGGTTCTAGAGGTGCAAATGGTGTCGTTTTAATTACAACAAAAGGTGGTAGTGCAACAGACACGTACATTGAAATAGATGTTAAAACGGGTGTGAATGCTCAAATTATTCCAAGATATGATGTAGTAACTTCACCTGAAGAGTACATAGGATATGTATGGGAAGGTATCAAAAACAGAGGAACTATTACAGGGAATGCTGATCCTGTTGCTTTTGCAAATCAACAGTTATTTACAGGTAACTATGTTGCTCCTGGATATAATATGTGGAATGTAGCAAACGGTGGAGAATTAATAGACCCTAATACGGGTCAAGTTCGCCCTGGTGTTACCAGAAAATATACACCACAAAGATATGAGGATGTAGCTTTTGATTCTGCTTTTAGAACTGAAACCAACTTAAGAATGGGTGGTGGTAATGAAGATACAAGATATTTTGCGTCATTTGGTTATTTAGATGATAATGGTATTTCTATCAACACAGGATTTAAAAGATATACAACACGTTTAAATTTAACAAGTAATGTAAAGCCTTGGTTAAAAGTAAATTCTAACATTGGTTATGCATATTCAGAAAGTATTGCAAACGGTCAAATAGACGGTGCTGAAAATATTTTTGAATTTGCTGATAAAATGGCACCTATTTTTCCTGTATTTTTAAGAGATGACAACGGAGAATTAGTACCAGATCTTAATTATGGTGGTTTTCAGTATGATTATGGTTCTCTTTCAGGTTTTAGAGATAGACCAAACGCTAATGGTTTAAACCCAGTTGGTTCTGCTAGGTATGATTTTGATGGTACAAATCGTCATGAGATGAACGGTAACTTTTCTGCTACTTTTAAGTTTTCAGATAACTTAACTGCAGAAATTCGTTATGGTGTTCAATACGCTAATCAAAGAAACAGAGATTACTCAAACAAGTTTTATGGCGGTGGAGTCTCTAACAGTGGTTCTTTAAGTGTAAACGATTATTCTAGTTTAACTCAAAACATTTTACAAATTGTAAATTATAACAAATCTTGGGGTGGTCATTCTATCGATGCTTTAGTAGCACATGAAAGCAATGAAACAAATCTTTTCATCAGCTTCTAAAGGATTACAAATAAGTCCGTTTTTACTTGATTTAGACAATTTTCAGTCTAGTTTAGGATTGCCTTCTGGTCAAACTCGTGGTTTTACAATCGAGTCTTATTTTAGTCAAGTTAACTACAACTATGATCAAAAATATTATTTCTCTGCTTCTGTAAGAACAGATGGGTCGTCTAGATTTGTAAACAACAAATGGGGTACTTTTGGTTCTATTGGTGCTTCATGGATAGCAAGTAACGAAGATTTTTTACGAAATAATAAAGTTTTAAGTTATTTAAAATTTAAATCTTCTTATGGTGTTACCGGTGATCAAGCAGGTGTTGGGTTTTTTCCAGGATACAATACATTTAACGGTGGTAATTTAGCAGGTGGTATTACTTTAGCTCCAGGAGCAATTGGTAACCCTGATATTACTTGGGAAACTACAAAACAATTTCAATTTGGTGCAGAAATGAGTTTTGGTAGATATTTAGATGTTAATTTAGATTATTACAGAAAATTCACAGATAATTTGATCTTTGATCGTTTTGTTGGTCCATCTCAAGGTATTTCTTCTATTACAGTAAATGATGGTGAATTAATCAATTCAGGTTTAGAATTTGATATTACAGGTCATTTGATCAACAAAAAAGATTTTACTTTAGATTTATCTTTTAACGGAGAAATTGTAAATAACGAAATTGCAACAATGCCATTAGATCCAGCAACGGGGTTACCTCAAGTATTAACACCAAATGGTCGTTATGGAAGGTCCGCAGGAAGATCTATCTTTGATTTTTACATGCGTGAATGGGCAGGTGTAGATCCTTCAGACGGGGCACCAATGTGGTTCCAGTATTTTGATGATGTAAATAGCAACGGTGTTTTAGACGCTGGTGAGCCATCTTCTTATTCTGATGCTTCTTGGGTTCCTGCTGATGCAGCTATTACCAACAATACAGGTTCGATCGTAGAATACCAGACAAGAGTACCAGGAGCAAATATTCAAAAAACAGTTACTAAAGCGTACGCAGATGCATCAACTGTATTTGCAAACAAATCTGCAATTGCAGATGTTAGAGGAGCTTTCCGTTTATCGGGTCAATTAGGTGACTTTAATTTTGGTACACAGTTTACGTATAGTATAGGTGGCCATGCGTATGATGCACAATATGCAGAATTAATGCAAGATCGTTTTGGTGCAGTTGGTAATAACTACCATAAAGACATTGCAAACAGATGGAGAAACCCAGGAGACATTACAGATGTTCCTTTGTTATCAGATAATGCAATTGTAAATGGTACTTCTACTTCAACAAGATTTATTACTTCTACAGATTTTCTTGCTTTAAATAACGTTAACATTGGGTACAATGTGCCTAAAGAATATTTAGATAGAATCTCTTTAAAAACTGTAAATATATGGTTGGCTGCAGATAATTTATTTAACGCTACAGCACGTCAGGGATTCTTTCCTAATACTAGCGAGACTGGAAATTCAGGAAGAGCATTATTTGCACCAATAACGACTATGACTGTAGGTGTAAGAGTGAAATTTTAATACTAATTTAAAAAACAAAAAAATGAACAAAATATTTAAATACGGATTACTCTCGGCTTTAGCCGTTACAATGGTAAGTTGTGGAGACGACTTTTTAGAAAAGCCAGCAAACCAAGGATCTGCATCCCTTACTTCTGCGCAGCTAGAAGATGCTTCTGTTGTTGATCCTGAAGTTGGTGATGCCTTAATGGGCGGTGTTTATTCATTAACCTTTACGACCCAAACTGGAGGAACCACTGGTCACGATGATTTTGGTCATAAATCGTATGACATATTTAGTGATATGTTATCAAGTGATTTAGCCTTAAGCCAAAGTGTTTATGGATGGTATAGAGCTTCTATTACAGAGCTCCAAGCTACAACAGATTTTACGTTTGCAGACAATAGACAAGTATGGAGATATTACTACAGAATTGTAAGAGGCTGTAACGAAGTAATTGATGGTTTAGGCGGTATGGATGTTGTTCCAGAAAGTGATGCGAATAAGTATGTAATGGGCCAAGCAAAAGCTTTACGTGCTCATTCCTATTATTATTTAACCCAATTTTACCAAAAATCATATGACGCTAGCGAAGAAATTCTTCCTATCTATACAAGTGCCCTTGATTTAAATGGACCTAAAGTAGCTGCAAGTGTAATTTATGATCTTATGGAAGCTGATTTAACAGATGCTATTAGCTTGTTAGACGGTTTTACGAGAGCTAACAAAACACAAATTAATAAAACAGTTGCTCAAGGCATTTATGCATATGTTTTAGGTGCTAGAGGTACCGATTATGCAAAAGCTTATACAATGGCTAAAGCTGCTATGACTGGTGGTTATAACCTTATGAGTTCTGCTGAAGTTACTGGTGGTTTTAACAATGTAAACACATCTGGGTGGATGTGGGGTGTTGATTTAAATGAAGAAATTGGATTAGGTTTAGTTTCATGGTGGGGTCAAATGGACTTCTATAGCTATAGTTACCCAGCATTTGGAGATTCTAAATCAATTGACGCTGGTCTTTTTGATGCAATTCCTGCAAATGACTTTAGAAAAGCACAGTTTAATGTTTCGCCAACAACGGCTACACACTTAATGCCTTTAAACAAGTTTTTTGACTCTGATAGAACAAGATATGGTACGTCTCAAATCGTGAAAGCAGATTACGTGTATATGAGAGTTGCAGAAATGCACCTTTTAGCAGCAGAATTTGCAGCGTTTTCTAACAATGACGGTCAAGCAAGAACAGAGCTTAAAGCTTTGGTTAGTCAAAGAGTACCAGATGCATCTTACATTGATGGATTATCTGGACAACAATTGAAAAATGAAATTTACTTGCAAACCAGAATTGAATTATGGGGAGAAGGTAAAAGTTATTTAGCGATGAAACGTAACAAAGCTACTACAGTTAGAGGATCAAACCACTTATCTTTTGTTGGTGAGCCAATTCCTTACAATGATGAGCGTATGACTTTTGAGATTCCAGAAGGAGAAATACAATTTAATCCTTTTATTTCTACTCAAAATAACTAATCATAATGTTTGAATAGGAGATTTAATCATCTCCTATTCTTTCTAAATAATATATAAAAATGAAAAATTTAAAACTATACTCATTACTATTTATAGCTTTAGCGGCATTTAGTAGTTGTGAAGACAAAGTTGAACCTTTAGGAACATCTTACGCTTCTTTCGAATCATATTTAGGAGACATTACTGTTACACCTGGTGTTGATTATGCGCAATCGGTTAGCATTTTTACTGCTAATATTACAGGTGCAGATAGAACAATTCCTTTAATGTTATCAGGTACTTTAGGTGAAGCATCTTATACAGCACCTACCTCTGTAACAATTCCTGCAAATACAAACCAAGGAGTAATTGATCTTGTTTTTAAAGATGTTAATTTAGATATCGTTGTGGATAAAACTTTATCTATCGCTTTAACAGGGTCTTCAGATATATCTGTGGGTGAAAAGATTACGTTAAACGTGGCAAAAGGGTGTGCTGCAGGAGAAGGTAAATTTAAAATTGCAGTTTCGTTAGATGCATATCCAGAAGAAGTATACTGGAGAGTTGTTGATGTTGCGGCAAATGCTATTGTATTACAAAATAATACTACAGTCGGATTTGGTGGTTATGCAGGTGCTAGCGGAACTCAAAGAGACGCTACTTGCTTACCAGCAGGTGAATACAGATTTGAAATTTTCGATCAGTACGAAGATGGTGCGGGCGCTGTTAATTTTTCCATAAACGGTGTGCAAGTATTTAGTTCAAACGGTGCTTATGGCGCGGGAACAAGTACTGTTTTTACAGTAAACTAATTTTAAACAAATAAGTGAAAGAAAATCGTAATCCTTTGATTACGATTTTTTTTTGTATTTCAAAACATTATACATTGATAGAAACAACAAACATATTCGGCATTAGAGCTATTATTGAGGCTATAGAAAGTGGATCTACCATTAGTAAAATTTATTTACAAAAAGGTTTGAGAGGCACTCTTTTCTATGAACTGGATAAATTGATAAAAGAAAAAAGTATTGCAACCAGCGGCGTACCAGTAGAAAAGTTAGATAGATTATCTAAAAACAGTAATCATCAAGGTGCTGTTGCCCAAATATCTCCCATAGAATTTCATGATTTAGAACAGTTAATTGATAGTACCGTAGAACGTGGTAAAACACCTCTATTTATTTTATTAGATCAACTTTCTGATGTTCGTAATTTTGGTGCAATTATTAGAACTGCAGAATGCTCTGGCGTAAACGGTATTATAGTGCAAAATAACGGGAGTGCTCCTGTAAATGCAGAAACAATAAAGACTTCAGCCGGTGCAGCCTTTAAAATACCTATTTGCAAAGTAGACCACTTAAAAGATGCTTTGTTTTTGTTACAGGCTGCAAACATCAAAATAGTAGCAGCTACTGAAAAAACCGAAGATTCAATTTATGATATTAATTTTAAGCAACCTATTGCCATTATAATGGGTTCTGAACATAGAGGAATAAATCCTTCTATTCTTAAAATGGTTGATTATAAAGCAAAGTTGCCCCTTTTAGGTGAAATAGCCTCTTTAAATGTTTCTGTTGCTTGCGGAGTTTTCTTATATGAAGCTGTGAGACAAAGAATAGCTTCTAAAAATTAATCAGAACCATTTAAAAAATACTATTTACGCTACTTTAGCTCCGCTTCTACTCCATCTTTTATATCTTCATTTTTTGGTGGAGAAAAATTGCCATTTTCATCAAATAGTAAATCAAATTCTGTTGTCGTAAATTGGTGTTCTTTTTTTACTGTACCTATATTTTTATATATAAATGCAAAAATAAATCCTGTGAAAAAACCACATAAATGTCCTTCCCAAGAAATTCCGTCTTTTATAGGCAATACATACCAAACCATACCTCCGTAAAGAAAAATTACAATAAAAGATACAGCTACAAGTCTAAAATGTTTTCTAATGATGCCACTAAAAAAAACAAAACTAAAAAGCAGATAAACAACGCCACTTGCCCCAATATGGTAAGAATCTCTAGCAATAACCCAGGTTAAGAAACCCGTTAAAAAAGCACCAAGAAATAAGACTTTATAAGCAACTTCTTTATAAAAGTAAAAAAGACTGCATAAAAGAACAAATAACGGAATAGAGTTATTAAATAAATGACCAATATCTCCGTGTATAAAGTGAGTAAAGAAGACTCCTCTAAATCCTTTTAAAGTTCTAGGAAATACACCAAATTTATTAAAATTATAGCCAAATTGTATTTCTACCCAATACACCACCCAAATAAAAATAATATATACTACCGGGATTAAAAAGATAGAACTCTTTAATTTTGATTTTTGATTTCTACTCATCGACAACAAAAATAACAAAAACAGAACCAAAAGGTTTTTTTACAATATCTGTCAGAAATCTTTGTTATTTTTGCAAGATGAATGAACCTTTGGCAGAAAGAATTAGACCTAAAACTCTAGATGATTATATTAGCCAGCAGCATTTAATTGGTAAAAATGGTGTTTTAACTAATTTAATCAAACAAGGAATTATACCCTCTTTAATTTTATGGGGACCTCCAGGAATCGGTAAAACAACACTTGCAAATATTATTGCCACCACTTCTAAAAGACCTTTTTACACATTAAGCGCAATTAGTTCTGGTGTAAAAGATGTAAGAGAAGTTATAGAAAAAGCTAAAAAAAGCGGAGGTTTATTCACGGCAAAAAATCCTATACTATTTATCGATGAAATTCACAGGTTTAGTAAATCTCAACAAGATTCATTATTAGGTGCAGTAGAAAAAGGTTGGGTTACCTTAATAGGCGCTACTACAGAAAACCCAAGTTTTGAGGTAATACCTGCCTTACTCTCTCGTTGCCAAGTTTATATTTTAAATTCTTTTGACAAAAATGATTTAATTGCTCTTTTGCACCGAGCTATGAAAGAAGATGAACATTTATCATCCAAAAAAATTACGCTTTCAGAAACAGATGCCCTATTGCAAGTATCTGGTGGCGATGCTAGAAAACTTTTAAATATTTTTGAACTGTTAGTTTCTGCTGAAGATGAAACTGACATTACAAATGCTTTAGTTTTAGAAAAAATACAAAAAAACACCGCTAGATACGATAAAACTGGTGAGCAACATTATGATGTTGTTTCCGCTTTTATAAAATCGATTCGAGGCAGCGACCCTAATGGCGCCGTTTATTGGCTAGCAAGAATGATTGAAGGCGGCGAAGATGTTAAATTTATTGCAAGAAGGTTGCTGATTGCTGCTTCTGAAGATATTGGCAACGCAAATCCTACTGCTTTAATATTAGCCACCAATACGTTTCAAGCAGTTTCTGTAATTGGGCATCCAGAGTCTAGAATTATATTAAGCCAATGTGCTATTTATTTGGCAAATTCACCGAAAAGTAATGCTTCTTATTTAGCCATTAAAAATGCCCAAAGTTTAGTGCAACAGACCGGTGACTTATCGATACCAATTCATTTAAGAAACGCACCAACCAAACTAATGAGAGATTTAGATTATGGTAAAAATTACAAATATTCTCATGACTATGAAAACAGCTTTGTAACTCAAGAGTATTTACCACAAGAAGTTTCTGGGCATAAATTATACGAACCTGGCAATAATGCCAGAGAAAATCAGTTTAAAGAAACCCTAAAAAAGAGATGGAAAGATAAATACGGATACTAAAACTTTACTTGAAACTCTTTTGTTATTAATTGATTGCCTTCATAATATTCTGCCAACCAATTATCGCCCTTCTTATAGAAGTTTCCTTTTTTATTTTTAAGAATAAAATTCTCTTTTCTAGATGTTTTCAAGATCAAAAAAACCACTTCTGGCTTCGTATTTACTTACTGAAATCCGTTTTCTATAGCTTGTGCATATAAAACATCAACCGCAATTAAACCTAACTTTACTTGTTTTACATCTTGTTCTTTTAATTCGGAGATTGCACTAACTACCGGAAAAATCACCTTTTTATCAGCACTTTTTAAACTTGTTTGATTACTTATGGTATCATTTGATACCTGCGCTAATTGCGTTGAATTGTATTGATACTCAAAATCATCCATCGTATCAAAAGCATTTCTTATTGCCTCCTGGTATCCTTTCTGATATTCTTTTAACCTGCTCTTACCTGTTTTAGATTTGTAAACAGTATTGCCAAAACAATCTTTAATCTCGATAGCGTTTTTTATGCTTAACATAGAAGATTCATCTACTACAGAAACAAATAAAGCCAAACATCTGTTGCCATTGAGTGCAGCTGGCAACTTTTCGTTGCTCAAAAAAACTTTAAAGCCCTTTTTTTTAAACAAAAACTTCGTTAAAGAACTTGTTTGATATTTATCGGAATCATTTAAAAAATCAAACTTATCGACAACAATAAGATATTGATATTTTGAAAATAAATCTGTTTGGCTGTAGAAAGATACACTGATTAAAAGTAAGAGAAAAAAAACAGTATTCTTTATCATTTTAGTTAAATATTAAATTGATTCCTAACTGTAAAGATATGTTATTTGCCTTAGAGAGGTCTCTGTAAGACAAAATATTGTCTACCAAACCATACAAATTTACGTTCTTAAATTGAGCTGATATACCAGCACCTATATTAGAAACAGAAAAATCATCAACTGTATACGTAACCTTTGTTTGGAGGTTATTTGTAAGTGATTTCTGATAAAAAGCAGTTAAGGCTACTTGCGGCCTTAAAGGTCTAAAAACAGTATGTAATTGAACACCCGCAGCATCTGTATAAAAGTCTTTGGTAAAATAGTTGTCAAATTTTCTTGTTATTTTATCACCAAAACGATACATCAAAGCTGCATTCATTTTTATGGGTCTTAACGAGACATAAGATCTTTCATTTTCAGCGATCACCAATTCTCTTTTAAACCTCGCTTCGATATCGTTGATATAATTCTGATTATTATCAAACTGAAATTGAATACCCTCATAAGCAAAACTTCCTTTGGCTGTAATATTTGATATATCTTTAGTGTGATGAATAAAACCTATATCTAAAATACTGCCAGAAAACTCTAAATTTTCATTAATACGATACGTAATTCCCAAATCAAACCCAATTCCTAAATTACCACCTAAAAAAACATTTTGCAGATAATCTCCAGCACTATTTAAAAATTCATCATTTCTAATTAACCCAGAACTATTCGATATAATATTTATATCACTAAAAATATGTTTATACGCGTTTTCTCTACCCGCAACTGTTACAAAGCTTCCCGTATTATTTTTAGAGCGCATATTTACAGCAGAAGAGTATACTTTAAATCTAGCCCCAAGTGTTAATTTTTCTGTAAATTGGTGAGAAGCACCGAAGTGGAGCACTCCCAGAACATCTAGTTTATATACAATCTGTGAAAACAAGAAGTTATTGTTCAAATACCCCGAATTACCTTCATTTAGCAGCGTAAAAACATCTTTTGGATAATAACCAAAGGCGTCTATTTCTGTATAAAAACCAAAACTTAAATAGGTTCTATGATCTACTCGAAACCCAGCATTTAAAACCTCTACTTGCGCATAAAGTTTTCCATAATCCTGTGTAGTTAACCTTTTTAAAATAGTTTCTATTTTATCATTAATATTGATGCCATCATCTGCAAAAAGATTCGCTAATGAAAAACCAGAAGAACCAATTTCTGCAGATATGCCTGAAAATAGCGGGATACCAACATGAAAATTATAGTTAATTTCTGAACCAGGATTGAGTAATAATGTTTGCGGTAGTCCTGCAAAATTATACAGCACTTGCTTATTTTGAGATTTTAAAGATATAAAACAGAAAACTGCCCATAAAAGAAAAACTTTCTTCATACTACAGTTTTGCTTCTATATAAACATCCATCGAGGAATTTAATTCTATTTCTCTACCAGCATTAAGAGCATCTGAACGATTAGAATCATTCTCTAATGTAATCTTATAATTCAGATATGTTGTGTCTAGTATCTCTGGATGCTGATGAAGATCAATAATTAAAAAATAGTTGAAAAGTGTGTTAGCTGCGATCTCTCTAGACTTTGTCTCAAAAACTACGTCTTTTGATCTATTTAAAAAGGTAATTTCTAAAATTAAGGTATTATTAGATCCATTTTCTATGTTGGCTTTCAAATCGATTCTTGCAAGAACACTTTCTAGCAGATCCGTTTGAAAATCTTTAAATTTAATCTCGTCAGAAATACTTGATATAGAAGCACCGCCAATACTCTCTGTAAACTCTGAAGGATTTACTTTAAAATAGATTAATGAGGTCGTAAATTTAGATTTGTAAACATACTCTTTAAGCTGGCTAAAATCTAAACTATCTGAACAGGATGTAAGTAAATACAAGCTTACTAAAAAGCTTATTGTTTTGGGGGATTTCATAAGTAATAACTAATCTTAAGATAACAATCTTACCTTTAGAGATGTTGTTTTATATCTAAAAGAGAGGTTATCGATTTAAAATAAACATTATTTACTTTTTCTTTTTCAAAATTTACATGAATAGCATTCATTCCTACACTTAAAGCACCTTCAATATCGGCTTCAATACTATCTCCAATCATTATGGAATTATCACTTTGAGCATTGGCTTTTTCAAGAGCAAAATTGAAAACTTTTGGATTTGGCTTTTTAACACCGACAGATTCAGAAGTTACAATAACACTAAAGTAATGTAATATTTTTGAAGATTCCATTTTTTTTGTTTGAATTTCTTCAAAACCATTCGTAATAATATGTAATTGATACTTATCTTTTAAATACTCTAATATTTCTATAGCCCCCTCATGTAAATGATTAAAATCTGGAAGACACGCTATATAATCAATTGCCAAAAGGTCTATTAAATTATCTTCTATCTCATAATTTGCGCTATCAAAGGCTGTTTTTAATCGCTGGTATCTTAACTCTTCTTTTGTTATTTTTTCTTCTCTATAAAGTTTCCAATATTCTATGTTTAAGGGTTTATAAATTTTAAGAAAGCCTACTAAATCTATTTTAACGTTGTGCTTCAAAAATATTTTCTCGAAAGTTAAATCAGAATTTTTTTCAAAATCCCATAAAGTATGATCTAAATCGAAGAATACGTGTTTTATTTTCATAGCCATAAAAGTAAGAATTAATACACCTAGAATACTCTTTTTAGTTGTTATATTTGTCTTGATTAAAAATTATTTTTTGAAACAAAAATTATCAGTTTTATTCGTTTGCGGATGGTATCCTTCAAGGGTGCTACCAAATAATGGCGATTTTATTCAACGACATGCAGAAGCCTTAAATAAAGAGCATAAAGTAACTGTTATTCATATTATTACTGATAAAAATAATAAAAAAAACATTGAATTTATAAGTAATAAAATTAATGGAATAGAGACTCACATAGCCTACCTAAAGTACTCTAAAAACGCATTCAAAAAAGTATTGCTTTTTATAAAAGCCTTTAATGGCTTAATTGCTAAAACAAACACTTTTCATATTGTTCATCTCAATGAAATTTATCCTTTTGGTATTTTTAGTTTGTATCTAAAATGGTTTAAAAAAACACCTTTTATAATTACAGAGCACTTTACAGACTATACATATCCATTATCTAAAAAGATCTCTTTGTTTGAAAAAATGGTATCAAAATTAATCGTTAAGAAAGCCTCTTTTGTCTGTCCAGTTACAAAAGATTTAGAAAATTCTTTAATTCAGTTTGGATTAAAAGGAAATTACGCGCCTGTTGAAAATGTAGTGAACACAAAAAAATTTCATCCTATAGAAACAAATAATGAGGTGTTTTCTATTATTCATATTTCTAATATGAATGATATTCACAAAAATATATCAGGAATATTAAAAGTTATAGCGAATCTTCAGCATAAAATTTCTGGTTTTCATTTAAAAATTATCGGTGAAAACTCAAAGGACTATCAAAATTTTTCTGAAGAATTAGGGATACTTTCTAAAAATATTGAATTTATAGCTCATATACCTCATCATTTAATTAAAAAACATTTACAAGAAGCCAACTTATTTATACTTTTTAGTAATTTTGAAAATTTACCTTGTGTAATTTTAGAGTCTTTTGCTTGCGGAATACCAGTAATATCTTCAGACGTTGGCGGAATACATGAATATTTTCCAGATAATTTTGGCACCTTAATTAACGCTAAAGATGAAAAAAAGCTAGAAGAAGAAATTCTTAATTATTTTCATAAAAAGCATCAAATAGTATCAAAACAAGAAATGCACCGTTATATTGCGTCTAATTTTAGTGATCAAGTAATTTGTGAAAAGTTTACAAATTTGTACTATAAAACTTTAAGCAATTAATTTATGTGCGGAATTGCAGGGATTATTAATTTTAATCAAGAATTAGAAAAAGCAACGTCATTAAAAAAAATGACAGACAGTTTAAGGCATCGCGGTCCTGATGATGAAGGCTATATGTTGTATTCAAATACATCTTCTGTTTTTTTTGGTAATGACTCTCTTGTTAAAAAAACCAACCACATAAATACCGCAAACAACCATCATTTTAAAGTTGGTTTTGGTTTTAGACAATTAAAAATTATAGATCTTACTGAAAAAAGTCACCAGCCACTAACCGATATTTCTCGAAAATTTTGGATTATTTTTAACGGAGAACTCTACAATTACAAAGAAATAAGACATGAATTAGAAGGGTTAGGACATCAATTTTTATCAAATTCTGATACGGAAGTTGTTTTAAACTCCTATAAACAATGGGGTAAAAAAGCCCTAGAAAAATTTAATGGAATGTTTGCTTTTGCAATTCTAGACACTCATAAAAATAAAGTATTTATAGCGAGAGATAGAATTGGTATAAAACCTGTTTATTTTCATAAAAACAACGCTCATTTTATTTTTGCTAGTACGGTTCAATCCATTATTAAATCAACATTATATAAACCAACAATTAACTGGGAAGGTTTATGGCAAAACTTTAGGTTTACAACAGCCCAAAGACCTAACACTGTTTTTGAAGATATTTTTGCGCTAGAACCGGCACATCACGTAACAATTTATCTAAATAATAATTTCGTAAAGAAAGAAAAGTACTGGGAAATACCAACACAAACACAAGATTTCTCTTTATCAGAAAAGCAAAGTAAAAACCTCATTGAAGAAAGCTTATATAAAGCTGTAAATTATCGTTTAATAGCAGATGTAGAGGTCGGTTCTTTTATGAGTGGCGGAATAGATTCTTCTTTAATTTCTGTAATTGCATCAAAGAGAAAACCAAACATAAAAATATTAACACTTGGTTTTGAAAATCTTAAAAAATTTAATGAGGTAGCTTATGCGCAAGAAACTGCTCAGCTTCATCATTTAAATCATATTATTAAATATGCAGATGTAAAAGAAAGTTTTAAAAATTTAAAACAATCTGTTATTGCTTATGAGGAACCTTATCATAGTATTTCTGCAAATTTTATTTTATCTGAAATGGCTGCTAAAAATAAAACTACCGTTGTATTAAGTGGTTTAGGTGGTGATGAACTCTTTGGAGGTTATGATGTTTTTAAAAAAATTTCTTTGTGGGAGCAATTAAGGAGCCACAAAAAACTGATTCATCTTATACCTGAAATTCATCAAAAAATAAAAAAAGCAAAAAAGATAGCAAATTGTAGTAATTTTGGGGAGTATTACTCTCATTATCACACCAATTTTTATGACGAAGAAATTGAAAATCTATTTTTAAACAAATCGTTTAATACAACCTCAACACTAGAAAATTTATACACTTCAAAAAATACAGCATTTACCGATACTTTTGAAGCAATGAGTTTTTTTCATTTAAAATCGTACATCAGTAATCATCAAATGCGAGCTTTAGATGCAACAACAATGGCTTTTTCTATAGAAGGTAGATTTCCTTTATTAGATCATAATTTTATTGAAGATTCATTTAAAATTCCAACAAAATTTAAAATAAAAAATAACACTCAAAAATATATTTTAAAAGAAATAGCAAAAAACCATCTATCAAAAAATGTATTACAAATGCCTAAAAAAGGTTTAGCAGTACCACTAAAAAATTGGATTGAAAATGATTTAAAAGATTTTGTTCTCGAAACCATCAAACAGCTTAAAAATAGAAATATTTTTAATAATGTAGCTGTTCATAAAATTTTAAAAAGTAAAAACGAAGCTAAAATATGGCAATTAGTTTCTACTGAAATTTGGCTACAAAATTTTATAGATAAACCATGAAACTTTTAAAAAATTACGTGCAAAACTTTTTAAATAGATCTGGCAGTTATGTTTTTACAGCAGCTGTTGTCTCTAGAGGTTTATCTTTCTTAGCCTCTTGGTTAGCACTTCAATTAATACCCAATAAAGAATTAGGAGTGGTCCTTTTTGCCTACAATATAATTGCTTTTTTAACACCATTTGGGGGCCTTGGTTTAAACCAAAGTTTGGTGCGTTATGGAGCACTGTTAAAAAATGATGAAGACAAGAATAATTTATTTGTTTATGTTTTTAAAAAAGGAGTTCTTGTTACCGTAGGTATTATTATTTTAATTGTAATTTTTAGCTATTTATTTCCTTTCAAATTCGAAAACACTAGCAATTACCTTGCTTTACTGTCTTTAGTTTTGATTCCTTTGTTTGTCCTTAATATTATACAAATTCAATTTAGACTAAAACACAATAACAAGACTTTTTCAAAAGCAGATATCATTTACAATTTAACTTTGGTGATTTCTGTTTTAATCTTTAGTTACTTTTATCAAGAAAAAGGATATATTTTTGCAATTATACTAGCACCAACAGTAACGTCAATACTTTTTTTTAAAAAATTAAACATCAATTTTTCTATTCAGAACAAATTAGAAATTGTTAATTATTCTTTTTGGAAATATGGTTTTTATTCTGGCGTAACAACAGTGGTTACTAATTTACTGGTAGCTATAGATATTATCTTAATTGGGCATTTAATGGAAAATCCAGAAATGGTAACTGCATACAAATATGTTTCAATCATTCCGTTAAGTCTTTTATTCATCTCCCAGGCCTTTATAGCCACAGACTTTGTTGCCTTTACAGAAAAAATTAATGACAAGAAATATATTTATACGTACATAAAAAGTTACATGCTCTTGTTTTCTTTAATAAGCCTGCTAATTTTCGGATTTGCTTTCTTATTTTCTGATGCGATTTTAAGCCTTTTTAGCAAAGATTTTGTAATTTATTCAGAAAGTTTTTTAATTTTAATTTTTGGAATTTTTGGAATTCTAATTTTTAGAGGATTATTTGGTAATTTACTCTGCTCAATAGGAAAAATTGAAGTAAACTCTTATATAATTGGTATCGCTTTGATCATCAATATTTTTGCTAATTATTATTTAATTCCTGTTTACGGCATAAAGGGTGCCGCTATTACCTCTGCAATTTTAATGTGGTTTACCGGACTATTTTCTTATCTCTGGTTTTTCTATTTATATAAAAAAATGACTGTTCATGAATAAATTTAAGAAAATAGTTCTCGGAATTAAATTACTTGTTGAAAAACCTAGTTTGATAAATTTAATCGTAGGAAGTGATTATTATTGGCATCAACTTCTTTCGAAAAAATATCCAAAAAAAACACAACTATCAACAATTAATATTGAAGAACTAATTCCTGATTTTAACGAAAATCTAACTACTTATTCATTTTTAGGAGGAGGCTCTATTCCTACAGATATTATGTTATTAAAAGCCTTATGCAAACAAATAGCAAATTGTAGTTATTTTGAAATTGGAACCTGGCGTGGTGAAAGTGTTATAAATGTTGCAGAAGTTGCAAAGGAATGTTACACGTTAAATTTATCTAATGAGGAAATTATAGCGTTAGGTCTGCCTCAAAAATATGCAGATTTACATGGTTTTTATTCTAAAGGAAAAAACAATATAAAACATCTTCTTGGCGACTCTATGTTTTATGATTTTAAAAAATTAAACAAAAAATTTGATGTTATTTTTATTGATGGAAACCATAGTTACACTTACGTGAAAAATGATACCGAAAAGGTTTTTAAGCATTTATTGAAAGAAAATACTGTGGTAATCTGGCATGATTATGCCTACAATCCAGAAGAAATTAGACCCGAAGTTTTATTAGGGATTCTAGACGGTGTTCCTGAAAAAGAAAAAACCAATCTATATCATGTTTCTAATACGCTATGCGCCATATATATTGGTCGTAAACTAAAAAATTCGGTATTAGATTTTCCTCTAAAGCCCACAAAAAAGTTTGTTATAAACGCCAGTATAAAAAACCTATAAAAGCTGATTGAAATTATTTTACGGTACAAAATACTATTTCATAAGCTACTAATTTTTCTTATCTTTTTAAAACTGATAGTGCAACTTAATTTTAACCTCTATTGCTCTAATGTATTATTTGTTGAAAGCTTTATTTTGAAATGAACAACCTCGGAGCAAAGCGTCGAAGGGTATTAAACCTAAAGACTCCCTAAATACTGAAAAAAACTCATTACATAGAGCGAGATTAGCATACCTGCCAATCAGTCGGGTTCAACTTACAATTTTGAATTCATAGCTTCACTATTTTTTAAAATTGAGTTTCACCACTAAAAACAAAAAAACTAGCGCTATATTGAGCTATTTTACAAGACTCAAACAAAAAGAAATTTATACGGAAAACATATCAGAATTAGTTTTTAATAAAAAAGTTCCCGAAAAGTTTGCTCATTTTTTAAACCTTACGATTTAATCAACTGTACTAAAAATGGTAAATTATTGTATTTAATCTGCTTGTAGTTGTGGGTTGCAGCGCCAAAACTTAAAAAATAGCTAGCAATAGAATCCATAGAAGAGCCTCCAAAATTAAAAACTTCATAATCTTTCTGAAATTTAAAAATAGCACGATCTATTAAAAAAGTATTTTCTCCATTTTTTCGGTACTTAAAGTCTGTGGATGACACTAAAATTGTAACACAATTTTTATGTTTTAAGAAAAAACCAGAAGCTACCAACCTACTCTCGGTATTATAAACAGAAAGTATCTCTCCTACTCCCTTTTCAATACAAATCTCTATCAATTTTCTTAAAACATCGTAATCTTTAGCGACAATATAAGGAGTTCTTTGACCAACATTATCTTTAAATAACTGAATTAATGTATCCGCATCATCATCCCATTTTTCAGTTAAATTGGCGTTTGTTGCTTTGCGTAAATCCTTACGTCTATCTTTTCTATAGGCACTAAAAACAGCTTTGTATCCTTCTTTTATTGATAAAATTTGCATTTGTTTATCTATCAAAAATGATGCTGATTCTTGAATATGATTGTGGGTATTTAATCTGGTTTCAACAAATTTAAAATGGTTGCATACTATTTTAAAAAAAGAGCTATAATCAACACTTTCATCCAAAGAAAAAACACCTAATTCTAACAGCCAAAAAGGGGGATACACATATTTAATTCCGATTTTTTTTCGCCACGTAATTGGCATCACAGCGCTATAATCATCTAGAACCAAAACATCCCAATTGTCTGCAACAATATCTAAATACCAAGAAAAAGCATAAATTTTACTTTGTATCGATTGATCAATACAAGCATCATATTTTTGCGTGTTTATATCTTTTCGCTTTATGTATTTTATCATATTAAGGAGTGGCAATTTTAAGCATAGATTCGTACAATCGCCTCCAACCTTTCCATCGCAAATAATCGCTTAAACTTTCATTATGAAATAGTGTAATAAAGGTTCCGTTTACAGCTTTTACTTCATTTTTTAAATCTCTAATTCTACCTAAAGATTGTTTGGGTGTTAGCTCCATATAATCATTCAAAGTAGTATCCATCAACGCAAAAGAATATATTTTTAACGGCGTCTGAATTTCGAAATCTAAATCATAAAAATAAAAAGGAGTGCAAGTACTTGCTCTAAAACCCACGTTACTGGCATAGCCCATAGAATAATCTTCTTCTATTTCTAAATCTATTAAATGTTGATAGGTGTCTGGCAAACAAAATCGTAAATAATGCTGCCGCGACCTTTTTACAGGAATATTGGTAATATGCTCTAAACGTTCTTTCTCTTTTTTTAAAAGTGGCACATTTTTCATAGAAAAATAAGAAGGATGCAAACCAACACTTGCATAATCTACCATTTCTTTAATCAGCAATCTATATGTACTTTTAGAGGCTGAAACATTGGTATCGAAAGTGGTGTAATCCCCGATCAAAAAAAAGAAAATAGTTTTTACATTATACTCCTTTTTTAGTCTTAAAATTTTCTGAAAAGTATCAAAAGGGTCCTTTTTAATATTTAAAATTACCGCAAAACGATTCCAAATATTAAAAATTCTAACTTTGACTAAATCCTTAAAAAAACCACCAATACTTCTAATTAAGCTTTTGTATTTGTAAGCAAAGGCATTGTCTATATCTATGGTAGAAATATATTCGTATGCTCTTGTTTCGTACTTATAATCTGGAAATTTTTCTTTTAAAAGTTTTAAAAATTTAAAAGCCCAAATATCTACTACGGGTTTTTCTAGAAATCCTTTTTTAAAAGCCAAACTTTGCTCTGCTGTATAGCGACCGTGAATATCTTTTACGTGTGGTAAATATTCTTCGTACCGAGTTATGAGGTAAAAACTAGCCGCAAAAATATCAAAAGGAATTACAGATTTTAAATTCGTGCCAAAAAAGCAAGGAACTCCTTCCCAACTATTCAATGTAATTTCTAAATCGTTTACGCCTTGCTCAAACAATAAATCATTACTTTTTACAAAAAACTCACTTCCTAAAGCTGTTTTTGTGTACGATAATTTTGGCCCGTTATGTGCTACAAATTCTTCTACTTTCGATGTAAAATCTACAGGAATTAGCAATGTTCTTGTTAATAGATGCTTAAAAATATAACGAACTCTTGGTGTAATTTTGTGTGTGTAAACTAATATCATTGTTCTTTGGTAGAAATTTTTAGTATTCAGTTTTCAAGAGCAGTATTCTGTTTGTTGTTTACTCAAAATTGCCAACTACATAATTCCCTCATCGGCAAAGCTAAAATAGGCTTTTTGAGTCACTATTAAATGATCTAGCAGCTTAATATCTAACGTAACACCCGCAAGTTTTATTTTTTGGGTAATTTGTTTGTCTGCATTGCTAGGTTCTAGTTTTCCTGATGGATGGTTGTGACACACAATTACCCCAACAGAAGCCAATTCTAAAGCTCTTTTAAACAACAATCTAACATCTACAATAGTGGCAGTTAATCCGCCTTTGCTAATCTGTGATTTTGACAGTACTTTATTCGAATTGTTTAAGAAAAGCACCCAAAATTCTTCGTGTTCTAAATCGCCGATAATAGGTTGCATCAAATTAAAAACATCTTTACTACTTGTAATCTTTGGTTTTTCTTGCGCAATTTCTAATTGTCTTCTTTTACCTAATTCTAATGCCGTTATAATGGCTACCGCTTTTGCCGCTCCGATTCCTTTAAATTCCGTTAATTTTTCTACTGATAATTTAGCGAGACGATTAATATTACCATCCACAGACTGTAATATTCTTTTAGACAAACCCACGGCACTTTCTTCTCTATTGCCAGAACCAATGAGAATAGCAATTAATTCTGCATCAGATAAGGCTAATTTTCCTTTTGCTACCAGCTTTTCTCTAGGTCTATCATCTAAAGCCCAAGATTTAATTGTCAGTTTTTCCATTTATCATTTTTTATAAAAATACAAAAATCAGCCAAAAGGATTGAAAAAACAGTTTTATTTATTTTACCTCCTCAAGTCTTTATATCTTTGTAACTTATATCTATTTTTAAAATATGAAGATAATAATTGCAGGTGCTGGAGATGTTGGTTTTCATTTAGCAAAATTACTTTCTTATGAATCTCAAGACACTTATATCATCGATTTTGACGGTGAAAAATTAGAGTATTTAAACAATCATTTAGATGTAATTACCAAAAAAGGTGATGCAACTTCTATAAAATTATTAAAAGAAATAGGGATTAATACGGCAGATTTATTAATTGCTGTTACCGATAGCCAAAATACAAATTTTACAATTTCTGTAATTGGTAAATCTTTAGGTGCTAAAAAAACTATTGCTAGAATAGACAATCCTGAATTTTTGAACGATTGTGAAGTTGATTTTAAAAAATTTGGGGTCGATTTTATGATTTCTCCGCAAGAATTAGCCGCAAATGAAATAAAAATGCTGTTAAATCAATCTTCTTTTAATGATACTGTTCAGTTTGAAAGCGGTTTGTTTAATGTAATGGGAACTGAGCTTACGTATAAATCTCCTTTGGTTGATTTGACTGTAAAAGAAGCCAAACTAAAATTTAAAAATGTAGATTTTATTACAATTGCCATCAAAAGAGAAAATGTTTCACAAACCATAATTCCTAGAGGCGATACCACCTATCAACTAAACGATCAAGTCTATTTTTCTGTACCCAACTACAGTATTAAAGCTTTATATCCTATTATTGGTAAAGAACAATTCGAAATTAAAAATGTAATGATTCTTGGAGGAAGTAGTATTGGTGAAAAAACAGCAAGACATCTTTGTGAAGATAACTTTAAGGTAAAACTGATTGAAAAAAATAGAGAAAAAGCAGAATTACTTGCCGAAACTTTATGTGATACTTTAATTATAAATGGTGATGGTAGAGATTTAGAACTTTTAGAAGAAGAAAATATTAGAGAAACCGATGCTTTTATTGCAGTTACCGGCAACTCTGAAACCAATATTATGTCTTGTTTAGTCGCAAAATCTAAAGGCGTTAAAAAGACCATTGCTTTGGTGGAAAATATGGATTATATCGATATTTCTCAAACTATCGGAATTCAATCTTTGATTAATAAAAAATTAATTGCAGCCAGTAATATTTTTAAACATATAAGACAAGGTGAAATTTTAGAACTTGCCAACTTGCATAATATTGATGCAGAAGTGTTTGAGTTTGAGGTAAAACCGAATGCAAAAGTAACAAAAAAGCCTATTAAGGATTTACGTTTTCCTAGAGAAGCTGTTTTTGGAGGTATTATTAGAGACGGCAAAGCCTTGATGTCTTTTGGTGATATGCAAATACAAAGTGGAGATAAAGTAATTGTTTTCTGTTTGCCAGAAGCTATTTCTACGGTAGAAGGTTTATTTAAATAAAATGGGATCTTTAAACTTAAAAATAATTTATCGCTTTTTGGGCATCACAGCAATCTTAAACGGTTGCTTTATGTTTATTGCAGTTCCCTTTAGTTTGGTAAATGACGAAACCGAAGCTTTTGGTATTTTAAATGCAGGTGTTATTACCGCTTTTATTGGGCTGTTGCTATTTTTCTCAAACAAACCCACCCACACAAACATTCATAAAAAAGAGGGGTATTTAATTGTTACTTTGGGTTGGTTAACACTTTCTGTTACAGGAATGTTGCCTTATTTGTTATCTGGCGCAATACCCAATGTTTCGAATGCTTTTTTTGAGACTATTTCTGGGTATTCTACAACGGGATCGTCTATTTTAACCGATATTGAATCGATGCCAAAAGGTATTCTTTTCTGGAGAAGTGCAACCCATTGGATTGGTGGTATGGGAATTATCGTTTTAACCATCGCTATTTTGCCATTATTAGGTATTGGAGGCATGCAACTTTTTATGGCAGAAGCTCCAGGACCATCCGCAGATAAATTACACCCAAGAATTACAGATACCGCAAAAAGATTATATTTAATTTATGTAGTTTTAACCTTTGTACAGTTCTTTTTATTAAAATTTGCAGGCATGACTTGGTTTGATGCTATTAATCATGCCATGGCGACGATGAGTACTGGTGGTTTTTCTACAAAAAATAATAGTGTTGCTTTTTATAACAATTTACCTTTTGTACAATATATTATTATCTTTTTTATGTTGGTTGCGGGTACAAATTTTGTGCTTACCTATTTTGCTTTAAAGGGTAAAATTCAAAAGGTTTTTCAGAGCGAAGAATTTAAATATTATTTATTCGGAATTATCGGTGTTTCAGCTATTATTACGCTAATCATTTACTTTTTTCAAGATCCTAACTTACAAACTACTATTGCGCACCCTAAAGTTTTTGGTGAGGCAGAAAGTGCTATAAGACATGCTTTATTTATGGTTACATCGGTGGTTACAACAACAGGTTTTGTAACCGCAGATTTTACCATGTGGAGTTTCTTTGCAACAGGAATTTTCTTCGCACTCTTTTTTACAGGTGGCTCTGCAGGCTCTACAAGTGGCGGTGTAAAAGTGGTAAGACATATTATTATGCTTAAAAACAGTTTTTTAGAATTTAAAAAAGCCTTGCATCCAAATGCCATAATTCCGGTTCGGTATGATGGTAAATCGGTAAGTCAGACTATTGTTTTTAACATTCTCTCTTTCTTTATCATTTACATGCTTATTTTTATCATGGCCTCTGTTGTGCTTACGTTACTGGGTCTAGATTTTTTGTCTGCAATTGGGGCAGCAGCTTCTTCTCTGGGCAATATTGGTCCGGCAATTGGTTCTGTAAGTCCTGTAGATAATTTTGCGCATTTATCTGCTGGTGCAAAATGGTTCTGTTCTTTTTTGATGTTAATTGGTAGATTAGAACTTTTTACGGTTTTAATTTTATTTACGCCCTTCTTTTGGCGAAAGAATTAAGATACTTCTACTTCATAAATGATATAATACTTTAAGGCATGCCTATAGAACTATCAAATAGAAAAAAATTTATGTTTCATTTGATGACAATTGTAGGTTTCAAACTCAAATCTTAACGACAGTCGAAGAGCGTCCGAGAACTCTGTGTACTATTTGTTTTTTCGAAAATAACTGATAGTACCATTTGCCAATAAAATGCTAAATTTCAGCTAAATAAGGTTTCCCGTAATTATTTTATTTCCATGTGTATTAATTTGTGGACTTAAAAATAAAAAACATGAAACACAAAAACATTTTAAAAATTGCTTTAACGTTATTTTTAGCAATTGGGACAAACAATTCTTTTGGGCAAACTGTATTAGAAAAAGGAGATATCGCTATTATTGCGATAAGCACAGGACAAGAGCAATTTACTTTTGTAACTTTTAAAGATTTAGAACAAGAGACCGAAATATTTTTTACGGACGAAGAAGCTGATGGCAGTTCAACAATAGGAGCAGGCGAAGGAACTGTGAAATACACGACTCCTACTGGAGGAGTTTTAGCAGGAACTGTAATAAGTGGCAACTCAAATGGATCTGCTACTAATTTTACGCCAACTACCGATGGAAGCCTTATATTGGGCAATAGTGGGGATGGCATTTTAGCTTATCAAGGTAGCCTTGGCAATGTTACCTCTTTTTTACATGCCGTAGGCAAGGATGAAAGCCATATAGGTAGTTTTCCAATAAACACATTAACTTCAAGTGACTATCTACTTTTAGGTGGTGATGATGGCAGTTATTCGGGTATCACAACAGGAACAATGGCTGACTTATTCGCTGCTATCAATGAAGTTACAAATTGGACTGTAAGTAGTTCTGCCGATATTAATCCAATATCCTCTTTTACCGTTACGGTTAGTGAGCCAACAGTTGGTTTTAATACAACAGCAAGTTCACAAACAGAAACAGACACCTCTTTTAATATAACAATTCCTATTACTGCTTCCGGTCATGATGGCAACAACATAGACATTTCTATTGCTGTAAGCGGAACTGCAGAAGTAAATGATTATACATTAAACACCACTTCCCTTTCTTTTACATCCAATAGTTCTCAAAATATTTCTTTAGACATCAACCCTGATAATGATGATTTGGATGATGAAGAAATTATTTTAACTCTTACAGAAACAAGTTCAGTTAGTGGTTTAATTATCTCGCAAAACACGCATACAATAACTGTTACTGAAGATGAAACACCAGAAGGCCCTCTGTATAATGCAGACTTTACTAATGATGATGACGGTTTTGCAGACCATACAACAAGTTCACCACCAGCCGATGGACCAGCAAGCGCAGGCCCATTTGGTGAACCGCAAAATCAATGGTCTTTATCTTACAACACAACACCTAGTTCTGATACAACTACAAACTCTTTTAAAGTTGTTTCAGGTAAATTAGAAACTATTGATTGGGGAGGTGAAGGAGTTTTTGAAAGTCAGAGTATAAATATTAGTAGATTTTCAACTATTGATATAGCTGGCTTAGGAGTTACCCTTTCTAATAAAGTACAAAATGTTGGAACCGAATTCTTCAAATATTATTATATTTTGGATGGTGGAATACCCATTGAAACAAATATTATTTTAACTGAAGATACTGATGGAACTTCTGTAAATTACTCAATAACTAATTTAGATGTTTCAGTTGCTTCAACCTTAATCGTTGGTTTTGCATTCAATTGCAGTGGTGGTACTACTGGTTATTCTATTTCTTCTTTTAAAGTTACTGATTCTAGTCCTTCAACGATAACTTGGGATGGCAGCGAAAGCGCCGATTGGGCAACTACTAATAACTGGGACACAAATACAGTTCCTATAGCATCTGATAATGTTATCATTCCTGAAGTTACTACCGCACCAATAATTGGAGCAACAACTGGCGCTGTAGTAAATGACTTAACAATTACAGAACCAGATGGTATACATATTACTGCTGGCGGTTCTTTAATTGTAGCAGGAAGCTCAACAGGAAATATAACCTACAATATAGCTGTTTCAGATCAATGGCATTTAGTTTCATCGCCGGTTGTTGGCGAAAGCTATAACGATACTTGGGCAAACGCCAATAGTATTGCCGACGGAACTGGAACAAATAGAGGAATTTCTACCTATCAAAACGGTACACGAAATGAAACTACAGGTCCTTGGGTATATATGCAAGATGGAGAAAGTAAAACCTTTGATTCTGGTAAAGGCTATTCGTTAAAAAGAGCAAGCAACGGAACGTATTCTTTTACAGGAACTTACCCTAACACTGCTGTAAACCCTACTATTTCGACGAATATAAATACTTGGAATTTAATAGGAAACCCATATCCTGCTTATATAGATATTGCTGCGTTTATATCTGAAAACACCGTCACTAACAATAATTTAGCCGATTCATTTTCAGCGATATATGTTTGGAATCCTACCTCTGGAGAAACTGGCGCTTATAAAGACTTAACAACAGGATATTTACATCCTGCACAAGCATTCTTTGTAAATTCGAAAGTTGATGGCACTGCGTCTTTTACAAAAGCACTTCAAAGTCACGAAATTGGTATAACTTTCTACAAAAATTCGAATACATCAATAGACTTGGTGTTATCTACCGGTAAAAGTACTAAAAAAACAAAAATTAATTATTTAGATGATAAAACTACAGGTTTAGATGTTGGTTCTGATATCGGAATGTTTAATGGCGTTGCATCAGATATTAGAATTTATACACATTTAATTGAAAATAACGAGGGAATTGCATTTTCAAGACAAGCTTTACCGAAGAAAGATATAGAATCTTTAGTAGTTCCTGTTGGAATTAAAGCGGCTATCAATACTGAAATCACTTTTTCTGCGAAAGCTTTACACCTACCGAATGATATTAAAGTCTTTCTAGAAGATCGATATACCAATACTTTTACAAGGTTAGATGCAGAAAATAACACGTATCAAGTGACTTTAAAAGCGGCTTTAAACGGAATTGGTAGGTTTTATTTACACACCAAATCTAATAGCGTATTAAATACAGATAAATTCAATTTAAAGAATATTAGTATCTACAAAACTGATAATTTTAACTTAAGAATTGTTGGTTTGCCTCAAGGAATAGCAACCGTAAAATTATTTAACATGCTTGGCAAACAAATGATAAAAGCAAGTTTTACATCAAACGGAGTACATGATATTTATTTACCCAATTTAGCTTCAGGAATTTATATTGTTCAGATAGAGACTGCCACAGGGAGTATAAACAAGAAAATCACTTTAGAATAAGCATCCAAATTTGAAACAATATGAAAAAAAATATAGAAAAAAAGCAACAGGAAATTACTCGCAAAGAAGCAATTAAAAAAATAGGAAATTATAGCAAATATGCTGCTTTAACAGCACTTGGTACGTATATGATATTAAACCCACAGACAGCGCAGGCAACATCTAGAAACCCGGAAGGTCCTGGAAGTGGATTTTAGAAATACATTTTATCTTTTTAAAAAACGCTCTATCTCATAGGGCGTTTTTATTTTTTAGAAGCTTTTTAACTCAAAAATAAAAATTATTAAAATTCATTACCCATTCTATCTTGTGCTTTCTAGCATTCTAAAAATGATGAGCAGTATTCTTGATAGAAAACAAAATTACACTAGCTTTTCTTAACAATTATAATGGAATACTATTAAACAACAAATTAGGTCCTTTTTAATTCGTTTTTAATTAGAATTCTCTTTGCCAAGGTTTAATAAAGCAGATGAATCAAACAAAAAGCACAGAAATTTCTAAAATATTCTTTAGACTAATAAAAACCAATAATTATTTTAACCATCCTACAATTTTTTACTTTCATGCTAGTATTCTTACAAAACAAATAGCTTACTTGAACCCCTTAATTGTTTATGATTTGGAAAATAAATTTCTACCTAAAACAAATGCTTCTATCAATTTTAGCCTATTGAAAACCTTAACAAGCTTTAGCGATCCCCTAAAAAGAGTACTTAATATTTCAGAAAACAGCAGTGCGAATAGTTTCATCAATACTTTAAGATAGAATTCATTTACTTTATTTTATTAAAATATAAAATAATAATGTTGCTTTCAATACATGTATTAATTCAATTATTAATATTGAAACCCTTACTCGACTCATTAAATAAAAAAAGTATATTATGAAGTTACTATATTGCGAGCTTCAAATTCTATTATAATTAAAGATTAAAAGTACTAGTTTATTAAAAAATATTCGGTAATATTCGTGCATATTAGTTTAATTTTAAGTTGTGTTATTTTAACTAATCAGACTACACCATAACCTTATTTTAGTTCTAAAGTTGAAAATAGCATTTATAGGAGAGGTATTACTATTACATAAAAATCAATAAGCAAAAAACTAAAGCCATAAAATTAAAGAAAAACACCATTTTTAAAACCTATCAAAACATTTAACAACAACCATGAAAAAGACATAGAAAAAACAAGAAGAAATCACTTGTAAAGGTGCGCTAAAAAGAATAGGCAATTATAGCAAGTTTGGTGCTTTGACCGCATTAGGAACTTATCTAATTTTAAATCCGCAGAAAGCACAAGCAGAAAGTGGTATGATCTACATGCCCCATACCTCTGATCTTCCTGATACGACTATTCTACCAGGAGGTATAGGAAGCGGAAGGTCAAGTTCAAATTCAAACTCTTTTTAAAGGTTCGTATCTAAAGAAACACTTCAAAATTGAGGTGTTTTTTTTTGCTACTAACTACAAAACACTTACATTTATTCTTTATGAAAAAAACAACAATACTCAATAAGGTTTTTGATGACCAAACTATTTCTTGGTTCGAAAATAAGAATGAATATGTAGTGTTACAAAACACTACAGCAAACATTTTAAAAGACATAAACCAAGGAAAACCAATTCATGAAATAGCTAAAACACTCTCAAAGAAATTAGAGATACCGATAGAAAAATCTATGGATTTTGTTAAAGAGCTTCAACATAAATTTTTTAAATCAAAAGGGAAAGCTGACATCGTTCATGATCATAAAAACCTTAAAAGACCAAAATCATTTGAAT
Organism: Polaribacter sp. IC066; assembly: GCF_007997085.1. Lineage (GTDB taxonomy): Bacteria > Bacteroidota > Bacteroidia > Flavobacteriales > Flavobacteriaceae > Polaribacter. Next base: position 155,544 of record NZ_VORR01000001.1, read on the forward strand.
ACACAAAGTTTTACAAAATAAATAATATTGTTTTTAAAGTTTCTTATCTCTCCGAAAAAGAACTTGCTTTTGTCCATCCCAAATTTGGTCATTTAACTACGGAGGAAACTAGTAGTTACCTGAATGAATTTGAGGTTTTTATAGATCAAAATTATATATTTCTTTATGTAAATAATGAATTGATAGGCTCTTGGAGTAATAATGAAATTCATTATTTTCAGGGTAAATTTTCTATGGAATTAATTCAGCAAATTCATCAGAAAAATGAAGAGGAATGGTTGGGCGTTTTTCATGCTTCGGCGATTAGTAATGGTCAAAAATCAATCTTATTTTTAGGAGATTCCGGCAACGGAAAAAGTACGTCTTTAGCTCTTTTGCAAGCAAACGGTTTTACCTGTTTAGCAGACGATTTTGTTCCTGTTGATGCAGAAAACCAAGAGGTATATAGTTTTCCGGCAGCAATCTCTATAAAGAAGAATAGTTTAGAGGCCTTATTACCCTTGTACCCTGAATTAGAGACCTCTGCCGAATACAATTTTACAAGATTAAATAAAATTGTTCGTTATTTAAAACCGAATAACTCCGATTTTTTTGCACATTTACCTTGTAATGATTTAGTTTTTATCAAATATCAAAAAGACGCTGTACTCACCTGCCAAAAAATCTCTAAAATTAATGCTTTTCAACAATTAATTCCGGATTCTTGGTTATCACCCAAAAAAGAAAATGCTCAAAAATTTCTTGATTGGTTTGCTACCTTAAATTGTTACCAATTAACCTACTCTAACAATGATGAAATGATAGCCTCTGTTGAAAAAATATTTAAAAATAAATTATAAAGAAATCTTATTTTTTGTTGCTAAATGCCTAACAATTAGTCGTGAAGTTCACAATGACCAACCTCGAAGCAGACCATCGGGTGTAGCGTAAAGATAAAAAAAACCTTTAAATTGTTTTTTAGCTTCCTACAATATTCTTTTCAACAACCCAGAATCTTTACAGTACGTTCATGACAAAGAAATTACAAAATATCTTAAAGACTTTAACACATTATTAGAAAATGATACTTTGTGTATAAAACATCACAAAAAATCAAAACAAAATTATGTATTCTAGGTATATTAGACCTTATTAATAAGTATGCTTTTAATGCAGCCTATAAAAACTGGTTTTTTACAAGAATTACCGATAAGGAATTCTACATTAAAAAATTAGTTCAATTAGGTTTAAAAGCAATCTAGACTAGCTCCTTAACCTCCTCAAAATCCAAACCACCATAGTTACCAGAACTCATTAAAACAACCGCTGTATTATCTAAATTTTGACTGAATAAAAAGTTCTTAAATTCCTGCGGATTTGTATAAATAATCAAATCATCTCTTTTAAAAGCGTCTGCTATTTGTTGTGCTGTAACCTCTTCTAATTGTTTAATTTTTACTGCGTCTGGCGAATAAAAAACAACCGCTTTATCTGCAAAATCTAAAGCGCCCTTATACTCTGCTAAAAAATCGGCATTTAAACTAGAATACGTATGCAACTCTAAACAAGCCAAAACGGTTCTCTCTGAATATTGTTCTTTTAATGCTTTTGTAGTTGCAGCAACCTTACTTGGGCTGTGTGCAAAATCCTTAAAAATAACAGTAGAATTCGTTTCTACAATTTTCTCTAAACGTTTGCTTGCGCCGCTAAAACTTTCAATAGCCTCGTAAAAATCATCTTCGTCAATTCCCATGTGCTGACAAATCCATTTTGCGCCAGCTAAATTTTGAAGATTGTATTTTCCGAAAATTTCTAAAGGTAGATCGCCTTCAGCCGTTTCTAGATACGTTATTCCGTTTTCTATAAAATGCTTTGGTGTTTCGTAAGGATATTTTTTAATATGATTTTCTGATGTTTCAACAATCTCTTTTACATGCTCATCTTCGATATTATACACCATACCTCCCCCATTAATCAAAGAATCTGTAAAAATCTTAAACTGTTCTTTATAATTTTCAAAAGTCGGAAAAACATTAATATGATCCCAGGCAATACCGCTTAACAAAGCGATATTGGGTTTGTACAAATGAAATTTAGGACGCCGATCAATTGGCGAACTCAAATATTCATCACCCTCTAAAACAATAAAATCGTTTTCTTTCGTTAAATGCACCATCGTTTCAAAACCTTCTAATTGTGCGCCAACCATGTAATCAACTTCTCTATCATGATAATTTAGCACGTGTAAAATCATGGAAGTAATGGTTGTTTTACCATGAGAACCACCAATTACAACCCGTGTTTTATCTTTAGATTGCTCATATAAAAACTCTGGATATGAATATATTTTTAAACCTAATTCTTGCGCTTTTAACAATTCTAAATTGTCTATTTTAGCATGCATTCCAAGAATTATAACGTCTAAATTAGAAGAAATTTTCTCTGGAAACCACCCAAATTCTTTTGGTAACAATCCATGTTTTTCTAAACGAGCTTTAGACGGATTGTGAATGGTATCATCACTTCCAGAAACTTGGTATCCTTTTTGGTGTAAAGCAATTGCTAAATTGTGCATTGCACTTCCTCCAATGGCAATAAAATGTATGTTCATCAACAGAATTTTAAAGCTGCAAAAATACAAAAGGTTCTTAAATTTCGTTAGATATTTACCCTTAAACTCATTCAAAATGTAGTTTTACTCGTAAAATGATCGTGTAAACTAAATATGAATTGTATTTTTATATAAATTAACTGATTTTTGGTGTTCGTAAAATTTAATATGATGAAAAAAAAGACACTTTTATTATGCTTTATTATCCTCTTCTCTTTATCGTCTAAAGCTCAAGATACTTTTGATGCACTTTGGACGCAAGTTGAAAAATTAGAAGTTGATAATTTACCAAAATCTGCCTTAAAAATTGTAGAGGGTATTTATGCAAAAGCCGAAAAAGAAACTAACGCTTCACAGCTTATAAAATCACTTTTTTACAAAAGTAAATTTTCTTTAACTTTAGAAGAAGATGCGCAATTAAAAATAATTAACAGCTTTAAAGAGCAAATTTCTAAAAGTGATTTTCCGACAAAAAATGTACTAGAAAATATTCTAGGAAATTTATATTGGCAATATTTTAATCAAAATAGATATCAATTTTACAATCGTACAAAAACAACAAATAAAGTTGATATCAATGATTTTAGAACCTGGGACTTAACAACACTTTTTGAAGAAATTCAACACTATTTTAATGCTTCCTTAAAAAATGCTATTGAACTTCAAAAAATAGAAATAGCGGCATTTGCAACTATTTTACAAATTAACACAGACGCCAAAATTTACAAACCTACTTTGTTTGATTTTCTTGCCAATAATTCGTTAGAATTCTACAAATCTTCTGAAACTTCAAGTACCCGTCCTTCGTATAAATTCGTCATCAATAATGCTGCTTTTTTCGGTGATGCAACAACTTTTTCTGATTTAGAAATTTCATCAAAAGATAGTTTGTCTCTGCAATTGAATGCTTTAAAAGTATATCAAAAATTGATTGCGTTTCACCTCAAACAAAACAACAAAAACGCATTAGCAGCAATTGATATTCAACGATTAAATTTTGTACATCTACATGGAACTTTTGAGGCTAAAGAAGTGCTTTTAATATCGACCTTACAAACATCAAAAGAGTTGTTTAAAAATCATGAAGCAAGTGGTTTGTATGCCTTTGAAATTGCAGAAATCTATAAAAATAAGTCTCTCAACAAAAAGGCTTTGGCTATTTGTAATGAAATTATAAAACAATTCTCTAAAAGTTTAGGCGCTCAAAAATGTGTTATTTTAAAATCTCAAATTGAACAGAAATCACTTTCTATACAAGCTGAAGAATACAGTCCGATTGATAAAAATTCTAGACTATTAGTGAATTATAAAAATGTAGAAAAGTTGTTTTTCACAGCGTATCACATCGACCTAAAACAAGAAGAACAGTTTCATAAAATTTACAAGTTTGAAGATAAAAAAATATTCATCAATCAACTTGAGAAAGCATCAACTTGGAATCATCAATTAAGAAACGAAGAAGATTATGCACAACATGCTACAGAAGTAATTGTTCCGAAATTTAAAAACGGAACCTATTTAATTTTGGCATCCGAAAATGAAGATTTCAATGATAATTCGATTTACGGAACTACCGGTATTCAAGTGACCAATTTAACACTCATTGAAAATAATTTTGATCAAGAATACAGCTATCAAATTGTAGACAGAAATACAGGAAAACCGATTAAAAAGGCCAAAATTCACCTTAAAAATAAAGTATTTCAAAATCTAAATTATATCAACAAAAAATTGATCACAGATAAAAACGGTTTCGCTTCTTTTAAAAGCGATGAAGTTTATCAAAACGTACAACTATCGGTGACTACTGATAACGATTTTGCCACTTTTGGAAATCATTATTTTTATAGACGTGCTAACCAATATTACAAAAATGATACTGATGATGACGTTATTATAAAACCCTTTATTTTTACGGATAGAAGAATTTATAGACCCGGACAAACTGCTTACTTTAAAGCAATTGTCATTAAAAAACAAGGAGATACATCTACAGTTTTTAAAAATGAATATGTTGAAATTACCTTACATGATGTGAACAATCAAGTTGTAAAAACACTCGATTTAAAACTAAACGAATTTGGTTCTGTAGCTGGTGAGTTTATAATTCCGAATAACGGTTTAACAGGAGAGTTTTCTATTGAAGTAGAAGAAAGTACTGAACATGACAGCAAATTTTATGACAAAGATGATTTTGAATTTGACTATAATAATTCCACCACAATTTCTGTAGAAGAATACAAAAGACCCAATTTTATAACCGAATTTAAGCCCGTTACAGAAAGTTTTAAAATTAACGATTCTGTAAAAATTACTGGTTTTGCAAAAGCCTTTTCTGGCGCAAATATTACCGATGCAAAAGTTGTCTATCGAGTGCATAGAAAAGTGCAATATCCTAGTTGGTATTATTGGAGACGACCAAACCCTGCTTCTAATTCTCAAGAAATAACAAACGGAGAAAGCATTACAGATGCATCTGGTAATTTTTCTATCAAATTTAAAGCTTTAGCTGATGAAACTGTTGATAATAAAAGTTTACCCATTTTTAATTATGAAATAACTGCTGATGTAACAGACCTGAATGGAGAGACTAGAAGTGCAACAACAATTGTAAAAGTGGGTTATCATTCTTTATTAGCAACGATTTCTATGGATGACAATATTGATAAAAACCAAAAAGAAACTATTATAAACATTGATACAAAAAACCTGAATGAAGAGTTTGTTGAAGCCAAAGGAACTATCAAAATTTATAAATTACAAGCACCTAAAAATCCGTTGAGAAAAAGACCTTGGTCTGCGCCAGATTATCAAGATATTTCTGAAAATACCTTTAGAACCTTATTTCCGAATGATCCTTATATCGATGAAGAAAGTGATGCAAATAATTGGAAAAAAGGCGCGTTGGTTTTTACCAAAAATTTTGATACGTCAACATCCAAAGAAATCATTTTAAAAAATACAAAAAATTGGATTTCAGGGAAATACATCGTTATTTTAGACAGCAAAGATAAATTTGGACAAAAAGTTAAAGATGAAAAAAGAATAACCCTATTTTCATCAAAAGAAACAGCAATTGCAGACAATTCATTGTTTACCATCAACACGAACAAAACGTTTTATCAGGTTAATGATGAGGTTGAAATACAAATTGGTTCTGCATCTAAAAACATGACTGTTGTTATACAAATTGAAAAAGATCATAAAATTGTTGATACACAACTTATTCATTTAAATAACAGTACAAAAACAATTAAAATCCCTGTACATAAAGAAGATCTTGGCGGCTTTGCTATTAAATATCACTTTGTAAACTATAACTATTTTAAAAGCGGAAACTTATTAATTAACGTTCCAGAAAAACAGGAATCTATAGAAATTACAACCAACATTTTTAGAGACAAGTTACAACCCGGTCAAAATGAAACGTGGAGTTTTACCATTAAAAATGATAAAAACGATGCGGTTGCTTCAGAAGTTTTAGCGTCTATGTATGATGCTTCGTTAGATGAATTTAAAGCTCATAATTGGCAATTTGACCCTATAGTTTCGAAACAAAATTATTACTCTTACAATGTTAGTAATGCCAACAAAAGTTTTGGCAACACATACTTTTCTATCAATAATAATCAAAGAAATTATGATCAATTTCCAAAAATTGGCAACACTACTTATAATTGGTTTGGGTTTAGTTTAAACAATAATCAATGGACAAATTTGCAATATTTAAGAAATACTAAAAGAAAAATAAATAGTTCTAGAAAAGATTTTGATGGTATGGTTACAGGTTTTATTACCGATGATAATGGAGAAGTTTTACCAGGAGTTTCAATTGGAATAAAAGGAACATCTTTTGGCACAGTAACAGATTTTGATGGAAATTATTCTATTAAAATTAAAAAAGGAGATGTATTAATTGTTAATTATTTAGGATTTATACCTAGAGAATTCTCTATTACCAATCAGACAAATTTAGATTTTGAATTAAAAGAAAGTTCAGAACATTTAGATGAAGTTGTGGTTATGGGTTATGGAACGTATACCAAAGAAGCTTTTGTAGGTTCAGCAAATATGTTAAAAGGAAGAGCAGCAGGAATTGCAGTTCAAGAGGATTCTAAAAACATACCATTTGTTAAAATCAGGGGCAAAAACAGTCTTACGGGCAGCAACAACCCTCTGTATGTTGTTGATGGTTTAATTGTAGCTTCTTTTGATGAAAACAGCAAGAATATTGTAACTATTTCGATTTTAAAAAATGCTGCAGCAACTTCTTTATATGGTTCAAGAGCCTCAAATGGCGTTGTTATTATCACCACAAAAGCGGGTCAATCAAAAATAATCGCAGCATTATCTCAAGTTAAAGTGCGTAAAAACTTTAAAGAAACCGCTTTTTTTTATCCGCAGTTAAAAACAGATAAAGAAGGTAAAATAAGCTTCTCTTTTACAATGCCAGAAGCTTTAACAAGATGGAAATTACAATTACTAGCGCATACAAAAGATTTAAAATCGGCAACAAAAACATTACAAACCGTTACTCAAAAAGAATTGATGGTGATACCAAATGCGCCGAGATTTTTAAGAGAAAAAGATACGATTATAATAAGTGCTAAAATAACCAACCTTACTAATAATCAGTTGAGCGGCTTTGCCAAATTGATTTTAACCGATGCTATTTCTGGGAAAGACATTACAAACAATCTGTTAAAGAAAGATGGTTCTCTCCCTTCGGGAGAGATAGAAGGCACTGCCAACGTGAGCTTTTCGGTTGATAAAGACGGAAATACAAATGTTTCTTGGCGTTTATCAATCCCCGAAAACATACAAGCTGTTCAATATAAGATTGTAGCAAAAGCTGGTAATTTTTCTGACGGAGAACAAAATGTGTTGCCTGTTTTAACCAACAGAATGTTGGTAACAGAAACATTACCAATGTGGATTCGATCAAATGAAACGAAAACTTTTACATTGGATAAATTGAAGAATAATTCATCATCAACTTTAAAAAATCACAAGCTGACTTTAGAAATGACGTCAAATCCTGCTTGGGTTGCCATTCAGTCTTTGCCATATTTAATGGAATATCCTTATGAATGCGCAGAGCAAACCTTCTCTAAATATTATGCAAATACATTGGCGAGTTTCGTGGCAAATTCAAATCCGAAGATTCAAGAAGTATTTAATTCTTGGAGAAACTCTGATGCTCTTTTATCAAATTTAGAAAAAAATCAGGAATTAAAATCGCTAATCATTCAAGAAACGCCTTGGTTAAGAGATGCGCAATCTGAAACGGAACAAAAAAAGAGAATTGGCTTGTTGTTCGATTTGAATAAAATGCAAAACGAACAAGAAAGGGCGATTCATAAATTGCAAGATATGCAAATGAATTCTGGCGGATTTCCTTGGTTTAAAGGAAGTCGTTATGAAAACGTTTTTATAACGCAACACATTGCAACGGGATTTGGGCATTTGCAAAAATTGGGAGTTACTGATGTTGACGCATCCACCAGAAAAATGATTGAAAAATCTGTACAGTTTTTAGATGTCGAATTATTAAAAAACTATAAGCAATTATTAAAAAGAGCTGAAAAAATAAAACAAAAATCAAACATCAAAAAAGATGGAGAAACGGCTTACAAAAATTATCTATCAAAAAATAATTTAACCTATTTTACAATTCAATATTTGTATATGCGTAGTTTTTATGCTGATATCTCTCTAGATGATAAAACCAAAACAGCTGTTGATTACTACCGAAATCAAACTACAAAATACTGGAACGAATTTAATTTATACGCAAAAGGCCAAATTGCTTTATCGCTCTTTAGAAATGATGAAAAAGTAACTGCCAACAAGATATTAAACTCTTTAGAAGAAAATTCAATTACTTCTGATGAATTAGGCATGTATTGGAAAACGAATAAGGCTGGTTATTACTATTATCAAGCGCCAGTGGAAACGCAAGCATTAATGATTGAAACTTTTTCTGAAGTTTTAGATCCTAACATACATCAAGACAAACAAAAAACCATTGACAATCTTAAAATTTGGTTGCTTAAAAATAAGCAAACAAATAGATGGCCAACTACAAAGGCAACTACAGAAGCTATTTATGCCTTATTGCTAAATGGAAGTGATTGGATTTCTATTACAGAAATGGTGGCTATTAAAATTGGTGATCAAGAAATAAATTTAGCAGAAATAGAAAATGTAAAAATCGAAGCCGGAACAGGATATTTTAAAACTTCTTGGAATGCTGCAGAAATTACTCCGAAAATGGCAGAAGTAACCATCCACAAAAAAGGAAATGGCACTGCTTGGGGAGCTTTGTATTGGCAGTATTTTGAGGATTTAGATAAAATTACATCCGCAGAAAGTCCGTTAAAAATAAATAAAAAATTGTTCTTAAAAGTAAATTCTGATACAGGAAAAGAATTGAAAGCAATCAACAAAAACACACTTTTAAAAGTTGGCGATTTAATTACAGTTCGTATTGAATTGCGTTCAAATAGAGATCTAGAATTTATTCATATGAAAGATATGAGAGCCTCTGGTGTTGAACCTATTAATGTAATTTCTACCTACAAATGGCAAGATAATTTAGGGTATTATGAAAGCACAAAAGATGCCGCAACTAATTTCTTTTTTGATAAAATACCAAAGGGAATTTATGTTTTTGAATATGATGTTCGTGTAAACAATGCGGGTAACTTTAGCAACGGCATTACAACCATACAAAGCATGTACGCGCCAGAATTTAGCAGCCACTCTAAAGGAATTCGTTTAAAAATTACTCCCTAAAATTTGAATTGTGTTAATAAGTCATTTGGTAGAGTGCATTTCATTCCCGTTTTAATTCTAATTTTGCATTATAAAAACAAAATAAAAAATCAATCATGAAAAAATTACTATTAACACTTACATTATTCGTTGGTGCCATTTCTTTAAATGCCCAAGATATTTCTAACAATGCAATTGGTTTGCGTTTTAGCGGCGGAAATGGTTTTGGAGGTGAAATTTCTTACCAAAAAGCATTAAACGACAACAATCGTTTAGAGATTGATTTGGGTTTAGGCAACGGCTTAAGCGACTTTAAAGCAACAGGTTTATACCAATGGGTTTGGACTATTGAAGACCGTTTTAATTGGTATGCAGGTTTTGGTGCTGGTTTAATTTCTACTGAAGAAGTGGGCATTTATGGCGCTGGAGTAATAGGAATTGAATATAACTTTAATGCGCCTTTTATACTTTCTTTAGATTATAGACCAGAAGCAGGAATTACGGGCGATTTAAATGGTTTAAGCAACGATTTTGCATTCTCTATTAGATACCAGTTTTAATTGAAAATCATAAAAAAAATCCTCTAAATTAATTTTTAGAGGATTTTTTTTTGCTGGATAATTTTATTTCGGTGGATATTTTTCTAAAATTTTAGCAATTATTTCTTGAAAATGTAGCTCCTTCTGCTCGGGTTTTCTTTTTTCTTTAATGGTAGAGTTTAAGATTGCCTGCCAAAAAAGTATGTTATTTTCTGCATTCACAAACTCGATTGTAAATGCTTCATTTAACTTTTTACCACCAATGGGTATTCCGCCAGAAACGCCAAACCCCCCGTTTATACCGCCAGTTCCTAAACCTATTCCGATGGTATTATTATTTTGAGCTTCTGACATTTTTGATTTTATGTTGATAAAAAAATCAGGATTATCAGATTGTAAAAAACCCAATTGTTCTAATTTAAAATTCACAATATTAGTAACTCTTTTTACATCTAATTCATTTAAACCTACTCCTACATCTTCATAAAATGCGTATGTTTTAAAATTAGAAAAATTAATTTCAGCATTATAATCTGTAATTACTCTTGATGTTGAACAACCCATCAACAAAAACAAAAAGAGGTATTTGAAATACTTCATACCATTAATTTTTCAGCTCTTTAAGAACCACTCTTGTAGGTGTATCTTTGCCATTAATAATACTTTCTGTTCCTATGGCAACTGCTTGAATCGTTTGTGTAATTACGGTCATATTTAAAGTTTCAGCCTCGTCAGAAACTTGGTGATAATCTTTATCTACATCAATTGCTGTTGTAGAAAATGTGTGCGACGGAACGCCTAAACGCGCCAATGAAGCATTATCTGATCTAAAAAATAAATTAAAATTTTTGTACGGATCCGGAAATAATTGATACCCCGAACCTTTTAGATTTTTCTGAATAATTTTTCCAAAATCAGAACGATCAAAACCCGTTAACCAAGCCGTATTTGGCCCAAAACTTGGCACTTTACCAATCATTTCTAAATTGATTCCTGCCACAAATTTTGCTGCATCAATTCCTTTTCCGAAATGCGTAGAACCAATTAAGCCCATTTCTTCTGCCGTAAAAGCTACAAAAACAATCGTTCTTTCGTTGCCTACTTTTTTAAAGTATGCTGCCAAGGCTAAAACACCAGTAACACCAGAAGCATCATCGTTTGCGCCATTAAAAATAACATCTCCTTTCCCCTTCTTTTTCATCCCTAAATGATCATAATGCGCAGAAATAATTACATATTCATCTTTTTTACTTTTTCCTTCCAATACACCAATAATGTTGGCACTTGTAATTTCCTCTTCCCCTTTTCTAGGTGCAAAACTAAACGTTTGTCTGTAGGTTTCTAACCCTTCAAAAGTGGTTAAACCAATTCTTTTAAATTCGGTTTCTATATATTTAGCGGCTTTTTCAATACCTACGGTTCCAGATTTCCTGCCTTCCATGTCATCAGCTGCCAATGTATAGAGGTGCTTTCTTACCATGGTAGAATCGATAAAAAAAGAAGTCTCTTTCTTTTTATTTAATGATAAACCAGCGGTAATATCCTTCCCATTAGTCCCATCTATTCCATTTATACCGTTTTTTCCATTTGTTTCTTTTTGTCCTTTACTGATAACCGCACAACTGAATACTGTTGCAAGAACTATTAAAAAACTAATTATTTTCTTCATTATTATTTTGTTTTAAAAGTATAAATATACCAATAAAATCATAAATCAACCTATAATTTCTAATTCCTTACTGCGCTTTAAAACTAAAAAATCAACACAATGAACACGTTCAAATTTTACGTATTTTTGCTTAAAAATGTACAAATGATTTTATCTGAAATTCCGAATATAAAACACCTAGATGCAAATAATTTCTTTCTTTTAGCGGGGCCTTGTGCTATTGAAGGCGAAGAAATGGCGTTAAGAATTGCTGAAAAAATAATTACAATTACCGATAAATTAGCGATTCCGTTTATATTTAAAGGCAGTTTTAAAAAAGCAAACAGAAGCAGAATTGATAGTTTTACGGGAATTGGCGATGAAAAAGCGCTAAAAATATTACGTAAAGTTTCTGAAACTTTTGGTGTGCCAACGGTAACAGATATTCATGAAGTTTCTGATGCAGCAAAAGCAGCAGAATATGTTGATGTATTGCAGATTCCGGCATTTTTAGTACGACAGACCGATTTAGTCGTTGCTGCCGCAAAAACAGGAAAAGTTGTCAACTTAAAAAAAGGACAATTTATGAGTCCGTCTGCCATGAAACACGCCGTTCAGAAAGTAAAAGATGCAGGTTCTCATAAAGCTTGGATTACTGATAGAGGCACTATGTTTGGCTACCAAGATATGATTGTCGATTTTAGAGGAATTCCTGAAATGCGCGAATTTGCACCTACAATTTTAGATGTTACCCATTCTTTACAACAACCCAATCAAGCTGCTGGTGTAACTGGCGGAAGGCCTGAAATGATTGAAACCATTGCTAGAGCCGGAATTGTAAATAATGTAGATGGTTTGTTTATTGAAACTCATTTCGATCCTGCAAATGCAAAGTCTGATGGCGCTAATATGTTGCATTTAGATAATTTAGAAAAATTATTAACCAATTTAGTTGCGATTCGAAAAACAGTGAATGGTTTATAGGAAAAATTAATCCCTATTATTCTAAAGAGTCTCGATACTAAACTTTGTTCAGTATCGAGATTTCGCAAGTATTATGCAGCTATTGCCCTGTTTTAAAGTTTCGGAAAACCGTAGTAATTTATGTATACCAATAGAGTTCCTTAACTGAATTTATTTCAAGTTCTAAAACTCGCAAGTATACATAAAAATGAAAGGCACAATTTTTGACTCTTAAAATTGTTTACTCTTTAAATGATGAAACAACTTACTATTATTATTATTTTACTTTGTAGTATTTCTTTGCATTCTCAAGATTTTTCTGATGTTGATGCTAAAGTTTTAGAATATCCGAGATTTTCTAAAGCGGAAGATTTAGCCAATAAAATTGAAAAAGATTTTTCTTCGGATGCTCATAAAGCGAGAGCTACTTTCTTTTGGTTGGCAAAAAACATACGGTACAATTTAAAAGAATATTACAACCCTGAACCAAGACGATTTCGTATCGAGTTTTCATCCGAAGAAGAAAAAAACCGCAAATTAAAAGCGATAAAATACACGTTGGTTGCAGATATGTTTCGCAATAAAACAGGCGTTTGCGAAGAATATGCGCAAGCTTTTAAAATAATTTGTAATTTATTAAATATTGAATCTGAAGTTATAAAAGGATATACTCGAAATAATGCAGACGAAATTGGTAAAACTTCAAAAACTGTGAATCATGCCTGGAATGCTGTGAAAATTGATGGCAGCTGGGTTCTTTTAGATGCAACTTGGGCAGCAGGTTATAATTCGGGTACTGGCTGGATTCGAGAATTTAATCCGTATTTTTTTGACATTCCTAAAAGTAAAATCTTTAAATCTCATTATCCAGAAAAACCAGTATGGGTATTACGTTTTGGCAGAATGACTTTAGATGCCTTTTACAAACAACCCGTTTACACCTCTACTTTTTTAGGTTTACAAACCGATTTAGTTTCGCCAACAAGCGGAACAATTCGAGTAAATTCATCTAAAAACATTGAACTAGAATTTAAGAATTTTGACACCAATTCTTTCGTGGTATATAGTTTTAAAGGATCTAAAAATTCTCGAAAACCAATTATTAAAACGGTTGGTGATATCTCTACGATGACGATAAAAAATCCGCAAAGAAATACCGACTTAATTTTATTTATTAATAATGACGATGCTTTGTATTTTAAGGTGCTTGTCAGGTAAATTGCACTTGTTCGCTTTAACTTTGTAATTGGAACAAGTGAAATTAAAAAATATCTCGATACAATTCCGCCCCAAAAACGCGATTACTTGAGTATACAATGAACAACTTAAAGGCAAAGCCATCAAAATATCACAAAAGAATAATCTTTTAATATTTCGACACATATCGGCGGGGATATTAAGCCTGAGATCACGCTAAATACTGAAACAAGTTCAATGCATTTGGTGGGATTAGCATGCCAAACAGGCACAGCAACTTGCAATTTTAAATTCATAGTTCCGCTATTTTTCAAAGTTGAGTTTCACTAATAAAAATTTGCAGGAGTAACAACCTCCATTTAAAAGGTGCTGGTTGCTGTTCAGGGCAGAATCATACTTTGACACTAAGTACTTTTAATAAATATTTTTCATTCCAAGCAGCTTTAAGTCTTTTACCAGGAATTCCCTGTTTTTCTGATGTTTCATTTCTTAATAAGTTCAGAGCTATTTTTAAAAGA
>NZ_VORR01000020.1 GCF_007997085.1 Polaribacter sp. IC066
AAATGTGGTTGGTGCTGATGAAACTGGTATTAAAGTAAATGGTAAAAATAATTGGTTTTGGACTTGGCAAAGCAAGTTTGCTACTTATGTAGTGTTCTCTAAAAATAGAGGAATTGATACGATTAAAGCAAACTTTCCAAAAGGTTTTAAAGATACGATATTGGTGCATGATTGTTGGGCAAGCCATTTTCAAACCCAATGTAAAACACACCAATTATGTAGTGCACATTTATTAAGAGAACTTATATTTCTTGAACAACGTTTTGAGTCTAACTGGGCTACAAATTTTAAAAGAATGTTGTTGGATGCTTTGGAACTTAAGAAAAAATTGAAACAAGAATGTTATAAATTTCCAGTCGCAGAAAGGGATAGAATAAAAAATGATTTAGTTAATTTATTAGAAAAACCGCTTGTTGAAAAGCAGAAAAAACTTCGTGCTTTTCATAAGCGAATGAGAAAATACAAAGAGTATATTCTTACTTTTCTTGACCATTATAATGTGCCTTCAGATAATAACGCTTCAGAAAGAGCGATTAGAAATGTGAAGGTCAAACAAAAAGTATCGGGTCAATTTAAAACTGAAAATGGTGCACAGATATATGCGGTTATTAGATCAGTAACAGATACCTGTATTAAGAATGGTCAAAATATTTTCGCTGCTTTTAAAACTATTGCTGTTTTAAAGGCTGAATAGTTACGATAAAAGATTAAAAACAAAAAAATGTAGATGAATAGACCAGTTTTGCAGTTAAACATTTTATATTAAATTTAAAAAACAAGGTAAAACTTCTTCTCCTGTTCTTTCGGGTACTTTATTAAATGGAAGATAATTTTTATCAACTCTGATCTAAACCCGATAAAATTGTCTTTTTTTTAAAATAGATACCCAGTGCGAGTAACTTAAAATTAAAAAAAATTCTCTCTTGCAAGAGCTAAAGCCTAAATGATCAAAAAAAGGATGGCAATAAAAATGATTTTTTAATTTTTACGGGCTGTTTTCATAGGTAAGAAAATATTTTTTAGAGTTACAATTTTAACAAACAACTATGTTTTTGAAGTGGTTTATTTCAGAAAATAAACTATTTAAAGTTTAGATAATTACTCAAAAACTGTCACAATTTAAAAAACCTCTAGTCTTTACTTTAGCTATTATAAAGCTAAACACTTAAATTTATCCAAAAAAATCAACTTTAAATCAAAAATTATGAAATTCAAATTAAGTATTCTTTTTATCTCTTTGCTATGTTTTTCTAGCCATTTAAAAGCACAGAAAACAATAAAATTAAATAACGATTTTAATAAAATTATTGTGAGTCCGCATATCGAGGCAATCTTTAAAAAAGGAAATGAAGCGAGTATCGTTAGCCAAGATATCAACGTTGCCCTAGAAAAATTTCAGTACGAATTAAATAAAGGCACCTTACATGTATATTTAGAAGGAGCTAAAACATACACTAAAAATAAAAAGATTGTTATTAGAAATTCTAAAAGAAAAGTTCCTTTATACATGGGCAGAGTGGCAAAGGTAATTATTACGTACGTAGCTGTAAATACTTTTTCTTTAAGAGGAGAAGAGAAAATTACATTTCAAACTCCGTTGGTGCAAGATGAGTGTATTTTACGTATCTATGAAAATTCTGAAGTTACGGTAAACTCTATTGATGTAAATAAATTATACGTTTCTATTTACGGTGAAAGTTTTTTAAAGATGGATGCTGGTAGTATTCAAAAGCAAAAAATAACGACATACGGGGCAAGTAAAGTAATGGCGGAAAATGTTTTTTCTAAAGAAACTAAAATAACGGCTTACGGCGACGGAGCCTTTCATGTAAACGCATCAGAAAAAATCAAAGTAACCGCGTATGGCGAGGCAACCGTACTTTATAAAGGAGATGGAAGTTTAAAAAAAGGCATTGTTATTGGCGAATCTACGATTAGAAGAGTTCTATAGATTCTTGTTTTGGGCGTTACCAAAGGTCGGGCTTTCCATTATATCTTTTTATGCAGTAATATTAGAGAATTTTGTTATTATCCATTAAATAATTTTATTTCTGGTAAGAAATAGAGACTTTACTTTAGCATAAAAAGGATGCCATTCCAATCCCTAACGCAAAAAAAAACAGCTTTTAGAATTTTCTAAAAGCTGTTTTTTTTGAATTTTGAACTTTTATTTATAGTAGTCTTTGCGAAGAAAGTTTTTTTTACTTTCTGTGGCAATCTCACTATTAATTAGAAGTTGATATTTAATTATTCAAATGATACGTAATGATTTTATAAATCATTACGTATCATTTTATAAACTTTACCCTTTATTTTCAATCCATACTCTAGCATTCACAAAAGCTTCTAACCAAGGCGAAACCTCGTCTTTTCTTCCTGCAGGGTAGTTTGCCCAATTCCATTGAAAAGTAGAACGTTCTATGT
This sequence comes from Polaribacter sp. IC066, assembly GCF_007997085.1. Taxonomy (GTDB): domain Bacteria; phylum Bacteroidota; class Bacteroidia; order Flavobacteriales; family Flavobacteriaceae; genus Polaribacter. The sequence goes on from NZ_VORR01000020.1 coordinate 2,425, forward strand.
GCGGCATGGTCACTAAATGACGCCCTGTTTTATCAGATAGCATCGCGGTGTTAAAATCAGAGCCATTCGGATTATTCGGATAGCCTGCATACCCATATTTTGCAACAATATTATAGTTTTCTTCCGCTTCTGGTAAGTTAAATTTTCCTTCTCCGTGAGAAATCCAAACCCCTAATTCCGTTCCTGCTAAACTAGATAGCATGACAGAATTATTTTCTTGAATTTTTACAGAAGTAAAAGAGCTTTCATGTTTTTTAGAATCGTTATGAACCAATTTACCATGCACTTTATGATCAGGGTTGATTAAATCTAATTCCATCCACAATTGTGCACCATTACAAATACCAACAGACAAGGTGTCTTCTCTTTTAAAGAAGTTTTTTAACGCTTTTTTTGCTTTTGCATTGTATAAAAATGCGCCAGCCCAACCTTTCGCAGAACCTAAAACATCAGAATTAGAAAAACCACCAACAGCACCAATAAACTGTATGTCCTCTAAAGTTTCACGACCAGAAATTAAATCGGTCATGTGTACATCTTTCACATCAAAACCAGCTAAATACATGGCATTTGCCATTTCACGTTCAGAGTTTGAACCTTTTTCACGAATAATGGCAGCTTTTGGACGCTTGCCGTCATTGCGAGGCTTTTTTGCCGAAGCAATCTCTTTATTACTAGTAGATTGCTTCACTGTGGCTGTCTTGAGCGAAGTCGAAAGGTTCGCAATGACGTCCTCTAATTTACCTGTAAAATTTTCTGGAAATTTATAGGTTAAAGGTTGCTTTTTATAATTATCAAATCGGACTTGTGCCAAACCATTTGCGGTTTGTTTTTGATCTAATAAAAAAGAAGTTTTATACCAAACATCTCTCATTTCAGCAACATCAAAAGAAAAATTATCTTCGTTGTTTTTGATGTTTACAATTCCTGAATTATTTGCAGAACCAATCGTAAAAAACTCGATATTATTTTCTAATAAAATAGTTTCTACAGAAGCATCCGCTTGAAAAACAATTCCTGAATTTTCTGCAAATAATACTTTAATCGGGTCTTCTTCATGTAAAGAAGTAATGTTAAAATCTGCGCCTAACTTTACATCAGCAAAACACATTTCTAATAAAGTGGTCAGTAAACCGCCAGAAGCAACATCATGTCCTGCAACAATTTTATTAGCTTTAATTAAATCTTGAATTGTATTAAAGGTATTTTTTACAAAGGCAGCATTTTTTACATCAGGCGCTTCGTTTCCGATGGCATTTAATACCTGATTAAATGAACTTCCGCCTAATTTAAAATCATCTTGAGAAATATTAATATAATAGATGTTTCCTCCATCAACTTTTAAAAGAGGCTCCACCACTTTAGAAATTTCAGTACAATTACCAGCAGCAGAAATTATTACCGTTCCAGGAGAAAGTACTTCATCATCTTTATATTTTTGCTTCATCGATAAAGAATCTTTACCTGTTGGTACATTAATTCCTAAATCAATCGAAAACTCTGAAACTGCCTTTACAGCTTTATACAAACGAGCATCTTCGCCTTCATTTTTACAAGGCCACATCCAATTTGCAGACAGCGAAACACTTTTTAAGTTGTCTTTTAACGGCGCCCAAATTAAGTTGGTAAGCGCTTCTGTAATTGCAATTCTACTTCCTGCTTCGGCATCAATTAAACCCACAATAGGAGCGTGGCCAATAGAAGTGGCAACACCTTCTTTTCCGTTATAATCTAGCGCCATTACGCCAACATTATTCAATGGAATTTGCAACGGTCCAACACATTGTTGTTTCGCAACTTTACCACCCACACAGCGATCTACTTTATTGGTCAACCAATCTTTACAAGCAACCGCTTCTAATTGTAAAACTTGCTCTAAATATATTTTTAAGTTTTTTGTTTTATAACGCGGATTTTTATAATTTCTGATGACAGTTTTGTCTGTCATAATTGTTTTTGGTGAGGAGCCAAACATATCTTCTAACGCCAAATCCATCGGTTTTGCACCGGTTGTTTTAGATTCAAAAGTAAACCGATCATTTCCTGTAACTTCACCAACGGTGTACATTGGCGAACGTTCACGATCTGCAATTTTCTGTAAAGTATCGATGTGTTTTTCGGCAATAATCAATCCCATTCTTTCTTGAGATTCGTTGCCAATAATTTCTTTTGCAGACAAAGTAGGATCTCCAACGGGCAATGTATCTAAATCGATATGACCGCCAGTATCTTCTACCAATTCAGATAAACAATTTAAATGTCCGCCAGCACCATGATCATGAATAGAAACAATAAAATTTTCTTCGCTTTCTACCATCCCACGAACTGCATTAGCAGCACGTTTTTGCATTTCAGGATTTGAACGCTGCACTGCGTTTAACTCAATTCCTGATGCAAATTCGCCAGTATCAGAAGATGAAACTGCAGCGCCACCCATGCCTATTCTATAATTTTCGCCACCAAGAATTACAATTTTATCGCCTTCTTTCGGTGTGTCTTTTAAAGCTTGATCTGCTTTTCCATATCCAATTCCGCCAGCTTGCATAATCACTTTATCATACCCAAGCTTTCTAGCTTTTGAAGTACTTACCGCTGAATTTTCTTCATGTTCAAAAGTTAAAACTGAACCCGTTATTAAAGGTTGCCCAAATTTATTTCCAAAATCGGATGCGCCATTCGAAGCTTTTATCAAAATATCCATTGGAGTTTGATACAACCAATCTCTAGCTTCAAATTTATTTTCCCAATATCTTTTGTCTTCTAAACGAGAATATGAAGTCATATATACCGCTGTTCCTGCTAAAGGTAAAGAACCTTTTCCGCCAGCAAGTCGATCTCTAATTTCTCCACCAGCGCCAGTTGCAGCGCCGTTAAAAGGTTCAACAGTTGTAGGGAAATTATGCGTTTCTGCTTTTATTGAAATTACAGATTCAAAGTCTTTCTTTTGATAAAAATCTGGTTTGTCTGCTGTTTTTGGTGCAAACTGTGCTACTTTAGGTCCTTTTATAAACGCAACATTGTCTTTATAAGCCGAAACAATATCGTTCGGAAATTGTTTCGCTGTTTCTTTGATCAACTTAAATAATGATGTTGGCATTTCTTCGCCATCAATCACAAAAGTTCCGTTAAATATTTTATGTCTACAGTGTTCTGAATTTACTTGACTAAAGCCAAATACTTCAGAGTCTGTTAATTTTCTTCCTATTTTAGTTGCTACACTTTCTAAATACGTTACTTCTTCATCACTTAAAGACAAGCCTTCTTGGTTGTTGTAAATAGCAATATCATCAATATTTAAAATAGCATCTGGCTTTACATCAATCTTAAATGATTCTTGATGCAAGCTGCTAAACTTCTCGGAAATCATTGGGTCAAAATCAGAAAAATCTTCTGAAACTGCCATAAATTCTTCAATTCTAATAATGCCTTTGATTCCCATATTTTGAGTAATTTCTACAGCATTGGTGCTCCAAGGTGTTATCATTGCAGCTCTTGGGCCTATATAAAAAGCATCTAAAGATGTTTCTTCTATTTTAGGTTGGTCGGCAAATAACCAAGTTAATTTAGAAATCGTTGCTTTCGCTAATTCTTTTGTTGTTTGAACAGCAAATAGTGTATTGTTTTTATTTCCAAAGAAATGAATCATTCGTTCTTGTTTAGAATTCTATTAAGTGCGCAAATTTACTTTTTTTCAATTTAAAACTTCCAATTAATTTAGTTGAAGTTTTAGAGGCATATATTTCTGTATCAAACAAAAAAAAAGACTGCCTTATAAAGACAGTCTTTTTAAATATACTTTTCAAAAATTAGTTTTTAATTAATTTTTTAGTGATCGATTTATTGTCTCGATTCATTTTAACAATAAAAACTCCTTTTGATAAATTAGAGATGTCTATGCTATTTTTGTTAGCAGTAATTTTTGCTATTTTTACTACTTTACCTAAAACATTATAAACAGTAACATTTGTGTCTTCAGTTGTTCGAATATAAAATTTATTTCCATTGGTAGGGTTCGGATAGATTTCTAAAGCTTTTAGAGAAATGTTCTTATCAATGCTTAAAGTAAAAGTGCCGTTAAAATTACCAATATCACTATAATCTATTGTCGTAGAATAGAAATCAGACCATTCGCCCTGCTCACTATAATTTATATTGGGCTCTTTTACATTTGTATTTCTTCTTAAGGTGATATTTTCTGCAAATACATCGGTACCGTCTAAATCTCCTATCATATCAATTAACACATCATTTTTATAAAGCCCAATTCTATCGTCACCATTAAATGTCATTGGTGTCGTATTATTAACTTCTAAATCTTTTTGTTGCAATAACGTGTTGTTTGTAGCATCAGAATTTATAATCACATACACATCATTTATTGCAATATTTCCAACTAATTGCAGCGGTGCTTCCCATTCGCCTCCAGATTGTCTTTTAATTGTATAAGAAGTTAGATTGATGTTATTGCTCGTTAAATTTACAATTTCTAGAGCTTTGTTAAAGCCAGTACCTTCTACATATTCAGAAAAGAATAGTTCAGAAACATCACTCAATCCGTTTGACGTTGTTGCGTTTACTGCGTTCGATTTTTCAGACATATTATTTGCAGAATCTTTGGCTAAAATAGTGATACTGTATGTTGTAGAAACGGCTAAACCCGTTACATCGTAGTTTGTATTTGTGGTTGATCCGTTTAATGTTCCGTCTACAAAAACATCATATTTTGCAACAAAAGAATCATCTGAAGAGGCAGCCCAGTTTACTCTAAAACTAGCACCTGTTTGATTGCTAATTGTAATGTTTGCAGGAACAGAGGGCGGAGTAGTGTCTACTAAAGTTGTTCCGTTTACAGCCGTTGATAAAGCAGATTCGTTATTTGCAATATCTTTTGCTAACACGGTAATACGATACGTTGTGTTAGAACTTAAATTTGAAATTGTATAGTTGGTGTTTGCTGTGTTACCGTTTAACACGCCATTTGCAAAAATTTCATATTTAGTAACCGCTTCATTGTCTGTTGCCGCTGTCCAAGAAACATCGATACTTGATGTGCCAATATTACTTAAAGATACATTGGTAGGTGCGGTTGGTGCTTCTTCATCTGAAGAAGTATACAATCCCCAAGAATCGATAGCATCTGCGCCACCCCAAATTCTGGTAGCCAAATATGCGTTGTCTATAAACGGATTTCTATTTCCCTGTGCATAGGTTTCACTAGAATCGTGAAACGTATTTCTTTGTCTTTCAAAATCAGATACGGGGTCTTCTACATTCCATTCTAAAAATAAATCAATCATGGCGTCTTCGGTATTTACCGAGCTGCCAATACCAACATTTGTAGGTAAACATTGTTCTTCTCCATAACGAATATACATATACATCATCATTCTTGCAATGTCTCCCTTCCATTCATCACCAGGATACCAGCCACCAGAAACATTACCAGAGTTGCCATTACCATCTGCAAATCTTAAACTACCACGTTGGCCATTATAATTGACATCTGATGGTCTTAAATGATGAGCATCTGCTCCTGGACCTGATGTGCCTAAATTAGGGTTTCCTAAAGATTTAGCATAGGTGTGTTCTCTATTCCATTCTCCTTGATCACCACCTGTTAAACTTTTACTTCTTGTTCTTGCCGTAGTGCCAGAATCTGAATAGCCATAAATCAATAAAACTTCAGTGTTATTATCAGGGTTTGAATCGGTAACTTTTAATGCCTCCCAAACACCAGGTGTATACACTAAAAAATTGGTGTGTTGATTAATGGTTTTTGTTGCCAATTTTTCTTTTAGGTTTTGGCCTTCTGCTGTTAAATCGACATCGCTATAATATGCTTCTTGTGCGTTTACAAAAAAGCTTAAAAAAAGAAATGTAAAAAATAATATTTTTTTCATGTTGTAAATTTTGAACTAAAAAATATCGCTAGTAAGTTAGTTTTTTATTAATTTTTGAATTACTGTTTGTTCTCCAATAGAAACTTTTACCATGTAAATACCTTTCGATAAACTGGTAACATCTATTGCATTCTTATTTTCAGAAAGTTGAGCCGTAAGTATTCTTTTACCTAAAAGGGTATAAAGATGCACGGTTGCATTTTCTGATATACTAAAAAACACTTCGTTACCATTCGTTGGGTTCGGATATATACTAAAATTGCTCAATACATTCTCTTTTGTGCTTAAAGTTGAAGCATGACTGCCAAAACCATCAAAAGTGCCAGCGGCCAAAATTTCCCATTCCGCTTTATCAAAACGTGTGTTTGGTGCTGCAATAGGTGCTTTTCTACGGTACGTTTTATTTTCAATATGTTTGCTAGAATCATCTTCAAAACCAACAATATCAATTAAAACACCGTCTTTATACAAACCAATAGGATCGTTACCATTAAAATTTAAAGGAGAACCAAAGCCGTAAGGAGAAGTATCTTCGTTTGGTGGGCCAAATAAATCGGCTTCATTTAAAAGTACTTGTTCAGTAACATCTGCATGTACAATAACAAAAACATCACCAGGAATAATATCTACATTTCCTAAAGGATAATCATCTACCCAAGTACCTCCATTTGATTGTTTCTGAATAGAATATGCTGATAAATTTATGGTAGCACCTGAAAGATTTACAATTTCAATTGCTTTTTCGTTACCGCTTGCAGGCTCTGCATATTCTGATATAAACAATTCTGAAACTCCGTTAAACGTTCCGGCTGTTGTAGTTGCAGTAATTGCAGCACTTTTATTAGATTTATTATTATCTACATCTTTTGCTAAAACCTCTACCGAATAACTAGTCGTTGAGTCTAAACCGCTTACCGTGTAAAAAATAGCTGAAGTAGAACCGTTTAAAGTACCATCTACAAAAACTTCATAATCGCCAACAGCATTATTATCTGAAGCAGCAGACCAAGAAACTTTAAAAGAAGAATCTGTTTGGTTACGAACCATCACATTCATAGGTGTTGTTGGTGCTTCTGTATCTTCTAGTGTTCTTGCGTTTACTGCAATACTAGCATCTGACTTATTGTTGATAAGGTCTTTTGCAATAATAGTTACGCTATAGCTTGTATTTGAGCTTAAGTTTGATAAAGAAATAGTTGTATTTGTTGTTTGTTCTTCGAGAATATCATTTACGTATACATTATAAAGAGTTACGCCAATATTATCTGTAGATGCTGTCCAAACAAAATCCAAAGAATTTAAGGTGATGTTGTTTACGGTTACATTTAAAGGCTTGGTTGGTGCCTTGGTATCTGTTTTTTTATAAAAATCCCATCGATCTTCTGCAGAGTCTCCGCCCCATATTCTTGTTGCTAAATATGGATTGTCTATAAACGGATTTCTATTTCCTTGCGCTGCATCTGCTTCCGCATTTCCGTGATAAGTATTTCTAGCAATTTCAATGGCAGAAACAGGATCTTCTGCATTCCATTGTAAAAAAAGATCAATCATTTCATCTTCTGTAAACTTTTTACTGCCTACACCCACTGCTGTTGGTAAACAAACCGAACCATATCTTATGTACATATACATAATCATTCTTGCAGCATCTCCTTTCCATTGATCACCAGGATACCAAGCGGATGTATTTGGGCCATCTAAACCTTCATGAGAATCAATAGAAGAAAAATTAGAAGTACCAGATCCTCTTCCATATTTTCTATTATTTCTAGTAGAATTTCGGGTTCTGTCTGCAGCTCTCAAATGATGCGCATCGGTTGCGGGGCCAGGAACATTGGTATCTAGTACTGGATTTGCTAAAGATTTAGGAAAAACATGTTCTCTGTTCCAAACAAAAGAGTTTCCGTCTGCCTTATCTTGTGCTCTATTGTCTCTAGAAAAATCGTTGGTATCATCTTGGTCAGAACCATCTTCCCAGCCGTAAAATAAAACGACATCACCAGAAAAATTTATATTGTCATCGGTAATTTTAGTAGCGTCCCAAACATCGGGTCCGCTGCTTGTATATTCTAAAAAGCGCGAATGCGCTGCGATGGTTTTAACAGCCAAAGCGTCTTTTAATTCGAGTCCATAAAGTGTTAAATCTACATCATTATAATAAGGTTGTACCTGCGCAAAAGAAAGTTGTGCAACCCATAAAATAGTGAGTACAGTAAGTAGTTTTTTTGTCATAATTTAATTTTGGTTTAATCAATGGAATTTATGTAGTAGTATTTTTAAAATAGTGCTCTAAAAAAATTATTTTCTTTCTAAAAGCGCCATGTAGAATCCGTCGAAACCATCAATATGCGCTAAAACTTTTTTATCGCTTACAAATGTAAAATCTTTTCCTGATTCTGATGTTAAGAAAGTATTCACTTGATTTTGATTTTCAGAGGGTAAAATAGAGCAGGTAGCATACACCATTTTTCCGCCTGGTTTTACCATTTTAGAATAACTTTGTAAAATTTCTTGTTGTACTTTTTTGATGTTGTCTATAAACTCGGGTTGTAATTTCCATTTAGAATCAGGATTTCTACGGATAACACCCAAGCCAGAACAGGGAGCATCGATTAAAACTCTATCTGCTTTGCCGTGTAATTTTTTAATAGGTTTTGTAGAATCAATCACACGCATATCTATGTTATGTGCTTTGTTTCTTTTGGCTCTAATTTTTAATTTTTTCAGTTTACTTTCGTAAATATCCATCGCAATAATTTGCCCTTTATTTTCCATTAGCGCTGCTAAATGCAAGGTTTTGCCACCAGCGCCTGCGCAAGTATCAATAACTTTCATGCCAGGTTTTACATCTAAATAAGCAGCAACTAATTGAGAGGAAGCGTCTTGCACTTCGAAAAAGCCATTGTGAAAAGCTTCTGTTCTAAAAACATTCGCTCTTTCTGGTAATAATAAAGCATCTGGATGATGCGGTACAAATTCTGTTTCTACACCTTCTGCTTTTAATTTTTTCTGAAGAATTTCTTTAGAAACATTTAAGGTATTGGTTCTTAAAATAACACTTGCTTGCACATTTAAAGCAGCTATTTCTTTGGTCCAAATTTCTTCACCTAATTCAGAAAGGCATAATTCGTCCATCCAATCAGGAATAGATTCTCTATATTTTCTGGTTCTAGACAATTCTGCAAAACGACCTTTTACTCTTCTTTCTGGTACATCGCCAACCTGATTCCAATCTGGTAAAGCAATACCTCTTAAAATACACCAAACAGAAAATAATCGCCAAATATTATCTCTATCATACGGTATCTTTACTTCTGCAATTTCTGCATATAAGCGGTTCCAACGAACAATATCATAAATTGTTTCTGCAACAAATTTACGATCTCTTGCTCCCCAGCGTTTATCGCGTTTTAAGGCTTTTTCTACGGCTTTATCAGCGTAAACACCTTCGTTAAAAATATCTCTTATACTGTCTATAACAGCAAATGTTAAATTTCTATGTAATCTCATTTTTATAATTAAATAATCGGGGTAAAGGTACAAGAATTATAAGAGTTTCTTTAGAAAAGATAAAGGACAAAAAAAGTCCTACCGAAGCAGGACTAAAGATTTTCATCTACGGCATATAGCCTTATTGTGATAAGATTAAAGATTAGAAAAATTGATTTCAGTTGTTGTGTTCTTTTTTATTTATGGTTTTAAGTGATCATGTAGGAGATATTTTTTTTTGATAAAGTAAGACAGAGGCTTTGTTATTCTTTAATTTATTCTAGTTGGAGAAGGCCGAAACGATTTTAACTTTGATGTTCAAGCAAAACCAGGAGTTATGTTTTTAAGAGTCGTAAGCTCTGAAACAAATTATGCCGTGACTAAAATTATTTTTAAGTAAATCTCAAATAGGATTATAAGATTGTTAAATTATTATTATTTAACAAAAAAGAGAGTTGATTTATCAGCTCTCTTTTTTTTGTTTAAATTTGATTATCTTTTAAATTGACATTCTAGAATTGTAGCTCAAACAAGTGAATGTTTTCCGTAAAACCTCATCGCATATATTGGCGTTTTAACGATTAAGAGGCTAGCATTTCAAATAGTGAATATTCAAAATATATATAGCTGTTAAAAATTTATATTTTTTATTCAGTATTACCGTATAATTTTGTGTCTTTTAAACTAGTTTTTAAAGAACACATACCTAATATAGGTAAGTGTGATTTATTTTTAGTTCATTAATACCAAATTAGCCTTATAATGCCCTAATAAATCGTTTTTTTTCCGCTTACCTATTATCAAAAATAATTACAGTAACGATGCTATGCTAATTACTTTTCATTTCAATTAATCAAAAAATAATTCAATTTACTTGCACGTCACTATAAAAATAAATTTATATAATATCTATGATAAGTAATAAGGTGGGTAGGTTATTCTATTCGGTACGCCATAAAAATAAATAAAATATCGTTTATAAAATCTGATTGCTGTATTTTCGTTGTCTAGATTTTACAAGTTGATTTTAAGCAATCCAATAACATATATTCCCGGAATTAGTGCACAAAGAGCAAGTCTTATATATTCAGAATTGGGTATTAAAACATGCAATGATTTACTTAACTTTTTTCCTTTTCGGTATATTGATAAAACACAGTTTTATGCTATAAAGGATTTACAACCAAACTCTTCTGAAGTACAGATTGTTGGTAAAATAACACGCATTACATCCGTAGCACAAAAAAGAGGCAGTCGGTTAGTTGCTACTTTTCAAGATGCAACAGGAGCGATGGAGTTGGTTTGGTTTCGCGGACAAAAATGGATTAAAGATTCTTTGAAAATTAATGAACCTTATGTAGTGTATGGTAAACTGAATCATTATAACGGTTCTTTTAGTATTCCACATCCAGAAATGGAATTGGTTACAGAGTATAAAAAGAAGTTGCAGACTAAAATGCAGCCTGTATATCCGTCTTCAGAAAAACTTACAAATTCAGGTATTTCTAATAAGTTGATGCGCGGTTATATTCAGATCTTATTGCAGCAATTTTACGATAAAATGCAAGAAAGCTTATCACAAGAAATTATAGACGATTTTAAATTGATGCCCAAAAAAGATGCTTTTTTAAATGTGCATTTTCCTAAAAGTCAAGAAAATTTAGCCAAAGCAGAATATCGTTTAAAATTTGAAGAATTATTTTTTATTCAAATGCAGTTATTGAGAAAGAAACTCATCAACAAAACAAAAATTAAAGGCTTTATTTTCGAAAATGTAGGCGCTATTTTTAATGAATTTTATGCAGATAAATTACCTTTCGATTTAACCAATGCTCAAAAGCGAGTGTTAAAAGAAATAAGAAAAGATGTGGCTTCTGGTGCACATATGAATCGTCTTTTACAAGGAGATGTAGGTTCAGGAAAAACAATTGTGGCTTTACTTTCTATGCTTTTGGCAATTGATAACGGTTTTCAGGCTACTATTATGGCGCCAACAGAAATTTTAGCAAATCAGCATTATATCGCAGTTTCAGAACTTTTACAAGGAATGGATCTTAAGGTAGATATTCTAACAGGTTCTGTAAGAGTTAAAAAGAGAAGAGAAATTCATGCAAATCTAGAAGACGGAACATTAGATATTTTAATAGGTACACATGCTTTGTTAGAAGATAAGGTGAAATTTAAAAATTTAGGAATTGCCATCATCGATGAACAGCATCGTTTTGGAGTAGCACAAAGATCTAAATTGTGGGCTAAAGGTGGGGGAGGTCCATCCCTAACCCTTTCCGAAGGGAAGGGGACATCTGTGCGGAATCGGTATGAAACTGCCCGTCCATCAACTTATAAATTGATGAAAGAATTGCAATTAGAGCGTAAAAAGAAAACTACGGAAGCAAAACAAGTTCTTTGGGAACAATTAAAAACTAAAAAGTTAGATATAAAATTTAGAAGGCAACATCTAATAGATGAATTTATTGTCGATTTTGTTTCTATAGAAAAAAAGTTAATTATTGAAGTTGATGGCAAATATCACAATAGCAAAGAACAACAGGAGGCCGATGAATTAAGAACAACAATTTTACAGGAGTTAGGTTTCAAAGTTATCAGATTCACCAACGAAGAAGTACTAGGAAACACAGATAAAATCGTAATACAGATAACACAGCAGTTGGAAAACCTCCCCTTCGGGGAGGTTGTAGGGGCTTCTCCTCCCCACATTCTAGTCATGACCGCAACACCAATTCCTAGAACTTTGGCAATGTCTGTGTATGGAGATTTAGATATTTCTGTGATTGACGAATTACCTCCAGGAAGAAAAGAAGTAAAAACAGTGCATCGTTTTGATAGCAATCGGTTGTCGGTTTTTAAATTTATGCGAGATGAAATTGCCAAAGGTAGACAAGTATACATCGTATATCCGTTAATTCAGGAATCTGAAACCATGGATTATAAAGATTTGATGGATGGGTTTGAGAGTGTTTCTCGCGAGTTTCCTACACCAGAATATCAAATTAGTATTGTACACGGAAAAATGAAACCTGCAGACAAAGAGTATGAAATGCAACGTTTTGTGAAGCATGAAACTCAAATTATGGTGGCCACAACTGTAATTGAAGTGGGTGTAAATGTACCCAATGCAAGTGTGATGATTATTGAAAGTTCAGAACGTTTTGGCTTATCGCAATTACATCAATTAAGAGGGCGCGTTGGGCGAGGGGCAGACCAAAGTTATTGCATACTATTATCGAGTTTTAAGTTATCCGCAGAAGCAAAAACACGTTTAAAAACGATGGTAGAAACTACAGACGGCTTTAAAATTGCCGAGGTAGATTTAAAGTTACGCGGTCCAGGAAATTTAATGGGAACCCAACAAAGTGGCGTATTAAATTTAAATATTGCAGATGTTGTGAAAGACTCTAAAATTTTGGTATCTGCAAGAAATACCGCAATTGCTTTATTGCAAGACGATTCTAATTTATCGAAACCAGAAAATTTACCCATCAAAAGAACCTTTATTCAGGTTTCTAAATCCTCAAAAATTTGGAGTATTATTAGTTAAAGATTCCTTTTTGCTAATTTTTATATCAAGGTGATTTTTGTGATTTTAGAATTATACCCAATAGAGTTTATAATTTTTAGTTAATCTCTAATAAAAAAGCATTCTTGTCCGATAAAAGACTCAAGATTGTTTCGTTTTTAGGATTAACTTGCCAGTCAGCCGGCAGGGAGCCAAGACTTGATCTTAACTAGCTGATAAATCTATATAGCTTAAAATAAAATTGTCTCTTTTATCTTGATGAAATTATTTTAAAAAAAGCAAGGTTTTGTTTAAAAAAAAGTCGAGAAATCTTATATTTAACAAGGTTTATCAAACTAAAAATAGTGTCGGATAACAAGCGCTTTAACATAAAGCGATTTCACTTGTTTTGTAAAATGACACCTTGTATTCGTAATTGTTTTTAAAATAAAAAATTTATCCTTGGCTTTTGTCTGATTTTAAGTTAATTAAAATCTGGCTCTGCCTCCCTGATTGCCTTTAGGCATGTTGGTTCTAAAAGCAAAGAGCTATTGTTTTTTTAACGGACAACAATATTTTTAAATATCTAATTATTCTATTTTATTTAGTGAAATTTCACTAATTTTATATTTAATTCAAATTGATGACTACCGAAAATATTCACTACAATAGATATTTAAAAGCTTTAATACGTTCTCCTTTTTTAAAAGATTCTACTCCAGAATCACTAAAACTCCTTTTAAGTTATATGCAGGAAGAGCGTTGGAACGCGAAAAACTTTAAAAGTAGCGCGGAAGTAAGTGCTACCTTTTATTTTATTGTTTCGGGAAGACTCAAAGTGTTTAAGTCTAATCCCGGCAGTGGCAGAGAACATACTGTATTTGTATTATCTACTGGTGACGTTTTTGATGTTTTGTCGTTGCTAGATGCCGAACCGCATGATGTATATTGGGAGGCCTTGGATGTCTTGAAAGTTTTAAAAATTTCAGTGCCTCAAATGAGGTTATGGATTAATGAATATCCAATAAGTCATAAGGCTATTCTTTACTATTTAGGAGAGCGTATGAGACAGCTTATGGACGTTGCAACAGATGTTACTTTGCATAGCACTTTAGTGCGCCTAGCTTCTTTGCTTCTTAAAAACATTAACGGAGAAACTCGTAAACTAGAATTAATAAACAACTTGCCCAATGATGAAATTGCTGGGCTTATTGGCACTACTAGAGCTGTTGTGAGTCGCCACATTCAAGAGTTGAAACGTTGCGGAGCAATCTCTGTAAGTCGCAAAAAAATTAATGTTAAGAATTTAGAGGTTCTATTCTCAATTGCAGAAGAAAAGTACATTCCTTAATTGTATTTAGCGAGAATTCTTTAATAGTTATCTTAACTATTTCTTCCTATATTATCATATAATTATGGCGAGTGCTACTTAAGTAGCGGTTTCGACATTCTTATTTGTGTACCTTTACAACAACCACAAAGTCAAGCCGACTAGCACCCTATAGCACCCTAAAAAAGCTAAATAACCATTTCTCCTATAAATATTTAACTTCTAGAAGTTAAAACCATTAGATAAGGTAGCTTTATATTGAGTATTAACTTCTAAAATTGTTAAAATTATCTATGATAGTATCCTTACAGCGGTTGTTCAGAAAAAATAAAAACGATATAAATTTATTAGTTCTTAATTTATTTGTTTTAAAGTTTTCAAAGGCTACTGATGTATTATGGAAACAAATGGACTCTTCTTAATGGCATGTAAATGTTACATGAAATAAGCAGAAATATAGTACATTGTTTAATAGCCAAGGATAATAGTAAAAGACTGCTCTTTTAATGCCTTTTGATAAAATTTCGAAACATTTGCAGCATATTTTTGGAGAAAAACAGGGTTTCGATAGACTTCAAAAAACACGTGATGGTCAAAATTTTGACCGGAGTATTTTATGAAGTAAATTTAAATTACTTTTTAATCTTTCCGCCAAATTTATTGGTCCGGTTGCATTCTAGATAAAACAACGTACCCTTCTTGTTTAGTATCAATGTAATGGGTTAAAATAAGTTTCTTTAGGCTACCCGCTACCTATGCATAAATATTTCAAAAAAAAGAAATTTTTAAATTGATTCACGCAAAAACGAAAGCTCAATAATTTTTTGAAAGGAGACAAAATTTCGTGACCAACAAAGTGCGGGTATTTAATACTGGAACTTTTTAAGAAAAGGTACAAGAGATTACTAGTATGGGTCTTGACGGCAGAGAATTGATCGATTTTGCCAGAGGTATAAGTATTGTAGATGAAGTACATCTTATAAAACAAGTGGTTGAAGCGATTATAGAGCAAGCAGGAGAATATTTACATACGCGTTTTAATGTGGTTACTTCTGAATCTTGTATCCCTTTGTATGAGGAACTTGCTGAAATGCTGAAACCTGGTAAAAAAACGAATATAATGCTGATAAGTGCAGGGGCAGAAATTATAGAAAATGCTCTTAAAATAGGAAAGCAAGCTATTAAAAGATAAGCAATGCCTTGCTATACGGGTGCTCATCATGAGCGGTCTATGATAGTGATTTCGTTCACTAGTAGAGAATGTTATACATCTGATTGCGGCCTTTTTACAACAGAAGTATATTGTCTTTCTTTCTCTAATTTTTATAGGTGTCGAGGAGAACGTGATATGGACAAATTTGTAGATGATGAATTAAAGAGACTCCATAAAAGCGAACTAAATTTAGCAGCTGTAAAGAGTATTGCTGCTTTTATGATGTAACCCTTTCAAGGTGAAGGTGGTTTTCACCTCATAACTTAAAAACACCTGTTATTATATCGCGATTACAAAATTTAATGAAACAACATTCAGAAATTGTCTACGTAAGAAGTATCGGGGGCAATGATTGTTATAGAATTTGTTATAAACAGAGACCCTAGACAATCCAATTTTGAGACCTGTCCTCAAATAGTAAAATAACGCTCCGAAAATGGTTGGTATTCTGATTGTAGGAACCTATAAAAATGCCCTACGAATTTTATCACCTAAAGTAATTAAAGAACAACAATTAACAAAAGGGTTATCCATATTGGAAACCAAAATTAAAAAAGCAATAATAAATTTATGAAACCATTCGCAATTGCAGGAATACAAATGAAAGTATCAGCCGTCGCTTCAAACGTTGAAATGATGAAGTTAAAAATTGATATAACGATGAATTTATATCCATGGATACAGATGATTATGTTTAGTGAACTTTGTGCCTACGGACCTTTAACGCACACTGCACAGCCAATTCCAAATAATTTTGAAGCAGAAATGCAGGCGAAAGCTAAACAATACGGAATATGGTTACTACCAGGTTCTATCTTCGAGAAAAGCGAAGGTAAAATTTATAATACCGCATCGGTAATTAATCCAAAAGGTAAAATTGTTACAAGATATCGTAAAATGTTTCCTTTTTATCCTTACGAAACAGGAGTAACACCAGGACAAGATTATTGTGTGTTCGATGTGCCTAATGTAGCAAGATTTGGTGTTTCTATCTGCTATGATATGTGGTTTCCAGAAACCATTAGAACTTTAACAACCATGGGAGCCGAGGTTATTATGCATCCAACAATGTCTGGTACTATTGATCGTGATATAGAATTGTCTATTGTAAGAGCAATGGCCTCTGTAAATCAATGTTATTTCTTTGATGTAAACGGATTAGATACGGGAGGTTGCGGAAGATCTATCGTTTGTGGGCCAGATGGTCGTGTACTTCATCAATCCGAAGGCACTGAAGAAATTATTCCGTTAGAGTTAAATATAGAACGCGTAAAAAGAAGTCGCGAATTGGGTATTTTACGATTAGGACAACCTCTTAAAAGCTTTCGGGATCATATTCATACGAGTCAATTTGCTATTTATCAACCGGGTATACCAACTCCATACCTCGATTCTTTAGGTTCGTTAATAAAACCAACACGTTTGGATACGTTGACAAAATTAAAAATAAAAGAAACTACTTTAGAAAAGCAAATTGCTCCAACACAATACAAAGGAGATTCAATCTTATAAAAAACAAAAACAAATGGGTGATGTACGACCAGGTAAAAGAATAAAAAAAACAGAAAAAACAGAAAATTATATAAGTTGGTTTGAGATACCAGCCATGGATTTTAAAGAAGCCGTCGAATTTTATCAATATATTTTTGGAATTACCATGCAACAGCATGTTACAGCGTCTAATGCAATGGCCTATTTTCCTATGACAACAGGAATAGGGGGAGCCGTTGTGTCGGGTTCAGGTTATGTGCCTAGTGATTCTGGTTCCTTGATTTATTTGAATGCGGGTGATAACTTAAGTGTGGTGCTTGATAAAGTAGAACCCGCTGGTGGTCGCATTATAATGCCAAAAAGTTTAATTTCTATAGAGTCAGGTTACTTTGCTGTTTTTATTGATTCTCAAGGAAATAAATTGGCTTTACATTCTAAAAACTAAATGCGATAACATTAAATAATAAGAAAATTTATACGTAGTTACTCTTTTTTTTAGATGTCTAAAAAGTAGACGTTATCTACTAATATGCTCATAAATTTGGATGATTAATCAGGTGACATAAGTCCTTTTTTTAGTGCTAAATTTCCTAAAAACAACTCATAAAATAGCAATGATAAAAATACAAAATAAATCAAAAAGTTCGCCATACTACAATATTGGTCAGTTGCGGATAGACTACTGGAATAAATTGAAAATTGAAAGTTCAGAGTTGTCACGTTGCAACCATGGTTCAGAAAATGAAAAAACTCATAAGGAAGTAGTAAAAAATTTAATTAAAGACTTAAAAGGAGTTGAATGTTATTTTGCTTCACCTGGAATAGGACGAATGTTAAAATTAGAACAGGCACTTTCTGATCATGAGCATACTTCATTATCTAATTTAATAGCTGAAACAACCAAAGATTTGGTGGGTGATAGCTATCGAAGTAATCCGGATTATATTGATTACGATGAGCATACCATGGCATCTGTTGAAGATCACCAGCAACAAAACAGTGTTCGTAAAAACCATTTTGAAGTGTTATTTGTTGATGATATTTCTGAAAAAGAAGAGTTAATTCTAAAACAGCGTTTGATGTCATTACGGACACCAAATGACAAATTTACCTATGGAGTAACTGTGCAGCGGTCTTTTCAGGATGCGATGATTGCATTGCACTTTAATCACAATATACAAGCCGTAATTGTAAGATATGCGCCAACATATCGATCAAAAGTAATCTCGCCTCTTATAAAACCATACATTCAAACTATTACAAAACTTGATTATTCTTCAAAATCTGAAACAGATCTTGGTCCATTAATAGGGGAATTAATCCATCAATTAAGACCAGAATTAGACGCGTACTATGTTACAGATACTTCACTAGGGCATTTAAAAGATAGTACTCTTAAATGTTTTAGGCGTATTTTTTATCAAACAGAAGATATACAAGAATTACATCTAACCATTTTACTCGGTATTGATGAACGCTTTGAAACTCCGTTTTTTTCAGCTTTAGTAGAGTATAGTAAAAAACCAACGGGTGTTTTTCATGCGATGCCAATAGCGAGAGGTAATTCGGTTTTTAAATCGCGTTGGATTAATGACTTTGGAGATTTTTATGGAAGAAATATGTTTTTGGCCGAAACTTCAGCTACAACAGGAGGATTAGACTCCTTATTACAACCAACTGGTCCGCTTAAAAAAGCACAAGAAATGGCAAGAGATGCCTATGGATCTCAACATACTTATTTTGTAACTAATGGAACATCAACGGCAAATAAAATAGTGATGCAGGCATTAGTAGAGCCGGGAAATGTGGTGCTTATCGATAGAGATTGTCATAAGTCACATCATTACGGATTGGTTTTGGTGGGTGCATATCCTGTATATTTAGATTCGTATCCAATAGAAAAATATTCTATTTATGGTGCGGTGCCTTTAGAACAAATAAAAGGCAGATTATTGGAATTAAAAAAAGCAGGAAGGTTAGATAAAGTAAAGACGTTGTTGCTTACCAATTGTACTTTTGACGGCATGGTTTATAACGTAGAACGCGTTATGGAAGAAGTTTTAGCCATAAAGCCCGACATGATTTTTTTGTGGGATGAAGCATGGTTTGCTTTTGCAAGATTTGCAAATAATTACAAGCAGCGAACAGGTATGTATGTCGCTGAAAAACTTTATAATAAATACAAAAGCATTGCATACAAAAAGAAATATACTGAATATAACAAAGGATTAAAGGAGGGAGAGATTTCACTAATGCCAAATCCTGATAAAGTTCGTATTCGGGTTTATTCAACACAAAGTACTCATAAAACATTGAGCAGTTTTAGACAAGGTTCTATGATTCATATTTGGGATCAAGATTTTCGTAGAAAAAGTGAAAACACGTTTCTGGAAGCTTATATGACACATACGTCCACATCACCCAATTATCAAATGTTAGCTTCTTTAGATGCAGGAAGACGCCAAGTTCAATTAGAGGGTTTTGAACTCGTGGAAAAAAGTATTGAAATGGCCATGGTGTTGCGTGCTAAAATAAACGATAATCCGCAATTAAGTAAATACTTTGATATTTTAACCGTAAAAGATTTTATTCCGAATCAATACCGTCAAACAGGATTGAAAGAATATTACTCTAAAAACGAAGGTTGGAATCTTATGGATGATGCTTGGGAACAGGATGAGTTTGTGCTCGATCCTACAAAGATAACTTTACATATAGGTAAAACAGGTATTGATGGCGATACGTTTAAGAATAAATACTTGATGGATAAATTTAATATCCAAATCAATAAAACATCAAGAAATACCGTATTGTTTTTGACCAACATTGGCACAACAAGAGGAAGTATTACCTATTTAACAAATGCTTTGTTAAAAATAGCAGATGAATTAGATGAAGAATTTAAATCATTGAACAATAAAGAAATGGAAATCCGTCAAAAGCGAATTTATTCCTTAACAAAAGAAGTACCTCCTTTGCCAGATTTTAGCTTTTTTCACCATTCATTTCAGGCAGTTCCTGGAGTACCAGGAGGTGATTTGCGCGCTGCCTATTTTTTAGCCTATAAAGAAAAAAACTATGAGTATATTCCTTTAAATGAATGTTTAGGTGCTCTTAAAAAAGGTAAAGTTTTGGTCGCTTCCACTTTTGTAATTCCTTACCCACCGGGTTTCCCAGTGCTGGTTCCTGGTCAGGTAGTGAGTGAAGAAATTATCAATTTTATGAACGCTTTAGATGTGAGTGAAATTCATGGTTACCGTGCAGATTTAGGATTAAGAATCTTTACTGAAAGTGTATTGGATAGACACAAAACAACAACGTCTTTGGGCGGAATGAATAGTGAAAAATAATTAACTAAAAATAAAACAAATAGTATGATTACAAAGAAAACAATACAAACTAAAAAAGTAGCAGTAACAAAAAAAGACAACAGTATCGATGTACTTGATGGCGTTCCGGATATTAGACGTTTTTTTTATAAGAATGAAGTTCCATTATATTTTATTAGTGCTACCAATTTTAATATGTTAGGCGCAGACGAATGGATTAAAGGGTTTAAATTTATTTGTCATATTGAATGTTTTGATGGTTTACATCCCAATGTTTTTTCTCCAAATGAAGAAATTCCTCATGATGAGTTTACATGTATCGAGGATATTAACAATTATTTACTTCAGCACCCAGAGGTTCAAAATTATTTAAAAACTAGAGCTAAAGGTAAAAATGTTGGTAAGGCAATGTTTTTGATGTTTGATGAACAGACCGAGAAACTCGCTAAAAAATTAGGATTAGAAATCATGTTTCCAAGTGCAAAAATGCGAACTTTTATGGATAATAAGGTCAATACCAATCGCATTGCAGAAAAGGCTGGGGTTCCTTGTGTTCCTTATGTTCTCTCTCAAGTTATAGATTTTAAACACCTTAATAAAGTATCAAAAGCATTAGGAACAGACCTTGTTATACAAACACCATTTGGTGATTCTGGTCACACTACTTTTTTTATCTCTAACGAAAAGGAATTCAAAAAGTATGAGAAAGAGATTGTAAAAGAGAAAGAAGTTAAGATCATGAAACGCATCAATTGCAGAGGGTCTGCTATTGAAGCTTGTGTTACGCGTCATGGAACTATTGTGGCGCCTTTGATGACAGAATTAGTTGGTTTTAAAGAAATGACTCCTTATAAAGGTGGCTGGTGCGGAAATGAAATTTATCCAGACGCATTTAGTCCAGAATTAAGAGAAAAAGCAGCAAATTACACACAATTATTTGGAAATCAATTAAGAGAAGAGGGGTATAAAGGTTATTTTGAATTAGATTTTTTAATTGATCAAGATAATGGCGAAATTTATTTAGGCGAATTAAATCCAAGAGTAACGGGTGCAAGTTCAATTACTAATCATGCCGTTTTTGCATTGGCTGATGCGCCTCTTTTTATTTTCCATATTATGGAGTGGATGAATGTTGACTATAAATTAGATGTGAAAGCGATTAATAATCGTTGGGCAAAACAAGCAAATATTGATAGTTGGAGCCAATTAATAATCAAGCATACAGAAGAAACTGTTGAGTATATTTCTGAAGCACCAAAATCTGGAATTTATAAAATGTTCGATAACGGTCATATTCAATTTGATCGATTAGACACACATAGAAGAGCGGTTGAAACCGAAAATGAAGCCTTCTTTTTGCATATTTCTAAAAAAGGTGATTATTTGTATGAAGGTGCTGATATTGGTATTTTAGTGTCTAGAGGTAGAATGATGTCGGATGATTTTGAGTTAAATGAGCGTGCTAAACAATGGATAAAAGCGATACGAGGCAAGTACGCATCTGAAATAGTAGAAGACCATAAAGAACAAGTTTTATTATCAGGTAGTTTAACTAAATAATACAATTAGTATTTTAAGCACATAGTTGAATTAGTAGAATTTAAGGAGCTTCATGAGATGCCAAACGCATAGACTCATGAAGCCTTTTTAAGTTTGTTTAATTATGTTTAAGATGAGGCTGCAGCATCTAATCCAAAAGAGAAACGAAAAGAAATAGGTTGTTTGGCATTATCAGATTTCGAATTTGACGATGCCACAATGAACATTTTATAATTTAATTTTGGAAATTAATTAAACAAGGAGCAGAAATAAGAGCCTTCCGAATAACTTAAAGAAAATCGGTATTGGCAAGCGTATTCTGTTATCAAGCTTTATGAAGAATTATTGAATGTTGCGTGTATGTTATATTAGCCTTTTTTAAAAAAAAAATCGCCTCCAGATACTATTCGCCTCAAAATTCAGGTGAAGGCTTTCAATAAAGGGACAATTTATAATTTAAGAATGTCAACATCATCTTTTTTAGTGCGGATATTAGAAAATGATGGAATGGAAAGGCAATAAGATGATGCACCGGTTATTTGTTTATCAGATAAATTTAAACAGTTATCCTTTAGCTGGGTATATTATCTGGAACTTTATAGAATCTAGTTTTTTATCAGAAAGTAATTCTAATATATTTACAATTTTTAGTTCTTGTAACTCGTTTCAAAAACTAAAAGGACAAAAAATCATTAATCAATAGCATTTTTAGACGGATAATTATAACAACTATGGAATTTAAAAGTATAAATCCTTACAACGACCAGCAAGTTGGTCAATTTATTTCACTGACGGAAGATGAGTTGGATGAAAAATTAAATAAAAGTGAAACTGCTTTTCAATCATGGAAAAAAGTACCCATTGTAGAACGTTGTCTGCTGATTAAAAAAGCAGGGCAGGTGTTGCGAGATAATGTTGAAGAATATGCCAAAATGATTACTTTAGAAATGGGGAAACCCATTTCGGAATCTAGGAATGAAGTAAATAAATGTGCTTCGGTTTGCGATTATTATGCTGATAATGGAGAAACTTTTTTAGCAGATGAAGTCATTGCCACAGATGCAGTACAAAGTTTTGTAAAAAATGAACCTATAGGAGCTGTTTTCGCAATTATGCCTTGGAACTTTCCTTTTTGGCAAGTGTTTAGATATGCCGCACCAACTTTAATCGCAGGCAATACGGGCTTGTTAAAACATGCGCCAAATGTATTTGGTTGTGCTACATTAATTGAAGAGGTATTTACAAAAGCAGGAGTACCTGAAGGTGTTTTTCAAAACTTAATTATTCATCATGAGCAGACAGAGAAGATAATCGCGCACAATGCTGTGCAAGCCGTAACCTTAACCGGAAGTGAAAAAGCAGGCTCGGCCGTTGCTGAAATAGCAGGTCGTCATATAAAAAAGACAGTACTAGAACTTGGCGGGAATAACGCTTTTATTGTTTGGGAAGATGCTGATATTGATCAAAGTGTTCAAATAGCGCTCACTGCGCGTATGTTAAATTGCGGCCAAAGTTGCATTGCCGCGAAACGCTTTATTTTAATGGAGCCAATTTATGATGAATTTGTTGCAAAATTTATAAAAGCTGTAGTTGATCTAAAATCAGGCGATCCTATAGAAGAAAAAACAAAAGTAGGACCGTTAGCGCGCAAAGATTTAGCAGATCAATTAAATAGACAAGTGAAAGAATCTGTAAAACTAGGTGCTAAATTAGTACTTGGCGGCACTCAAAAAGAGTGCTATCATGAGCCAACGGTTCTTGGTGATGTAACGCCAGGAATGCCCGCTTTTGATGAAGAAACTTTCGGACCTTTAGCAGCCATGATAAAAGCAAAAGATATAGCTCACGCCTTTACGCTTTCAGAGCAATCTAAATATGGACTAGGTGTTACGGTGTGCACAAAAAATATAGAAAAGGCAATTGCGTTTGCAGATAAAGTGAGCGATGGCGCTTATTTTATTAATGAATTAGTGAAATCAGATCCTAGATTGCCTTTTGGCGGCACCAAGAGATCTGGTTATGGACGAGAATTGGCTAAAGATGGTATTTTTGAGTTTGTAAATAGAAAAACAATTTATGTAAAAAAATAAATAGTTTTTTTGAAACAAACTATCTTTGTTGCAGTGACTCGGCGAACTCTTTTCAATTAAAAAGCGTCTATTTTACACCTTTTAAAAATTTATGGAAACTTTAAAACATATTTTAGAATTTGAAATTTTTAGCATAAATAATTATACGATTAGAGCATCTGATTTGGTCGCTATTTTTATGATTTTAGTGATCACTAGATTTGCGCTTTGGTTTATAAAGAAAGCCTTACTTCAAAAACATAAATTTGGTAAAATGGATACAGGTAGCACGTACGCCTTGTACCAAATTATAAAATATGTTATTTGGGTTATTTCTACCGGATTTTTACTCGAGGCGATAGGGATAAAAGTTACTTTACTATTAGCCGGTTCTGCGGCCTTATTAGTGGGTGTTGGTTTGGGTTTACAACAAACGTTTAATGATATTATATCGGGGATTATTTTACTTTCAGAACGGTCTATTAAAATTGATGATGTTTTAGAAATAGATGGTGATGTAGTAAAAATTCAAAGCATCGGTTTGCGAACCTCTAAAGCTTTAAATAGAGACGATATTTCTATCATCATTCCGAATTCATTAATCACAACAAGCAAAGTAATCAATTGGAGTCATCAGTCCGATAAAACGCGTTTTAAAATTCAGGTTGGTGTGGCTTACGGAAGTGATGTTGACCGTGTAATCAAAATATTAGAAGAAAGCGCTTTTGAGCATCCAGAGGTTACCAATAGAGAGTTAGTAGAAGGAAGATTGATAAATTTTGGAAATTCGTCTATGGATTTCGAACTGTTGTTTTTTAGTAAAAATATTTTTAGAATAGGGAAAGCAAAAAGCGATATTAGAAGAATTATTTGTAAAAAATTTATCGAAAATAACATCATCATACCTTTCCCTCAAATGGATCTGCATGTAAAATCTAGAATGGACGTTTAAAAATATGTTTAGAAGTTGGAGCTTATTCTAATGATCATAAAAAGTAATTTTTAGAAGATTCTTTACATTAGGTTTTTATAAAATTCTGTGATTTAGTTTCAAGTAATTATCAGCATCAAAATAATTGTAAAAAATAGCATCAGGTTTAACTTTAAAAAAGTTGAGCACTAGGTAGATATTATTAGTTGTCTAAATTTGATAAAAAAAAACCACTTCGTTAAAAGTGGTTTTTTTATGATAGAAGTTTTTAATTTTTTGCTAATTCCAACCACCACCTAAAGAGGTGTAGATATGAATGTTTGCCATCAATTGTTCTTTTTTGGTTTCTATCAAAGCTATTTTTGCCTCTAGCGCTTCTCTTTGGGTGAGTAAAACCTCCAAATAATTTGCTCTAGCCGATGTAAATAAACGTGCAGAAATTTCTATAGATTCTGTAAGTGCTTTTACTTGGCGCTGCTTTAAAGTGTAAATTTCTTTCAAATTTTTAATATTAGAAAGCTCGTTAGCTACTTCAAAATAAGCATTTAAGATTGTTTTTTCATATTCAAAAACAGCTTGTAATTGTCGTTTATTTGCATTTTTGTAGGTGGCTTTTATCGCATTTCTGTTGATTAGAGGCCCTATAAAATCGCCTGCAAAAGAGTAGGCCAGAGATTCAGGCGTTTTTGTAAGAAATACTGTTTTAAAAGATTCTAAACCAACACCCGCAGTAATGCCTAAAGAGGGATAAAAATTAGCTCTTGCGATTTTTGTATTCAATTTAGAAGCTTCTAATTCAAATTCAGCTTTTTTGATATCTGTCCTGTTTTGTAATAATTGTGCAGGAAGCCCCGTATAGATAGTGTCGATATCTATTGCTAAAAAATCGTTAGACTTTCTAGGTACCAGTTGCGGAGATTTACCGATTAAAAAGTTAATTTTATTTTCGGTAACTACTATCTTTTGCTCAATCTCAAATTTTTCACTGCTGGTTTTAAGCACTTCCGCAGTAAATCTTCTAACCGCTAATTCTGTAGTTTTAGCAGCTTCTTTTTGAACTTTTACAATTTTTAAAGCATTTTGCTGAATTTTTAAATTTTGTTGTACAATCTCTAATTGATTATCTAACGCCATTAACTCGTAATAGGTGTCGGCAATTTCTGCAACTAAATTTGTAATCATAAAGTTTTTACCCTCTACAGAAGAAAGATATTCATAAACAGCTACTTTTTTCTCATTGCGTAACTTTTTCCAAATGTCTAACTCCCAAGAAGCCGAAAGACCTATGGAATAGTTGGTAAGAGGATCAGGGAATTTCTCTCCATCTATCGATAAATTTTCTTCAACTGCGCCATTTCTCGTATACTTACCTACTTTTCCTATTTCGACACCACCGGTTGCATTCACAAAAGGAAGATATGCTCCTTTTTTAGCTTGAATGGTGTTTTTAAACATAGCTACTTTTTGAAGCATCATGTTTAGCTCTTGATTGTTCACCAAAGCAGTGTCAATTAAAGAGATGAGATTTGTATCAGAAAAAAATGTTCTCCATTTTGTCGTTACGGTATTTAATGAATCTAGGCTTTTATCTGCATAGGTTTCTGGAGCTTTTTTATTTTCTTTTCGAATCTCTTTTGTCGGTGCGCAAGAATTCAAAATCAAAAGTATGCACATACTAACAAAGACTAAAATCTTGGTTTTTATAGTATTCATCATTATTTCTTTTTGGTTACCTTTTTTAATAAAACTTTGAGTTCTTTAAGTTTCAGTTTTATTTTACTTTCATATTGAATAGAATGCATTATTTCTTCTGATAAAGGCTGACTAGCTTCGTCTTTAATTAAACTTTTTCCATCTGCCATCGTTGCAAAAATATAATACAAACCGGGTATAATTAATACCCCAAAAAGAGTACCAATTAGCATTCCGCCAAGTGCAGAGCCTCCAATAGTTCTATTACCAATAGCGCCTGCGCCCGTGGCAACAATTAAAGGAATCAATCCTGCTATAAATGCAAAAGAGGTCATTAAAATTGGTCGAAATCTTGCTTTAGCTCCTAGTATTGCTGCTTCTAAAATAGTAGCTCCTTGTGTACGTTTTTGAACTGCAAATTCTACGATTAATACACCGTTTTTGCCAAGCAAACCGATCAACATAATGATGCCTATTTGTGCATACACATCATTGGCCAACCCCATATATTTTAGTAAAATAAAAGATCCAAATATCCCGATAGGTAGCGATAAAATAACAGCAAAAGGAAGTAGAAAACTTTCGTATTGAGCCGCCAATACAAAGTAAACAAAGATAATTACGATAATAAAAATATAGAGGGATTCGTTGCCTCTTTGTGCTTCGTCATAGGTCAATCCTTCCCAAGCAATATCATATCCTTTTGGTAATTCTTTTGCAGCTACTTCTTTAATAGCATCAATAGCATCGCCACTTGTAAACCCTTTTGCTGGTAAACCTCGTATTGCAGCAGAATTGTAAAGATTGTATCGAGTTATTTCATTTGGACCTAACTCTTTTGTAATCGACATAAATGCAGAATACGGCACCATTTCACCTTCTTCATTTTTAACATAGAGTTTTTCTAAATCTGTTGGCAGTCTTCTATATTCTGGTGCAGCTTGCGTATACACTTTAAAAAATCGACCAAAACGAATAAAACCCTGCTCGTAAGTACTACCAATTAAAATGTTTAGATTTTCCATAGCGTTGCCGATACTAACTCCTTTTTGCATCGCTTTTTTATTGTCTATCTTTAGTTTGTACTGCGGATAATTTGCAGAGTAAAAGGTAAACAAGCCTGTTATTTCTTCACGTTTCGATAATTTATCCATGAATTCGTTGTTAATTCTTTCAAATTCGTGATAATCTGTTGCGTTTGTTTTGTCTAACAAACGCATAGAAAATCCGCCAGAGGAACCAAAACCCGGCACAGCAGGAGGCTCAAAATACTCAATAATAGCGCCTAAATCTTTGGTTTTCTCCTCTAGCTCTTCCATAATTTCGTGGACTGAATGTTTACGATCAGACCAAGATGTTAAGTTGATTAAACAAGTACCCGCATTAGAGCCTCTGCCTTCCGTCATTATTTCATAACCTGCCAATGAGGTTACAGAGGCTACGCCTTCTATTTGTCCGCATATTTTTTGCAGTTCTTTAGAAACTTCATTTGTTCTTTCTAAAGTTGCGCCGGGCGGCGTTTGTATAATTGCATAAATGATTCCTTGATCTTCGTTAGGAATAAAGCCCGCAGGTAATGTTTCATTTGTAACATAAATACCAACGCAAAAAGCGATTAAAATACCAAAGGTTAGCACTCTTCTTGCTACAATTCTATTTAAAATTTTCACATAGTTACCTGTTAGTTTTTCAAAGCCTCGGTTAATCCAATCTATAAATTTATCGATTGGCGATTTTCTTTTTTGTTTGCCATGGTTATTTTTTAACATCATAGCGCACAAAACAGGCGTAAGTGTTAAAGCAACAATTGCAGAAATTATAATGGCACCTGCCATGGTTATAGAAAATTGTCGATAGAAAACGCCTACAGGTCCTGTCATGAAAGAAATAGGAATAAATACAGAAACCATGACCAGCGTAATTGCTATAATTGCACCACCAATTTCATTCAACGCAGCAGCAGAGGCTTGGTAGGGCGTAAGATTTTCCTCTTCCATTTTAAGATGCACGGCTTCAACAACCACAATAGCATCATCAACCACAATACCGATGGCCAAAACTAATGCAAATAAAGTGATGAGGTTGATGGATAAACCAAACAATTGCATCACAAAGAATGCGCCAATTAACGATACGGGAACTGCAATAATAGGGATGAGGGTAGAGCGCCAATCGCCTAAAAATAAAAACACCACGATAGCCACTAAAATAAAAGCATCTCTTAAGGTATGAAGTACTTGTTCTATAGAAGCATCTAAAAAGTTAGAAACATCGTAACTAATTTTAAATTCAATGCCGGGTGGTAAATCGATTTTTAACGCTTCTAATTTACTTTTTACAGCATCAATCACATCGCTACCATTGCTGCCAAAAGTTTGTTTTAATACGATGGATGCCGATGGTTTTCCGTCTAAATTTGAATAGATATCAAAAAATTCACTTCCTAATTCAACATCAGCAATGTCAGATAATTTTACAAACTGCCCCTCTTTATTGGCTTTTATAATAATTTCTTTGTATTGCTCTGGCTTGTTGTATCGGTTTTCATAGGTAAGCACGTATTCTAAAGCTTGCGCTTTTTTACCAGAACTTCTGCCTAATCTACCAGGTCTTGCCAAAATACTTTGATCTTGCATGGCCTCTAAAACTTCTTCTGCAGAAATGTTATACGCTCTCATTCGGTCTGGTTTTAGCCAAACTCTCATGGCGTATTTTCTGCTTCCTAAAATTTGTGCACTTGCAATACCATTAATACGCTGAATTTCTGGAATTACTTTGGTATACGCATAGTTGTATAAAAACTTTTCATCATTGTTTTTTTCAGTGCTAAAAAGATTCACATACATTAACATACTAGGCTGAATAGGCGTAATGATGACTCCTTCTCTTTGCACAAGTTCAGGTAACAACGGCATCACTTGATCTACCCTAGTTTTTACGCGTACTACGGCCTGATTTGGGTCTGTACCTGGTTCGAAAACAATATTTAAAGTTCCTTCACCGGCACTCGTGGCATCCGAAGAAATATAACGCATTCCTTCCACACCATTGATGGCGGTTTCTAGCGGAATTAGCGTTGAGTTAACCAACACATCTGCACTAGATCCTGGATAGGCAATAAAGATACTTACGGTGGTTGGTGCAATTTGTGGAAATTGCGAAATGGGCAATTGTTTGATGGCTAATACCCCTGTAAAAACGATCATAATCGATATTACAATGGCTAAAACCGGTCTTTTTATAAATTTGGTAAACATGTTTTTCTAGTTTAAATTCTTATTATTCTGCGTACAATGACAAGTTTGAAATAACAGAATTTGGGGCTACAAATTCACTATGTATCTTTTCTTTGTTTTTTACTTTTCGAATTCCTTCAAGTAAAAATTTATCGTTTTTAGAAAGACCTTTGCTAATAATAAAGATGTTTTCTAATTCTGCACCAACCTCAATTTCTTGTTGCTTCAGTGTATTATTTTCATCAACTAGATACACATATCTTTTATCTAAAATTTCAAACGTTGCTTTTTGCGGAATCATAAGGGCGTTTTTAATAGGAGTATTCATGATGATAGTACCCGTTTCGCCGTGTCTTAAAATACCATCAGGATTTGAAAACGTTGCTCTAAAAGCAATGTTACCTGTTTGGCTATTAAATTCGCCTTCTATCGTTTCTACAATTCCTTTTTGATGAAAAGGTTTGTTGTTCGCCATTAATAAAGCAACTTCTTGTTTGCTGTCTTTTTTAGTACTGGTGATATATTCTAAATATTCTGCTTCTGGAACATTAAAGTATACCCACATTTTACTATTATCAGATAGCGTTGTTAGCAGCGCTCCTTCCTCTAATAAACTTCCTTCTCTAACATGAAGATGATCCATAATGCCATCAAAAGGGGCTCTAATATCTGTAAAGTCTAAATGGGTTTGCGCTAATGAAACTTCTGCGCTCGCAATGTCTAATTTTGCTTTTGCCATGGCGAGTTCGTTTTGAGAAACAATATGTTCATCCGCCAATAATTTGGTGTTTTCATATTCAATTTCAGTAACTTTTTCTTCTGCCTTCGCTTTTTGAAAATCTGCTTTATAAATATTAGGCATGATATTGAACATTTTTTGTCCTTTTTTAAGGTATTGACCTTCATCAACAGATATTTGTTTTAAATATCCTTTTTCAATCGCTCTAATTTCGATGTGTCTTATAGAATGAATTTGACTCACATATTCTTTTACAATGGAAGTGTCTTTTTGAATTGGACTCGTAATAAGGTATTTCGCAGCAATATGTTTTGCTTCTTCTTTGTGTTGGCAACTTGTATATATAGAAACTATAAACAAGCCTATGAAAATTTTTCTCATTGGTTTTTTATTAAAATAAATAATTTTTTAAAATGATAGGTTGCAGAAATGAAAATCAATTTTGATTTTCTTTCTGTTTTTAAGCGTGATAATCGTTTGGGAAATACAACAGACTGAAGATAAATAGTCTGTTTTATGCTTTTAATTAAATGATATAAACTTCAAATTTTTTATATAAATTTAAAGGTGTACTATCTGTTAAAGTCTTCTGGAATATTGATTTTTCTTTTACTTTTAAATAAGAGTTTTCAAATACTGTCTTGAAAAAAATTGCATTTGAGTTGCCTCCAAAAAGTGATTTTTTTAAACGAAGAGAAACTTTTTTTTCATGCTTTTCAAAATCCTCAATATTTATTTCTTCTGCAAAAAATAAATCTTTATTCGATGGTAATAATGATTTGAAAAAAGAAGTAGAATCGTTAAACTCTTTGAGCTGACAATCTATTTTAATCGTTTTTTGAGAATGAAGACCGTTAGAAAATTCGTGAACATGAAAAGAAGAGTTTGCATAACTATTTACAACACTAGCAAAGATTGCTATAAGTAAGAAGATCTTGTTGTAAATATTTTTTGTCATGACAAACAAAATTATTTTAATAAAATCATTCTAGCAAGAGAACAAGGTTTTATGTTTTGATAAACTTTAAGATTTATGAAAACAGCTATTTTTTATGCAAGAAAGTATAGTTACTGTAAATAAATAGCCTATTTTTTTTGATTTCTTTAAATTTTACAACAAAAAAGTGTTTTTTTGACTTTACGATTCTGTATTCATTGTAAAAACCATGCAATGCTGAATTGGTAAATTATCGATATTTTTTTCGAGCTTAAATCCTGCCGCTTTCATTTCTTTTACAGCTTGTTTTTCAGACATTTTATGAATTTTTTTTATAGCGATTGAAGGATCTTCCATTCTATATTCAATCAAATATATTTTGCCGTTTTTCTTTAGAGATTTTTTAATCGATGCAATCATTTCTTTGGGGAAATTAAACTCGTGATACACATCGACCATTAAAACTTTATCAAAAGTATTTTCAGGAAGGTTTACGTTTTTTTCATCACCCTGAATAAGTTCAATGTTTTTATTAGTTTGATATTCTTTGCTGTATAAAATAGCTTGTAACATTTCTGGCTGAATATCTACCGCATACACAGCTCCTTTGTTGGCAAGAGGCGCCATCTTAAAAACATGATATCCAGATCCTGCGCCTATATCAGCAATAATATCGGTGGGTTGAATATTCATGTTTTTGATGAGTTTAGAGGTATTTTCTTCCTTTTCTCGGCTAGGTCTTTCTAACCAATTGATGCCTTCATAGCCCATTACATAAGCAATTTCTCTATCTAAATACCATTTTCCAATGCCATTATCATCACCCTTTTTAAAACTATATATTTTTTTATCAGAAGTATTGTTGTTTTGAGATTTACAAGAGCTAGCTGCAAATAGTAGAAGAAACAGTAGTTTAAACAGATTATATTTTTTCATAGCCATAAAAATACAAAGAGTATTTGTATTGAAATCATAAAATTAGAATAAATTTTTCAAGTGATTCTTATAGTTTTCAATAAATTTGTGGGTTTATATATCTGATTATCAAGTTTTAAGAATTATTATTTTTATTTATTCTAAATAAACTTTGTTGATATTGATTTGAGAAGTATCTTTGCACAAAAATAAAATATTATTTAAATTTAATCTAAATAAAAATGAGGAAAGTAATTTTGTCTTTAGCAATGGTAACAGTTTTATTATCATGTGATAATAATGATAATGAAGCGGTTACACCAACAGTGCCAACTACGTATAGTTTTGAGAGAGACGGAGCATCTACCGTAAGTTTTAGTGGCCAAACTACTAGAATTAAAATGGGTGATGAGTTAGCAAAAGCGTTATTAATGGCGGATACTGAAACAGTAGCTTCTTTAAATGGCAAGTTTGCGCATACCGAAGGGGAAAGTAATTTTTCTGAAGCGGCTTTAAATGCTTCATCAAAAAGTGTAAGAAGTAAGGTTGCTAATTCGATAGATTTTTTTGCAGCAAATACTACAGATGCAACGGCAATAAAAGCAGATTTTGATTCTTGGATTGTAGGTCAGGTAGAGATTGTTTTTCCTTATTGGAATCAAGATGCTTCAAAAGGCGTTGCAGGTAAATTACAAGAAGCTGGTGGTGGGCCAGTTCGATGGGTGAATGCAAAAGGTTTAGAATATGACCAAGCCATTGTAAAAGGTTTAATTGGTGGTTTAATGACCGATCAAATACTAAATAATTATTTAAGTACGGCTGTTTTAGATGCTGCTAGCAATATCGCAGACAATGATAACGATGTTTTGATAAGCGGAAAGAATTATACTACTATGGAGCATAAATGGGACGAAGCTTTTGGGTATATGTATGGGAATGAATTAGATATTACAAACCCTGTCTTAAATGTAGATCAGTACTTAAATAAATATTTAAATAGAGTAGAAGGTGATGCAGATTTTGCAGGAATTGCTGCAGACATTTATGATGCTTTTACAATAGGTAGAGCTGCAATTGTAGCAAAAGATTATAGCACAAGAGATTTACAAGCTACTATTATTAAAGAAAAAATTTCTGAAATTATTGGAATAAGAGCGGTCTATTATTTACAAGTTGCTAAACTTACGTTAGCTAATGACAAAGGAACTGCTTTTCATGATTTGTCTGAAGGTTTTGGTTTTATCTACAGTTTACAATTTACAAGACAACCAAATTCATCTGAGCCTTACTTTACAAAAGCAGAGGTAGATGGTTTTATAAACACCTTAATGTCAGGAGATGGTTTTTGGGATATTTCTACCGATACTTTAGATGAAATGTCTAATACAATTACTGCGAAATTTAACTTTACTTTAGAGCAAGCAGGAAGTTAATTGATAAAA
This sequence comes from Polaribacter sp. IC066, assembly GCF_007997085.1. Lineage (GTDB taxonomy): Bacteria > Bacteroidota > Bacteroidia > Flavobacteriales > Flavobacteriaceae > Polaribacter. The sequence continues at coordinate 36,194 of NZ_VORR01000020.1, forward strand.
AAAAATAATGTAAAATATGAACGAATAAAGATGATTATTTACTACTTTTGTATCTTTATTTAGAATAAATAAATATAATATGTTCAAAAAAATATCCCTTCTTTTTTTAATTTCAGTAGTGATGAGTGCATGTACTTCATCCGAAGAAAACGACCCAATGTTAACAGACACTTTTGATAGAGGTCTAATGTTAACAAACATTGCAGACAATATTATTATTCCTGCTTTTGATGAGTTCACTGTTAAGTTGGCAGTTTTAAAAACGGATGGAGAAGCGTTTGTCGCAGCTCCAAATCAAACAAATTTAGAAACTGTAAGGGTTTCTTGGTTTGCAGCTTATAAAAGCTGGCAACATGTAGAAATGTATCATATTGGCAAAGCAGAAGAATTAAATTATAATTTTTATATGAATATTTTTCCATTAACCGTTTCCGATGTTGAAGGCAATGTTGCAAATGGGGGCTATGATTTAGACAGTCCAAATAACCACGATGCACAAGGATTTCCTGCTTTAGATTATTTGCTTTATGGTGTTGCAGACTCAGATGTGGCAATTTTAGATGCCTATATTAGTAATGAAAATGCTGCTGGTTATAAGAAATATATGACCGACGTTATAACTCAAATGAGCTCTTTAACGCAACAAGTGGTTGCCGATTGGGCTTCTTATAGAAATGAGTTTGTAACTAAAACTAGTAATACTGCAACAAGTGGTGCAAATAAATTGGTAAATGATTTTATTTTTTACTACGAAAAAGGATTAAGAGCTAATAAATTTGGAATTCCTGCAGGTGTTTTTTCTGCAACTGCTTTGCCAGAAAAAGTAGAAGCGTATTTCAAAAAAGAAAATTCAAAAGAATTAGCAATTGAAGCTTTGAATGGGGTAATCGATTTTTTTGAAGGAAAATCTAAAAACGGAAATACAGCAAATGCAATTGGCTTTAAACAGTATTTAATTGCTTTAAACCGTCAGGATTTAGCAACAAAAATTTCAGATCAATTTGTCACAGCAAAAGCACAAGTAAATTTATTGGATTCCAACTTTTACAATCAAATTGGTAGTGATAATGTGCAAATGACACGTGCTTATGACGAGTTACAAAAAGCAGTGGTTTTGATAAAAGTAGACATGTTACAGGCCTTTAATATTAGCGTAGATTATGTTGATGCGGATGGCGATTAAAACATTAAATTAAAAATTAAAAATAATAGCTGAAAGTTATTCTTAAAATTTAGAATGACTTTCAGTTTTTTTATGATGAAAACTAAACTTCTAAAATACTTAAATACGCCAACAGATGCAGCTCCGCTAGTTGTTTTTCGTTTGTTTTTTGGAATTATGATGCTGGCAAGTATCATTCGTTTTTGGGCAAACGGTTGGATAGAAAAATTATACATCGTTCCAAAATTCTTTTTTTCTTATGATGGTTTTAGTTGGATACAGCCTTTGGGTAATTTTACGTATGTTTTGTTTTTTATTTGCGGATTAACAGCTTTATGCGTCGCTTTAGGTTTTAAATATCGATTGGCAATTATCCTTTTTTTCTTATCGTTTACCTATATAGAATTGATGGATAAATCAACTTATTTAAATCACTATTATTTTATAAGTGTGATAAGTTTTTTAATGATTTTTTTACCTGCAAATGTTACTTTTTCTTTTGATGCTTTGATTTATAAAAAAAAGTATGTAAACATTCCAAAATGGACAATTGATAGCATTAAGCTGCTTTTAGGAATCGTCTATTTTTATGCAGGTTTAACAAAATTAAATTCAGATTGGTTGTTCAGAGCAATGCCTTTAAAAATTTGGTTGCCTTCAAAATACGATTTACCTTTTTTAGGGGAGACTTTTATGCAACAAGAATGGTTTCATTACGCCATGAGCTGGTCTGGAATGTTGTACGATTTATCGATTCCGTTTTTATTACTTTATAAAAGAACACGAATTTTTGCCTTTGTAGTTGTGGTGTTTTTCCATGTTTTTACCCGAGTTTTATTTCCGATTGGGATGTTTCCTTTTATTATGATTATTGCTACATTGATTTTTTTTGAAGCTAATTTTCATCAAAAAATTATCAACGGAGTACACACCATTTTTTCATCAGTAAAAATAAAAACAATCGCAGTAAAAAACTACACGTTTTCAGCAACTACAAAAAAAATTATATATCCGGTTTTAGGTGTTTTTTTACTATTGCAAATTGTAATTCCGTTTAGAAGTTTAGTATATCCTGGAGAATTATTTTGGACAGAAGAAGGCTATCGTTTTTCATGGCGCGTTATGTTAATGGAAAAAGCAGGATACACAAATTTTAAGATTGTTGATGTAAAAAATGGAACGTCCTTTATGGTTGATAATAGCGATTTTCTAACTGCTTTTCAAGAAAAACAAATGAGTCACCAGCCAGATTTTATATTAGAATATGCACATTTTTTAGGAAATCATTTTGCAAAACAGGGTCACAAAAATATAGGTGTTTTTACAGAAAGTTATGTGGCTTTAAATGGGCGATTAAGTAGTGTTTTTATCGATCCAAAAGTAGATTTGTATCAACAAAAAGAAAGTTTTAAACACAAAGACTGGATTGTTCCATTTTCATCAGAAATAAAAATTAAAGGAATCTAACATGATTTTAAAAAATATATTTACACTTGTATTTATTTGTATTACCAGTAGTGTCTTTAGTCAATATAAAATTACAGGTACTGTTGTAAATAAAGATGATAACCCTATTAATAAGGTGCAGATTTTAAGTGAAAACGGACAGTTATTGGCACAAACTGGAGTTTTAGGGAAGTTTATTTTTTCGGTGGAGACAAAAGAAATTCCATTAATTTTTTATGTCGAAAATTACCGTCTAGAAAATGTTTTTTTGACTTTCAAAGATTTCACCGATTTAAAAGTAACTTTAGATTATTTTTCAGAAGAATTATCTGAAATTCAAATTAAAACAAGAAGAGAAAAAGTGTTTGAATTAAAGCGTTTAAGAGATGTAGAAGGAACCGCTATTTATGCCGGAAAAAAGACCGAGGTTATTTTAGTAAATCAGTCTACCGCAAATTTAGCGAGTAACAATGCAAGGCAAATATTTAATCAAATTGCGGGTTTAAATATTTATCAAAATGACGATGCAGGTTTGCAATTAAATATTGGCGGTAGAGGTTTAGACCCCAATAGAACCGCTAATTTTAATACGCGCCAAAATGGTTATGATATTAGTGCAGATGTTTTAGGATATCCAGAGAGTTATTATACGCCAGCTGCTGAAGGTTTGCAAGAAATTCAAGTAATTAGAGGTGCAGCTTCTTTGCAATACGGAACCCAATTTGGTGGTTTGATTAATTTTATCACTAAAAAACCAACAGAAAAACAAGAAATAGTTTTTAGAAATACCTTGGGTAGTTTTGGGTTGTATACCAATTTTACAAGTGTGAGCGATACGCATGGTAAATTTAGTTATTACGCATATATCAACTATAAAAAAGGAGATGGCTTTAGGCCAAATTCAAATTTCGAATCTAAAAATGCTTTTGTACATTTAGGGTATCAAATTAATGATAAAAGTAAAATATCTGCAGAATTTACGTACTTAAGTTATTTAGCCCAACAAGCAGGGGGGTTAACAGATCAAATGTTCGCAGAAAATCCTTACCAAAGTAATAGAGCGCGAAATTGGTTTCAAGTAGATTGGTTGCTGTATAACTTTAAATGGGAACATTCTTTTTCAGAAAACACCAATTTTTCTTTTAATTTATTCGGATTAGATGCGGCTAGAGATGCACTTGGTTTTAGAACGAACAGAGTAAGTCAGGTAGATCAAAATAGTGAAAGAGATTTGATAAAAGGAACTTTTAAAAACTTCGGATTTGAATCTCGATTGTTAAAAAAGTATAAAATTTTTGATAAAAAAGCTACTTTTTTAATCGGAACAAAATTTTATAAAGCAAATAATACCAATACTCAAGGTCCTGGTTCGGATGGTTTTGATGCAGATTTTGAAATGCGATTGAATGAATACCCTAATTATCCTAGACAATCAGACAGTCGATTTCCAAATTTAAATGTTTCTTTATTCGGAGAAAATATCATCTATATCAATGAAAAGTTTTCAATTACACCAGGTTTTCGTCTCGAATATATAAAAACAGAAAGAGACGAAATTATTAAAGATATTGTGGTGGATGGCGCAGGAAACGTGATAAATGAAAATTTGCGAGATGAAGAAGAATCTAATGAAAGAGCCTTTCTTTTAACAGGAGTAGGTGCTAGTTATAAAGTAAATAAAACCCTTGAGTTTTACGGAAATATTTCACAAAATTATAGATCTGTAACGTTTTCTGATATTAGTACGGCAAACCCTGCTTTTGAAATATCACCAGATATTACCGATGAAAAAGGGTTTACCATCGATGCAGGAATACGAGGGAATTATGATAATTTTTTCTCTTATGATGCTAGTGTTTTCGGACTCTTTTATAATGATAGAATTAATATTTATACAAGAGCAGATGGCAAAGCAGAAAGAGATAATATTGGGGACGCAAGAATTTTAGGCATCGAAAGTTTAATCGATTTTAACATAAAAAAGCTCTTTACAAATAATGCTGAATATGTGTTTAATTACTTTATAAATTCGTCTTTTATTACATCGGAATATACCAAATCTCAAATCAACGGAATTGTGGGTAATGAATTAGAATTCATACCGAATATCAATATAAAGACAGGCATTAGGTTTGGGTATAAAAATTTTTTAAGTAGCATTCAATATTCTTATTTATCGAGTCAGTTTTCTGATGCGACCAATGCAAAAGGGGGTAGTTTAAGTGGCGTAACAGGAGAAATACCAGCCTATGATATTTTAGATTTTTCTGCTTCTTACAAACATAAGTTTATGAAATTAGAAACAGGTATTAACAATCTTTTAAACAATGCGTATTTTACTAGAAGAGCAACTGGGTATCCTGGTCCCGGAATTATTCCGTCTTCACCAAGAAATTATTATGTTGGGTTAGAGCTAACGCTATAGCATTTTATTTATTACACTGTATATGTAAGAAATTTTAACATACTTTTTTGAAAGATACCTCCATAAAACTCACCTATTTTTATTTATATTAATTCTAAATAACTATATTTGCAGAATTTTAAATCAAACTTGTTACCATGAAAAAAATAGTATCAATAATTCTTCTATCCGTTTTAGCGATTGCGTGTAAATCAGAAAAAAAACAAGCAGATAAAAAAGAGCAAGAAGTAAATGTTTATACGCACAGACATTATGCTTCTGATCAAGAATTGTTTGCACAATTTGAAAAACAAACCGGAATAAAAGTAAATGTTGTAAATGCAAATGCAGACGAATTAATGCAGAAAATGACGTTAGAAGGAGCACAATCTCCGGCAGATGTTTTAATAACTGTAGATGCAGGTAGACTTGTAAGAGCAAAAAATAAAGGATTATTACAAGCTGCATCATCAGAATTTTTAGAGAAAACAATTCCTGCTCATTTAAAAGATGTAGATAACAATTGGTTTTCATTAACCAAAAGAGCGCGTGTTATCGTGTACAATCCGCAGAAAGTAAATGCGGCAGATTTATCTACGTATGAGGCGTTAACCGATAAAAAATGGAACAATAAAATACTAGTTCGTTCTTCTAGTAATATTTATAACCAGTCTTTATTGGCATCTATTATCGCAAATTCAGATGAAGATACTGCAACGAATTGGGCAACAGGAGTGGTTGCAAATATGGCACGTTCGCCAAAAGGCAATGACAGAGATCAAATAAAAGCGGTGGTTGCTGGCGAAGGAGATTTGGCAATTGTAAATACGTATTATATAGGAAAGTTATTAGATTCAAAAGATCCAGACGAAGTAAAAGCTGGAGAAGGAATAAAAGTCTTCTTTCCGAATCAAAATAATAGAGGAACACATATAAATGTAAGCGGAGCAGGTGTAGCAAAATATGCGCCTAACAAAGCAAATGCTATTAAATTCATTGAGTTTTTAGCAAGCAAAGAAGCACAAAAAGTTTTTGCAGAAACTAATTTTGAATACCCAGTAAACGAAGCGGTACAAGCTTCTGAATTGTTAAAGTCTTGGGGAACTTTTAAAGAGGATAAATTATCTTTATCTAAATTAGGAGAAAATAATAAAAAAGCAGTGTTGGTTTTTGACAACGCAGGCTGGAAATAATTACTATTTTTACTCAATCCTAGTGGATGTGGGGTTTCTATGAAGTTAAAGCGATTATACAACATAAAAAGAGATACAAATAAATGGTCAATAATTTTATTGACCATTGTTTTGTTTGTATCAATTCCGGTTTTATCTATTGTAATAAGTGCTTTTGATGGTCCTGGTGAGTCTTGGCATCATATTCTAACAACTGTATTACCAACCTATCTTGAAAATTCTTTTTGGTTGGTTGTTGGTACCAGTATTTTAACCTTATTATTGGGTATTTCTTCTGCTTGGATTGTTTCTAGATATACCATTCCTTTTAAAAAACAGTTAGAATGGCTGCTCATTTTACCCTTGGCAATTCCGTCTTATATTACCGCCTATTCCTATGCAGGTTTTTTCGATTATGGTGGTTTTTTTCTAAAAATTAGTACTTTAAAAGTAGATATTATGAATATTTACGGACTTGTTTTTGTGTTGAGTGTTTCTTTGTATCCTTATGTTTATGTAGCTTCTAGAGCTTTTTTTGTAAATCAATCTAACAATATTATAGAAGCTTCTAAATTATTAGGGGCAAGCGAACGAAAAACTTTTTTTAAACTGATTTTACCTTTAGCAAGACCCGCTTTTGTTGGTGGGTTAATTTTGGTTTTAATGGAGGTTTTAAATGACTACGGTGCTGCTAAATACTTCGGAATTAATACATTTACAACCGGTATTTTTAGAGCTTGGTTTTCTTTAGAAGAACCAGAAACCGCTATTTATTTGTCTGTAATATTATTGGTTTGTATTCTTCTTTTTATTCTAATAGAAAAAAGGCAACGTAGAAATATAGGTTATTTTAATAGCGTAAAAAATCATAGAGAAGTAAAGAAAATAAGCACTTCTAAAAATCGGCAATATTTTTTATTTTTGATAGTAGTTTTGCCTTTCTTTTTAGGATTTATAATTCCTGTAGCGCAGCTATTTTATTGGGCATTTTTAACCTATTCAGACGTATTTAATGCTAGTTTTTTATTAATCGCATTTCAAAGTTTAGGAATTTCTTTGCTTTCTGCAATCTTTACTGTTTTTTGTGCTTTGTTGTTTATTTTTGCGTCAAAATGGAATCGTTTGTCCTTTTTAAAATCTGTAGAAAAAATAGGGATTTTAGGCTATGCAATTCCCGGAGCTATTATTGCCATTGGTATTTTAATTCCTTCGTTAGCTTTAGACAAAGCCCTGATCGTATTTTTTAAAAATGTTTTTGATATAAAAATCGGTTTTGTTTTAAACGGAACCATCATCATTTTAATCTATGCATTTGTAATTCGGTATTTAGCAGTTGCTTATTCGCCAATTGAAGCTTCTAGTTTAAAACAAGGAAACTCTTTGGTAGAAGCCTCTAAATTATTAGGAAAAGGAAATATTTTCACCTTTTTTAAGGTAGAATTTGCCACCATTAAGCCAGCAATTTTAAGTGGTTGTATTTTGGTGTTTGTAGATGTGATGAAAGAATTACCACTAACCTTAATCTTAAAACCTTATAATATTAACACATTGGCGGTAAAAGCCTACGAATATGCAAGTGACGAATTAATAGCCGAAGCAGCCATTCCGTCTTTATGTATTATTTTTACAGGCATTTTACCAATTATATTTTTAAACAGATTAATCTCTAAAGCTTAATGAATTCTACACTTTTAGACATCAAAAATATTACTAAAACCTTTAATAACGGTAAAGTAAAAGCTTTGAATAATGTTTCGCTTTCTTTGGATAAAGGAAAAATTGTAGCAATTGTAGGAGAGAGTGGTAGTGGTAAAACAACCCTTATAAGGTTGATTACAGGTTTGGAAACCCAAGATACAGGAAGTATTAATTTTAAAAATAAAGTGCTTTCATCAGAAACGGTTTTTATCAATCCAGAAAAAAGAAATATTGGAATGGTTTTTCAGGAATACGCATTATTTCCGCATTTTAATGTGTTTGACAATATTTGTTACGGTATTTCTCAAAACCTTGATAAAAAAGAACGAACAGAAGAAGTTTTAGAATTGGTAGCCTTATCAGGTTTAGAGAAAAGATATCCGCACGAACTTTCTGGAGGACAACAACAACGAGTTGCCTTGGCAAGAGCTTTGGCACCAAAGCCAGAATTATTAATTTTAGACGAACCTTTTAGTAATTTAGATGTTATTTTAAGGCATCAATTAAGAAATGATATTGTAGAAATTTTACGAAAAACAAATGCTACTGCAATTTTTGTAACCCACGATATTAAAGACGCTTTAAAGATTTCTGACGATATTATAATACTTCAAAAAGGAATTATATTACAACAAGGAAATACAAAAGAAGTATTTGAAAAACCTAATTGTAATTATATAGAATTGTTATTTGATGATTATAAATTGTAACATAAAGCACACACGCCTTATTTAACTTATTTTTAAATCATTGTTGGCTGAAAAAAAAATAAGAGTATTTTGCTTTTAGATGCAAGAATCAAAAACCAAGATGAGATGATTATGAACTAAAATAAGATAAAAAACAAAGATAAATTTTTCATTTCAGAATTAATTTTAAAAATAAAGGATCTCTCTAAAATCAAGCGTAACTCTTTTATTTTAAAGCGTTTTCTGAATTTGTCCTATTTTTAAACGGACACTAATGTTTTTTATCAGATTTAAATATTGCTCGCAAACTTTAAAAATTATACGAGAACTATTAATAAATTATTTTTTAAATTATTAAGAATACGTGTTTAAACACTTTTTAAATTCGTCAATTAATCCATCAGAATACAATAAATATTACATTGATAAAATTGGTTGTAATACATTAGAATTTATACTGAATATTAATATAAAAACAGGCGTTAGGTGCGGGTATTAAAACCTTTAAGTAGTATTCAATATTCTTATTTATCGAGTCAGTTTTCTGACACTAACAATGTAAAAGGAGTTCGTTTAAGTGTCGGAACAACAGAACTCTTTGCAGATGAAATTTTAGAATTTTCAGCAACTTTTAAAGGATACCTTTATGAAATTAGAAAAAGCGATGAACAATCGTTCAAACGATGTGTATTTTACAAGAAGAGCAACTGGGTATGGCGAACACGGAATTATTACGGCTCTAAAAATAAATTATTATGTATCTTTAGAAATCAAAATTTAAAATCATTTTAAATAAGCATCATTTAAAAATATTATTTTCTCAACACCTATTTTGTCCGTAATTTTAAACAAAAAAAATGAAACTAATTAATGTACTCCAAGAGTTAAAGGAAACAAGGAAAAAATCCATTTCTTGTGATGAGTTATTTTCAGGTTATAAACAAATATTAGCGCAAGCAGATACTAAAAGAGAGCAGACTTTAGAGAAACTAAATTTTGGGAACTCTTCAATTCCAAATAAATTTGATATTGATAAAATTGAGTCAGAACATATTTTTCATGAGAGTCAAATAAGAAAAATATGTATCGATTATAGGTTGCGTTTTTTAGATGCAGTATTTTTTAAAGAACCTTATCCACCAGAAGCAATTAGCAAACTTCAGGCATTAGAAAAATTACATAAAACTACTTTTAATGGTTTTAAGATTATTGCTCCGATGGAAGCTTTTAAATTAAAAAAAGCAGACGATCCCTTATTGTTTGCACCCATGGGCAATGGTTATTATTATCTAATTCACAAATGGGGAACTGATTTACATCCGTTAAGAAAATTAAAATATTGGGCATTTAAAAATATTGAGAATTTAGGGATTGCCTTAGCTGTTTTAAGTCTTTTACTAACTGCTATTTCCTATCCGCTGTTTTTTAAAAGACCTCCAACTTTTGGCTATCTTTTAATGGTGTTTATGTTTTATTTTAAAGGTATTGTTGGTATGTTCTTTATTCTTTGCGGAAGTTCTGGTAAGAATTTTAGCGAATATTCTTGGCAAAGTGAACATGATAAAATTAGTTAAAGAACTATGTAACCGTATTTCAATTGATAACAAATGATTTAAATTTCTCCTGTAGATATTTAAATCATTTGTTATTTTAATGCTATTTATAGATCAAAAATATTCAGGATAAAAACAGCAATTTCGTTTGAAAAGACGGTTTGTTTAAGTGTCATGAGTTCTAGAAATTAATAATTTTCATCAATTTTAAGTTGTAATTTTCGATAAAATCAATTATAAGCCTTAAATTTGTTCGCAATTATATCTTAATTGCACCATGATAGCACACGATAAAAAAATTATAGGAGAAGGCTTAACATACGATGATGTTCTTTTAATACCAGCTTTTTCTCAAGTTCTTCCCAGAGAAGTAAACATACAAACAAAATTCACTAGAAATATTACAATAAACGTACCGATAGCTTCAGCAGCTATGGATACCGTTACAGAATCTGCTTTGGCAATTGCCATGGCAAGAGAAGGCGGTATTGGCGTTTTGCACAAAAATATGTCTATTGAACACCAAGCACAAGAAGTAAGAAAAGTAAAACGAGCTGAAAGCGGTATGATTATAGATCCGGTAACGTTGCCATTAACTGCGGTTGTGTTGGATGCAAAAAGAAACATGAAAGAGCATGGCATTGGCGGAATTCCTATTGTAAATGACGAGGGAATTCTTCAAGGAATTGTAACCAATAGAGATTTGCGTTTTGAACATGATAATAGCAGACCTATTTCAGAGGTAATGACCTGTAAAAACTTAATTACTGCCGCAGTTGGTACCTCATTAAAAGGTGCGGAAGCAATTCTTCAAAAAAATAAAATAGAAAAATTATTAATTGTTGATGATGTTTACAAGTTAAAAGGACTAATTACTTTTAGAGACATTACAAAGGTTACTCAAAAACCAATAGCAAATAAAGATACATACGGTAGATTAAGAGTTGCTGCGGCGTTAGGAGTAACAAATGATGCTGTAGATAGAGCAGAAGCCCTTGTAAATGCGGGTGTAGATGCTGTTGTTATAGATACTGCTCACGGACATACAGAAGGTGTAGTCAAAGTATTAAGAGCTTTAAAAGCAAAATTTCCGAATTTAGATGTGGTTGTTGGTAATATTGCAACACCAGAAGCAGCTAAATATTTAGTAGATGCAGGTGCAGATGCGGTAAAAGTAGGTATTGGTCCAGGCTCTATTTGTACGACACGAATTGTTGCAGGAGTTGGTTTTCCTCAATTTTCTGCGGTTTTAGAAGTTGCGCACGCCATAAAAGGCAGCGGAGTTCCTGTGATTGCAGATGGCGGAATTCGATATACAGGAGATATTCCGAAAGCAATTGCAGCAGGTGCAGATTGTGTGATGTTAGGTTCTTTATTGGCAGGTACAAAAGAATCGCCAGGGGAAACAATTATTTATGAAGGACGAAAATTTAAGTCTTATCGAGGAATGGGCTCTGTAGAAGCGATGAAACAAGGTTCTAAAGATCGTTACTTTCAGGATGTAGAAGATGATATTAAAAAATTAGTACCTGAAGGTATTGTAGGTCGTGTGCCTTACAAAGGAGATTTAGATGAAAGCATTCATCAATTTATTGGCGGTTTACGTGCAGGAATGGGCTATTGTGGCGCAAAAGATATTGAAACTCTAAAAGAAACCGGAAGATTTGTAAGAATTACCGCGAGTGGTATAAATGAAAGCCATCCTCATGATGTTGCCATTACCAAAGAATCACCAAATTATAGCAGAAGGTAATTTCTAACATAAATATCTAGGATTAAAAAAGAAGAATGAACGACCAAAATTTTATAAATTTTAAAAAACAAAGAGATTTAGGTACCATGCTTTCTGATACTTTTAAGTTTCTGAACACAGAATGGAAACCATTTTTTGCCACTATTTTAAAAATATCAATTATACCTATTTTAATTGCTATTTGCGCCGTGGTGTATTACACCATGTCTTCGGTGTCCTTTATAGGTGATATTTCGGAAGCTTCGAATTATGATTCCTTAAATTTAAATTTTTCAGATTTAGTAATTCCAACTTCTGCATTGTTGCTTTCTTATTTAGTTGCGTATGCGTTAATAACCATTGCAACACTATCTTATATAAAATCGTATATAGATCATAAAGGGCTCGTAAATTATCAAGAAATACAAGACGCAACCAAAGTAAAATTTTGGCCTTATGTTGGGTTGTTTTTTCTAGTTAGTCTTATCATATTGGTGGGGTCTATATTTTGTTTTCTTCCCGGAATCTATTTTTGGGTTGTACTCTCCGTATCTTTTTGTTTGGTTATTTTTCAGAATAAAGGGGTTCTCGAATCTATTAGTGATTCTTTTAGTTTTATAAAAGAACATTGGTGGGAAACTTTTGGTATTTTAATTGTAGTACAACTGATTATTCTCGCTATTTCTTATGTTGCAGACATACCTGCAGCTTTTTATCAAACGGCTGATATCACTACAATTTTAAAAGATCAAGATACTACAGAGTTGTTAAATGCTTTTACAGATCCAATTTATCTTACGTTAATAGCTTTTTCTTATTTCGTAAAGTTCATTTTATACATTCTTTCTACAATCGTTACTGTTTTTGTGTTTTTTGATATTAAAGAACAAAAAAATCCATCATCAGATATAATTGATGAGATTGGTTTTGAGTAGGGAGTTTTATTGAATTGTATTGTTTAAAAAGATAATTCAGTTTTGAAAAATAGCGAAGCTTAAAATTCAAAATTGTATATAAAACAAACACCGCTTAGTACTAAACTTGTTTTAGGAGTAAGCGGTGTTTATTTTTACAACTGAAATGCTTTGTTTTTAAATAGTAAAAGAGATGTTCTTTTTAGATGCTTGTATGGTTTTTTTTTAAGGATTCTCTCTAAAGAAATACAAATATTTTTGCCAAACATAAAGCTAAATTAGGTTTTTTGCTATACGTATTTACAATGAACGATCCCTAACTTTATAGCTTTATTTCTTATCCATTTTTTCTTTTAATTTCGCCACCAAGAACCAACGCTGCTGAAATAATCATCAAATTTTTAATGATATATTGCCCTTCTAGCGTAGGAAGAAGAAAATTATTAGCTTGAAAAGTTACTTCGGTCAGCAAAACTAAAGGCATAAAAGTTCCTAACATTTGCAAAAATAAAAGTATGATGGCTATTCTAGTTGTTTTTTCAAAGAAAAAGAAAATACCAATAACAACTTCCCAAAGCCCAATAACTATTAACCAAGTATCTGCAGAACCAAAAGGCAACCAAATTACGGTTGCTTTTAGCAAACCTTCTGCTGCCGAAAGGCCTAATGGTTTTAATATTCCGAACCAAATAAATATAACACCAAAAGATAAGCGGATGGCAGGTAGGCTCGTGCTCCGCATAATTTTTATAAGGCCTCTATCTAATTTATCAAGATTTTTTTTCATAACTACAATAAAATTTGCTCATTCTTTGTTGAATACACTAACTTAAAACTGTTTATCAATTTTGATATATAGTTAAACAAAGTTAGCGGTTTTATCTTAAAAATGAACAGTAAAAATCTTTTTTAATGTTAAATAATCTACTAAAATTCAATAAAATAATCCTTTATAAAAACAGTTTTTTAGAGGTTTATTTGTTTTTATTATGCTTATTTAGTAAAAATCAATTTTGAAAACTGGAGCAGTTATGAATTCAAAATTGTAAGTAGAAATTTTCTGTCTAGCGGTGAGGCTAATCGCACTTTATGGGCTGAACCTTCTTGTCCGTTAGGTAGGCTTGTTTCAGTATTTAGCGGGATCTTGGGTTTAATATCCCCGATGCTATGCCTCGAAATATTAAAGGGGGAATTTTTTTTAATATTTCGAAGGCTTCGCCGCAAGGCTGTTTATTTAAATTATCATTGAGGTGGTTTTAAGGATAAAGGATTTTTTTGAAGCTATCAGAAATTCTAGTGTTTATAGGAAAGAATTTTGGCGGTAACTTTTAGAGATTTTTATAGAAGTAATTTATGATAATCGAAATTTTGAGGGAGCAGATTTACTGTTGGGCTTTTATGAAAAGGTTGATATGATTGCACTTTTAAAAAAACGATATAAACACAGCAGCACTATTAAATGTTTTCAAAGATGTTATTGAACCTGCTATCATTGCTTTTTATTTTCGTTAAATTCATTTAAGAGCTCGTTTAAGTTGTATTTTATGCTTTCATTAGCGTGGTGAAAAAATATACCAGAATGTACGTATTGAAATTGGATATAATGTACAAAGTTCAACAAGAATTTATTGCTTTCTAAAATTAACTTTAAGTAACTAAACAATCGTTTAGTTTTAGGGTAAAAAAAAACTAACTGCTATAAAATGTCATTTCAATATAGTCATTTATCTATTTTTTTTTTGTTAACTCTTGTTGCTGCGGCCAAACCATGTTTAGCTATCAATAAAAAACTGGCCTGTTTTAAAACAGCTTCTTCGCTTTTGTTGGGATCCATGTTTAATTTTTCAATGAAAATTTCTTTTAAGGTATCTATAAATTCTTGTATTTGAGGATGAATCAAATCATGATTATTTTTAGAGAATTCATTGTAGCTATTTGTTATCAAACATCCTTTTTGGTTGCCTTCTTTGTAGCAAATTTGAACTGAATCATAGAAAATTTTTTTGATATCTTCAACACCATTGCATGCGTTCTTAAATTTCTCGAATATTTCTCTTATTCTTTCTTTGTAAGCTTTTAAACTTTCTATAAAAGGCCTTGCTTGCTCCCGAAGCTTGCAAAGATAGAGAATTTATTAATCCCCCATTCTCTTTTCTAACATTTGCATAGAAGTGATTTCGTAGCCATTTCTCCAAAAACAATTGCATTGCTTTTTCAATTACTTCTTTTTCTGTGTATTGTTTTTTTTCTAGCCATAATTTCTAATGCTTTGAAAATAAAAACAATCGGCTAGTAACAGCGAAATGTTTTTGATATTATTTGTTTTTCTGAAAGTTTTTTACCAATTAATTTCTATTTTTTAAGAAAATATGATCTTTTTATCTGTTGGTTTTTTGATATGTTTTTTATCTAACATGCTTTTTGATGAATGTATTTTGAGTATTTAAATTAGTTACAGCGCTTATAAAAGTATCGTTAGTTGTTTAGCCAATAAACTGTTTTGTAAAGAGTAAGATGAATATAAAATAAGCGTTTTTTAGCTGAATTTAGTCCTTATGGAGAACCAAGGATTACAAAAAGTTGAGATTTTATTTTTTAAACACCAAAACTTTTTTGTGTACATAGCGACATAATTCTCATGAGTAAGAGAAATATTACCTTTTTTAGGATGGTATGCGTTCCAAACTCCGTTCTCTTAAGCCACATCACTTTTTTACCAAGTATAATATCTTTTGCCTAGCGGCTTAAATAATTCTTACTTTTTCTGCCCTAAAATATTAAAGGCAAGTATTTTTTTTCTAGTTAACAAAGCTCCATCTCCGGTGGTTATTAATACATCATCTGCTAAATAGGAGAGCACTTTTTTTATGTATGGAATTTTAGCGTTATATTATAGGCATTTTAATGGCTACTATTTGCTCTTTATTTGTTTAAGATATTAGTGCTTACGTGCTCATAAAATGCAGCGCACTGCAAAAAGGATGTGTTTCGTGTCTTTTATAACACAACGTTTTTAGCATGTGCCCTGCGCTTTCTATTTCTAATTTTCTATTTTAAAATGGCATTAATATTTGCTAGTTCTTCATCAGAAAAAACAGTATTTTCAATCGCTTTTACACTATCTATAATTTGTTCAGTTTTACTAGCACCAATCAGCACAGAGGTAATTCTATCGTCTTTTAAAATCCAGGAAATTGCCATTTGCGCTAAACTCTGATTCCTGCTTTTTGCAATTTCATTCAAGCCTTTAATTTTTGGCAGCATTTCTAAAACTTGGTTACTATTTAAAAACGGACTATCTTTTACTGCTCTTGAATCTTCCGGTAAACCGTTGATGTATTTATCGGTTAACATTCCTTGTGCTAAAGGAGAAAAACAGATTGCTCCAATTTTTGAGTTTCCTAAAAGTTCTAACAATCCATCTTCAATCCATCGATTAAAAAGGTTATAATTTGGTTGATGAATTAAACAAGGCGTTCCGAGATCGTTCAAGATTTTAAATGCTCTTTCTGCTTCTTTTGGTTGATAATTAGAAAGACCAACATACAAGGCTTTTCCTTGGCGTACCATTAAATCTAACGTGCCCATAGTTTCTTCTAAAGGCGTATCATAATCGGGTCTGTGATGATAAAAAATATCCACATAATCCAGTCCCATTCTTTGTAAACTTTGATCTAAACTTGCTACTAAAAACTTTTTAGAGCCTAAATCTCCATAAGGTCCTGGCCACATTCCGTACCCCGCTTTTGTAGAAATAATCAGCTCATCTCTATAAGCACTGAAATCTTTCTTTAATATTTTTCCAAAATTTCTTTCGGCAGAACCTGGTGAAGGTCCATAATTGTTTGCCAAATCAAAATGGGTAATCCCCTGATCGAAAGCACATTTTAATAAGTTTCTCGCGTTTTTAAAATTGTCTTGATCTCCAAAATTATGCCATAAACCTAAAGAAAGTTCGGGTAATAATAAACCGCTATTTCCTGTTCTTCTGTAATTCATTTTCTCATAGCGATTTTCAGCTGCTACATAATTGCTTTTTTTACTCATAATTTTTGTATCGTTTTTCTAAATCCTAAAGTTGCTAATAAACCAATAATAGGAATGATTGTAAATGTTGTAAATAATTGTTGATATGCTATTAGTGTCGGATTTTCGCCTAACATATATCCTATAAATAAGGACATGAAAATATCTGGTGTAAAGCCAACAACAGAAATAATGCCGACTAAAGTTCCTGTCATTTGAATAGGGGTTTTTGTTTCTTCAATAATGGCAAAATACAAGCCTCTTAAAGAATAAGTTCCTAAAGCGATAAAGATAAAAACTATAAAGGACAAATAGATGGCTTGCTGGTTAAAAAATCCGAATCCTAATATCGCAGATCCAAGTATCAAGATCGTAAAACTTGGTAGAATCATTTTTGATGGAATAAATTTATCTGCAATCCAACCGATAGAAATAGCAGCAATTGGTCTTAAAAACTGAATAAAAACGGCAAAATAAGTTGCTTCTTCTAAAGAATAATTCCAAACATCTTTCGCATAAGTTCCGTAAACGCCTGTTAGTTTATAAGAACAATAGGCACAAAAAATAATAACGGAATGGAAAATTACTTTTCGCTGTTTCATTAAAGAAAACGCTTTTTTAAAATTGAATTGAAACTCTTTTTCAGTTTCAAATTTATGTTCTTCTTTCGGTAGAACTTTCCAAACCAACAAGGCGACTAAAAATACAATGCAGGTGATGGTTCCGATAATATATTGCAAGGTTTCAATTTTATTTTCAAAGGTAATTTCGATGCCTTTCTCTGGAAAAAAATAGGTTAAAATTGAGGCTCCGAACAGTGCGATAGCAGCGGCGAAAAAACCTCTTCCGCCATCTAACAAACCAAAAGACAACCCTTGATTGTGTTTATTTCCCCATTGCCTTGTTGCTTTTATCAAAGAAGCCCAAAATAATAAAATAGTAGAAACTCCCCAAAAGGCGTATAAGATTTTAAGGGTAAATATCGACGGAATCATCGTCATCCAAAAGCCACCAATAGCGGTTAAAAATAAAGAAAGTGATAAGAGTTTTTTAGGTTCCCACTTATCAGCAATAAAACCACCAAAGAAATAGGAAATTACCGCTGTAATGCCATACAACGCTTGTGCTTCTCCTATTTGAGCATCAGAAATAACAAAGGCTTCTCTAATAATTGGTTTAAAAACCCGCATTAAAATAAATGGCAATAAGAAAATTGCTTCCCCTGCAATAATGAGGGCAAACATCGTTGTTACTTTTGATTGTTTTGGCAAAATTGGTTGATTAGACTTTAAATGTACAAAAACAATCGATGAAAAGATGAAATAATTTAAAGGGAATTATTGAGTTAAAAAATAGCTCGATACAACATTCTAAAAAAAAAGAATTTCACTCGATGTGACAATTTGTGAAATTAAGAACATAATGAAAATTCGAGTGATTTTTGAGGAACAAAAACAATCGATTAAAATATTAAATAATTTAAAGGTAACTATTTAATTCAAAGCATCTCGATACAAAATTCTTAAAAAGAAGAATTTCACTCGATGTGACAATGCGCAAAAGTAAAAACATAGTGCCACTTCAAGTGAATTTTTGAAGTACAAAAACAATCGATTAAAAGATTTAAAGGTAACTATTGAGTTGAAAGCATCTCGATACAAAATTCTTAAAAAGAAGAATTTCACTCGATGTGACAATGCGCAAAAGTAAAAACATAGTGCCACTTCAAGTGAATTTTTGAGGTACAAAAATAGCTCGATACAAAATTCTTAAAAAGAAGAATTTCAATCGATGTGACAATGCGCAAAAGTAAAAACGTAGTGCCACTTCAAGTGAATTTTTGAGGTACAAAAACAATCGATTAAAAGATTTAAAGGTAACTATTGAGTTGAAAGCATCTCGATACAAAATTCTTAAAAAGAAGAATTTCACTCGATGTGACAATGCGCAAAAGTAAAAACATAGTGCCACTTCAAGTGAATTTTTGAGGTACAAAAATAGCTCGATACAAAATTCTTAAAAAAAAAATTCACTCGATGTGACAATTTGTGAAATTAAGAACATAGTGTCACTTCGAGTGAATTTTTGAGGAACGAAAAAATTTGTATCGAGAAGATTGTAATTAGTATCCTTTGGCTAAATAATTACATGTTAAAAATTAACAACCGAAAACTAAACATTTAAATCTAAAAACTTACAATAAGGCCTCTTTTAAGATCGTTATTGGGTGTTTTGCAATTCGTTTTGTGCCATCAAAAATTTGATGCCTACAACTTGTGCCAGCTGCAGCAATTTCTGTTTCTGCACTATAATTTCTTACTTTCGGAAATAAGGTGTCTTCGCCAACTTGCATACTTACTTTATAATGCTCTTTTTCATACCCAAAAGAACCTGCCATTCCGCAACACCCTGAACTGATCAATGTTACCGAATAATTTTTAGGAATGTTTAAAACTTGAAAACTTGAATGTGTTCCTGATAATGCTTTTTGGTGACAGTGTCCATGAATTTTAATCTCCTTTTTTTCTAATGTGAAATGATCAATATTAATATTATTGTTCTCTAACTCTTTTGCTAAAAACTCTTCAAAAGTAAATACGTTTTCTGCAATTTTTTCTGCGGATTTTTTATCGTCTGCCAACCGAATATATTCGTCTTTAAAGGTTAAAATTGCAGAGGGTTCCACACCAATTAAAGGAGATTCTTTGGTAATTACATCTTTAAAAATTTCGACGTTTAAATTACAAACTGCTTTTGCTTCTTTCAAAAATCCTTTAGAAATAAAACTTCTTCCAGATTCTTCATGATTGATGATTTGTAAATTATAGCCTAATTTTTCTAATAGATAAAAAGCGTCTTTACCGATTTCTACATCATAAAAGTTGGTAAATTCATCACAAAATAGATAAACTGTTTTGGTGTTTTTGGATTTTGGTTGTTTTTGATACCAGCTTTTTAAAGTTTTTGGCGCTAACTTGGGTACTTTTCTTTCTTGCGCAATTCCCATAAAAGCTTTTGCTAAAGAAGTACTTAACACTAAATTTGTAATTGCTGGCGCGATACTTCCTAGTTTGTTGTATTTTACATTATTGGCAAACAAATGGTTTCTTAAGGAATAGCCATTTGTTTCTTGATATTGATATAAAAATTCGGCTTTCATCGTGGCAATATCTACATTACTTGGGCATTCAGAAGCACAGGCTTTGCAGCTTAAACACAAATCAAAAACATCTTTTAATTCTTCGTGATTAAATTTATTCGTTTCGTCTGAATTGGTTAAAAACTCTCGTAAAGTATTTGCTCGCGCTCTTGTGGTATCTTTCTCGTTTTTTGTAGCTCTGTAACTTGGGCACATGGTTCCGCCAGCTTCTACCGGTTTCCTGCAATCTCCAGAACCGTTGCATTTTTCGGCTAATTTTAGAATTCCTTCACTATCAGAAAAATCTTGAATTGTTTTAATTGCTGGTTCTTTTCTGTCAACTTCATACCGAAGGTTTTTATCCATCGAAAAAGCATCCGTAATTTTTCCTTGGTTAAAAACATTGTTGGGATCAAATGCTTTTTTAATACGTCTTAAGAGTTGATAATTTTGCTCACCAATCATCAACGGAATAAATTCTGCACGCACAATGCCGTCTCCATGTTCGCCACTAAAAGAACCTTTATATTTTTTGACTAATTCAGCAGTTTCCGTGGTGATTTTTCTAAACAGTACAACATCTTCCTTTTTCTTTAAGTTCAAAATCGGACGTAAATGCAATTCCCCAGCGCCTGCATGGGCGTAGTATACAGCGTTTTGCTGGTATTTATCCATTATTTTAGTGAATTCTACAATATAATTTGGCAAATCTTCTAAGGCTACGGCAGTATCTTCAATACAGGCAACCGCTTTTCTATCGCCAATCATATTTCCTAAAGCGCCCAAACCTGCTTTTCTTAAATAATGGACTTTTGCAATATCATCTCCATATACTTTCGGGTGATGGTATCCGAAGTTATTTTTCGTTAAAGCAGCAATTAAGTTGTCTGCTAAAATTTCTGTTTCTTCAATGGTATTTGCAGAAACTTCTAACATTAAAACCGCTTCAGGATCTCCCTGAAGAAAAAAGCGATTTTTTGCAAGTTCGCGATTGTTTTTTGTGCAATCTAAAATGGTTTTATCCATCAATTCGCAATTGTACAAATTGTGTTTCATAGCAGTTACAGTGGCAATTAAACTCTCATTTATACTTTTAAAATGAGAACAGACCATAATACTTTTTGCGGGTGGTAAAATGTCTAATTGCAGCGTAATTGAGGTAGAAAAAGCCAAAGTTCCTTCACTTCCAGACAAGAATTTTGCTACATTTATAGTGGGTTCTGTTCCGCCAAATAAATTAGAAGTTAAAAACTCATCAACCGCATATCCTGTATTTCTTCTATGAATTTCTGGTTTCGGAAATTCTTTTTTTATTTCTTGTTGATTTTCTTCTGAAGAAAGTTCAGCGTAAATCGATTGGTATATTTTTCCTTCTAGGGATTTTTCTTTTGTTTTATTGATGAATTCATCCGAAGTAATTTCTTTAAAAATCGCGGTAGTTCCATCACTTAAAATAGCATCAATTTCTAAAACTTTATCGCGTGTAACGCCGTATTTTATAGAAGTACTTCCCGAGGAATTATTGCCAACCATGCCGCCCATCATACATCGGTTAGAAGTTGAGGTATTGGGGCCAAAGAACAAACCAAAAGGTTTTAGAAAAACATTTAAAGAATCTCTAACAATTCCGGGTTCTAGGGTGATGGTTTTTGCTTGTTCATCAAAAGAAAGAATACTCGTAAAATGTTTAGCAACGTCTACTACAATTCCGTCTCCAACACATTGCCCTGCCAAAGAAGTTCCTGCCGTTCTCGGGATTAAAGTAATGTTGTTTTTAGTTGCAAATGCAATTAAAGTTTTAATGTCTTTTGCATCTTTTGGAAAAGCAACAGCCAAAGGAATTTTACGATACACAGAGGCATCTGTTGCATACAATGTTTTGTGTAAATTATCGAAAAGAACATCACCTGAAAGTGAGTTGTTTAAATTTTTTAAAATTGCAGTATCCATCATCAAAAAGTGTAAAACGTAATTTCTCTACAAATATCTGAATAATAAACTCATTATTTTGTTCTAAAAAACTTCTTTGACTATTTTTATTGATTCTATAAAACAGCGTTTAAAATCCTGTTGGTTTTTCGAGAATAACTAAAACTAGCAAGTATTTTTAAACTTTTTAAATGAAGTTTTCTCTACTTATTTTTAAGAGTTTAATTAGGACCTTGAATTTTGGTATTCATAAACTTCTTTATTAAAGGTGCATGAGGTGGATGTTTTTATAAGTACCATTCTTTGACTTCTTGAAAAAAGAACAAAACTTTTAAATGAATTTTAGGCATGTTGAGCAATTCTTTCTTATAATTTTGATTTTGTGTTATAACCACAATTTTAGGTGCCAAAGTGATATTGTAGTATATAGCAGCAAAAATTATTATTTTTTGGTTTGTTAGCTTGCTAAAATCTTCGCGCTTTTTGCTGATTGCTTTTGAATTATCGGTATCCATTAAAGTGGCATGATGATTCATAAACCGATTAATTATAGTTTCTAATTTTTTTTGTGGTTTTTATTTGGTGTTGTACGAATTTTAAAGTTAACAAAAAGGAGGGAGGCGATTACCGAATTCCTCCATAAGTTCTGTAAGAATTAGAAGTTTGTTAAATCCATGTTTTATTTTTTTGTTAGAAAAACACCAACTTAAAAATAGAAATTTACACCAATTGCCGAACTAAATACATCCTTAAAAGGAACCTCTTTAGATGTGAGTGCAAAAAACAAATAAGTTTCTACCGTGCCAACTTCTACATAAAAATCAGCTCCTTTAAAGATATTCTGATTTTTAAATTTTTTGTGAACTTGAACTCCTGCAAATAACGTAAAATGAATAGCGCTTGGAAGATAATAGCCTTTTGGATATTTATCAGGAAGTATAAGAAATGAGTTATTACCTGTTTCTACACTTGTTGTAAAACCAGCGATTGGCGAGAGTGTGAAATCGCCAATTTGTTTGGTGAAAATCGGAAATGTATTTTTAATGCTAATTAAGTGAATATTTTCTGCATTTGAAACTGATTTTGGTACAAACCCATATAATAATTCTGAATACAAAACGTTCTGAGCAACCTCGTAACCCGCTCCTACAGAAAGAAGTCCTAGATTGCCTGCAAACTGCATTTTTGCATAATCTGGAATGTACCAAGCTTTTTCTTTTGCTTTGGTTTTTGTTTTTAGCTTGCTTTTTACAAAAGTAGAATCTTGTGCAAATGTGTTTACAAAAAAAGAGCATGTAAACACTGCTATACATATGTTTTTTATGTTCATTTAATTTATAGTTTTATTAGCTCAATCTCAAAAGAATTATCTTTTACATGTATAATACAGTATTTGGGTTTTTTAAGAGAAGGAACGGTTAAGTAATTTACACCGTCTCCGTAAGGCTTTTCATAAGAATAGCCGTGTGTATGACCATGAATAGACAACGGAACATTATTTTCTGACATTAAAGAAGTATAATTTTGTTCCATTGCATCGGTAAATTGATTGTCAGAAGGCGGAATATGTGCAATTACAAATACTTGACTAAACAGTGCATTATTGCTTAATTCTGAAGACAACCAATCAAAATCTGGGATTTTATTACTTTCCCAAACAACATTATCAAAAAGAACAAATTTGTTGTCGTTAAATTTAAAAGAGTAGTTAAAAGCACCAAACATTTCTTTATAAATAATGCCTCCATTAGAATTATAATCATGATTGCCGATAACAGTTACAAAAGGTTTTTTAAGGGTTTTTAAAATATCATAAAAAATCTCGTACTCTTTTAGCAATCCTTGCGCTGAATAATCTCCGCCAAAGATCACGAATAAAACGTCTTCTTTTTTGTTAATATCATCGAGAACAGTCTTTAAATTATCGTAAAAAAAATGAGTGTCCGTCACAAAAGCAAACTTGAAATCTTTAGATTCTGATTGGAGATCTTCTATCAATTGTAAATTTTTAGCAGTAGTATTTTTATCCTCTTCTTTAACGTTTGCCATATAAGCGCTAAAATTAAATATATTTTCGCAGGTAGTAAAAATCATTAAAATGCCGAAAAGCATGACGATTTTAGTTGTTTTTGAATAAAATATTTTTAAATATTTCATTAGTTTTTTACTGGTGTTAAATGAAACTAAAACGATCTGCTTTCATGCATACAGCTTTAGCTTCTACTTTTTTTTATGTTTTGTTAAGGAAAAATAAAATCGAAACACAGATTTTCTATCTTTAACTTTAGCGCGCGTAATCGCATAATCAGAATTTTCATCCCGATTTTAAACCCATGGATTTTTAGTCCATAGTGGTTTCGTTTATGTATTTAGTGGTTGATTATATGTATGATGTTTTTCGCTTTCATCACATATAGTGCTTCGAAATTCTTCAAAGGGCACTGCTTTTTTTCGAAGATAAGTTCGTGTAAAAAAAAATCCTTTCTTTCAATCAAAATTTTTTCCGATTTACAAAAGTGCAAAAATAATTTTTTATGAGGTTAAAGCCAAACCAATCTGACTTAGAAACCTATTTTTAACTTTTTTTTAGCAGATACACAGCGCTTATTTAAATCTATGTTAAAGTATAAAACATGTTGTTACTGAATTCCTATATTTGTTTTACAAAAAACACACAAACATGAAAAAAATAGTAGTATTCTTTTGTCTCGTCTCTTTTTCTATTTCGGCTCAAAAAGTAGATTTGTCTTATTATTTACCAACAGATGTTACGTATAATAAAAACATACCCACACCTCAATCTGTTATTGGCCATGAAGTAGGCGAGTGGCATATTACTCATGATAAATTAGTGCAGTATATGAAGGTGTTGGCAAAATCTTCGGATAGAATTTCGATTGAAAATAGAGGAAAAACGTATGAAGACAGACCGCTACTTTTACTAACGATTTCTTCACCAGAAAACCATCAAAATTTAGAAAGTATTAGAAAAATTCATATTGACGGAACGAATGATACTTCACTAGATGTTTCTAAAAACCCTATTGTAGTGTATCAAGGTTTTTCTATTCATGGTAATGAACCTAGTGGCTCTAATGCCGCTTTAGCAGTGGCGTATTATTTGGCCGCAGCACAAGGAAGTGAAATTGACGATTTATTAAAAAATACGGTTATTTTGTTCGATCCTTCTTTTAATCCCGACGGATTGCAACGTTTTGCATATTGGGCAAATACCAACAAAAGCAAAAATATCAATCCAGATCCTAATGACAGAGAATATTCAGAAATTTGGCCAAGAGGCAGAACCAATCATTATCAGTTTGATATGAACAGAGATTGGCTGCCAGTTCAGTTACCAGAAAGTACCGCAAGAATTGCAAGTTTTCATAAATGGTTGCCTAATATTTTAACGGATCATCATGAAATGGGAAGCAATTCTAGTTTCTTTTTTCAACCTGGAATTCCGAGTAGAACAAACCCGTTAACGCCACAAATGAATCAAGATTTAACGAGAGAAATTGGAACTTACCATGCAAAAGCATTAGATAAAATTGGGTCATTATATTATTCTGAAGAAAGTTTTGATGACTTTTACTACGGAAAAGGGTCAACATTTCCAGACATTAACGGAAGTATTGGTATTTTATTTGAACAAGCAAGTTCTAGAGGGCATGCACAAGAAACTGTAAACGGAATATTAACCTTTCCATTTACGATTAGAAATCAGTTTACGGCAGCGCTGTCAACTTTAGAAGCAGCTAGAAAAATGCGCGTAAAAATCTTACAATATCAGCAAGATTTTTATAAAGAATCTAGAAGTACAGGCAGCAATAAAGCCATTGTTTTTGGTGATGAAAAAGATGCTGCTAAAAGTTTTCATTTGGCAGAAGTAATGAAAAAACAACATATCAAAATACACGAAGTAAAAGCTGATTTTACAGAAAATGGCAAAACTTTTAAAAAAGGATACAGTTATGTAGTGCCGATGAATCAGAAAAATCAACGTTTGGTAAAAGCAATGTTTGATGTTCGTAAAACGTTTAAAGATAGCCTGTTTTATGATGTTTCTGCATGGACTTTTAATCATGCTTTTGGTGTAGATTATGCCGAAAATGTGTCGCTTGCTAAAGCTGGCAATGAAATTACCGATTTAAAAATGAATGCGGGTAGTGTTTCTTTTAAAAGTGATTATGGGTATTTAATGCCTTGGAATGAGTTTTATACCCCAAAAGCTTTAAATGCTATTTTACAAAAAGGTTTGCGTGCTAAAGTATCGATGAAGAACTTTAAAAATGGCGGAATTTCTTATGATTACGGAACTGTTTTTATCCCTCTTCAAAATCAAAAATTGAACGAAACCGAGCTGTATCAATTTTTAAATGAAATTGCAACAGAAAGTCACGTGCTAATAAACGGAGTAAATACAGGTTTAAATGACGGAGTTGATTTAGGTTCTAATAATTTTAGAAATATTACAAAACCAAAAGTTGCTATGTTAGTGGGCGATGGAATTGCAGGAAACGATTCTGGAGAAATTTGGCATTTGTTAGACCAACGTTTTGATATGGCAATTAGTCGTTTAGATACGCGTAATTTTTCTAGAATGGATATTGCGAAGTATACGCATATTGTTATTCCGAGTAGCAGCATAGAAAAAGTAGCTATTGAAAAATTAAAAACCTGGGTACAAAATGGCGGAATTATCATTGGATACAAAAACACAGCGAAATGGTTAGATAGTAATAAAATGATTAGTCTCGATTTTGAAACCCCTAAATCAGATACCATTAAAGATGTTTCTTTTGAAAACCGTTCTTTAAAATCTGGTGCACAAGTTATTGGAGGTGCCATTTTTGAAGCAAAAGTAGATAGGTCTCATCCTATTAATTTTGGGTATAAGAATGATAAACTAGCGTTATTTAGAAATTCTACCATGTTTATAAAAGCAGACAAGCGCAGTTATAACAATCCTATTCAGTATACTTCAGATCCTTTATTAAGTGGCTATATTTCTAAAGAAAACGCAAAAGTGATTAAGAATACAGTGCCTTTTAAAGTACAAAGATTAGGCAGTGGTAAAGTGATTGTTTTTACTGATAATACAAATTTTAGAGCTTTTTGGTTCGGAACAAATAAATTGCTGATGAATGCTATTTTCTTTGGCGATCAAATGTAGCGCTCTCAATAGGCAGTTTTTCAGTCTTGCGTTGGCAGTTTATACATTCAATTAACAATTGTAAGTAGCAACACAATGTCATTTTGAGTGACTTTTGTTTTTCATCAAAATTGTACTGAAACAAATTAAGTTTACATATAGAGAAATTCTTAAAACTTTAAAGTTTTTTGAACCAATTGTAAGATCAAAAAAAGATGAGAAATAAGTAAGACCTGACAGGTTTTTAAAACCCGTTAGGTCTTTTACAATATTTACACAATCTTACTTCGAGTGATTTTGATTTTTCATCAAAATTGTATCGAGAAGTTCTAAACTCTAAAGGCATAGAAACCTTTATAAACTATTTTTCCACAAATTTATTAATTTTTAATTCGTGAATTTGTGGCATTTTTTCTGTAACAAAATAGCGATGCAAACGTCTTAATTATAACTAACTATTTTATAAATGAGCTTTTTTAGAGTATTCTTTGCTATTATTTTTCCGCCGTTATCTGTGATAGATAAAGGTTGTGGGTCTTTCTTTATTATTTTTTTACTCACACTTTGTGGCTGGATTCCCGGTGTAATTGGTGCTTTGGTAATTTTAAATAATCCGAAGAATTAAAGCAAAAACGGCGTCTTTGCAAATCAAGATTTTTTGCTTGATGCGGCAATCTCTAATTAAGTTTAGCGAATATTCAAAAACTCTTTTTCTTCTTTAGTCAATAAAATTTTAATGTTGCTTGTTTTTAAGTCAGGTGGCAAATTTTCATGAAAAGGTTTATAAAAATCGATATTACCTCTCCTTATTTTTTTGCCTAAAATACTTTCTGAAATAAATAAACTTTGTTTTGAAGAAATGGTATCGGTAAAGTTTTTAGCTTTAATAACTCCTTCCATTTCAGATATAAAATAATTAAGTCTTAATTTGTTGTTCTTTAGTTTTTTGAAAGATAACTCTACACTATGTTTTGTTGTTTTCTTTTGATGTGGTATTTTATCAATTCTTGAAATTGCATTTTCAAAATCGGAAACATATAGCATATTAAATTTCACATAACTAATTGCACTATAGTCTGTATCAAAAACAAGTAAACTATTTTTATGATGATACATTATTTTTTCTGTTGATGCATAAGTAGCATCAAAATAGATATGAATTGATTTTTTTTGTTTGTCTATAGATTTCACTACAACATCAGATGAATATTGGTTGAAGATTGATAACAAAAAATTGAGATGAAAAAACGGAAAAAGATTTTCATTAGGAACAAAAGCCCCATTGGCGCTTATAAAATCAGACTCTATTTTTTTGATTTTTGAATAATCAACAGATTCTACAACAATCTTATTTTGCTTGTCTATTGGTTTGTTTCCTCTAAATAGGCCGTCTTTACTCCACCAATCTAATTGCACTTGAAATAATCTATTCAACGAATCATTCACTCTAAAAACTTCTTTATAAGTACTTTTATTGATGGCTTTTTTGGTTGAATATTTTTCTAGATACGTGTTTTTTAAAATATCAGAAATTTTAGCTTTCAAATCTACGTTAGAGATTACAATTTCATCTAATTGGTTCTCTTTTGGGCTTAAAAACAACGTGTCTTTTTTACTAAAAACTTTATAAGAAAGTGTTTTTTCATTATAATTGATATGAGAAATAAAAATGTCATTCTCTCTTAACGGAATTCGTATGCTACCGTCTTTGTTAGAGATACTCCCAATCTCTAATTCAGGATAAGAAATTTGAGCTAAATCAATAGGTTCTTTAGATATAGCATCAATTAAAACAAATTCTTTAGATTGAGAAAAAATAGCAAGACTAAAGAACAGCAGTGTAAACAACGTGATTTTTTTCATAGTGTTTTTTGAACAAAAATTAGATCAAGGATTAAGCCATAAAATTATAGAACTTAAGAAACTTGTTCCCCGTTTTTAATCTCTTTTGTAGCTTGCAATAAAACAACATTTCCATTGGTGTTATAAACTCCGATCACCAGACATTCGCTCATAAAGTTGGCAATTTGTCTTGGTTTAAAATTAACAACTGCAGAAATTTGTTTGTTTACTAATTCTTCTTTAGTGTACAAATCTGTTATTTGTGCGCTCGATTTTTTAATACCCAAAGCACCAAAATCAATTTTTATTTGGTAAGCAGGTTTTCTGGCTTTCGGAAAATCATTTACTTCAATAATAGTTCCTATTCGAATATCAACTTTTAAAAAATCTTCAAAGTTTATTGCTGCTTTCATCTGTTATTTTTTCTTTCCTAATTTCTGAATCACCCAAAGTGGTCCAATCAACAAAAATTCTAAATCCTTTAAAAAGGATGGTTTTGCACCTTCTACTTTATGTCCATAAAATTGACCAATCCACCCCAATGCAAAAATTGCAATAGAGCCATATAGCAAGTTTATATGATTGCCCAACCAAAAGTTGCCGACAATACAAAGTAGCATCACAAAGAGCATTTCAACAAAATACCAAAACCCCAATTTAAGATAAAAAAACGAAACAATAATGGCAACAAAGGCCGCCCAGTTTTCTATTAAAGGATTTTCAAAGCTAACTATATTTTCTATAAAAAAGGCAGGTATTGTCATTAACAAACCGATAACACTAAAGAAAATTGCAGGCACACAAATATAATGAATGGCTTGGTTCGTTTTATTTTGATGACTTGTGGCGTATTCATCAAAGTATTCTTTGGCTGTATTCATTTATGTTTTTATTTTTTTTTTTGTAATATAAGCGTTTTATTTTCTAATTTTTAACGTGTAAACACCCGTTTTTAATTCAATTAAATCTAAATAAGAATTTTTAAAGGCATTAACTTATATTTCTAGTCAGCACCAGCGTATCCAATCGAGTTATTTCTTTTTGCCATCGCAATCCCAGAAACATTTGTGCATGGCCATGATCATCGGTTGGGTCATGATCATTATTAACAAAATCCCAGCCGTTTACATCATCAATATAATTGTTGTTATCTGTATCAATTCCGTTTGTGATTTCTGCAGAGTTTTGCCAAGTTCTGAAAGAAACTTCAGGGTGATTTCCTCTAATTCCTGAATCTTATACAACTAATATTATATTCGGATTTCCTGCAGTTATATCCCAAGCCAAATCCATAGAAATATCGGCGCCTTTTGTTGCGATAGAAAGTGAGAGTTTTCCGTTGTTCATAAGAATCCATTGTCTATAATAAAGGGGGTCTGTTGGGATGGATTCTGATTTTTTTTTCCTTTTTTACCACCATCAAAACCTATATAATCTGGTTTAACGTACTTAAAAAGCCCAGTTTGTTTTAAATCGCTAATGGTTTTAAGCATATGTATATCTTTTTTAAAGGTAAATAACAGCACGTTATTTGTTTGTGCCGATTGTTGTTTGTTTTTTTTAAGGGCTAGCAACGTTTTAGATTCTTTAAATTGGTTTTTAAAAGAATTTTATCAACAGAATTTAGGTTCTTTAAAGTAGTTGTTGATTTATATTTTACAATAATTCGGTTTTTAGCAAATTCTTGAACAGAAAACGAAGCAATTTAAACCAATAGAAGTTATGTTTTTTTCATGCTAAAAGGTTTTATCAAAGATACTATTTATTCTATGCTTCAAAATTTATCTGCTTTATGCGCTCTATTTTATTCGTTTTTTTAAAGTATTGCATGCAGATAAAATGAGAAATGAATTAGAAAGAAGCACAAATGTTATAATCTGTTAAATTTTATTTTGTCTATTATTTATTGATTATCTTTCATTAAAATTAAAGAACATGAAAATTTCAGTTTATACATATATTGGTGCTACCACTTTATTATTGTTAGTTATTATGATTACTTCTGCCATGAATTTTTCTTTCGGATGGATTTTTTATTCCGCTATTTTGGGGCAGGCGTTTGTAGCTTTTCTGGTCTATAAAGTGTTAGTAGACAACTATAAAACCGATAAAACTTTTAAAGATTTATATGAAGATTGTCCTGTAAGAACAGAAAATTATAGATAATATTCAAAAATTAAAACTGTCATCTGTTTGCAGCTGGCAGTTTTAAAAGTAACTTTTTTACCGATGAAAAGATTTTATTACGATTATAGAACGTTTAATAGATAAGGTTTATTCTATAATTTCATAATCAACATCTAATTTACGCAAAGCTCTTAAACCAGAGCCTGCATTTTTATCCTCCATTTCAATAGCTACGGCATCTCCTTCTAAAAGAATTTCTGTAAGTTCATTAGATAAAGATTCGCTCATGTTCACAGAAACTTCGGCAATACATTTAGCAATGCCTCTTTTATCGGGTCTTTGGGCATCACAAGATATTAAGTTTAAATTCATAGTTCTAGTATATGATTGCAATATACGAGAATTGGAGTTAGTTTACAGAATTGTTATGTAAGTTGATTACTATTTTTTGAAGCTATTTCCTGCTTTACACTATATCTTTTCTTCGTACCTCAAAAAAGGATGCCGTTTCAATCAGGGCTAAACCAGTTTATCAGACTTTGTTAAAATTGATAGTATTTTGGTGTTTCTATGCTGTTTTGATAATTGCAATTCCCCGTAGTTTGTCATTCCATAAGCATCTCAAAGACTTGTGTTTCAATCTTCCATTTTTCTCTTAAGTTTAGATTATTTATGAGAGTTTCTTGCAGAAAGACAAACAGTGTGGACTTTTTTTATGTGTCTATGAAGTAATTCTTTGCTATTAATTGTTTTTTATGATTACTTTTCTTAAAAACAATTACCGTAACGATCCTATACTAGTTATTTTTCATTGCAATTAA
Source organism: Polaribacter sp. IC066 (assembly GCF_007997085.1). Classification (GTDB taxonomy): domain Bacteria; phylum Bacteroidota; class Bacteroidia; order Flavobacteriales; family Flavobacteriaceae; genus Polaribacter. Next base: position 68,003 of record NZ_VORR01000020.1, read on the forward strand.
TCAAAAAATAATTCAATTTATTTACACGTCACTATAAAACTAAATTGGTCTGAATACTCATATGTTATGCGTCGAAATATTAAAATGTTATTTTTTTTTGATACCTCAATGAAGCTGACAAAAATTTGCCACTAGCATTCATAATTCAATTGTATATTTGCTAAAAACTGTGCTATGAATAAAAATAAAAAAGAATTAAAACCTAAACTTGTTTCAGAAAATAAAGAAATGAAGGCTGATAAAAAGGTTTCTGTAAGCCCGTTTAAAAATCAGGAGCAAAAACCCGTAGATACTAATTTAAGCGCGACTCAAAAAGAGCAGCAGCGCAATCAGCAGCAGTAAATTATAATAATTATATACTTTTGGATGCTTTAATGCATTTAAAATTATTTCTAGGCCGTTTTCTTATAATTTGACTTTGGAATACATAGGATAAAATTACTTTGATTTTTTCTTTGCGTTTATTTTTGTTTAGTTTAATGCTCTTTCAGAGGGCTCGTTTGTGCAGTACTTGTATTTTTCTTTGTCTGTTCATTTGTTCTAAAACTTTAAAGCTAAAGGAGCTCATTAAAATTTATTTTCTTGATGTACTATTTAAATAATCTGTAAGTTTTATTATAATATTCAATAATTATCTTTTTTCTTATTGTTTTAGTAACTATTCAGCGGATGTTTAGTGGTTGTTAACAATTTGATTTATTTTATCCACAATTTTTTATTTTTAGTCATTCTATTTCAAAAAAAGCAGTTGTTTATGCACATCGGTTGATAAGTGTGTGAT